>NZ_BOPH01000025.1 GCF_016863655.1 Virgisporangium ochraceum
GGCGCGGACGGTCGAGGCCACTGCCGGCCCGGCCGGACAAGGCCACCGTCAGCCCGGCCGGGCAAGGCCGCCGTCGGTGGAGGCCGTCGGGCGTCAGCGGGGCGGTCGAGTCCGTCGACGGGTCGCCGGGCCGATAGGGTTGGAGCATGCGGGCATTGGACTCAGTGCGCGAATGGCCGGTCGAGCAGGCCGCCGTGGTGGTGCTCGACCGTACCGGTGAGATCGCGCGGACGGGCCCTGACGAGCCGATGCCGTGGGCGTCGGTCACCAAGCTGGTCACGGCGCTCGCGGTGCAGATCGCCGTCTCACAGGGTGACGTCTCGCTCGACGAGCCGGCGGGTCCGCCGGGTGCCACGGTGCGGCACCTGCTGGCACACGCGTCCGGGGTGGGGCCGGAGGACGACAGTGTGCTCGCCCAGCCGGGCAAGCGGCGCATCTACTCCAACCGGGGCTTCGACCTGCTCGGTGAGCTGGTGGCCGAACGTGCGGGAAAGCCCTTTCCCGAGTACCTCGATGCCGAGGTGTTCAGCCCGCTCGGGATGACGCGTACGCGGCTCGACGGGTCACCGGCGCGCGCTGTCACCGGTCCCATCAGCGACCTTGCCGCGCTCGGCGCGGAACTGCTGACACCCACGTTGGCCACCGACCTGCGCGACGAGGCGACCCGGGTGGCGTTTCCCGGGTTGTCCGGGGTACTGCCCGGGTTCGGACGGCAGGCGTCGAACGACTGGGGACTCGGGTTCGAGATCCGCGACGGCAAGAGCCCGCACTGGACGGGTAGCCGCAACTCGCCGGAGACGTTCGGCCACTTCGGACAGACGGGGTCGTTCCTGTGGGTGGACCCGGTGGCCGGTCTCGCGTGTGCCTGCCTGACCGGTACGCAGTTCGGTGAATGGGCCGCGGAGCACTGGCCGCGGCTGAGTGACCTGGTACTTGACGAGCGGGCATGACCTGGCCCGCCGACGGGTAAGGAGTCGGCCATGGAGCACTTCACGATCGCCACTGTTGCCGAGCAGCACGCGGACTTCCGCCGGGTGCTGTGGACCGGCAAGCACAGCCAGCTCGTCATCATGACCGTTCCGCCGAACGGTGAGATCGGCGAGGAGGTCCACGAGGTCGACCAGATCCTCACGTTCGTGAGCGGCGTCGGTGAGGCGCTGGTCAGCGGCGAGAAGCGGAAGGTCGCTCAAGGTGACCTCGTGGTCGTTCCCGCCGGCCGCAAGCACAACTTCATCAACACCGGCCCCAATCCCCTGGTGCTGTACACGGTGTACGCCCCGGCCGAGCACGCCGACGGTGCCGTTCACCGCACCAAGGAGGAGGGCGACGCGATGGAGGAGGCCGGCAAGGACGAGCCGCCCTCGTCCTGACACAACGGTTGGTCCTGGGCTCCCGGCGCGTGCGCATGGGAGTCCAGGACCGTTCTACGGTGTGGACGCGGCCGTCGCGGCCCGGAATCCGGCGACCGCCTCGGCCAGCACGTCGGCACCGGGTCGGGCCCACACCTCCGTGTTGAACACCTCGATCTCGATCGGACCGGTGTAGCCCGACGAGTCCGCATAGGACACCCACGCCGGCAGGTCGATGCAGCCGGTGCCCGGCATGCCCCGGCCCGTGAGGACGCCCGCGGGCAGCGGGGTGATCCAGTCGGCGAGCTGGAAAGCGCTTACCCTGGGCCCGGCGCGACGCACGAGGGCGGGCGCCCGGTCGTCCCACCACAGGTGGTACGTGTCGACCACGACGCCGACCTCGCCGACCTCGTGCCGTTCGGCGATCGCCAACGCCTGGTCCAGGGTGCTGATCACGCACCGGTCGGAGCAGAACATCGGGTGCAGCGGCTCGATCGCGAGCGTCACACCGACCTCACGCGCGTGCGGCACCAGCCGCCCGATCGCGTCGGCGACGTGGACCCGCGCGCCGGCCAGGTCGCGTCCGCCCAGCCCGCCGCTGACGAGCACGAGCACCGACGTTCCCAGCGCGGCCGCCTCGTCGATGGCCCGCCGGTTCTCGTCGTACCAGCCGGCGTCGGCGAAGAACCCGCCCCGGCACAGCGAGGTAACCGCTATCCCGGCGTCGCGCACGAGCCTGGCCGTCTTCTCCAACCCGTAGTCGGCGACCGGCTCGCGCCACAGCCCGATCCCCGGGACGCCCGACCGCACCAGGGCGTCGACGAGGTCGGGCAACGGCCATCCCTGTGTGGTCGCCTGGTTGAAGGAGAACCGCGCCAGCCCGGGCGCGCCCTCCACAGGCCGCCCACCGCCGCGGGTCGCGCCGCCGTCGGGCGTTGCTCCGCCGGCGGCGGGCGTCACGGCACCGCCGCCGACGGGAGCCATGGAGGCGCCGGACGTGGCCTCCGCGGGGGTGGCCGCACCGTCCGCCGCCGGGGTCGCGGTCGTCACCGCGGAACCTCGAGGCGCGGGACCTCGAGGCGCCGGCCCTCGCGCGCCGACTGCAACGCAAGCTCCGCCAGGCGCACGCCGCGGGCACCGGAGGCGAAGTCCCAGTGGTACGGACCGTCCTCGGCGACGTGCCGCAGGAACGCCTCCCACTGCGCCTTGAATCCGTTGTCGAACTCGTCGTTGTCGGGCACCTCGGCCCACTGGGTACGGAAGGGCACCGAGTTGGGAAGGTCCGGGTTCCAGACCGGCTTCGGCGTCATCGAACGATGCTGGACCCGGCAGTGACGCAGTCCGGCCACCGCGCTGCCCTCGGTGCCGTCGACCTGGAACTCGACCAGTTCGTCGCGGTACACCCGCACGCACCAGGAGGAGTTGATCTGAGCGACCGCCCCGCCGGCGAGCTCGAACACCGCGTACGCCGCGTCGTCGGCGGTCGCGGCGTAGGACTCACCCTGCTCGTCGACGCGGGTGTCGATATGGGTCGCCATCGTGCACTGCACCGACCGCACCCCGCCGAACAGCTCCTCGAGCAGGTAGTTCCAGTGCGGCAGCATGTCCATGACGATGCCGCCGCCGTCGGCCGCCCGGTAGTTCCACGACGGACGCTGAGCCGGCTGCCAGTCACCCTCGAAGACCCAGTAGCCGAACTCGCCCCGCACCGACAGGATCCGCCCGAAGAACCCGCCGTCGATGAGCCGCTTGAGCTTGCGCAGCCCCGGCAGGAACAGCTTGTCCTGCACGACACCCGTTTTGAGACCGGCGGCCGCGGCCAGTTCGGCCAGCTCGGTGGCCGCCACGGCCGTCTCCGCCAGGGGCTTCTCGGTGTAGATGTGCTTGCCGGCCTCGATCGCCTGCCGGATCGCCTTCTCGCGACCCGACGTTACCTGTGAGTCGAAATATATCGATACGTCCGGGCGGGCCAGCGCGGCGCCCAGGTCGGTGGACCACTCGGTGAGCCCGTGCCGGGCGGCGATCTCCGCGAGCTTGGCCTCGCTGCGACCGACCAGGACGGGTTCGGGCCAGAGTGTCCCGTCGCGGGTGGGCAGGCCACCCGCCTCGCGGATCGCCAGTAGCGAGCGCACCAGGTGCTGGCGGTACCCCATCCGCCCGGTGACTCCGTTGAGCACGATGCCGATCGACCGGCGCGTCATCCCATTGCTCCCTTGGATCCCACATTCCTAGAGGAAAGCGCTTTCCTGGGGAGGCTAACGGATCGGGCCGGGGCCGACAAGGTCGGGCGTCTACACTGCTGCCACACCGCACGGAAGGGCACTAGATTGGCGCGCCCAGACGACGAGTCGTCAACCAATGTGACGCTGGCCGATGTGGCCCGGCGCGCGCGGGTCTCCCCCGCCACCGCGTCCCGGGTCATCAACGGCAGCACCAAACCCGTCGCCGACGGTCTCCGCGAGCGGGTGCTCAAGGCCGTCGCCGAACTCCGGTACGTGCCCAACGCGCACGCCCAGAACCTCGCCCGTGCGCAGCGCAGCGCGGTGGGCGTCATCGTCCACGACGTGTCCGACCCGTACTTCGCCGAGATCACCCGCGGCCTGCAGCGGATCGCCTCGTCCTACGGTCAGCTCCTGGTGATCTGCAACAGCTACCGTGACCCGCAGCGCGAGCTCGAGTACGTGGCGCTGCTGCGGGCGCAGCAGGCCGGCGCGCTGGTGCTCGCCGGGTCGGGCTACCACGACGCCGAGTTCACCAAGCAGCTCAATGGCCAGCTCAAGGCCTACGCCGAGACCGGTGGCCGGGTGGCCGTGATCGGCCGGCACGAGCTCGTCGGGGCGGCCGTGCTGCCCGACAACACCGTGGGTGCCTACGCGATCGGCCTCGCGGTGTTCGGCAACGGGCACCGCCACGTCGGCGTGATCGCCGGTCCACGCAACCTGACCACGACCACCGACCGGCTCACCGGCATCCGGAACGCGGCGCATGAGAGAGGTGTTCCGCTTCCGGCCAGGCGGATCGTCTACGCCGACTTCACGCGGGACGGCGGAGCCAAAGCCGCGTACGACCTCCTGAACGACCATCCCGAGATCACCGCGATCGTCGCGTTGAACGACTCGATGGCCGTCGGAGCGCTGTCGGTGCTGCGCCAGCGCGGTCTCGACGTGCCCGGTCAGGTGTCGGTCACCGGGTTCGACGACATGCCGATCGCCCGCGACGTCACCCCGTCGCTCACCACCGTCCGGTTGCCGCTCGTCGAGATGGGCGAGCGGGCGATGTCGCTGGCGCTGGGCGGAACGCCGATCGACCACGTCGAGAACGCGTACTCCGAGGTGGTGATCCGCGAGAGTCTCGCCGCGGCGCCCGACATGACGAGGTGAGTGCTGGAGAGCCCCGACGGGCTCTCCAGCACTCGACGTACGGCCTACAGCTTTCCGGCGCCGGCCTGGGCGCCGACCTTCGCCGGCACCGCGGCGGTCGGGTCGACCCCCGCGCCGCGCAGTACAGGTACCCAGCCCGCGTCGGTGCCGAGGTCCGGGTCGTGGGTGGCGTTGTACTCGGCGAGCAGGCTGACGGGAACGGGCTTTCCTGAGCCGACCCGGGCCAGCGTGCCGATCTCGGTCATCGCGGTGCCGCCCCAGTCGTAGACGAACTCGTCGAGACCGAGGTCGGCGCTGCGCAGCAGGAAGTTGTTCTCGGCGTAGAGCGCCGACTGCACGCCCACGCCCCACGAGTAGGAGAACGGCTCCTCGTCGGTCTGGTAGAAGAAGTTGTTGTACAGGTCCACCTGGCCGAAGCGGACCCGCGGCGCACGCTGCCCGACGTTGGCGAACCGGTTGTGGTGCAGGGTCACGCGGAGCTTGCCGACGTCGACGCCGGGCGTGTTCGTCGATCCGATCAGCATCGTCTTGTCGTGCTCGAACAGGTTGTTCCAGCTCGCCGTGACGTAGTCGGAGCCGCGGATGATGTCGAAGAGCCCGTCGTGCACCTGGTAGGGCCGGCCGAAGTACACCGGCTGCGCGCTGTCCTGGTTGTCTCCGTCGGTGAACGTGTTGTGGTCGACCCACACGTTCGTCGCGGCGGTGAGCGTCAGCGTGTCGTGCAGCGAATTCCAGTTGCCGGCGTCGCCGTCGGTCGGCGTCCACGCCGGGAAGCAGTCGTAGGCGTCCTCGAGGGCGACGTTGCGGAGGATCACGTTGCTCACCCGGTCGAACATGATGTTCGCGCCGGTGATCGTCGCCGAGCGACCGAGCCCGATGATCGTGGTGTTCGAACCGACGAAGATGCGGATCCGCGCGGTCTGGTTGGCCGCCGAGCGGACCCGGGCCTCCTCCAGCGGCCCGCTGGGCGCGACCCGACCCCAGGTCGCGGGGTCGTAGGCGGCCAGGTACGCGTCGAGGCTGTACCCGGGGTCGGCGTAGTCGTCGCAGGCAAGCGCGTTCCCGGCGTCGTCGACGTTGGCGTCGATGTGACCGGTGACGAACACGATCTTCGGTGTGGCGTTCAGGCGGTTGGTGGCGTTGTCGCCGCCGAGCGCCGCGATGAGGCTGGCCCGGTCGGTGGCCACCCGGATGTCGGCCTGCGCGGCGGCCGATCCGCCGGTGGTGCCGGTGCCGGCCGACCCCCAGCCGTCACCGGCCGGGAGGGTCTGACGGGCGAGGGCGAGGGCCCCGGCGGTGACCGTCGGAGCCGCCGCGGCGGTGGTGAGGGGAACGGCGGTGGTGACGGCCAAAGCCGTTGCTGCACAAGCGGTAGCGGCCACTAATGTGCGGAGACGCATGGGGGCTCCTATATAGGAAAGCGCATTCCTGAGGTACCGTGACACGCCCCGGGGTTCGAGGTCAACGTTCCCGGTGTGCAGTTTTGTTGCAGTGCGACAGGGAGGCTCCACAGTGGAGATCGACGAGAAGCTGACCCCCACCGACCTGCTGCCGAAGATCGACAGGCTGTGGGCGGCCTCCGGCGGGAAGATCGAGTCCATCGAACAGACGTGCCCGCCGTCCGAGGGCGCGCCCGTGTTCACCGTCGACGGGCGTTACACCGCCCGGGGTTGGACCGAGTGGACGGAGGGCTTCCGGTACGGCGCGGCGCTGCTGCAGTTCGACGCCACCGGCGACGAACGGTTCCTCACCATCGGTCGCGACGCGACGTTCGAGCGGATGGCGAGCCACGTCAGCCACGTCGGCGTCCACGACCACGGTTTCACGAACGTCAGTACGTACGGCGCGCTGCTGCGGCTGCTCCACGAGGGCCGGGTCGAGGGCGACCGCGCCGCATACGAGATCGCGCTCAAGGTCAGCGGCGCGGTGCAGGCGGCCCGGTGGCGCACCACCGCCGACGGTACCGGCTACATCTACTCGTTCAACGGGCCGCAGTCGTTGTTCGTCGACACGATCCGGTCGTGCCGGGCGTTGGCGATGGCGCACCAGCTCGGCCACGTGCTGATGGGCGAGCAGGACAAGCCGGTCTCGCTGCTCGGGCGGCTGGTCGAGCACGCCGCGAACACCGCGAAGTGGAACATTTTCCACGGGACCGGCCGCGACCGCTACGACGTCCGCGGGCGCACCGCCCACGAGTCCATCTTCAACGTCAACGACGGCGCCTTCCGCTGCCCGTCGACCCAGCAGGGGTACTCGGCGTTCACCACCTGGACGCGCGGACTGGCGTGGGCGATGGCCGGCTACCCCGAGCTGCTCGAGTGGGTCGCCACCCGCTCGGACGAGGAGCTGGAGACCGTCGGCGGACGGGAGAGCGTCACCGCGATGATGCTCGACGCGGCGACCGCGACCTGCGACTTCTACCTCGCCAACACACCCACCGACGGGGTGCCGTACTGGGACACCGGTGCGCCCGGGCTCGCCGCGATGGGCGACTACCTCGACCGCCCGGCCGACCCGTTCAACGACCACGAGCCGGTCGACTCGTCGGCGGCCGCGATCGCCGCGCAGGGCCTGCTGCGACTG
This sequence comes from Virgisporangium ochraceum, assembly GCF_016863655.1. Taxonomy (GTDB): domain Bacteria; phylum Actinomycetota; class Actinomycetes; order Mycobacteriales; family Micromonosporaceae; genus Virgisporangium; species Virgisporangium ochraceum. The sequence continues at coordinate 7,313 of NZ_BOPH01000025.1, forward strand.
GGCCGCTACCTGGGTGACGCGGGAACGAAGTACTGGCAGGCCGGCCTGACGGTGTGCGACACCCTGTTCGGCGAGCCGTATCTCAGCACCGATCCGTCGCACCAGGGGCTGCTGCTGCACTCGGTCTACCACTGGCCGAACGGCTGGGACCACGTGGCGCCGGGACAGCGCGTTCCCAACGGGGAGGCCTGCATGTGGGGCGACTACCACCTCCGGGAGGTGGCGCTGTACGTCGGGCGCGTGGCGCGGGACGAGCCGTACTACACGTTCTTCGGCGGCTCCCGGTGAGCGCCGGGGAAAGCGCTGTCCCCGTGGGCCCGGCGAGCGCGGAAAGCGCTGTCCCCGTGGAGCGGCAGCGGCCCGTCGCGCTGGTCACCGGGGCGTCGCGCGGGATCGGGCGCGGGGTGGCCCTGGCGCTGGGCGGTGCCGGCTACGACGTCGTGGTCAACTACGTGCGCGACGCCGACGCGGCCGGCAAGGTAAGCGCTTCCCTGGCCGAGCTCGGCGTGCGGGGCCACGTCTCGCGGGCGGACATCTCGGTGGCCGCCGACCGGGAGCGGCTGGTGGCCGACGTCTACGACACGTTCGGCCGGCTCGACCTGCTGGTGAACAACGCCGGCGTGGGGCCGAAGGTGCGCGCCGACATCCTGGAGGCGTCGGAGGAGTCCTTCGACCACATGATCGGCGTCAACCTGCGCGGTCCGTACTTCCTGACCCAGCTCGTCGCCAACCGGATGGTGGTGCGCGACCGCAGCGGCGTCCCCGCACCGAAGATCGTCATCATCTCGTCGATCAGCGCGTACACGGCGAGCGCCAACCGGGGCGACTACTGCGTGGCCAAGGCCGGCCTCGCGATGACGGCCAAGCTGTTCGCGGCGCGGCTCGCCGGTCACGGCATCAACGTCTACGAGATCCGGCCGGGCATCATCGAGACCGACATGACCGGACCGGTCCGCGACCGGTACGACGACCTCATCCACAACAAGGGCCTGACACCGATCGCCCGCTGGGGCGTGCCCGAGGACGTCGGGCGGGCGGTGGTCGCGGTTGCCACGGACCTGTTGCCGTTCAGCACCGGTCAGGTGATCGACGTGGACGGCGGGTTCCACCTCCGGACGCTCTGAGCAACCGGTTCCCGCCCCGCTCCGCGCGGAGCGGGGCGGGGCGGGGCGGGAACCGCCTACGCGAGCCGGTGCTCGTACGTCGTCGCCGGCGCCGTCCACGGGAACGCGGTTTCCGAGAACAGTGCTCCCGCCGCCGCGGCAGCGGCCACCGCCGGCTCGACGCCGTCGATGGCCAGGCCGCCGTCGTGCGACACGAGGAACCGTGGGTCCACCGGGACGGGCGGGGGTGCGGCGACCACCGCCTCCAGCACCGCGGTGAAGGCACGCGTGCGTTCGAGCTCGGCCCGCAACGGCACCTCCGGGTCGTCCCGGTGCGCCAACAGGTTCAGTAGCAGGTCCTCGCGTCCCGGGACGAGGGTCCAGCCGGCGCCCGGCAACCGGAGCCGGTCCGTCGGGTACTCGAGCACGGCGCTGCCGGCGCTGCCGGTCACCGTGATGTCGCCCGCGCGGAACTGGCGGGACGCGAGCGTCACCGCCACGGTGAGGCGGCGGTCGTTGGGGAACGTGAGGCGCACGCATCCGGTGTCCTCGACCTCGATCTGCCCGGCCCGGTACCGCTGCACCTCGGCGAGCACCGGAGCGCCCCATCCGGCCCCGGCGGCGACCGCCAGGCCCTGCATCACGGCGTGGGCGAACGCGTTGAGCAACGCGCCGTCTATCACCGGACGGCCGTCGAGAATGCGCTTTCCCGACCACGGTGAGCGGACCCAGTACGCCGGCGGCCGCCACCACGTACCGGCCACGCCAATCGCCTCGACCTCACCCAGAACTCCGGCGGCGATCCCGTCGACCAGCCGGGCGAGGGCGGCCGACCCGAGCGCCTGGAAGTTCACCTGGACCGGCAGCTTCGCCTGCTCCGCCTCGAGCGCCAGTGACGCGTGCTCGGCCAGCGACGCCACCGGCGGCTTCTCGAGCAGCACGTCGTATCCGGCGCGCAGCACGTCGCGCGCGATCGGCAGGTGGGTGTGCGGCGGCGTGCAGATGACCACCGCGTCGGGCCCGGTCGCCGCCAACATGTCGGTGTGGTCGGTGAACACCGCAACGCCGTCGAGCGGGGCGTCGGGGTCCTGCTGCGGCGGACGCACGTCGCTGACGGCGCACAGGCGGAGGCCCGGCGTCCGCTCGATCAGCCGGCGATGCCAGAGACCGTGCCCGGACGCACCGATCAGGGCGACGGCCCGGTTCATGAGGAGGACACCTCCGCCAGGACCGCGGGAACCCCGCCCCGGGCCAGCACGGTGAGCCAGTGCTCGACCAGGCCGCGCACCTCGTCGTCGCCGGCCAGCTCCGCGGGGAACACCGCGTCGATCGCGAACAACGCGGCTGCCAGCTCCGACGGCTTGTCGTCCACTGAGGACACCGCCCCCCGCAGCCGGTCGGCCAACGGATCGTCGAGCGGCAACGCGGTGCCGTCGTCGGCGTAGCCCCGCACGAACCGCATCCACGCGGCGAGCACGAGACAACCCCATACGGGACGGGCGCCCGCGGCCCGGCGGTCGACGAGCGTGCCGATCAGCCGCTGCGGGAGCTTCTGCGACCCGTCCATCGCGACCTGCAGGGTGCGGTAGCCGAGCGCCGGGTTGGCGAACCGCTCGCGCACGGTGCGGCCGTAGGCCTCGACGGACACGCCCGGCGGCGGCACCAACGTGGGCGCGATGTCCGACCCGATCAGCCGGTCGAGGAACGCGTCGATCCCGGGCAGGTGCAGCACCTCGTCGATCGGACCCACACCGGCCAGCGCACCGAGGTACGCGAGTGCACTGTGGACACCGTTCAAAGTCCGCAGTTTCAGGCTTTCCCACGGCCGCGCATCGTCGGTGAGCACCACGCCGGCGTGCTCCCACGCGGGGCGGCCACCCGGGAACTCGTCCTCGACCACCCACTGCGCGAACGGCTCGGCCGCGACCGGAACCAGGTCGGCGACGCCGAGCGCGCGGAGAGCCGACGCGCGTGTCGCGTCGGTGGTCGCGGGCACGATGCGGTCGACCATCGTGCCGGGGAACGACACCGCACCGTCGAGCCACGCCCGGGCCCGCTCCCCCGCCGGCCCGGGCACCTCGGCCAGTGCCGCCTCCAACAGGGCCCGCGTGCGGCGCCCGTTCGACGGAAGGTTGTCGCAGCTGACCACCGCGATCGGCGCGCCGGTCGCCGCACGCGCCAGCAGACCGCGGGCCAGCAGACCGGGGACCGTGCGCGGCGGGCGGTCGGTGACCACGTCGGCGCGCACCTCGTCGTCGATGCGGGGAACGCCGCTGACAGGGTCGAGCCGGTAGGCCTTCTCGGTGACGGTGAGCGTCACCATCCGGATGGCCGGGTCGGCCAGGCGCGCGACCACCGCCAGCGGGTCGGCGGCGGCGTGCATCAGGTCGACGTGCACCCCGAGCGTCCGCGGCCGCACCGACCCCGGGCCGACGGTCAGCACGCTGTAGAGCCGGTCCTGCGCGGCCAGCGCGTTCAGGATGTCGACCGAGCGCGGCGCGACACCCACGATGCCCCAGTCGCCGCCGGCCGCTACGATCGCGTCTTCGATGTAGACGGCCTGGTGCGCCCGGTGGAACGCGCCGAGGCCGAGGTGGAGGATGCCGGCGCCGACGCCGCCGTCGAGCAGGGGCCGGGCCGCGTCGGGCAGCAGGTCCACAGTGGACCTGCCCAGCCGGGCGACCGCCGCGTCTACCGCCATGCCGGACCGTCCGGGAACGAGAACTCGGCGATGGAGGCGGGCTTCATCGCGACGCTGTACCCGGGGGCGGTCGGCAGCCGGTAGCGGCCGTTGCGCACCGAGACCGGATCGACGAAGTGCTCGTGCAGGTGATCGACGTACTCGACCATCCGGCCGTCGAGCGAGGTACCGACCCGCAGGTAGTCGAAGATCGCCAGGTGCTGCACGTACTCGCACAGCCCGACGCCGCCGGCGTGCGGACACACCGGCACACCGAACTTGGCCGCCATCAACAGGATCGACAGGACCTCGTTGACACCGGCCACGCGGCACGCGTCGACCTGGCAGACCCGGATCGCCTCGGCCTGCAGCAACTGCTTGAAGATCACCCGGTTCGCCGCGACCTCGCCGGTGGCGACACGCGTGAAGGGCAGCGCACGGGCGATCCGCGCGTGCCCCAGGACGTCGTCGGCGTGGGTCGGCTCCTCGATCCAGTACGGGTCGAACTCTGCGAGGCGCTGCATGTTGGCGATCGCCTCGTCGACGTCCCAGATCTGGTTGGCGTCCATCATCAGCAGCGTGTCGGGGCCGACCTCCGAACGGATCAGCCGGGCCCGCCGGATGTCGTCCTCGATGGGACCGCCGACCTTCATCTTGACCGCGCGCCACCCCTCCTCGTACGCCGTCCGGCTCAGGGAGCGGACCTTGTCGTCGGGGTAGCCGAGCCAGCCGACCGAGGTGGTGTACGACGGGAAGTCGTGCTCCTCGAGGAACGCGAGCCGCTCGGCGTACCCGTCGCGTCCCTTGTCCAATATGGACCGTGCCTCGTCGGGGGTGAGGGCGTCGCTGATGTGGTGGAAGTCGATCGAGGCGACCAGTTCCTCGGTGTCCATCTCGGCGAGGAAGCGCCACATCGGCTTGCCGGCCAGCCGGGCGCGCAGGTCCCAGACCGCGTTGACCATCGCGCCGGCCGCCATGTGGATGACGCCCTTCTCCGGGCCCAGCCAGCGCAGCTGGGGATCAGCCGTCAGCGACCGGAAGAAGGCGACCTGGTCCAGGTCGTCCAGCGACAGCCCCACCAGGTGGTGCGAGAGCGCACGGACGGCACCGCAGGTCAGCTCGTTGCCGCGCCCGTTCGTGAACGTCAGGCCGGAGCCGACGACGCCCGAGTCGGTCCGCAGCTCGACGTACGTCGCCGAGTAGTCGCCGCGGTTGATGGAGTCGGAGCCGTCGCCCGCCTCCGCGGTGGGGAACCGCACGTCGTGCACGTCGACGGCCGTGATCGTGGTCGCCATGGTCAGCCTTCCAACCGGAACACGTTCTTGGGCAGGTGGTAGGCGAGGTCGGCGATCGTCTGCGCGGCCTCGTCGAGCGGGAGCCGGTCCTCGGCGACGAGCCGGGCCAGGAACGCGGCGTCGATGCGGCGGGCCACGTCGTGGCGCACCGGGATGGAGCAGAACGCGCGGGTGTCGTCGACGAACCCGGACGTGTTGTAGAAGCCGGCCGTCTCGGTGACCGTCTCGCGGAACCGGCGCAGACCCTCCGGGGAGTCCAGGAACCACCACGGCGCACCGAGGTAGACCGCCGGGTAGCCGCCGGCGAGCGGAGCCAGCTCGCGGGTGAACACCGTCTCGTCCAACGTGTACAGGACGAGCCGGAACCGGGGATCGTTGCCGAACCGGTCGAGCAGCGGCATCAGGCCGCGCACGTAGTCGGTGGCCGTGGGGATGTCGCCGCCGACGTCGCGGCCGTGGGTCGTGTGCAGCCACCGGTTGTGGTTGCGGGTGGCGCCGGGGTGCAGCTGCATCACCAGACCGTCCTCGACGGACATCTCGGCGAACGCGACGAGCATATGGGCTCGGAACGCCTCGGCGTCGACCGCGTCGGCGGTGCCGTTGAGCCCCTTCTCGAACAGCACCGCGGCCTCGTCGCGGCTGAGGTCGAGGGTCAGTGCGGTCGGGTGTCCGTGGTCGGAGGACGTGGCGCCCGCGGCGATGAACGCCTCCCGGCGCGACCGCAGCGCGGACAGGAAGCCGTCGTAGGTCGTGGTGTTCTCGCCCGTGAGGGCGCCGAGCGCGGCGACCCGGGCCGGCCAGCCGGCCCACTCGAAGTCGACCAGGTCGTCGGGACGGAACGTGGTGACCACCCGGTCGCCCCAGCCGTCGGCCTTGAGCCGGGCGTGCGACTCCAGCTTGTCGAGCGGGTACTCGGTCGTGGCGAGCAGCTCGATGTTGAACCGCTCGAACAGCGCGCGCGGCCGGAAGTCCGGTTTGGACAGTCGCTCGGAGATCGCGTCGTAGACCTCGTCGGCGTTGCCCCACCCGGCCGTTCCACCGGCACGCAGCGGCGGCACGTCGAACACGTCGCTGAACACCCGCTCCAGCCACATCCGCGACGGCGTGCCGCGGAACAGGTGCCAGTTGGCGGCGAAGCGGCGCCAGATCTCCCGGCCGTCGGTCTCCACCTCGATGTCCGGGTCGGCGCCGGGAAGCGTCGCCACGCCGAGCTTCGACGGCGGGATGCCCTGGCTGAGCAGCATCCGCGTGACGTAGTGGTCGGGCACCACGATGAGCCGGGCCGGATCGCTGAACGGCGCGTCGTCGGCGAGGAGCGCCGGATCGACGTGGCCGTGCGGCGAGATGAGCGGCAGCGGCGCCGCGACGGCGTACAGTTCGCGCGCGATCGAGCGCTGGGTGGGGTCGACCGGGAAGAGGTGGTCGCTGTCGGTCTTCACGAAGGGGTCTCCACAAGCAGGTCGGCCACCCGCACGCGCTGTCCGGTGGCGATGGAACGGTTCGCGGCCAGGCCCACCAGGAGCGCCTGCGCGCCCTCCCGTTCGGTGGCCCGGCGGCCGAGCGGGTCCGGCGGCTGGTCGGGCCGCAGCAACGCGGCCAGCATGCGCGAGTCGGCCCCGCCGTGGCCGTGCCGGCTGTGCCCGGTGATCGGCACCTCCCGCGGCGGTTCCCAGAACGGCCTTACCAGGACCCGGATCCAGCCGTTCTCGGCGGCGGCCTCGACACCGTGCAGCGCCGCCGACTTGCCCTTCACCTCGCCCGCGAGGGTCGGCGCCACATGGTCGTTCTCCACGACCTCGACCTCCAGACGCCCGCGACTGCCGTTGAACCCGATGCGGTAACCCTCCCACGGCGAGTACGCGGTGAGGTGGTAGGTCATCGTCGCGCCGGTGGAGTAGTCCACGAGCACCGCCATGTCGTCCTCGATCGTCACACCGGGCGCGAACACGTTCTGGTCGCGGCGGTAGCCGTCGTGGGCCTCGGCGTCGAGGTACAGCTCGCGCAGCGCGGGCTGCGCGGCCAGGTGCAACGCGAACGGGTCGTCGCGGGCCGCGTCGGCGCCGTGCGCGCGGTCGTAGGGCCGCGCGTAGCCGTGCCGTCCGCCGGCGTCCGGGCCGTAGAAGGACAGGCGACCGGACCCGGAGACGGTGACCGGCTGCGCGTCGAGCCACCAGTTCACAAGGTCGAAGTGGTGGCTCGCCTTGTGCACCAGCAGCCCGCCGGAGCTGGCCTTGTCACGGTGCCACCGGCGGAAGTAGTCGGCGCCGTGCCGCACGTCGAGCAGCCATTCGAAGTGCACCGAGGCGATCTCGCCGACCACGCCCGACGCCAGCAGTTCGCGCACCGTCTCGTGCACCGGGTTGTAGCGGTAGTTGAACGTGACGGTGACCGAGCCGGGGTTCTCCCGCGCGGCGGCCAGTACCCGCCGGCACTTCTCCTCGTCGGTCGTCATCGGCTTCTCGACGATCACGTCACAGCCCGCTTCGAGGGCGGTGACGATGTACCGGTCGTGCGTCGCATCCACTGTGGACACCACGACGGCGTCGACCCGCTCCTTCGCGAGCATCGCCGCGAAGTCGTCGGCGGCGTACGTGGGCACGGGCGCCGCGCCGAACTCACCGAGGCGGCGGTTGTGCGCGGCCATCCGGTGCGGGTTGGTGTCGGCCAACCCGACGAGCTCGACGACGTCGGAGTGGTCGACGGCGATCGCCGACGTGTACATCTCGGCCCGGGCGCCGGTGCCCACGATCGCGAAACGCCGGCGCACAGCGGGGTCGGCGGGGGGCATTGCTCCTCCTCGATGCGGAGTGACACGGGTCGGCGCCGGGCCGACACGGAGCGGCACGACGGCGGGGGGCGGCCCGCCGGGCAGCAAACGTTTGCAGCGAACTATCAACGACCACCACCCGGTCCGTCAACGGTTCAGGACAGAAAGTCCATTAAGCGGTAGTTTCCCCCACTGTTCAGATGTAACCGTCAGGCATCGACCCGTTGACATGGACGCAACCGTTTGCATTAATAGCTCCACTCATGAGGGAGGCTGTGGTGCCGGTCACCATCCGAGATGTCGCCCGGGCGTCGGGCGTGCACGTGTCCACCGTCTCCCGTACCTTCTCCGCGCCCCACCTGGTGAACCCGGAGACGCGCGACCGTGTGCTCGCCTCGGCCGAGGAGCTGGGCTACCGGCCCAACCGGGCCGCGCGGGCGCTCATCACCGGGCGCACGCACAACCTCGGCCTGATCGTGGCCGACATCGCCAACCCGTTCTTCCCACCACTCATCAAAGCGGCCGAGAGTCAGGCGCGGCTGCGCGACTATCACGTGTTCATCGCCGACACCAACGAGGATCCGGTCGTCGAGGCGGAGGTCGTCCAGGCCCTCGCCAAACAGGTCGACGGGATCCTGTTGTGCAGCCCGCGCATGAGCAACGATCTCATCGAGCAGTCTCGACGGGTCGTTCCGCTCGTCGTGGTCAACCGGCTCGTCGACTCGATTCCGTCGGTCGTGATGGATGTCGGCCAGGGCGCGCGCCGCGCCATGGAGCACCTCGTCGAGCTCGGTCACAAGCAGATCGCGCTGCTCGCCGGTCCCAGAGGCTCATGGACCAACCGCGAGATCCGCCGCGCCGCGGCCGCGACGGCACGCGGCGCCGGCGCGACCCTGCAGGTGATCGGACCCAACCAACCCAACCAGGACGCCGGATCGGCTGCGGCCGAACAGGTTCGCCGCGCCGGTGTCACCGCCGTGCTCGCCTACAACGACCTGTTGGCGTTCGGCCTTCTCGACGGGCTCGAACGCCTCGGTGTCGATGTGCCGGGCGAGCTGAGCGTCGTCGGGATCGACGACACGCTCGCGCGGTTCGCCCGCCCCAGACTGACCACGGTCGCCACTCCGGCGGCGGCCGCGGGTCGGGCGGCCGTCGACATGCTTCTGCAACATGACGACGACCGCCGTACCACCGCACAGGTCACGCTGCAGACCGAACTGGTCGTACGCGCCTCCACCGGCCCGGCCCCGCATCGCCCTGCGGGACCGGCCGGCGCGACCGCCGGCGCTACCGCCAACTACGCGGTCGCTGGCCATCTCAAGGAGTAGATCGATGTCACCCGGAAACCCACCCCTCACGAGAGTCACGAGACCCGTGCAAGATCACGGTACAACCTCCCGCCGTCGCCTGCTATCGCTCATGACGGCGTTCGCCGTAGCCGTTCCGCTGACCCTGACCGCCTGCGGAGGCGACGACGACAAGAAGGCGTCGGCAGACCCCAACCGGAAGATCGAGCTCCAGGTCTTCTGGTGGGGTGGCGCGAAACGCGCCGAGAACACCCAGAAGGTGCTCGATCTCTACACCCAGAAGCACCCGAACGTGACGTTCAAGGTCGAGCAGCAGCCGAACGCGGGCTACTACGACAAGTTGGCCACCCGCGCGGCCGGCGGCAACGCGCCGGACATCTTCCAGCTCGACGACGGCGGGCTCGCCGAGTACGCCCAGCGCAACGTCACCCTGGACCTGACGAAGTACGTCAAGAGCAACGCGATCGACACCAAGGACATCCCCAAGGGGCTCGTCGAGTACGGCGTCGTGAACGGTAAGAACGCCGCGGTTCCGGCCGCGCAGAACACTCCCGGCATGATCTACGACAAGACCGTGCTGCAGCAGTACGGGCTCGCGGAGCCGAAGATCGGCATGTCGTGGGAAGAGATCATCAGCCTGGGCGAGCAGCTGTCGCAGAAGAGTGGCGGCAAGGTCCAGGGCATCATGGACCCGAGCGCCGACTACAAGGCGCTGTGGCTCTGGCTGCGGCAGCAGGGCAAGGAACTGTACACATCGGACGGTAAGGTCGCGGCGACCACCGAGGATGTGAAGAAGTGGTTCGACATGTGGGCCGACGCCCGCGCCAAGAAGGCCGTTCCGACGGCCGACCTGGTGCACACCGCCAACACCGGTGACGTCACCAAGCAGCTCGTCGTCACCGGGCAGGCCGGCACCGCGTTCATGTGGTCCAACCAGCTCGCCGAGCTGCAGAAGAGCACCAAGAACAGCCTGGGGCTCACCGCCTACCCCGGTAACCCGAGCGGCCAGTTCGCCCGCGCCTCGTTGTACTGGGCGGGTTCGCGCACCACGAAGGAAGCGGACACGGTCGCCGACGTCCTCAACTTCATGGTGAACGACCCGGAGGCCGCGAAGATCCAGGGCGTCGAGCGGGGTCTTCCGGCGAACCTGAAGAACCGCGACATCGTCGCGCCGTCGCTGACGGAGCCGGAGAAGGTCACCGTCGCGCTGGAGGGTGAGCTGAACTCGAAGTTCGGCAAGGCCCCGCCGGTGCCGCCGAAGGGCCACGTGAAGCTGCGCGCCGAGCTGATCACCGCAGCCGAGCTGGTGCAGTACGGCAAGGCGAGCACGCAGGCGGCCGCCGAGGAGTTCATGTCCAAGGCGAAGGCCGCTGTCGGCAGCTGAGTCACGGTGCCGGCCGGGGTCCCCGCGATCCCGGCCGGCACCACACGTAGGGGGTTTGCGTGGCCACCACCACACAGCTGCGTCCCGAGGCACCCGCTGAGAAACCGGCATCCCGCCGCCCGTCGAAGTGGCGCGAAGGCATCGCCGGTTATGTCTTCCTCAGCCCGTTCCTGCTGGGGCTCATGGGAATCACCGCGATTCCCATGCTGTACTCGCTGTACCTGAGCTTCACCAACTACGAACTGCTGGGCCGGACGTCCGACTGGATCGGCTTCGAGAACTACATCGAGCTGTTCACCAACGACCCGCAGTTCTGGCACGCCGTCCAGGTGACGCTCGTCTTCGCGCTCGTCGCCGTGCCGCTGAAACTGGCGGTGGCGCTGGGCGTCGCGATGCTGCTCAACCGCGAACGGCGCGGCACGGGGCTGTTCCGCGGCCTGTTCTACCTGCCGTCGTTGCTCGGCGGCAGCGTCGCGATCGCCATCATCTGGCGGGCCATGTTCGACCGCGACGGGGCGTTCAACAGCCTCCTGGCGTTCTTCGGCGTCGAGGGCAAGCCGTGGGTCAACGACCCCGACTGGGCGCTGGAGACGTTGATGCTGCTGGCGATCTGGCAGTTCGGCGCGCCGATGGTCATCTTCCTCGCGGGGCTGAAGCAGGTGCCGCAGGAGCTGTACGAGGCCGCGGCGGTCGACGGCGCGGGAGCGTGGCGGCGGTTCCGCAACATCACGCTGCCGATGCTCTCACCGGTGATCTTCTTCAACCTGGTGCTCGAGACCATCAACGGCTTCCAGGGCTTCACGTCGGCGTTCGTGCTCAGCGACGGCACGGGCGGACCGACCGACTCCACGCTCATGTACACGCTCCAGCTGTACAACCGGGGATTCACCGAGTTCGAGATGGGTTCCGCGTCGGCGATGGCGTGGGTGTTCCTGTTGAGCATCGGCCTCATCACCGTCGCGCTGTTCAGCACCGGACGCATGTGGGTCCACTACGCCGACGAGGAGGGCTGAGATGGGACAGGCAACGACGCGGCTGCCCGTACCGCAGCAGCCGCGCGCGTCGGGCGGGCCCGGGCACCGTCGCCAGGCGAACCGGGAGGAGCTGCTGCGCAAGCGGCGGCAGACGGAGCTGACCAAGAGCGTGTTCCGGTTCATCGCGATCGTGGCGGTGCTGGCGGTCGTGCTGTACCCGCTGCTGTGGATGCTCGGCACGTCGTTCAAGTCGCCCACCGAGGTCAACAGCAGCAACAGTCTGCGGCCCGAGGAGTTCTGGCCGCAGAACTACCCCGACGGCTGGAAAGCGCTTCCCAGCGTCACGTTCGGCCGCTTCTTCCTCAACAGCACGGTGATCGCGCTGGCGACCGTGGTGGGCAACTGCGTGTCGTGTCTGGTGGCGGCGTACGCGTTCGCGCGGTTGCGGTTCCCGTTGCGGGGACTGTGGTTCGCGCTGATGATCGCGACCCTGCTGCTGCCCAGCCACGTGCTGATCGTGCCGCAGTACATCCTGTTCAACTACTTCGGCTGGATCAGCACGCCGCTGCCGCTGATCGTGCCGAAGATCCTGGCCACCGAGGCGTTCTTCATCTTCCTCATGGTGCAGTTCATGCGCGGCATCCCGCGCGACCTCGACGAGGCCGCGAAGATCGACGGGTGCAGCCCGTACGGGGTGTTCTGGCACATCATCCTGCCGCTGTCGAAGCCCGCGCTGGTCACCACCGCGATCTTCTCGTTCATCTGGACGTGGAACGACTTCTTCACCCAGCTGATCTACCTGTCGGGTGGGGAGAACCTCACGATCCCGGTCGGCCTGCGGATGTTCCAGGACTCCGGCGGGCAGAACTCGATCGGTCCGATGTTCGCGATGTCGGTACTCTCGCTGCTACCGGTGTTCCTGTTCTTCGTGGCGTTCCAGCGGATGCTGGTGCAGGGCATCAACACGTCCGGGCTGAAGGGCTGACACCATGGCCGAACGTGCCGCACGGCCCCGGACCGACTGGCGGGAAGGGCTCACCGTCGCCGCCGACCTCGCGCTGATCGGTATCGGGGTCACGGTGGCATCCCTGCCCCTGCTGACCGCCGGTGCCGCGGTGCGGGCGGGTTCGGTGGCCGTGCGACACGTCGTCGACGGCGACCGCGTTCCGTCCTTTGTGGACCTGTGGCGCGTGTTCCGGCGCGCGTTGGCACCCGGGGCGGTGGCGACCGTCGTGGTCCTGGCCGTCGCCGCCCTACTGGCCGTCGACGTCGCGGTGCTGTCGAGCGGACGCGTGCCCGGCGGCACGGTCGTCCTGGCGGCGACCGTGGTGCTGGCGGCCACCCTCGCGGCGCTGGCCGCCCTCACCACCGTGCGGCTGGGCCGTGCGTCCGGAGACTCCTGGCGGGCCGCGTCGAAATGGGCGTTCGCCGCGGCCCGCCAGGCACCCGGCGCGGCGCTGGCGACGGCCGGCGTAGTCGCGCTGACGGCGGCGATCGCGTTTCTGGTGCCGGTCACCGCGCCGCTGCTCGTCGGCTTCGCGCTGTTCGCGCTGCACGTGGTGACCCTCCGCTTCGTGCGGTAAGCGCTTTCCGCTGAGCGGATCTACGTGCACTGAGGGTGTTGAAACCTGTCTCTGTGGGCCTAGACTGCGCCAATCGCGACGCTGCCCCGCCAGGCGGTCCGTCCGGCTACGGCGCCGCCTGCCCACAGGGAGGATCCGCCCGTGACCGACATCCTCACCGAGAACCAGACCGGGGTGCTCCGCGCCCTCTGCGACACTGTGGTCCCCGCGATCGACCGGCCCGACGACCCCGACGGGTTCTGGGGTCGCACGGCCACCGACGTCGGTGCCGACGGCGGTGTCCTGTTCGTGTTGTCGACCATGCCGGCCGAGCAGCGGGCCGCGCTCGGCGGGCTGCTCGACGTCCTCGGAAGCCAGGGCTTCGTCGGCGCCTCCCAGGAGTCGCGCGAACAGATCCTGGCGACGCTGTCCCTCGCGTCGACGCTGGCCGCGGCCGGGATCCGGTCGCTGATCAGCCTGATCCTCTTCGTCACCTACGGCATGCCGGACGGCTCGGGCGGCAACCCGAACTGGGCCCATCTCGGCTATCCGGGTCCGATCTCACCGCCACCGGCGCGGGAAAAGGCTTTCCAGCCGCTGCGACCGACCGGCGCCGACCTCGACCTCACCGCCGACGTGGTGGTGGTCGGGTCCGGAGCGGGCGGTGGCCTGATCGCGGGACGCCTCGCCGACGCGGGCGCGAACGTGGTGGTGCTCGAGGCCGGCCGCTACCGGAACGAAGCCGACTTCGCCCAACTGGAGGTGTTCGCCTACCTCAACTCGTACTGGCGAGGCAGCCCCACCCCGACCGGCGACCTCAACGTCACGGTGATGGCGGGCAGCGGCCTGGGCGGCGGCACGGTCATCAACTGGACGAACTGCCTGCGCACCAAGGACTGGGTGCGCCGGCAGTGGGCCGCCGAGCACGGCCTGTCCGACGTCGCCACCGAGGCCTTCGACCGGCACCTCGACGCGGTGTGGCAGGAGCTGTCGGTCACCGACAAGTGCTCCGAGCTCAACGGGCCGCAGCAGGCCATGCGTCGCGGTGCGGAGGCGCTGGGATGGTCGTTCGCGACTGTCAACCGCAACTGGGACGAGTCGCGGCACGACCCGGCGATGGCCGGCTACCTCGGCTTCGGCGACCAGTCGGGGGCGAAGCGGTCGACGCTGAAGGTCTATCTGGAACCGGCTGTCGCCGCGCACGGAACCCGCGTCGTCGACGGTTGCCACGTCGAGCGCGTGCTCGTCGAGGGGGGTCGGGCCGCCGGGGTCACCGGCCGGTGGTTGGCGGAGGACGGCAGCGCCTCCGCGACCGTGACCGTGCGCGCGCCGGTCGTGGTGATCGCCGCGGGTGCGCTGGAGTCCCCCGTGATCCTGCTCCGCTCCGGCATCGGTGGACCGGCCGTCGGGGACTACCTGCGGCTGCACCCGTGCACGGTCACCATGGGCGACTACGGCACCGACCTGAAGGCGTGGTGGGGTGCGCCGCACGCCGGGCTGGTCAACGAGTTCGCCAACGTCGAGGACGGGTACGGCTTCCTCGTCGAGGGTGTGCAGTACACGACCGGGCTCGGCGCGTCGTCCGTCCCGTTCACCACCGGTCTCGCGCACAAGGAGGCGATGACCGACTACCGCAACTCGGCGTCGTTCATCGGCCTGGTGCGCGACCACGGACACGGCCGGGTGACGCTCGACGCCAACGGCGGCACGGTGCCGTGGTACTCGATGACCGACGAACGCGACGTGCGGATGATGCGGAAAGCGCTTGCCGCGCAGATCCGGCTCCACCACGCCGCGGGTGCGCGGGGCATCCAGGTGCTCGCCGCCGGCCGGCCGTCATGGCGGTACGGCGACGACCTCGAGGCGTTCATCGCGCGGGTGCAACGGATCCCGCTGCGCGGCGGTGGGGCGACGCTGTTCTCGGCGCACCAGATGGGCAGCTGCCGCATGGGCGACGACCCGGCCACCAGCGTCGCCGATCCGCGCGGCGAGGTGCACGACACTCCGGGCCTGTGGATCGGCGACGCGTCGGCGTTCCCGACCCCGTCCGGTACCAACCCGATGATCACGATCATGGCCCTGGCGTCCCGGACCGCGGAGAACATCGCGGCCTCCCTGGGCGCCCGCACGGAGGAGGTGGCCCGCTCATGACGTCCACTCAAACTCTCGTCGATCGGGAAAGCCTTTTCCTGAACGGCGAATGGGTGCGCCCCGCGAGCGGCGAGACCATCGACGTGGTGAACCCGACCACCGAGGAGGTCATGGCGCGGGTGCCGGCCGGAACGGCCGAGGACGTCGACCGCGCGGTCGCCGCGGCGCGGGTGGCGTTCGACGGATGGGCCGCGACGCCGTTGGCCGACCGGGTCGCGTTCTGCACCGCGGTGTCGCTGAAACTCCAGGAACGCCAAGGGGAACTGGCCGACCTCATCGCGCGCGAGATGGGCTCGCCGCTGCCGTTCGCGATGGGCGTACAGACGGCGTTGCCGGTGGTGTCGTTCGCGGCGGTCGAGCGGCTCGTCGACGACCTGCCGTGGGAGGAGCGGCTCGGCAACTCGCTGATCGTGCGGGAGCCGGTCGGTGTCGTGGGTGCGATCACGCCGTGGAACTATCCGCTGCATCAGGTCGCCGCGAAGGTCGCACCGGCGCTGGCCGCCGGGTGCACGGTCGTGGTGAAGCCGAGCGAGGTGGCGCCGCTGACCGCGTTCGTCCTTGCCGAGATCATGGCCGAGGTCGGGCTTCCGCCGGGTGTCTTCAACCTCGTGACCGGCTACGGCCCCGTCGCCGGGGAAGCGCTTTCCGCGCACCCGGGCGTCGACATGATCTCGTTCACCGGGTCGACGCGGGCCGGTCGGCGGGTGAGCGAGGTCGCGGCGGCCACGGTCAAGAAGGTGGCGCTCGAACTCGGCGGCAAGTCGGCGAACATCATCCTCGACGACGCCGACCTCGAGCGGGCCGTCGCCGACGGCATCGCCAAGTGCTACATCAACTCGGGACAGACGTGCTCCGCGCTCACGCGCATGCTGGTCCCCCGGGCGAGCCTGCCGGCGGTCGAGCGGATCGCCGCCGCTGTCGCCGGACAGGTCCGCGTCGGTGACCCGTTCGCCGGCGACACGCGGCTCGGGCCGCTGGTGTCGGCGGTGCAGCGCGACCGGGTCCGGGAGTACATCGCCCGCGGACCGGCGGAGGGCGCCCGGCTGGTGTGCGGCGGCGCCGAGCCGCCCGCGGACCAGCCGCGCGGCTACTTCGTCCAACCGACGGTCTTCAGCGACGTCACCCCCGACATGACCATCGCCCGCGAGGAGATCTTCGGCCCGGTGCTCGTGCTCATCCCCTACGAGGACGAGGACGACGCCGTCCGGCTGGCCAACGACACCGAGTACGGCCTCGCCGGCGGGGTCTGGTCGGGTGACCGGGAAAGGGCTGTCCGCGTGGCCCGCCGGCTGCGCACGGGGCAGGTGGAGATCAACGGCGCGGCGTTCAACCCGTTGGCACCGTTCGGCGGGTACAAGCAGTCCGGCCACGGCCGCGAGCTGGGCCCGTACGGTGTGCTCGAGTTCACCCAGGTGAAGGCGATACAACTCTAAGGTGACGCACTCAGCTGCCGCTCAGCCGGATCGGGCACACTGGACCACCGGGTGTTCGCAGATCTCGAGGGGGCGCGGCGGATGGCAACAAGATGGCGGCTGGTTGCCGGGGTCGCCGCCGGTGGCGCACTGGCGGCGGCCACGGCGTGGGCGTTGCGGGAGGTCGTCGAGTCGTTCGGCGAGCGCAGGCGCCTCGACGACGATCCCCGCGTCGCGGGCTCGCCCCAGTTCCGGGAAGGCGTTTTCCACAACACGGTTCCGGCCGCGCTCGTGCCACCGGGCGCGGCCGGCCGGATCGCCCGGGAGATGCTGTTCGGCAAGCAGAAGCGGCACCCGACCGGTGCGGTGCCGCTGCGCACCACCGATCTCGACGCCCCCGACCCCGACGGCGCGTACGTCACCTGGTACGGGCACTCCTCCGCGCTGATCGAGATGGACGGTCGCCGGGTGCTGTTCGACCCGGTCTGGAGTGAGCGGTGCTCTCCCTCCCGGCTCGTCGGGCCGCGGCGCCTGCACCCGCCGCCGGTCCCGCTGGGCATGCTGCCGGCGCTCGACGCGATCGTGATCTCCCACGACCACTACGACCACCTCGACCTCCCGACGGTGCGCACGCTGGCCCGCGAGCACGACGCGCCGTTCCTGGTGCCGCTCGGTGTGGGCGCCCACCTGCGGCGGTGGGGCATCCCGGCCGACCGGGTCATCGAGCTCGACTGGAACGACCGCGCCGAGATCGGTGGTCTCACGTTCATCGCGACCGCCGCCCGCCACTTCTCCGGCCGGGGGTTCAGCCGCAACCGGACGCTGTGGGCGTCCTGGGTCCTGGCCGGCCGGTCCGCGAAGATCTTCTACACCGGCGACTCGGGCTACTTCGACGGCTACGCCGCCATCGGCGCCGAGCACGGCCCCTTCAACGCGACGTTGATGCAGATCGGCGCGTACGGCGACGCCTGGCCGGATATCCACATGACCCCCGAGGAGGGCGTGGCCGCCCACGTCGACCTCCGCGGTGACGTGCTGATCCCCCTGCACTGGGCCACGTTCAACCTGGCCCTGCACGACTGGGCCGAACCGGCCGACCGGGTGTGGCGGGAGGCGAAGGCGCGGGGCGTGCGCCTGACCGTGCCGCGGCCAGGCCAGCGGGTCGACGTTGCGGACCCGCCAGCGGTCGACGGGTGGTGGCAGGAGGTCGCCTGAGCGGCCCGTCTTGCGGCGTGGCCGTCATGCGGCGTGGCCCGCCCGTACGGCGTGGCCCGCCCCTACGGCGCAGCCCGTCATGCGGCGCGACCCGTCATGCGGCGCGACCCGTCATGCGGCGCGACCCGTCATGCGGCGCGACCCGTCATGCGGCGCGGCCTGTCTTACGGCGCGGCCTGTCTTACGGCGCGGCCCGTGCGCGGCGACCGCTGCGCGCGGGCCTCGATTGTGCGGCGCTCCGCGTCGGCCTCGTGGGCCGCTACTCGCTGACCCACAGGCAGAACGGGTGGCCGGCCGGGTCGAGCCAGACCCGGACGTCCTTCTGTGGCTGGAACTCGGCCAGCGTCGCGCCCAGCGCGCGGGCGTGCTCGCCGGCCGCGTGCAGGTCGCGTACCTCGATGTCGAGGTGCAACTGCATCTGCTGATCTCCCGGGCGACCCGGCCACACCGGCCGGACGTGGTGCTCCTCCGTCTGGAAGGACAGCCGCGTGCCGCCGCCCGGCGGGCCGATCGTCACCCAGTCGGACTCGTTGGTGCGGATCTCGTAGCCCAACAGTCCACAGTAGAACCGGGCCAGTTCGCGTGCGTCGGGTGCGCCGAGCACGGTGGCGGTGAGCTCGGTCCACGGTCGTTCGTCGGTCATGGAGCCGATGCTAGGTGCGGTCGGTCCGGTCCGCTCGGTGGCCGAGGCGAAGGCGTCCGGGCCGGGCGCGGGGGCGGCAAGCGCTTTCCGGGACCGCTCAGATCGTGATCCAGGTGGCCACACTCTGCGCCACCAGCTCTGCGTCCGGTGTGTAGAGCGCGGCTGTGGCAAAGCGCTTGCGGCGGTCGGACCCGGTCGCGGCGGCGACCACGACGAGCGGTTCACCGCGGACCGGCGCGCGGTGCGGCACCATGGTCAGGCGTCCGAGAAGCGCTTTCCCGCCGCCGGTGAGGTGCACGAGGCCGGTCGGGCAGTCGAGAGCGGCCCAGAGGTAGCGCAGGGGCAGGTCGCCGAGCGCGGACGGCGGAGCCCAGACCCCGGCGAAGGCGGCAGCACCGACACCGGCGGAGCCACCCGTCGCCACAGCACCGCCTCCGCCGGATCCGCCCGTCGCGACGGGGCCGATCGTGATGTGGAGGCCGCCCTCCCGGTCGGGGCCGCACACGTAGCAGGTCGGGAACGGGGTCCGCACGCACACGTCCGGCGAGCCGGCGTGGCGGGCGGCGGCCAGCGGGACGAACGCGGGCGGCGGAACGAGAGCGGCGCGCTCCTCGGCGGTCAGCAGCCTCGCCTGGACCAGCGCGCCGTCACCGGACCGGTCCGGACCGGCTGGGGAAGCGCCGTCACCGGCTGGGTCCACGCCTACGAGGAAAGCGCTGTCCCCGGACCGTTCGCCACGGATCGGCGTGTCCAGCGGAACGGGTGCGCGCAGTGTCACCTCCACGGCGGTGCCCGGCGGCGTGTCGGGCCCGGTCAGCAGGCCGGCGGCCAGGCCGCAGGCCCAGCCGCCGTTCGTCATCCCCGGAGGCCCCTCGTAGTGCCGGGCAACGCGGATCTCGACCCCGGGCAGGGTGTCGGTCGTCGCCGACGCGACGGAGGAGGCGGTACGCATGGGCGTGAACGCTACAACGCCCGTGAGCAGGGATGCGATCAGAAAGTCGACTGGCCGGTCCCGTACGCGGCCAGCCAGACGCGCACCGCCTCGTCGGCCCAGCGCCTCAGCTCGGTCCCATCGTGGTCCTCGCGCACGGCGAACATCGCCTCGTTCAACGGGATCGACAGGATCAGGTAGTTCAGGTGCTGCGCGGCGAGCAACGGGTCGGGCGCGCGCACGAGTCCGCGTTCGGACAGCCGCGTGATGATCCGGGCCAGCGTCGCGTGACCGCGTTCGGGCGCGCCGCGGTGCCAGGCGCGGGCGAGGTCGGGAAAGCGTCGCGCCTCACCGATGATCATGCGGCGCAGCTGGACCAGATGGGGTGCGGTCACGCCGGCGATGTGCTCGCGGGCGAAGGCGCGCAGGTCCCGCGGCAGGTCCGTGGACGCGGCGAGCGCCTCGACGCGCTCGGACCCGGCCCGTTCGGCCGCGGCGATCGCCTCGGCGCAGACCGCGTCGAAGAGCGTCTGCTTGTCGGCGAAGTGGGCGTACACGGTGACCTTCGAGGCCCCGGCCCGGGCTGCCACGCGGTCCATGCCCGCACCCAGGAAACCGTTTTCCAGGAACTCGTCGAGGGCGGCGGCGAGGATCGTCTGACGTTTCCGCTCTTTCCGCACCGCCAAACTGTACTGTACTGTTCAGTTCATGTATACCGTCAGCTCCCGCGACGGCACGCGCATCGCGTACGAGCGCGCCGGGTCCGGTCCCACGGTGATCCTCATCGACGCGGCCGGGCACTTCCGTGCGAACAGTGCGTTGGGCGGACTGGCGGACCGGCTCGCGAAGGACTTCACCGTCGTCCGTTACGACCGACGGGGACGCGGCGACAGCACCGACACGCCGCCCTACGCCCCGCACAGGGAGGTGGAGGACGTGGCCGCCCTGATCGACGTGTCGGGTGGTTCCGCCGCGCTGTACGGGTTCTCGTCCGGGTGCCTGGTCGCCCTGCACGCGTCGGCGGCCGGGTTACCGGTGCGCCACCTCGTCCTCATGGAGCCGCCGATCGAACCGGGGTCGCCGGAGGGCACCGCCGCGCAACGGGAGTTCACCGCGCACCTGTCGGCGCGTTCGGGCGCGGACGCGGTGGAGTTCTTTCTCGCCGGCATCGGCATACCCGACGACGTCCTCGCCGGCATGCGCGGCACCGCACACTGGGACGCCATGGTCTCCGTCGCGTCGACGCTCGTCTACGACAGCATGCTCAGCGAGGCCACCGACGCGGACCTGCTGCGTCGCGTGCGGACGCACACACTCGTGCTCGACAGCACCGGCAGCAGCGACGACCTGACGGGCATGGCAGCCACCGCGGCCGCCCTGCTTCCGAACGCGACGGCGAGGAGCCTGCCCGGCGAGTGGCACGGTGTCCCGGCGGACACTCTCGCACCGGCGGTAAGCGCTTTCCTCTCGGGTCCGACGGTGGAGTCGGGCGCCGGCTCAGTCGGGCAGACCGGGTAGCGCGAGCCCCAGGGCGGCGGCCAGGTCGGTCGTCGCGCGGGGTGTGCCGCAGCGCCGGGCGATCGCGGCTGCGTCGAGCCGACCGTTGCGCGCCTGGAACAGCACCGGTGCGGCCGGGTGGCGTCGCAGGTCGTCGACGGTCGAATCGGAGGCTACGCGCTGCGCGGCCGTCACGAGCGTCGGCAGAGAGCTCCGCAGCTCCGCGGCCCAGTCGCGGACGGCTACCAGCCATTCCACGCTGGCGGGATCGGCTGTCGAGAACCGGATGACCAGCTCGTCGAGCTGGGACCACGTGAGGTCGCGCCACGGCCTGCCCTGGAGAACCGGCAGCTGCCACTGGCGCCGGACGACCGACCAGTGGTCGGCGTGTGCCGCGACCGCGTGGATGGTGAAGTCCGGCAGGGACAACGCGGTGAGGTTCCAGCCGTGGCAGGCCCCGGTGTCGAGGCCGAAGACGCGGCCGTCGCGCACCAGCGGCTCGCGGCCGGTGACGTGGTGACCGAAGACGACCGGCTGGGCATCGGTGTAGTGGTCGTGCCAGTGACCGTGCGGGAACAGCGCGGCGAGTTCGCGTTCGCCGCTCGTCGATCCGCAGAGGACGGACGGGTTCTGCCCGGCCAGCGGTACCCCGGACACCATCGCGGCGTGGACGACGCGGACCTGCTCGTTCTCGAAGTAGTACGGCAGCGTCCGCATCCAGTCGACGGTCTCGGCGTACCGGTCACCGAGCTGAAGGCGGGTGATCTCCTGCGCGTAGGAGAAGATGCCCCGCACGTGCTTGCGTTCGTGGTTGCCCATCACCACGACCGAGTTCGGGCGCTCCCGGAACAGCCCGACCACCTCGCCGGATGACGGGCCACGGTCGACCAGGTCGCCGACGCTGATGAGCAGATCGTCGGGCCGGAGGGCCACCTTCGCGAGCAGCTCGCGCAGTTCGGCGTAACAGCCGTGGATGTCGCCGACGATGATGGTGCGCCCCATGGGGCAGACGGTAGGAGTGGCGCCAACGGTCGACAACGCAATATCGGCGCGCCGGCGCTCAGATGAGGGTGGCGGCCGCCCGTCCGACCAGTCCGACGCCCACGATCAGGACCAGTGACCCCGTCGCCGACGGCATCACCCGGGCGAGCCTGACGGCAAGCGCTTTCCCGCGCTCGCCGCGCCAGCGGGTCCGGGTCTCCCAGCGGCGCTGCAGGCCGACCAGGGCCAGGCCCGCCGCGGTCAGGGTCCCGGCCATGCCCACGCCGTAGGCCAGCACCAGCAGGACCCCGAACCAGGTACGGCCGAGGGCGATCGCGCCGAGGAGCACGATCAGGGCGGACGGGCTGGGCACCAGGCCGCCGGCGATACCGATGCCGGCGATACCGAGACGGCTGGGGCGGCGCTCGTCGTGCCGATGTCCGTGCGAGTGTTCACCGTGCGAGTGCTCACCGTGCGGGTGCTCACCGTGCGAGTGACCGTGCGAATGGCCGTCGTGCGAATGGCCGTCGTGCGAGTGGTCACCGTGGGAATGGTCGTGCGAGTGACCGTCGCGCGAGTGACCGTCGTGCCCGTGCTCGTCGGTGCGCACGCGGTTGTCGTGGGACGAGCCGCGTCCGCCGCCGTGGGGGTGGGAGTGCGAGTGCCCGTGGCCGTTCAGCCATCCGTGACCGCTCCCTTTGCGTCGCAGGCCGACCAGCATCGCCACACCGACGCCGACCACCAGGGTCCCACTCGCGACGCCCAACCAGCCCAGCACCGCCTCGCCGACCAGCCCCGCGAACGTCGTCAGCAGCAGGCCCACCACGAGCACGCCACCGGTGTGGGTCGCGGTCACCACGCCACCGACCGCCACGGCGTCGCGGGCCCGGCCGCGACGGCCCGCCAGGTACGCCGCCATGATGGTCTTGCCGTGCCCCGGCAGGGCCGCGTGCGCGGCGCCGAGGGTCAGGGCCAGCAGCACGGCCAGCAGGCCGATCAGCGGGCCCTGCCCGCGCTCCCCCAGGAACGCGTTCAGCTGCCGCTCCCCGGCGCTCACGAGCCGGGTCACCCATGAACCATCGGACTGACTGTCCCCAGTGGACCCGACGGCGACCGGGGTCGAGGCGCCCGGGGTGACCCGGAGCACCGCCGACCGCACGTCCGGCGGCGAGGACAGCAGCTGCTCTGGGTACGACCGCAGGTCTCCCCCGCTGCGACTGACCGCCGGCACCGGCGGGTCGACCAGCCGCACTCCGTCGCCGACGGCGGTGATCTCGCGCCAGCCCACCCGGTCGAGCATGTACCGGTTGTCCAGGCGGACCACGCGGGAGCGGGACAGATCCGCCGGCGCGGTCAGTTCGCATTCGAGGCGGCTGGTCGGCAGCCCCGCCGACCCGGCCTGGTAGATGAATGTCGGCCGCTTCAGCGACCACTTGAGCCGGTCGCTGTCGACCGCCACGTCGAGCCTGCCGCTTAGCTCGGTGCAGGCCCGCTCGGCGTACGCCTGCCGCTCGGCGTCGTCGGCGGTCCCGTCGCCGGAGGTGTCCACAGTGGACTTCTCCTGCACGGTCGGCAGCTCGGCGATGTCCACCGTCGCGCGGAGGTCGATCCGGTCCGCGCGCAACGTCAACGAGTGGAGCTGGTTGACCGAGAAGTTGTTGATCGGATGTGCCGCCGCCGGCCCGCCCGGCGTCACCAGTACCAGCCCCGTCCCCAGTCCCAGACCGGTGGCACCGATGGCCAGGATGCGCTTCATCGTCGTCCCCCATAAGCGTTGTGGGAGCGGGGTGGCGCCGATGGCGCCACCCCGCGATCGGTAGGTCAGTCGGACGAGCCGGAGTCGGGGACGAGCGCGGCGCGCGGACGCCGCCGCTTGAACCAGAGGAAGAACCCGAGGGCCGCGAGGACCGCGAGGATCCCCACGCCGCCGGTGGTGACCGCGGCGACGTTCGTCAGGTCACCGGTGTCACCGGGCGCCGCCGCCGCGGGCGAGCCCGACGGGTCGGCGCCGGCCGGAGCGCCACCGGGAGCGGCAGGGGCGCCGCCGGCGGCAGCGGCGCCCGAGGTGCCACCGCCCTTGTTCACGGCGCCCACGTTCGGCAGCGCGAGGTACGGGAACGTGTCGCCGAACTGGTTGTCGTTCGCGTCGACCTTGTCACCGGCGGCGAGCGCCTGGACCAACTGTCCACTTTGGGCAGCGCCGACGACGGCCTGGATCTCGATGTCGACGACGTCGTCGGTGAGCCGGCGACCGTTCGGGAAGCCCTGCAGGTCCTGGGCGAGCACACCGAGCCGGTTCGGTTGCGCGGCGGGCGCGATCCCGAGGTTGAGCCGCAGCTGCTCGGAGGGAACGAACTTCTGCGGGTTGACGTCCATGTTGTTCAGCTGCGAGTTGAGGTCGGCCTGGATCGGACCGTTCGCCTTGGTGGTGATGCCGGTCAGGAAGATCTCGACCAGGTCGTTGCGCGGCGTCGCCGGTGCCTTGACGCCGTACAGCAGCTCGATCAGCCGTGCCAGCTCGGGATCGGTGACCCGGTTGACGACCGCCTGGACCTTCGCGTCCTGGTCGGGCTTGATGGAGTTGAACGCGTCCTTCAGGTTCGCCGGCACGACGACCTCGTTCACCAGAGGGTTGCCGAGACGCGAGACCTGAACGCGGTCGCCCGTGACGCCGGACGACGCGCCGCTGACCCGCACCCGGTTGCGCTCGGTCGTGCTCCACACGCCGATCACCGGGTTGCGCTTCGCGTCACCCTTCAGGGCGACATCCTTGAACGGGACCTGCAGCGCGATCGTGTTCACGTTGTATCCGGCGACGGTGTCCTGACCGGTCTCGCTCAGGTCGCCGCCGTACAGCAGGTCGAAGACCCGCAGGTCGAGGAAGAACGGGTCGTCGGCCTGGCCGGCGAAGATGTTCCAGCCACCGTTGAGCTGCTTGACCGCCTGCTGCCGCAGCGCGTTGTAGTCCGGCATCGACTTCAGCCCGACCCGCGACGGGGCGACCGGAGCGTCGGTGATCCGGGTCTTGAACGGCTCGCCGTTGAACGACGACTCCAGCGTGTAGGTCTGGCGGAACAGCAGGTTCTCGTCGTCGATCGACGTCACCGGGCCGTTGTTGTACAGGAACGTGTTGCCGCCGCGCTTGTCGATGTTCTTGAAGGTCCACCGGAAGATGGCGTCGGCCTTGGCGTCGCCGTCACTGTCCACATTGACCATATAGACGGCGTCGGTGGCGAACGGGTAGAAGTTCGGCCCGCCGTTGGGCTCGGAGAACGGCTGGAAGTTCGCGATGAACGAGACGTAGTCGGGCCGCTCGGGGCTCACGAACGCGTACACGTCCGTGTTGTCGACGGCTGGATCGGCCGCGATCAGCGGGGCCTCGCGGTGGCTCGACGCCACCGAGGTGCCGGGGCCGAGGCCGACCAGCGCGCCGGCCAGCACCAGGCCGAGTGCGCCGATCGCCGCCGGCAACCGGCGGGTCTTGTGCGCTGTCATGGGGTTCCTCCCGGAGATTCAGCAGCTTGCACACGTACATTCGGGCCGGCGGTTCACAATGATTGGTGAAATCTCGGCGTTGTCGGATGCACGTCATCGACCAATCCGCATCGCCGACGGCTACGAACCGGCCGGATACAAACGCAAAGGGCCGGCCCACACCGGGCCGGCCCGTGCGTCACCGCCGTCGCTACAGGGTCCCGAGAATCCTGGACGCCTCGGGAGCGTGCCGCACCGAGAAGTGCGGGTTGATGGACAGCGCCATCGACAGGTCGGCCCTGGCACCCGCCCTGTCGCCCAGCGCGGCCCGGATCACGCCCCGGTGGTAGTACATCAACGCGTTACGGGTACCGAGGCGCAGCGCCCGATCGGCGTAGGGCAGCGCCTCGGAGTCCTGCCCCGCCATGTGCAGCGACCACGCCAGCGCGTCCGACACCGCGATCGACGGATGCCGCCCGTAGGCCGACCGCGCGGCGGCCACCGCTCCGGGCACGTCTCCATGGTCGGCGGCGAACACGGCGAGTTCCGAGTCGACGTCGACCCCGTCGGCCTTCAGCAAGGCCGAGGTCGCGCGCACAAGGTCGTACTGGCGTTGGGCGCCGGCCCGGTCGCCGGTGGACGCGAGGAGGTCGCCGAGCTCGGCGGCCGGTCCGGGTTGCGGCAGCTTGGCCAGCGACGCCGTGTACGCGGCGACCGCACCGGCCGTGTCCCCCTTCGCCGCCAGGATCCGGCCGCGCAACGCGAGCAGCGGCGGGTGTCCGGGCAGGCGGCGAAGCCCCTCGTCCACTGTGGACATCGCCGTGTCCGCGTCACCGTTGTCGAATGCCAGCCCGGCCAGGTGCTCCAGGGCGAACGCGGCGTCGGTCGGTCCGGTGGCCGCGTCGAGGGCGCGCCGCATCACGTCGCGGGCGTTCACGATGTCGCCGCGCAGCTCGAAGGAGTAGGACGCCCGCGCGTACGACGAGGTGTCCGGACGAAGGTCGACCATCTTCTGGATGGCCTCGAACGCCTCCTCGTACCGGCCCAGCTCCACCAGCGCGTCGGCCACGACGCCGTGGGTGGCCGCCCGGTACCCGTCGATCGCCAGCGACCGGTTGCCGTAGTCGAGCGCGGCCGCGAAGTCGTGCCGCGCGGCGGCGAGCGCACCGTGGCCGGCCAGCGCCACGGCGTTGTCGGTGGCGGGACGCACCGCCAGCGACCGGTTCAGCGCCTCCTCGGCCCGCGCGTAGTTCGACGGGTCGCCGCTGACCCGCGCCTGCTGCACGTACGCCAGGCCGAGGTTCGCCCAGGTGATCCAGTCACCGGGCAGCCGGTCGAGCCGGGCACGCGCCGCCTCGATCGACCGGGCGATCTCGTCCACTGTGGACACCGGGGTCGCGGCCGGCTCCCCGCCGACGGCAGCCGGCCGCGACGGACGCAGCGCGATGCCGCCGACGGCGAGCAGCGCCGCCACGAGCCCGACGATGACCATAACCCTGCGCATCGCATTCACCCCTTCCCCGACGCACGTGTTCGGGAGAGGTTCGGCGCGGGTGGCCGGCCGGATGGGTCGGACCCGGATTTTCGCCCCGATGGGCCAACGTGGCACCGGATCTCCGTCCGCCACCGGCGGTACGGGCGAACGAGCGGTCGACGGTGCGCCCGTCGCGCCGCCGTACCACCCAGCCCACGATGGGAGTTCCATGTCCACAATCCGTCGGCCGGCCCGACAACGCGTGCTCGCCGCCGCATTCGCGGTGGCGGTCACCGGTGCCGGCCTCACGACCCTGGGACCGGGGTCCTCGCTGGCGTCCAGTCATCGCGAGGCGCCCCTGGTCGCCGGTGAGCCGAGGCTCGACAACACCGACGTCTACGCGTTCGTGAGCCCGGACGCGCCCGACACGGTGACGCTGGTGGCCAACTGGGTGCCGCTGCAGGAACCCAACGGCGGCCCCAACTTCTACGCCTGGGCCACCCAGGTCGCCTACGACATCAACATCGACAGCGACGGCGACGCCCGGCCGGACATCACCTACCGGTGGACGTTCGAGGACCGCTACCGCAACAAGAACACGTTCCTCTACAACACCGGCCCGGTGACCAGCCTCGACGACCCCGACCTGAACTTCCGGCAGTTCTACGACCTGGAGCGGATCACGCCGTCGGGAACGACGAAGCTGCTCGACGACGCGCCGGCCGCACCGTCGTTCACCGGACCCGCGTCGTTCCCGAACTACGGCACGGTCTCCGACGCGGCGATCAGGCCGTTCGGAAGCAAGGGACGCAGCTTCGCCGGCCAGGCCGACGACCCGTTCTTCCTCGACCTGCGCGTGTTCGACCTCCTGTACGGGGGCGACCTCAGCGAGATCGGGCAGGACACGGTCAAGGGCTACAACGTCAACACGATCGCGCTCCGCGTGCCGAAGACCGACCTGGCGTTGAAGGGTGACCCGACGCGCAACCCGGTGATCGGCGTGTGGAGCACCACGTCGCGGCAGCGCGTCGAGGTCGTGCTGCCCGATAACACGCGCCTCATGTCCGGCGGCCACCAGCAGGTCTCGCGCCTGGGGATGCCGCTGGTGAACGAGGTCGTGATCCCGGTCGGACGCAAGGACGAGTTCAACGCCACGAAGCCGCAGGACGACGCGAAGTTCCTGCCCTTCGTGACGAACCCCGAGGTGCCCCGCCTGGTGCAGCAGCTGTACATGATCCCGGCACCGGCGACACCCCGGAACGACCTGGTGCAGGCCTTCCTCACCGGGTTCTGCAAGGCGTGTGGACCGGTGCAGGCGGACCTCAACTCGCAACGGCTGAACAAGGACGTGGACCCGGCCAGGTTCCGCCCGAGCGAGCAGCTGCGCCTCAACATGTCGATCGCGCCGAGCGCCGACCCCAACCGGCTCGGTGTGGTCGGCGGCGACCTCGCCGGCTTCCCGAACGGACGCCGGCTCGCCGACGACGCGCTCGACGTGACCCTGCAGGCCGCCGAGGGCGTGCTGCTTCCGGGTCACCCGGCCGCCGTCGACGGTCTCGGTGACGGCGTGAACGCCAACAACGTGCCGTTCCGGCAGCGCTTCCCCTACGTGGCGCTGCCGAACACGGTGGCTGTCAACACGCAGTGAGTCCCCGGCCCCCGGCGTCCACCGTGGACGTCGGGGGCCATCCCACGTCGGAGGTCTCCATGAAGGTCCGCGCCGTCGCCGTGAAGGTCCGCACCGTCGGCGTCGTTCTGACGGTCGTCGCCGCCGTGGTGGTCGTCGTGGCGGCCGCCGTCGACGGGCCGCGTCGCCCGCCGCTCGAACTGCCCGCGGCCAGCGCTTTCCCGGCGGGGCCGTGCCGGGAGGTGGCCGACCCGGTGCTGTCGCTGGGACGGTTCACGTACGAGAACACCGGCGCGGAGCGCCTGCCCGCGCGGGCGTATCCGTTCCTGCGCCAGCGCGCCGAGCAGTTGGCAGCGGTCCGCGACAAGGTGAACGTGCCAGGCGGCACTCCACCAGGCAGCACTTCACCAGGCAGCACTTCACCAGGCAGCGCTTCACCAGGCAGCGCTTCACCAGGCAGCGCGGTGACAGGAGGCGCAGTGACAGGCGGCGGAACACCCACTGCCACTCCGAGCGCGGATCCCGCGCAGCAAGCGCTTTCCCCGCGTATCGACCCCGTGCTCACCGCCATCGGTTTCCTGCGTCTGCGGCCCGGTAGGGCATACGACCCGGCGCTCCTCCGCGACCTCGAGGACGCGCGGTCCGCACTCCAACGCGCGTGCGTCAGCAGGCGTGACTGAGCGCCGGGCATTCATTCATCGGCGGAGCGTTTGTGTGGACCCACTGTTCTGGCACGCTCTTGGTACCTGAACGCCCAGAGCCAGGCGGAGGTGCCCGTGTCGACCCGGTTGGGCACGATTCACGAACGCACGATTCACGAACGTCGGTGGACCGCTGGTGCGGAGGTCCTGCTCGGCGAGTACGCGTTCCTCCTGCGACAGCAGGTCGAGGAGCGCACCGCGACCGACCGGTCCTGGGTGTGGAGGGAGGCCGACGCGACCCCGATCGCCACCACCGTGGCGGCCGGCGTCCGCGTGCGGTTGCGCCAGGTGGTGCTGCGGCGGCTGAGCCGCCACGGCGCACAGCTGCGTGACGGGCTGGGTGCGCAGGCCGACCTTCTGTCCACCATGGACGGTGCGTACGGGCTGCCCCATCTCGTCGGGCGCCACGACGACGGTGGGCGCACCACGCTCGTCACCACGTTGGCCACCGCCCCGGCGTGGCGCGACGGGTACGGGCCGGGCCGGCGACCGCTCGACCGGCTGACCGCGGCGGCCGCCCTGGCGGCCGCAACGGCGTTGTGCGGCGCCCTCGGCGACCTGCACCGCCTCGGATACGCCCACCGCGCCCTGAGCCCCGACACGGTGCTGCTGCTCGACCGGTACCGCATCGGCACCCCCCGCGACCTCGGCCTGGCCGGTTTCCGCGCGGCGCCGGGCGAGGGTCCCGACGGATACCGCGCACCGGAGCAGGTGGAGCCGGCGGACCCGCGCATGGGTGTCACCGGTCGACGGCCCGGACCGGCGACCGACATCTACCAGGTGGCGGCGCTGATCTACCACACGCTCACCGGCCGCCGCGCCGGACCGGCGCCGAACCCGCCCATCCGCGCCGCGGTAAGCGGTTTCCCGTCGGCCGTCGACGCCGTGATCACCAGCGCCCTGTCCATGGACCCGCGCCGGCGACCGTCGAGCATCGGAGCCCTCGCGGAGGCGTTGACCCTGGCGCGTACCACGCTCGTCGCCGCCTGACAATCCCGTGCCGGAGCGGCATTGATTCGAATCACGCGGGTCCGGGTACGGTTCTGGACGGCACGGCCGTCGCCGCGGCCATAGGGTTGGCGGGGACACACGGGACGAGAATCGCGAGCACGGAGGTCGCCATGTTCGGACGCACCAGCAAGACCGCAAAGGCACAGGAGATCGCCGAGGACGCCTGGGACGCCCTCGTCTCCACCTGGGAGTCGGCCCGCGACCGCACCGGCGACCTGGTGGTCGACACGGGTGACCGGGTCGGTTCGGCGAAGGACGAGGCGTGGCGCCGCGCCGGCAACGCCCTCGACGCCCTGGCCGGGCGCAGCCCGAGCAGGCCGTGGGCACTGGTCTTCGCGGCTGTCGCCGCCGGTGCCGCCCTGGGCTGGGTCGCCGCCACGGCGATCGGTCGCCAGTCGAGCCTGCCGGCCTTCGACGCCGAGACCGAGCCGAGCGACCTCCCGACCACGAGCTGACGGCAGCCTCGAGCCGGCACGGCGCCGGCTCGAGGCCACAGGCCGCCCAGGTCAAGGGGGCCGCCCAGTCCAAACAGGCCAAAGAGGCCACCGGCCGCCCAGGTCAAGGGCGGCGAAAGGTCGGGCACCGAGCGCAAACCATCCCGTATGCAGCCTTAGGACCCGTGGCGAACCAGCCGGTAGCAAATTTGTGATCTAACGAAGCCCTGGTGGGGGCACCGCTGACAACCCGCTGTTGCTAGGGTGTGCGGCCGTGAGCATGTATCCACCACCTGGCGGCGGCTACGCCGGGCAAGTTTCCGACAAGAGCAAGCTGGTCGCCGGCCTGCTGGGCATCCTCCTGGGCGGCTTCGGCGCCGGACGCTTCTACACGGGCCACACCGGCATGGCGATCGGACAGATCGCGGCCACGTGGCTCACCTGTGGTCTGGGTGGCCTGTGGCCGCTCATCGACGGCATCCTGATCCTGGTCAAGGGCGGTACCGACGCGCAGGGTCGAATCCTCCGCGACCAGTAGCATCCGCGGTTCCGGCGGCTCATGGGGATGATCCGCCGGTTCCCAGTTCCACTCGGCCGACCGGCGCCATGCCGGTCGGCCGCCTGACTTTGGCGCCCTGATCGGGCACATCCGATCGGGCGCACCGGAACGAAGGCCGCATGTCCGGTTCAGCTCGCGTGAAGCCGCTGGTCGCGTCGGGTCCGGCTCGCCCGACCGCGGCCGCGGCCGGTTCGGCCCGCGTGACGGCGCTGGTCGCGGCCGGGTTCGCGCTGGTCGCCGGCGCCGGCATCGGGCTGGCGGCGATCGCCGGCTTCGGAGCGGCGCCGGGCGGCGTCGGGGCCGTCCTCACGCTCGCGGTCGCGTCGGGGTTGGGCTGGGCCGCCGCCCCGCTGGTCCGCGCGGCACACGCGGCCGCGCGTGGCACCGCCCCACCCACCGTCGGACCGGCGGAAAGCGCCACCAGAGCGGACAGCGTCACCAGGGCGGAACGCGCGGGACCGGCAGGAAGCGCGGAGAAACCAGAAGGCGCAACGGGACCCGCCACGAGCACCCCCGATCTCGCGGAACGCGCACCGGCGAAGGTCCCCCGCTCCCACCGCCGCCCCTCGTTGGCGTCGCCGGTGCGCACCGCCGTGGTGGCGGGCGCCGTCGTCCTGCTCGGGCTGGTCTGCTGGCTGCACCCCGGCGAACCCGGCCGCGTCCTCTTCGGGCTGGCCCGCGCGACCGTCGGACTCGTCGTCTACGCGCTGCCGCTCGTGCCGTTGCTCGCGCTCGTGCCCACCGGCCCGCGCACGCCCGTCGCGTGGGTGGCGCTCTGGCGGGACAGGAAAGCCCTCGCCCTCGGCCTGTCGGCGGCCCGGCTCGTCCGTGACGCGGTTCTCGGGCGGGCCGCCGGGCTGGTGCTGGCCACGGTGGCGGTGCTCCACCTGCTCCGCGGCCGGCCGGGGCTCGAGGACAGCGCTTACCAGCTCGCCGGCGGGCTCCTCGGGATCGTCACGGCCACGCCGCTGTCCGGGCTGCTCTCCCCCGCGGGCGCGTTCGGGGTGCTGGTGGCGGTCGTGGCGAGCGTCGCGACGGTGACCGCCGGGCGCCTGTACCGCCCGCTCGGGCGCTACCCGGCGCTGGCCGTGCTCGTGCTGCTCGTGCTCGCGCCGCTCGGCGCGGGTGGGGTGTCGAACCGGGTCGGCTACCGGCACTTCCTCGGCGCCGACGGCGACCGCGTGGTCGTGATCGCCGGCCTGTCGCCGCACCACCGGCACGAGACGTACGACGCCGGCGTCGGCCTCGCCGACCTGCCGGGGCCCCTGCACCCGGTCCTGAGAAAGGGCTTTCCCGTGGCCGACCGCGACGACGGCGCGCGCGTCGCGGCGGCCCTCGCCGACCCCGCGAAGGCCGCCACCGACGGCTTCCCCGACGGCGGGCTGACGCTGCGCACCGGCGAGTGCTTCAGCTTCGTCGGCGGCACGTCGAACTTCCGGTACACGGTGCCGTGCAACGGCGAGCACACCGGCGAGGTCTTCTACGTCGGGCGGCTGCCGTTCGCCCGGGACCCCGGCGCCGAGGTCCGCACGGCCGCCGCCCGCGGCGCCTGCGAGAAGGCCTACGGCGGGTACCTCGGCGCCCCGTACGGCACGTCGTACCTGCCGATCGAGCCGCCCGTCGTGCGGCGCGACGAGGCCGCGCCACACCGGCGCGACCTCGTCGCCTGCCTGTTCGCCGCGCTGGGACCGTGGCCGCTCAAGGGCACCCGCACGGTGGCGACGCTGCAGCAGCCGCTCGACTGGTCGCCCGGCCCGGGCTGCGCCGTCGAGGCGGGCCTGCGGTTCACCGCGGCGCAGCCGGCACAGGTCTGCGTGGCGCCCGGACGGGCGGTCACCGCGGCCGGCACCGCGCCGATCGTCATCGACGCCGAGTTCCAGCCGGTCGGGCGGGGCGCCGGAAGCGGACGGGTGGGCGTCGCGTGCGTCGGGGCGGACGCGGCCTCCGGCTACTACGCCACGGTCGGCGGCGACGGCGTCCTCACGCTCGTGAAGCGGCAGGGCAGCGCGCAGGCGTCGTTGGGCGCCGCGGGGAAAGCGCGTTCCTCTCCGAGCCCGCAGACCGCGGTCACCCAGGTTCAGCTGACCTGCCGGCCGGAGGGGACAGGGGTGCAGGTCGTCGCCTCCGCGGGGAAGGGCCGCGAGATCACCCTGACCGACGCGCAGGGCATCACGACGATCAGCCCGCGGCTCGTGGTCGAGTCCGTCGAGGCCCCGGTGACCGCGGCGGTCACCCTGTTCACCGCCAGGGTCGTCTGACCGTCAGACGCTGGCCCACACCGTGGTGTCGCCGGGCACGGTGCCGCCGGGCCCGATCGGTCCGCTCGACAGCAGCGGCCAGGCGCCGTCGGGCAGCCGCACCGGTTCGGTGCCCGTGTTGGCGACCACCAGCGTCGACCCGTTCCGGACCGAGAGCACCGCTCCCGCGTCGGGCCCCAGGATCGTCAGCTCCCCCAGTCCCAACCCGCGTTCACGGCGCAGCCGCAGCGCCGCGCGGTACAGCTCCAGCGTGGAACCGTCGACACCGCGCTGCCGGTCGGGCGCGAGCTCGCCGTACGCCGGCGGCTGCGGCAGCCAGCTCGCGCCCGTCGGCGAGAACCCGTACGCCGGCGCGTCGGACCGCCACGGGACCGGCACCCGGCACCCGTCGCGGCCGCGGGACGTGAACGACGACCGCCGCCACGTCGGGTCCTGCCGGACGTCGTCGGGCAGCGTGGTGTGCTCGGGCAGGCCGAGCTCCTCGCCCTGGTACAGGTACGCCGCACCGGGCAGCGCCAGCATCAGCAGCGTCGCGGCCCGCGCGCGGCGCAGGCCCAGCTCCGCGTCGGGCTGCGGGTCGTCGGCGCCGACCCCGGTCCGCGGCGCCTCATCCGTCGGAAAGCCCAGGCGGGACGCGTGGCGCACGACATCGTGGTTCGACAGCACCCACGTCGTCGGGGCTCCCACGCCCGCACCCGCCGCCAGCGAGCGCGCGATGAGCGGGCGCAGGGCGTCGGCCTCCCACGGCGCCAGCAGGTACTCGAAGTTGAACGCCTGGTGCATCTCGTCGGGGCGCACGTACCGGGCCAGCCGCTCCGGCGGCTCGACCCACGCCTCGGCCACCAGGATCCGGTCGGGCCCGTACGAGTCGAGCACCGACCGCCACTCGCGGTAGATGTCGTGGACAGTCTCCTGGTCCCACATCGGCGGCGCCTCGGCATGCGGGTCGAAGACGACCGGACCGCTGCTGCCGCCGGCCCAGTCGATCCGGTCGAGCTGCTTCACCAGCCCGTGCGCCACGTCGACCCGGAACCCGTCGACCCCGCGGTCGAGCCAGAACCGCAGGATGTCGTCGAACTCGGCGCGCACCGCCGGGTGGTCCCAGTTGAAGTCGGGCTGACGGACGTCGAACAGGTGCAGGTACCACTGGCCGGGCCGGCCGTCGGGCTCGGTGATCCGGGTCCACGCCGGGCCGCCGAAGACGCTGGCCCAGCCGCCCGGCGGCTCGTCACCGCCGGGCCCGCGGCCGTCCTGGAACACGTACCGCTCACGCATCGGGTGACCGGGACCCCCGGCGACGGCCGCCCGGAACCACTCGTGCTCGTCGGAGCTGTGGTTCGGCACGAGGTCGACGATGATCCGCAGCCCCAGTTCCTTCGCCCGGGCCACCAGCTTGTCGAAGTCGCCGAGCGTGCCGAAGAGGGGGTCGACCGACCGGTAGTCGGCGACGTCGTAGCCCGCGTCGGCCTGCGGCGACGGGTAGAACGGCGACAGCCAGACGGCGTCGACGCCGAGATCGGCCAGGTGGTCGAGGCGGGAGGCGATGCCCGGCAGGTCACCGAACCCGTCGCCGTCGGAGTCGGCGAACGAGCGCGGGTACACCTGGTAGATGACGGCGCTGCGCCACCACTCGTCGTTGGTGCCCATCGGCCAACTGTAGGCGGCAACCTGTCGCAGCCCCGCGCCCGTCGGTAAATTGAGAGGACACCCGCCCAGGTCACGCATGGATAGGTCGACATGGACGACGACCGGCACCTCGAGATAACCCCCGTCACCGTCACCGTCCTCCCGGCGGAACTACCGGAGGACGAACGGGAGGGCGCGGCCGACGCACCGCCGCCGCCCGACCGCACCGTCCTGAGGCTGAAGATCGCGTTGGCCGCGGCGGTCGCCGTGGCCGTGGCGCTGGCCGGCGCCCTGTTCTACGTGCGGCACCAGTCGGAGGCGGAACGCGCGGCCACCGAGGCGATCGCGGCCTACACCAGGGCGTGGAACGCCCACGACTACGCCGCCGTCCGTAAGGCGATGGCGGGCAACGGCACCTTCGCGGCCAGCGACGCCCTCGACCGCGGCACCCTCTTCACCGCGTACATCGGCCCCGAACTGGAACGCGTCCTGGGCAAGCTCTTCGAAGCCGGCGTCCACCTGGAGACCCCCGGCACGGTCACCATCGCCGGCGACGACCCCACGAGGGCCTCCATCGCCCAGCAGTTCAGCTACACCGTCTACGGCCTGTCCGTCCAGGAGCACGGCATCTCCCACTACACGCTGGGCCCCATCAGCGAGGACAACCGCAAACTCGTGGTGGTCCAACACGTCTTCTGGCGCCCGAGAACCCCAGGCAACCCCTCCATGCTCTGGATCCTCGAGTAGAAGAAACAACCCCGTCCCACCACCTCCAAGCTCAAAGAGCGCGGGGGGCGGGACCGGCCGCAACCACAAGAGGGCTCCGGGGGCGGAGTGACCCGCGACGGCATAAACGCTGTGAAATCTGCCGTCGCGGGGCACTCCGCCCCCGGAGCCCCCCACGTGAAAGAGCAACTACCCCTTCAGACCACCGGCCAGAAGACCACGGACGAAGTACCGCTGCAGAGCCAGGAACACCACGACCGGCACGATGATCGACACGAAGGCACCAGCCGACAACAGGTGCCACGCGTTGCCACGCGTACCACTGAGGTTGGCGAGCGCCACCGTGATCGGTGCCGTCTCGGGGCCGCCACCGGCGAAGGTCAGCGCGACCAGCAGGTCGTTCCAGGTCCACAGGAACTGGAAGATGCCGAACGCCGCCAGCGCCGGGGTGAGCAGCGGCAGCAGCACGCGGAAGAAGATCGCCACGTGACCGGCGCCGTCGACGCGTGCGGCCTCCAGGAGACCCGGCGGGATCTCCTTCATGAAGTTGTGCAGCAGGAAGATCGCCAGTGGCAGGGCGAACGTCGAGTGCGAGAGCCACACCGGCCAGAACGTGCCGCTCAGGTCGAGGTCGACGAACAGCGACAGCAGCGGGAGCAGCGTGACCTGGATCGGCACGATCTGCAGCGCGAACACGGCGATGAACAGGAGGTCACGTCCGGGGAACTTCACCCACGCGAAGATGTACGCCGCGAACGTCGCGAGCACCAGGGGGATCAGTACCGAGGGGATGACGATGACGAACGAGTTGACGAAGTAGCTGCCGAGCGCCGACTGGCCCTCGGCGGCGAGCACCGTCTGGTAGTTCTTGAACGAGACCTCGGGGTCGGTGAAGAACGTCCACCAGCCGGAGTTGGCGATGTCGGCCTGCGGTCGGAACGACGAGACGGCCAGGCCGAACGTCGGAATCGTCCAGACGATCGCGATCAGCAGCGCCACGATCGACGCGACCGGGTTGGTGAGCTTCTTCTTGGCCTTGCTCGAGGCGGTGACCGGCGCAGCCACCGGCGGCGTGGTGGTGGTCGGAAGACTGGCGGTGCTCATCGTGCCTCCGATGCCCGGAGCTGCCGGATGTTGTATACGACGATCGGGATCACCAGGATGAACAGCAGCACCGCGAGGGCGGCGCCGAGGCCCTGGTTGTCGGCCCGGAAGCTCTGGCTGTAGAACTCGTTCGCCACGACGCTGGTGTCGAAGTTGCCACCGGTCATGGTGCGCACGATGTCGAACACCTTCAGGGTACCGATACCGATCGTGGTGAGGACCACCACGACGGCCGGCCGGATGCTCGGCAGGGTGACGAACCGGAACATGCCCCAGGCGGTGACGCCGTCGAGCCGCGCGGCCTCGATCACGTCGTCGGGGATCGCCTTGATGGCCGCCGAGAGCACGGTCATCGCGAAGCCGGCCTGGATCCAGATCATGACTACCACGAGCAGCAGCGTGTTGAGCGGCGACTCGAGGAGCCAGTTCTTGGGCTCGCCGCCGAACCACACCACGATCTGGTTGAGCAGACCGATCTGCTTGATGTTCCCCTGGTCGGGCCGGTACTCGTACATGAACTTCCAGATGATCGCCGCGGCGACGAACGAGATCGACATCGGCAGGAAGATGACGGCCTTCGCCAGCGACTCGATCCGGGCCTTGTCGACGAGGATCGCGTACAGCAGCCCGATGCCGGTGGCCACGAACGGGGTCACGAGGACCCAGATGACCGTGTTCCGCAGCACCGTGAGCTGATCGCTCGACGTGAAGATCGTCTGGTAGTTGTCGAACCCGATGAAGGAGGTACCCGGGGCGTCGTAGAACGAGTTGATGATCGTCAGAACACCCGGATATACCAGACCCACCGCCAGCATCAGTACCACCGGCAGCAGGAACAGCAACGCAACGACCCGGTCGCCACGCCGCCCGCCGAACCGCGACGCGATCAGCAGGATGACCGCCATCACCGCGGCGAAGATCGCCAGCGCGATGAACATGTCCATGAATTTCTCAGCGGTGGTCACGCAGACCGTCACCTCCCTTACGTCTTGTAAGTCCCCCGCAGGGGCGCGGGACGGCCGGGTGCACCCGTTTCCGGATGCGCCCGGCCGTCCCGTTCTACCCCGAGTTGATCAGCAGCGAAATAGCTACTCAGCCTTCTTTGTCAGCTGATCGCCCGGCCCTGCTACTTCGGCCAGGCCGCTTCGATGTTGTCGACCGTGGCCTGGGTGCTCTGGCCGGTGATCCAGGCCGTGGCCTGCTTCCAGAACGCGTTGGAGCCCACCGCGGCCGGCATCAGGTCGGAGCCGTCGAACCGGAACACGGCGTTCGGGTCCTGCAGCAGCTGCAGCGACAGCTTGTCGATGTCGGTGCACTTGCACTCGCCGATCTTCAGGCCCTTGTTGGCGCTGACCACGGTGCCGCCGAGCTTGGACTTGACGTTCGCCCAGGTGTCGGTGGACATGTAGTACTGGAACGCCTTGACCTCGGGACGGTCGGCGAACGCGGTCACGAACTCGCCACCGCCGAGCACCGGCTTGTCGTTCGCGGTCTTACCCGGCAGGAAGAACGCGAAGACCTGGCCGTCCTCGGCCACCGTGGTGCCCGGGGTCCAGTTGGCGGCGTAGAAGCTCGCCATGCGGTACAGGGAGCAGTTGCCCTGGAGGATCGGCAGACCGGCGTCCTGGAACGTGGTGGTGGCGATGCTCTTGACGTCGCCGAGACCACCGTTCATGTACTTGTCGTTCTTCAGGTACTTGCCGGCCTCGTCGAGCGCGGCGCGCGGACCCGCGGAGTTGAAGGGGATCTCGTGCTTGACCCACTTGTCGTACTCCTGCGGCCCGGACAGCCGCAGCATCATGTCCTCCATCCAGTCGGTCACCGGCCAGCCGGTGGCCTCACCGGAGCCGATGCCCGCACACCACGGCTTCTTGCCCTTGGCCGCGATGTCGTCCGAGAGCTTCTGGAGCTCGTCGAGCGTGGTGGGGACCTTCCAGTTGTTGTCCTTGAACTCCTTCGGCGAGTACCAGACCAGCGACTTGACGTTGGCACTCATCGGCG
This sequence comes from Virgisporangium ochraceum, assembly GCF_016863655.1. Taxonomy (GTDB): domain Bacteria; phylum Actinomycetota; class Actinomycetes; order Mycobacteriales; family Micromonosporaceae; genus Virgisporangium; species Virgisporangium ochraceum. Next base: position 46,210 of record NZ_BOPH01000025.1, read on the forward strand.
CGGAGTAGAACTTGCCGTTGACGGTGCCGTACGCCTTCCAGTCCTTGGCCCAGAACTTGTCGACGTTCTCGACAACCTCCGGCGGGGCCTCCTTGACCGTGCCCGTACCGACGAGCTGGGCCAGCAGACCGGGCTGCGGGACGATCGCGATGTCGGGCGCGTTGCCGGCGCGGGCACGCACCAGGATCTGCGTCTCGAAAGCCTTGTCACCCTCGTACTTGATGGTGACGCCGGTGCACTCCTCGAACGGCTTGAAGGAGTTGATGTAGGCGGTGTCCTCCGGCGTCACGATGCCGGTGTAGAAGCTGACCGTCTTGCCCTTGAGGTCACCGAACTTTTCGTATGGACCGCAATCGATACTTCCGGTCTGCGCAGGCTCGTCTTCGCCCGTGCTACCGCATGCCGCCATCGATACCACTAGGCCGAGCGCGCTGGCCATCGCAGCTGCGACGCGCATCTTGGCGCGCCCCGGCCGGGTGGAGCGTAGGGACATGTCCCCGTCCTTTCCGTCATCTCCCGGAGCCGCACACGAGAGACCGCACGCAGTACTCCGGGTAAACACTTCGCCATCAGTCAAGGCGGTCGCCTGGATCCGGGCAATGCTTATCGTTTGATCGACTCGGTAACGATTTCGTATTGCCCCGGCAACCGCGATTTGACCTCGATCTCCCGCACAGTACAGGTCATTAGCGGCCCGGTTGGTTCGTCCGATGCCGTTCCGGCAGATCGGTACGCGGGCGTTATCGGGGTAAGTGCCGTGGCCCTATGAGGCAGCCACCGCGTAGACGACGATGTTGTCCTCATATGACCGCCGACTGCGGTCGAAGGTGCCGCCACAGGTGATAAGCCGCAGTTCCGGCACGGGCGCGGGCCGGTAGACCCGCTCTGTGGGGAACTGGTTCTTGGGGTACCGCTCGCTGGCCACCACCCGGAACGGGATCCACTGGTCGCCGCGGGCCACCTCGACCACGTCGCCGGCCTTCAGGTCCCGCAACCGGTAGAACACGGCCGGGCCGGCCTCCGAGTCGACATGGCCGGCGATCACGGCCGGGCCGATCTCGCCCGGCGCGACCCCGGCGGCGTACCAGCCGGCCTTCCCGAAGTCGACCGGACCCTGCAGCACCCCGGCGGCGTCGACGGCGAGGGACTCCAGCGGGCTGTCGACGCCGATCGACGCGATGCGCACCCGCGTGGGCGGCGGCAGCTGGACCGGCTCGGTGGCCGGCGCCGCCTCGATCGTCAGCGGGCCGGGAGACGCCGAGGCGGAGGCACCCGGTTCCGCGGCGGTCGCGCCCCGGCCGTCGTCGCGCCGCAGCACGACCGCGCCGCCCGCGACGAGGCCGACGACGACCACCACGGCCAGCGCGATCAACAGGTTGCGGGTGCCGGACCGGTGCCGGATGACCCGCCAGTCGGCCCCGGTCACCGCTGCCGCGGCCTCCTCACGCGCACCGGCACCGTGCGGCGCCGGACGACCACCAGCGCACCGGCGGCCACCACCAGACTCACCAGCATCACGGCGACCGTCGACACCCACGGGAACGGCGCGCTGCCGCCGGCTCCGGTGTCGACGCCGCCCAGCGGAACCTGGGCGCCGGCGCGCGCGTCGACGCGCACCTCGACCGTGAGGCCGCCGTTCTTCCCGTCGAGCACCAGCACAGAGTAGACGCCACCGGCGGCGCAGTTGGCCGCGACCTCAGTGGCGTTCGTCGATCCGCTCGGCTGCAGCTTCAGCGGCCACTTCCCCGGCTCGACCTCCCGGTAGTCGGTGGTCGTGGCGAACGCCGCGCCGGTGGCGATGGTCGTTCCGGTGGTCGCGACCGAGACGTCGAGCTGGGGCGCGCGCACCGACGCGTTGACCACCCGCACCTTGGCCTTGCCCGCCGAGGGCAGCTTCAGGTCGTCGTTGATCACCCGCAGGCCGAGGTCGGCGAACCGGCCGACCCCGGCGACGGTGTACGCGCCGCCGGCCACGACGGTGACGCTGGTGCTCAGCACCGGCTGGCTCGACTCGGCCGCGCCGACGTTGCGCATCGCCACCGAGTAGGTGCCGCTGTCGAGCGGCATGTACGTCGAGACCGTGCCGTAGCCGACCGCCGGGAACTTCCGCGGGGCGCCGCCGGCGACCGAGCTCAGGTACACGTCGACCGCCGGGGTGTCGGGCGACAGGTGGGCGAGCCGGACATATCCCATCGTGGCCGCGTGCGCGGGCGCCGGCAGGAGCACGACGGCGGGCGCGGCGAGGACGAGCGCTAACCAGGTTCGGACGGCCTTCGGCATGGCGACCCCCAGGGGGAACGGGTAATCGAGCCTCTCGGCGATGGGTCTACCGGTGCCGCTACACCCCGTCAAGCCGAGCGGTGCGAGATCACCCGTTGTGTATGTAACGATCTACCCACGGCGCCCGACAACTGGCGGATCGAGGGGCTAAACCGGGCGTCGGTGCAGTTCGAGGATCAGATCGACGACGAGCGCTGTCCAGCCGGTCTGGTGGGAGGCACCCAGTCCGGCACCGGTGTCGCCGTGGAAGTACTCGTAGAACAGGACCTGGTCGCGCCACAGCGGGTCGGTGAACGGCCCCGTCGATGGCGCGGAGGGTCGGCGTCCGTCGCTTCCGACGGTGAACAGGCCGATGAGACGCCGTGAGAGGTCGTCGGCGACGCCGGTGAGCGTCGCCCGCTCCCCCGAGCCGCTCGGGTACTCCACCAGCAGCGTGTCGCCGAAGAACTCGGCGTACCGACGCAGCGCGTCGATCAGGATGTAGTTGACCGGCAGCCAGATCGGCCCGCGCCAGTTGGAGTTGCCGCCGAACAGCCCGCTGGTCGACTCCCCCGGCTCGTAGCCGACGGTGAAGTCGCTGCCGCCCAGGTGCACGGTGAACGGCTCGTCCAGGTGGGCGCGCGACAGCGTGCGCAGCCCGAAGTCGCTGAGGAACTCGTCGGCGGAGAGCATCCGGGTGAGCACGCGCAACAGCTGTCCCGTGCCCACCATCGACAGCAGCCGCAGGTCGCGTCCGCCGTGCGACCGGCGGGCGCCCAGGATGTCGGTGTAGGCGGGCCGGTTGGTGAGGAACCAGCGCAGCCGGTTGGCGAGGTCGGGCAGCTTGCGCAGCAGCCGCGTCGGGATGGTCACGGCCGCCGCGAGCGGCAGCAGCCCCACCACGGAGCGGATCTTCAACGGGACCCGGTGCCCGTCGGCCGTGCGCAGCACGTCGTAGAAGAACGCGTCGTCGTCGTCCCACAGCCCCGACGCTGAGGCCGCCTCGGCGATGTAGGCGAAGTGCTCGAAGAACTTGGTCGCCAGGTCCTCGTAGACGGGGTCGCGGTCGGCGAGGACCACCGCGATCTCCATCAGGTTCAGCGCGTACATCGCCATCCAGGCGGTGCCGTCGCTCTGTTCCAGCACGCCCGCGACCGGCAGCGCCGCCGAGCGGTCGAACGGTCCGACGTTGTCCAGCCCTAGGAAGCCGCCCTCGAACACGTTGTTGCCGCTGGTGTCCTTGCGGTTGACCCACCACGTGAAGTTCAACAGGAGCTTGTGCATCATGCGTGCGAGGAACGCGTGGTCGCGCCCGCCGTCGAGCTCGAACACGCGCAGCGCCGCCCACGCGTGCACCGGCGGGTTGACGTCGCCGAACGCCCACTCGTAGGCCGGGATCTGCCCGTTGGGGTGCATGTACCAGTCCTGGAGCAGCAGCAGGAGCTGGCTCTTGGCGAAGCCGGGGTCGACCCGCGCGATCGACACGCAGTGGAAGGCCAGGTCCCAGGCCGCGTACCACGGGTACTCCCACGGGTCGGGCATCGAGATGACCTCGTGGCTGGTCATGTGCCACCAGTGGCTGTTGCGGCCGTACTGCCGGCTCGCGGGCGGCGGCTCACCGGCGGGGTCGCCGGCGAGCCAGCGGGCCACGTCGAAGTGGAAGAACTGCTTTCCCCACATGAGCCCGGCCACCGCCTGTCGGAGGACCAGGGCCTCGTCTGAGGAGGCGCCCGCCGGAACGTGCGTCTCGTAGAAGGCGTCGGCCTCGCGCCTGCGCGCGGCCATGACCCCGGCGAACCCCTCTCCGAGATCGAGGTCGGGTCCGTCGGGCGCGAGCGTCAGGCGGAGGCGGACCTGCGTCTGTTGGCGCGCTTCGACGGTGAGGACGTAGTGGAGCGCGCCCTTCGTACCGACGCCGTCGGGGTTCACGGAGTCGGCGCCGTGCACGAGGTGGTCGTTGAACCCGTCCTTGGGGTGGGGCGAGCGGCCCGGCGTGTTCCACAGCCGCCGGTTGTTGGTCTCGTTGTCGCAGAAGAGGTGACCCGGCCGGCCGTCGCCGGCGAGCACCAGTCTCCCCAGCTCCTTGTGCTCCGCGACGAGAGCACTGCTCTTGCCGCGGATCTCGGGGACGTAGTCGCGGCCCGGCAGGCCCCACGCCCAGGTGTTGCGGAACCACAGCTGCGGGAGGAGGTGCAGGGTGGCCTTCTCGGGCCCACGGTTCTCGACGGTGAGCGTCATGCACAGGTCGGTGGGACCGGCCTTGGCGTAGTCGACGGTGACCGCCCAGTACCGGTCGTCGTCGAAGACGCCCGTGTCGGCGAGCTCGTACTCCGGCTCGTGCCGGCCCCGGGCGGCGTTGGTGCTCACCAGGTCCTGGTACGGGAACGCCCGCTGTGGATAGTGGTAGCGCCAGGTCATCCACGAGTGCGTCGGCGTGGAGTCGAGGTACCACCAGTACTCCTTGGCGTCCTCGCCGTGGTTGCCGCCGTCGCCGTCGAGGCCGAACATCCGCTCCTTGATGATCGGGTCGACGCCGTTCCACAGCGCCAGCCCGAAACAGAAGATCTGCCGCTCGTCGCAGATCCCGGCCATGCCGTCCTCGTTCCAGCGGTAGGCGCGGGAGCGGGCGTGGTCGTGCGGGAAGTAGTCCCAGACCGTGCCGTACTCGCTGTAGTCCTCGCGCACCGTTCCCCACGCCCGCTCGCTCAGGTACGGACCCCAGGCGCGCCAGGCGGCGGCGCCCGCATCGGCGTCGGCCAGCCGGCGCGCCTCTGCCTGGGCGCTTCCGATCATGGATCAATTGTGGGGCCGGCCTGTTACGGATCGATGCGCGGGCCGGCGGGACCCCAGTTTTCGCACGGACCGGAAATCCGCCCTTCGGGGACGCGCGAGTTACTTCGAGGTACCGATTCGCGTCTGGCAGAATGAGGTCTCGGCTCACCACCGCCGGCGTTCAGGTGGTCTTCCACCGGGCTTTACGTCGCGGAAATGAGAATTGCACCGGCGTTAATGGCCGCGCGGCAGACTGCGGTACGAACACCGGCAACACCAACAACCACACGGTCCCCTTCCGGGAGCGTGATTTGTTGCTGGGCGCGTTTGGTAGTGGATCAACCCGGGAAGAGGCGGCCTCGTGCAGATCACCACCACCGACCACGGCCGTAAACGGGCCCGCATCCTGATGCTCTCCTGGGAGTACCCGCCGGTCGTGGTGGGCGGTCTCGGCCGGCACGTGCACGCGTTGTCCACCGCGCTCGTCCGGGCCGGCCACGAGGTCACCGTCGTCACCCGCCACGCCCCCGGCGCTCCGCTCGAGGAGTACGCCGAGGGCGTTCGTATCGTCCGGGCGCCGGAGGACCCGCCGCTGTTCCCCCTCGACCCGGCGAACATGCTCGCGTGGACGATGGCGTTCAACCACACGCTGACCCGGTCGGCGCTGCGCGCCGCGGAGAACGGCGAGTACGACGTCATCCACGCGCACGACTGGTTGGTCGCGCACACCGCCGTCACGTTGAAGGAGCACCTCGATCTGCCGCTGGTGGCGACGATCCACGCCACCGAGGCCGGCCGCCACCAGGGCTGGCTGCCCGAGCCCATGAACAAGGCGATCCACAGCGTCGAGTGGTGGCTGGCCCACGAGGCGTGCCGGGTCATCGTCTGCTCCGAGTACATGCGGTGGGAGGTCAACCGGCTCCTCGACATCCCCACCGCGCGCATCGAGGCGGTGGCCAACGGCGTCGACGTCGGAGCGTTCCAGGCCTCGGCCCGCGCCGTCGTCGCCGCACGGGCCCGGTTCGCCGGCACCGGACCGATGGTCGGCTTCGCCGGCCGGCTCGTGTACGAGAAGGGCGTGCAGGACCTGCTGGCCGCGGTGCCGCGGCTCGCCGCCGAGCACGACGGGCTCCGCGTGGTCCTCGCCGGCGACGGCCCGTACAGGTCGGAGCTGGTCGACGAGATCCGCAGGCACCGGCTGCAGAACACCGTCTCCTTCACCGGCTTCCTCGGCGTGGGCCAGCTGCCCGCGGTGATGGCAGCCACCGACGCGATGGTGGTGCCGAGCATCTACGAGCCGTTCGGCATGGTGGCGCTGGAGGCGGCCGCGGCCGGCGCCCCGCTCGCCGTCGCGAGCACGGGCGGGCTGGCCGAGATCGTCCAGCCCGGCGAGACCGGCGTGACGTTCCCCGCCCAGGACCCCGACTCGCTGGCGTCGGCCGTCGGGTCGCTGCTCGCCGACGAGCCGTTCGCCCGCCGGGTCGCCACCCGCGCCAAGGCGATGGTCGGCGAACGCTACGGCTGGGCCCGCATCGCCGACCAGACGGCGGCGGTCTACGCCCGCGCCGCCGGCGAGGCACCGGCGTTCGCCGCCGAGCGGACGGCCGCCGAGATGGAGTTCGGCCGTCCCTCGATCGTGGTGCCCGACGGGAACCTGCTGGCGGTCTGAGAATTCCCCGTGAGCCTTGTGAGTTAAGTATCCGATTAGCTGGTGGCCGGCGCGTTGATCGGCTTGTACCGTTGAGCACAAGCCGGCGTGGGACAGTGTCCCCGGGCCTCAACTGAAAACAGCATTCGCGGAATACCGTTCGGCTGGAGCCGCGTCTCGCAACTCGCCGCGAGGCGACCGCCACGTCGGCCTAATACGTGGCAGAAGGGCCCCGGAACCACCTGGTTCCGGGGCCCTTCCCCTGTGTCCGCGATGGTTCCGAGCCGCGCGCCGATCTTGCACTCGTGGCCGCGTCTTTGTCGCGCTATGTCCCGCTTTCTCGGGGGCCACACCTGCAAGATCGGCGGGTGGACTGCCCCGGCGCGCGGGGGTCCGGGTCAGGCCGTGGGGCTGAGCTCGGGGAGAAGGGTGCCCAGGGCGTCGCGGATCTGTTCCATGGCCTCGTCGGCCGTGAGCGTGGAGCGGGCGGCGTCGGGGGCGCTGCCCGAGACGAAGCTCCACCGGTCGTCGGCCTCGACGGACACGGTCACCCACGCGTTCTGGACCTGGGCCGAGTGCGCCGTGAAGCTGGCGACCGCGGGGCGGTGCGCGTCGAGGAACGGGCGGGCCAGCTGGAGCAGCGGCTCCCGCCGGTCGACGGCCGGGTCGACCCCGGTGACGTCGAAGCAGCGGTACGCCCGCGGCGCCAGCAGGAACCGCACGATGCCCGACTCGAACAGCAGCGCGCCGTCGGCCGTCTGGTCGGCGACGAGGCCGACCTGCACGCAGATGCGGGGCCGGGCCAGGCCCTCGGTGATGGCGACCAGCTCCGGCGCGAGCTCCACCTGCTGCCCCTGCCCCGGCGCCACCAGGTGACGCAGCAGCAGCGACCCGAGGCCGGCCGCGATCACCGGCTCGGTGCGGTCGGCGTCGGTGAAGCCGAGCAGGTCCGGTGCCGGCGAGCCGCTGGTGCCGCTCACCGACAGCAGGAATGCCAGCTCGGCGGCGGTCAGGCTGATCCGGTCGGTCATGTCGCTCCTCGACGCTCGGCGGGACGCGCTGCTCCGGCGTCCCGGTTCCGCCAGGCTCAACGCCGGACCGCCGAACGGGTCGCGCCCAGGTGCCGATTTCGGCGCGGGCGCGTGGATCACGTCGCCTTGAACGTCCTAGGAGGCTAGGCTGGTTCCCCTGCGGACTCCGGCCGGCCACCGGCCGGACGGCACCGGCCGGAAAGCCGGCCAACCTCGTCGAACCGGGCACGCCGGCCCAGCGTCCTTCATATTCTCGACACGTGGCTCAGGGAACCGACCTCGCGACCAACGAGCAGACCCGGCTGGAGGCGCTCTCCCGGTACGGCCTGCTCGACGCCCTCCCCAACCCGGATCTGCAGTCGGTCGTCGACCTGGCGGCGTTCCTGTGCGGGGTCCCCCACGCCGTCGTCAACATCATCGACGCCGATCACCAGCGGCAGCTGGCCGCCGCCGGCTTCGAACCCGGCGTGGTCAACCGGTGCGACTCGATGTGCACGGTCACGATCGAGGAGAGCGAGCCGGTGCTCGTCCCCGACGCCACCCTCGACCCGCGGTTCAACACCAACCCGTTCGTCACCGGAGCGCTCGACAACGTCCGGTTCTACGCCGCCTCGCAGCTGCGCGAACCCGGCGGCGAGACGCTCGGCACGCTGTGCGTCTTCGACAACCAGGTCCGCGACCTGACCCCGGAGCAGCGCGACGGCCTCGACAAGCTGGCCCGCATGGTGATGGACGTGCTGGAGCTGCGCCGGCACGCCGAACTGCTCCACGAGGCGCTGCACGAGGTGCGCACCACCAGCAACGAGCTGCTCCGGTCGAACGCCGCGTTGCGCGACTTCGCCGGCCAGGTCAGCCACGACCTGAAGAACCCGCTCACCGGCATCCTCGGGTTCGTGGCCTCGGTGGCCGACCTGCCCGCGGTCGCCAACAACGCCGACGCCCGCTCCGGCCTGGAACGGGCGTTGAGCTCCGCCACCCGGATGTGGCGCATGATCGAGGACGTGCTGTCGCACGCGTCCGCCGGCAGCCGGCAGGACCTGCAGCGCGTCCCGCTGGCCGAGGTCGCCCGCTTCGTCATCGACGACCTCGAACCGACGATCAACGCCGCCGGCGCCAAGGTGACCGCCGTGAACCTGCCGGTCGTGATCGGCGACCCGACCCAGCTGCGCGCGCTGCTGCAGAACCTGGTGAGCAACGCGGTCAAGTTCCGCCGCACCGACGTGCCGTGCATCGTGCACATCTCGGCCGAGGAGGACGTCCACGGGTGGACGCTGTCGGTCGCCGACAACGGCATCGGCATCCCGGCGTCCGACCGCGAGCGCGTCCTCGAACTGTTCACCCGGCTCCGCCCCGACATCGAGGGGTCCGGGATCGGGCTGGCCACCGTCCGGCGCATCGTGGCGGCGCACCAGGCGTCGCTGGAGATCGACGACACCCCCGGCGGCGGCACCACGATCTACGTGAACCTCCCCCGCCGCCGGGCCACGCTCGCTCCCGAACTGGCCGCGGCCACCGCGGCCTAACGGATGTAGGTCGCGACCAGGGTGGCGTCCGTCGGGGTCACCCTGATCTCGGCCGTCGCCAGGTCGGGGTGACCGAGCCAGCGCATCCGGACCGCGTCGGGCCGGCCCTCGAACACGGGCGGCCAGCCGCCCATCGGGGTGAAGTCGTCGATGACGAGCGTGCCGCCCGGGCGCAGCCAGTCGGCCGGGTCGAGCGGTTCGTCGGTCCCCTTGCCCTGCCCGCCTCCGTCGAGCACCAGCAGGTCGAACGGTGCGCCGGGCAGGTCGCGCCAGTCGCCGGTCACCACGGTGACGCCCGAGATGCCCGCCATCAGCGAGCGCACCTCGGCGGCGCGGTCGGGGTCGCGCTCGATGCTGGTCAGGCGGGCGTCGGGGTGGGCGCCGGACCTCAACCAGGCGAGGCCGACGCCGTAGCCGGTGCCGGTCTCGCCGATGCTGCCGGCGCCGACACCGTGCGCCAGCAGCCGCAGGAGCTCGCCCTGCTCGGGCCGGCACGAGTAGGCGAAGCCGCACCGGCGGGCCAGCTCGACCGCGGCCGCCACCAGCGGCGGCAGGCCGGTGCGTCCGGAGTAGGCGTCGGTGCCCGTCAGGCTCACCCGAACAGTCCGTGGTGGAGCGTGTCGACGAGCCACTCCTGGAACCGGTCCCAGGTCCAGCCGCGACGCGTGACGAGCCGGTCGATGACGTCGGGACCGGCGAGCGTCCACAGGAGGTCGGCGCCCTCGGTGACCGTGAGCCCCGGACGGAGGCCGAACCGCTCGTCGAGCGAGCGGACGAGGCTTCGCGTGCCGTGGAGGCGCTCGGACTCGATGGTCTCGACGAACGCGCGCAGGTCCGGGTCACCCGCGGCGGCCTGGGCCATGGCGGCCTGCACCAGCGGACCGGTGCGGGTCCACAGCACCTGGGCCGCCCCGGCGTAGGCGACAAGCGCGGCCCGCGGGGACGCCGCGTCGACGACGCGCTGCAGCTCGGGACGCGCGGCCATCGGGATCGGCTCGTCGTCGCCGGCGAGCGTGACGTCGTAGACGGTCTTGAACAGCGTCGCCTTGCCACCGACCAGGTTGTAGACGGTCTGCGGGCTCACCTCGGCGCGGCCGGCCACCGCGTCGAGCGTGGTGCCGACGTAGCCGTCGGTGAGGAACAGGTCGCGGGCGGAGTCGAGGATGCGCAGCCGGGTACGGCGGGTCTTCGCCAGCCGGACGGGGCTGTCGTACCGGCGGGTCTCCGCCACACCGTCCCCCTCACGATCTCGTGACCCGGTTACCGCCGGACTATATCGGTCCGGTGCGTGTCCACCCGGTTCCGAGATCGAACGGCGTCACCGGGCTCCGTGAAACAATTCGCAGACGATGGACATTCGCGTGCTCGGGCCGGTGGAGCTGTGGTCGGCGGAGGGCATGGTGGCTCTCGGCCCGGCCCGGCAGCGCTCGCTGCTGGCCGTGCTGGCGGCCGACGCCGGCCGGCTGGTCACGCTCGACACGGTCATCGACCGGATCTGGGGCGAGCAGCCCCCGGAACGCGCCCGCGAGACGCTGTACGTCCACATCGCCCGGCTGCGACGGGTGCTGGCGGGCGCCGGCGGCGACCGGTCGGGCGTGCTGGTCAACCGGGCCGGTGGCTACGTCCTCGACGTCGATCCCGGCACGGTCGACCTGCACCGGTTCGAGGACCTGGTGGCGCGGGCACGCGACGACACCGACGACGCCGGCCGGGCCCGCCGGCTGCGCGAGGCCCTCGGCCTCTGGCGCGGCGTCGCGCTGGCCGACCTGTCCGGCGGCTGGGTCGAACGCGCCCGCGGCGTCTGGGGACAGCGGCGCCTCAACGCGGCGCTGGCGTGGGCGCACGCCGAGCTGCGGGCCGGCGACCCCGACCGGCTGACCGGCCCGCTCACCGAGCTGCTCGACGAGAACCCGCTCGCCGAGAACGTGGCCGCCATGCTGATGCGCGGCCTGCACGCGACCGGCCGGCGCGCCGAGGCGCTGGACTGCTACTCGCGGATCCGGCAGCGGCTCGTCGACGAGCTGGGCATCGACCCGGGTGCGGAGCTGCAGGAGGTGCACCGGCGGATCCTGACCTCCCACGAACCCGCGCCGACCGGGCAGGAACCGGTCGCGCAGGTTCCCCACCAGCTCCCCCTCCCGGTCGCCGGCTTCACCGGCCGGCAGCTCGAGATCTTCGAGACCGACACCGTGCTCGACCGGGTGGCCGACACCCCGACCGCACCGGTGATCCTCGCGATCACCGGGACCGCCGGGGTGGGCAAGACCGCGCTCGCGGTGCACTGGGCGCACCGGGTGACCGGGTCGTTCCCCGACGGTCAGCTCTACCTCGACCTGCACGGCTACCACCCCGACCGGCCGGTCGACCCGGCCGCGGCGCTGGCGGCGTTCCTCCGCGCGCTCGGCGTGGTGCCCGGCACCGTCCCCGACGACACCGACGAGCGGGCCGCCCTGTACCGCAGCCTTCTCGCGGGCCGGCGCATGCTGATCGTGCTCGACAACGCGTCGTCGGTCGACCAGGTGCGACCGTTGCTCCCCGGCAGCCGCACCTGCTTCGTCGTGGTGACCAGCCGCGACACGCTCGCCGGTCTCGTCGCCCGCGACGGCGCGCACCGCGTGCGGCTCGACGCCCTGCCCATGGACGACGCGCTGGCACTGCTCCACGCCACGATCGGCGAGACGGTGGCCGCGGCACCCGCGGTCGCCGCGACGCTGGCGGACCTGTGCGCCCGGCTCCCGCTGGCGCTGCGGGTGGCCGCCGAGCTCGCCGCCGCACGGCCGGAGATCGGCCTGGCCGACCTGGTCGCCGGCCTCACCGACGAGCGGCGCCGGCTCGACCTGCTCGACACCGGCGACCGGTACAGCGCTGTCCGGGCCGTGTTCTCCTGGTCGTACCGGCGGCTGGACCCCGCGGCGCGCGCCACGTTCCGCCGGATCGCGCTGCACCCCGGCACCGAGTTCGACCGGTACGCCGTCGCCGCGCTGCTGGGGACGGACCTCCCCGGGGCCGGTCGGGCGCTGGACACGCTGGCCGGTGCGCACCTCGTCACGCGGGTCGCGCCCGACCGGTACACGATGCACGACCTGCTCCGCGCGTACGCCCGGGAACTGGCGGTGGACGAGGACGACGAGCCGAGCCGGCGCGCGGCGTCCACCCGGCTCCTGGACCTCTACCGGTACGCGGCCGCGGAGGCGATGGACCGGATGGTGCCCGCCGAACGCCACCGCCGCCCGTCGGTCGACCCGCCGGACGGGCCCGTTCCGGACCTGTCCGCGGCGCCAGAGGCGAAGGCGTGGCTGGAGACCGAGCGGAGCAACCTCGTCGCCGCCGTGACCGACGCGGCCGACCACGGGTGGCCGCGGCACGCCGTCGACCTCAACCTCATCATCTGGCGCTTCCTCTACGTCGGCGGCTACGACGCCGAGACGCTCGCCCTCAACGCCCGGGTCCTGGAGCTGACCGCGGAGCTCGGCGACCGCACACACCGGGCGCAGCTGTTCAACCAGGCGGGCGCCACCTGGTCGCGCCGGGGCGAGCCCGAACGCGCCATCGAGTCCATCACAATGGCGCTGGAGGAGGCGCGCGGCAGCGGAGACCGGCGCAACGAGCTGCGCATCCTCGCCAACCTCGGCATCTGCCACGCCCGCGTCGGCCGGTACCGGCAGGCCGTCGAGACGTTGACGACCGTGGCGGAGATGTCCGACGAGCTCGACGAGCGCATGGGCGGCGCGCAGGCCCTGGCCAACCTCTCGGAGATCTACCGGCTCCAGGGGTACCACCGCGAGGCGGTCGAGACCGGCGCCCGCGCGGTGTCGATGTACCGCCGGTCGGGCGAGCGCATCGGGCTCGGCATGGTGCTGAACAACCTCGGGCTGGCCCGCGTGGAGCTCGGCCACCTCGACGCCGCGGTCACCGATCTCCGGGAGGCCCTCCTGATCCACCGGGAGTTCGGCAACCGCGACAGCGAGGGCACCGCCCTGAACGGGCTCGCGCTGGTGCACGCGGGTCGGGGCGAGACCGCCGAGGCGATCCGGCAGCACGAGCGGGCACTCGCGATCTACCGCCGCACCGGCAACAGGAGCCGGGAGCACGACGGGCTGATCTGCCTCGGCGACACGCTGCGGCGCAGCGGAGCCACGGCCCGGGCGGAGTCCTGCTACCGGTCCGCGCTCGAGCTCTCCCGCGCGGGCGGCGACCGTCGCGACCAGGCGCGTGCGCTCGTCGGCCTGGCCGAGGTGGCCGCCGCGGCGGGTGACGTCGACCCGGCCGGGGCGTACTGGCGCGAGGCGCTCGACCTCTACACCGCGCTCGGTGTCCCCCAGGCGGTCGACATCCGCCGGCAGCTGCGCGCGCTGCGCGCTGAGCCGGGCTGATAAGCCGGGCTGATAAGCCGGGCTGGGGAGCCGGGCTGGGGAGCTACAGCGGCAGCACGCAGGACGGTCCCGTCATGGGCAGCGGCCGGCCGAACGGCGTCGGCACGCCGTCGTCGAAGGAGAACGCGACGACCTCGCCGCCGCGCTCGTTCGCGACGTACACGCGCCGCCCGTCGGTGGTCAGCACCAGGTCGCGCGGGAAGTCGCCGCACGGGTACGTGGCCAGCAGCTCCAGGTCGGTGGTGAACACCGCGATGCTGTCGTGGAAGCGGTTCGCGACGAGCACGAAGCGCCCGTCGGGCGTCACGCGCACCGCCGACGGGTGGTTCGCCATCGCGACGCCGGCCGGCAGCGTGGAAACGGTGTCGCCGAGGGTCACGACGCCACCGGCGAACGTCGCGGCGGTGAGCGTCGAGTGGAGCTCGTTGACCACGTAGACGCGGTCGTCGTCGGGGTGGAACGCCAGGTGCCGCGGACCGGCGCCGTACGGCTGCGTGGCGACGTGGTGCTCAGCGAGCCGGCCGTCGGCGAACGCGTACGTGGTCACCGTGCCGAGGCCGAGGTGCACCGCGAGGACCCACTCGCCGGTGGGGTCGGGGTGGATCCAGTGCGCCGACGCCTTGCCGGTGTCGAGCACGTGTGACGGCGCACCGAGCGTGCCGTCGCCGGCCACCGGATGGACGGTCAGCTCACCGGTTCCCCAGTGCGCGGTCAGCACGTGTCCATTGTGGACGGACAGGTGGCACGGCGAGCCGCCGCCGCTGGGCACGTCGCCGAGCGGCGTCAGCGTTCCGTCCGCGGCGATGGCGTACGCGCTCAGCCGGCCCTCGTCGAGCTCGTGCAACGCGTACAGGAACCGGCCGTCGGGCGACGGCGCGAGGTACGTCGGGTTGCCCGCACACTCCACAGTGGACTGCACGGCGAGGCCGTCGTCGGTCTCCCGGGCGGTCGCGATCACGCCGGGTGCGGAGTACCCGCTGAGATAGATCACGACGGGTCAGCGTACGGCAGGATCTGCCGCGGACCGGGCGGGGCACCGAACCGGCGCCACTCGCGCGGGTAGCCGACCGACACCTCCTCGAACCGCACGCCGTCGTACCACGTGGTGCGCGGGATGTGCAGGTGCCCGTAGACCATGCAGACGGTGTCGTAGCGCGTGTGCCAGTCGGCGGTGTGCTCGGTGCCGCACCACAGCGCGAACTCGGGGTAGCGCAGCACCCGGGTCGGCTCCCGCACCAGCGGGTAGTGGTTGACGAAGATCACGCGGGCGCCGGCTTCGAGGGAGTCGAGGCGCTGCCGGGTGGACGCGAGGCGCGCGGCGCACCACGCGTCGCGGCTCGGGTAGGGGTCGGGAAAGAGGCGGTACTCGTCGGTGCAGATGACGCCGGCGTTGCGCGCGACGTCGAGCGCCTCCTCCTTCGTGGAGGTGCCCGCCGGACGGAACGTGTAGTCGTAGCCGATGAACAGCGGCACGATCGTGATCCCGTTCCACCGCACGTACGGGTCCTCCGGTGTCACCACGCTGAGGCCGCGGCACACCTCGACGAGCCGGTCGTACCGGCCGACGCCGCGCACCTGCTCGGCGTCGTTGGTCTGGGTCCACAGCTCGTGGTTGCCCGGCGCCCACACGACCTTCGCGAAGCGGTCGGCCAGCAGGGAGAGCGTCCACTCGACGTCGGCGACCCGTTCGGCGATGTCGCCGGCCACGAGCAGCCAGTCGTCGGGGTGACCGGGCCGCAGCGTCTCGGCGTGCGCCCGGTTCTCCGCGTAGGTGACGTGCAGGTCGCTGATCGCCAGCAACCTGCCCGCCACCGCGTCCACGGTCAGTTGACCCCGACCAGGTCGACCACGAAGATCAGCGTCTCACCGGGCTTGATCACGCCACCGGCGCCCCGGTCGCCGTAGCCCAGGTGCGGCGGGATGGTCAGCTTGCGGCGCCCACCGACCTTCATGCCGGCGACCCCCTGGTCCCAGCCCTGGATGACCTGGCCGCCGCCGAGTCGGAAGTCGAACGTGTCGTTGCGGTTCCACGACGAGTCGAACTCGCGGCCCGTCGAGTGCGACACCCCGACGTAGTGCACGATCACCTGCTGCCCCGGGCGGGCTTCCGGTCCATCACCGACGGTGATGTCCTCGATGACGAGATCGGCGGGCGGCGGGCCCGCGATGGGTCCCACGTCTGGCTTCTGCATGGAACCCATCCTGCCCTACGGGCCGCCGCCATCAGCGCAGCAGGTCGCGGCGGTCGGCCAGGAACGCCTCGACGGCCGCCACGAACCGGTCGCACTCCGCGTCACCGACCGCGAGCGACAGGGCCACCATGCCGCGCCGGGCCACGTGGACGCCGCGCTCGAGGAGGTCGAGAAAGAGCAGCTCACCGAGTCGCGGGTCGGCCCGGTCGGCCT
This sequence comes from Virgisporangium ochraceum, assembly GCF_016863655.1. GTDB lineage: Bacteria > Actinomycetota > Actinomycetes > Mycobacteriales > Micromonosporaceae > Virgisporangium > Virgisporangium ochraceum. Next base: position 62,221 of record NZ_BOPH01000025.1, read on the forward strand.
CCGCGGCGTTCGTCGGCGGCCGCGCCGTGAAGTGGACCGCGAACATGCTGCCGATCCCGGTGACGTGCACCGGCAGGCCGGCGGTGAGCGCGGCCAGCCGCTCGCGCAGCGCGTCGCCCCGCGCATTCAGCGCGACGGCCGCCTCGGGCGTGTACACCTCGGTGAGCCCGGCCAGCCCCGCCGACATCGTCAACACGTTGTTGTTGAACGTGCCGGGGTGCGCCACGGCACCGGGACGCGTCGGGTCGAACCGCTCCATCACGTCGCGCCGGCCGCCGAACGCGCCGAACGACATGCCGCCGCCGATGTACTTGCCGATCGTGGTGAGGTCGGGCGCGATGCCGAGCTGCGCCTGCCGGCCGCCCGCCGACAGCCGCGAGGTCATCACCTCGTCGAAGATCAGAAGACTATGGGACCGGGTGGCGGCGCGCCGCAGCGCCGACAGGAACTCCGCGGTGCCGGGGATGCAGCCGCCCGAGCCGAGCACCGGCTCCACCAGCACCGCGGCGGTGTCGTCGTCGACGAGGTCGGCGGCGGCCGGGTCGTTGTAGGTGGCGACGACGAACTCGTGCGGCAGGTTCAGCGGGTCGCCGCGGCCGCCGTGGAACGACAGCACGCTGCCGTGGTAGCCGCCGTCGAAGACCAGCACCTTCCGGCGTCCCGTATGCAGTGTCGCCGTGGCGAGCGCGAGCGTGTTCGCCTCGGTGCCCGAGTTGGTGAACCGCAGCAGCTCCATCGACGGGAACCGCCGCTGGATGGCCGCCGCGAACGGGCCCTCGACCATCGTGTGGCCCGACAGGTTGACGCCACCGTCGAGGGCCCGGCGGACCGCCGCGAGGAGCACGGGGTGCGAGTGGCCGTAGAGCCCGGCGGTGTACTCGCCGACCAGGTTGATGTACTCGTGGCCGTCGGCGTCCCAGATGCGGCAGCCGTCGCCGCGCACGATCCCGAGCGGGAACGGCGGGTGGTACAGGACCGTACGGGTGTTGCCACCGGGAAGGGCGGTGGCGGCCGCCTCGAAGCGCTCGCGGCTCCTCGGGTTCCTTCCGGCGTACCGCCGCCGCGCCTGCGCGACCGCTGTGTCCAAGACCGCAGTGTCGAGCCTGCTCACGAACGCGAGTCTACGATCAACGACGTGGAATTCGGAGTGGGCTACTTCCCGACGCACGACGGCATCGGACCGGCCGAACTGGCCAGGCTGGTCGAGGAGCGGGGCCAGGAGTCGCTGTTCTTCGCCGAGCACACGCACATCCCGGCCAGCCGGGAGAGCCCGTGGGGCGGCGGGCCGGTGCTGCCGCAGAAGTACTGGCACTGCTACGACCTGTTCGTCGCGGTCACCGCGGCCCTGACCGCGACGACCCGCCTACGGGTCGGCAGCGGCGTGTGCCTGGTGGTCGAGCGCGACCCGATCACCACCGCCAAGGAGGTCGCCAGCGTCGACCGGATCTCCGGCGGCCGGTTCGAGTTCGGCGTCGGCGCCGGCTGGAACCGCGAGGAGATGGCCAACCACGGCACCGACCCGCGCACCCGCATGGCGCTCATGCGCGAACGCGTCGAGGCGATGAAGGCGATCTGGACCAGCCACGAGGCGTCCTACGCGGGCGAGTTCGTGAGCTTCGACCGGATCTGGCAGTACCCGAAGCCGGCCCAGCGGCCGCACCCGCCGATCCTCGTCGGCGGCGAGGGTGCGACCGTGCTCGACCGGGTGCGGGCGTTCGGCACCGCCTGGTTCCCGAACTACAACGGTTCGGAGGCGTTCCGCGACCGCATCGTCGAGGCCGCCCGCGACGTCGAGGTCCAGGTGATCGGCGCGCCGACCGACGCGGCGACGCTCGACCGGTTCCGCGCGGCCGGGGTGACCCGGGTGGTGCGGTGGCTGCCGACCGGACCGCGCGGCCACGTCGAGCGGGCGCTCGACACCTGGGAGCGGGCGGTCGCCGACCTCATCGGCGCCTGATGTGGACGACGCGCGCGAACGCTTCGCGGCCGCCCGCGTCGCCCGCCTGGCGACGGCCGACGCGAACGGCGTGCCCCACGCGGTCCCCCTGGTCTTCGTTCTGAGCGGAACCACGATCTACAGCGCCGTCGACGCCAAACCCAAGCGCACGACGGCGCTGCGCCGCCTGGCGAACGTGCGGGCGAACCCCCGCGTGTCCGTGCTCGTCGACCACTACGACGACGACTGGTCGGCGCTGTGGTGGGTGCGCGCCGACGGCGTCGGGCGGGTGCTCGACACCGCGCCCGGCGCGGTCGACCTGCTGGCCGCGAAGTACGGGCAGTACCGGGAGAACCCGCCCGCCGGTCCGTTCCTGTCGATCGAGGTCGACCGCTGGACCGCCTGGTCCTTCAGCTCCCGAGCGTGACCTTGAAGATCCTTTCGTTGCTGTTGTTGGGGACGCTGTCCTTGTCGCCGCCGGTGCTGGTGGTCAGCCACAGGTTCCCGTCGATGGACGGTTCCACGGTCCGCAGCCGGCCGTAGGTGCCGACGAAGTACTGCTGGACGTCGGTGAGGGTCGTCCCGCTGATCGTCGCCCGGTACATGCGCGTTCCGCGCAGGCACGCGATGTACAGCACGTCCCGGACGATGGCGATGCCGCTGCAGGAGGCGGACGCGACCGGGTAGGTCCGCACCGGTGCCACCAGCCCGGCCCGCGAGCAGTCGCCCGTGGTGCCCTCGCAGGCCGGCCACCCGTAGTTGCCGCCCTTCACGATGAGGTTCGTCTCGTCCGCGACGTTGTTGCCGAACTCCTGTTCCCAGAGCCGGCCCTGCGAGTCGAACGCCAGACCCTGCGGGTTGCGGTGCCCGTAGCTCCACACGTAGCTGCCGGCGAACGGGTTGTCCGTCGGCACCGCGCCGTCCGGCCGCAGCCGCAGCACCTTGCCGCCGAGGTTGGTCAGGTCCTGTGCCGTGTCCGGGTCCTGGCCGTCGCCGGCCGCGGCGTACAGCATGCCGTCCGGGCCGAACCGCAGCCGGCCGCCGTTGTGGTACTTGTTCCGCGGGATCCCGGTGAGGAGCACCTGGACGGTGTCGGTGCGCAGGGTGCCGTCGAAGCGGATGCGGACGATCCGGTTGTCCGTGGCGGTCGTGTGGTAGACGTACAGCCACCGGTCGGACGTGAAGCCGGCGGACACCGCGAGCCCCAGGACGCCGCCCTCGCCGTTCGTCCCCTGCACTCCGGGTACGGTGCCGACGCTGCGTTTGCCGGTGCCGTCGGCGTTCATGGCGATGATGTCGAAGACGTCGCGGCGACCGTAGAGCACGGTGCCGTCGGGAAGCTGGACCAGTCCCCACGGCAGGTCGGACTCGGTGGTCACCTGGGTGGCGCCGCACACGGGGTTGGTGCAGGCGGCACCGCTGACGACGGTGGCCGTGGCGCTCGCCGCCGACACGTTGCCCTGCCCGTCACGGGCCTTCACGGAGTACCGGTAGGTCGTGCCGGGCCGCAACCCGCTGTCGGTGAACGAGGTGGCCGGCGGTGCGGCCGCCGAGCCGGTGACGGTGCCGACCGTGACGCCGTCGCGCAGCACCAGGTACGCCGTCACGGCCACGTTGTCGGTCGCGGCGGTCCACGTCAGGGTGGCCGTCGTGCCGGAGGCGGTGCCGGTCAGCCCGGTGGGCGCGGTCGGCGCCTCGGTGTCCGGTTGGCAGAACGGCGGGGTGACCGGCACCGTCGGGCCCGCCTGCGACACGTTGCCCGCCGCGTCGCGGGCGTTGACGTAGAACCCCCACGTGGCGCCGCTGACCACGGGTACGGTGACCGTCCGCGTGGACCCGGCCACCGAGGTCACGAGCTGTCCGTCGTGGTAGAGGTCGTAGGCGGTGACGCCGGTGTCGTCGGTGGCGGCCGACCAGCTGAGGGTGACCGCGTCGCAGGTGAGCGCGTCGACCCGGAGGCTGCCCGGTGCGGTGGGCGGTGTGGTGTCGGCGGTGCCCGACGGAACCGACCACCGTTGCGCCGCGGTCCCGGCACAGGTCCGGACCGTCACCGTGGCCCCGTTGTAGCCGGTGCCCCCGTCGAGGCACAGGCCCGACGGGGCGGTGATCGTGCCGGTGGCCGCGATCCGGAACCGTTGGGCGGCGGACCCGTCGCACGCGGCGGTCCGGACCTGCGTGCCGGCCGTGCCGGAGCCGGCGGTGAGGCAGCGGGAGCCGTCGGCGAGTCGGATCTCGCCGGCGGTGGACACGGTCCAGCTCTGGCGGGCCTCGCCGGTGCAGTCGTACAGGCGGGCGGTGGTGCTGCGGGCGTCGAGGCAGCGCTGCGACCGCGTGTTGACGATCGGGCCGTCGGCCGCCGCCGCGGCCGGCGCGGCCGCCACCAGGGTGGTACCGCCGATCCCGGTCAGCACCGACGCGAGCAGGATCAGCGCGTCGACGCCCCGGCGTCGGCCGGCGGGCGGGGATGGTCGCATGTGAACTGCCTTTCGGACGCGCGGCGTCGGCCGTGGTCGTCGGTAGGGGTCGCTCGTGGTCGTCGGTACGGGTCGCTCGTGGCCGTCAGTACGGGTAGCCGGGAACGTTCAGGCGGATGCTGTGGATCCCGTAGTCGCCCGTCCGGCCGGCGGTGACGTAGAGGGTGCGGCGGTCGGCTCCGCCGAACGCGGCGTTGGTGGCGGAGGACCCCGCCGAGATCGTGCCCAGCGTGGCGCCGCCCGGCGAGAACACGTACACGCGCCCCTGGCTGTTCGAGACCCAGTAGACGTTGCCGGCACAGTCGACGGTCACCCCGTCGGGGCCGGGAACGGTGGCGAAGACGGTGCGCGCGCCGGTGCTGCCGTCCGGCCGTACCTCGTAGGCGTAGATCCGGTTCTCGCTGTAGGCGCCGACGTACAGCGTCCTGCCGTCCGGCGACAGCGCGATGCCGTTGGGTTGGCGCAGGGTGTCGTCGACGAGGGCGACCTGCCCGTTCACGACGCGGAAGACCCCGGTCCGGCCGCCCATCGCGTCGGGCCGGCGTCCCCGCTGGAAGGACGGGTCGGTGAAGTAGACGACGCCGTCCGAGCGGACGGTGACGTCGTTCGGGGAGTTGAACGCCCGCCCCTGGTACGTGGCGGCGACGACGCCGCGGGTGCGGTCGGACAACCGGAACGTCGACACGGAACGGTTGTCGTGGGTCGCCGCGACGACCTGCTGCCCGTCCGGGGTCAGCGCCAGGCCGTTGGAGCCGGCGTTTGCCTGGAACGTCTGCGCCGCGGCCGGCGGGGAGAGCCGGTGGATCGTCGACGGCTGCACCTGGTCCCAGCCGGCGGCCGGGCCCATGTCGGAGACGAGCAGGTATCCGGGATCGGCGATCCAGACGGGTCCTTCCAGAAAGTGGAAGCCGCCCTGCACCCGCGGCGCCGACAGGGCGGTACCGGGCAGCGGCGGGCCCCAGTCACCCTGTGCGACGCACGCGCCGGGCGGCGCACCGGGTGGAGTGTCCACGGCCGCCGGGCCGGCGCCGGCGGCCGCCGGCGCGGTGCCGAGCAGCAGACAGACCGCGCCGGCGAGCGCGCCCACGGACAGGCCCGGGAACTTCGACACACTGACAAACATCACTGCCACCTGGTGGTTTCGTCGACGGGGAACGGTGAACGCCCGGGCCGGCACCGCCGGCGCACGGTGGAGCCCCGTGCGCCGGTGGTACCGGTCATCGGGTCAGGCGCGCAGGCTCCACTGCTGGTTGGTCCCGCCGTGGCAGGAGTACAGCTGGATCCGGGTTCCGTTGGCGGTGCCGGTGCCGACGGCGTCCAGGCACAGTCCCGACTGGACACCCGTGATGGCGCCGTTCGCACCGAGGTTCCACTGCTGGCCGGCCTGGCCGTTGCAGTCGTTGATGACGATGGCGGCACCGTTGCCCGTCCCGTTTGCGGACAGGCACTTGCCGCCGTTGCCGACCAGCGTCCGGTTGGCGGTGTAGGTCCACCGCTGGTTGGCGTTGCCGTGGCAGTCCCACAACTGCACCTGCGTGCCGTTGGCGGTCGCCGAGCCGGGCACGTCGACGCAGCGGCCCGATCCGGTACCCACGATCGTCGCGTTCGACTGCGCCGGTGGCTGGCTGCTCGACGAGGAGCCGCTGGCCGGCGGGGAGCTCGGCGGAGTGCCGCCCTGGAAGGAGGAGATGAACCTCCAGGCCTCCGTCTTGGTCCACGTCCGGTTGCCGTCCTCACAGCCGGAGCACCCGTCGACCGGTGCGGGTCCGTGGCCCCCGTCGAACGCGGCCCACTGCACCGGGTATCCGGCCCGGCAGGAGTAGACGGTCGTGATGTGCCGGCCGCTGCCCGCCGCGGGCTCCGGCGCGTTCTGGGAGGCGCAGCCGTTGTTGCGGAGGAACGTGTCGCGCAGCGACCGGCCCTGCGAGATGTTGAGGACGTTGTCGGAGACGCCGTGGATCCCGAAGTACCCGATCGGCTGGGTACCGCCGCTGCACCCGGACAGCTGGGCGCCCGCGAAGACCACGACGGCCCGGAAGACGGTGGGCCGGGAGCACGCGACCGCGTAGCTCATCGCCCCGCCGTAGCTGAAGCCCATCGCGAACAGTTGGGTGGTGTCGACGCACAGGTCGTTCTGGATCAGCCGGACCAGGTCATCGGTGAACGTGATGTCGCGACCGTTGGTGTTGGCCCAGCCGTTGCTGATGCCCTGCGGCGCGACCAGGATCGCGCTGTTGTTCGACTGCTGCTGCATCCCGTAGTAGGCCCACGAGGCGCCGCTGCTGCCGCCGGAGGCGACGTCGTTCATGGTGCCGTTCAGCCAGTGGTAGCCGACGATCAGCCGGTACGGCTGGGCGTTGTTGTAGCCGTCGGGGATCCGCAGGATGAAGCTGCGGCTCTGGCCGCCGCTCTGGATGGTCTGCGACCCGTTGCGCAGCGTCGGGGTCTTGCCGCAACCGGCCGTCGGTGCCGCCGAGGCGGAGGGGCCCGCGAACACCGTCGCGGCCATCGCACCGGCGGCGATCAGGGCGGCGGCGCCCACGAGCGCCATCCCCCGCGCGCGGAGGCGCGTCGTTCGTGGAGATCTCACAGCTGTGGTTCCTTCCGGGTGAGGTGCCGGCGGGGGTGGCGGTCCCTTGCACGTCACGGAACGACTATCGAAAATTTTCGAAGCATCCGGCGAACGGAACTGGCGTCAGATCCGCGCGGTGGAGCCGGATGCCACGGTCGAACGGCACACCGTCTTCGGCGGGAAGGCAGCACACCTATTCGACTTGGTCGATACTATATATCGAAAGTTATCGAAACATAAGCCCGGGAAACCGCACCCGGACGCCCTCCGTCAGGCTCCGTCGGGTCGGAACAGGCGCGGCGCGAAGTCGATGAGGTTCTTCTGCCACGCGTCCCAGCCGTGCGGGCCCTGCGTCACCCCGGCGAACTGGTACCGGATGCCGAGCGAGTCGAACGTCGCCATCGTCGACAGCACGATGGGGTAGACGAAGTCCGTCACGTTGCCCGTGTACAGGCGCAGCAGCCTCGTGCCGCTGTTGACCGCCGCGACGTCGAAGCCCGTGGAGTTGAACACCCCAGCGGAGAACGTGCCGATGTACGCGAACTCACCGGGATGGGCCCTGAGGACGTCGAGCGCCTGGAAACCGCCCATCGACAGGCCCGCGAGCGCCTGCCGCGCCGGGTCGTGCGAGACGTGGTAGGCCGCGCGGGCCGCCGGGACGATGTTGTCCAGCAGCTCCTTCCGGAAGTCCGGCACGTTGCCGTTGCCCATCACCACCACCATCGGCACGTGCGTCCCGTTCCGGGCGCCGTTGTCGAGGATCTGCACGGCCCGGCCCATCTCGACCCAGTCGGTGTAGTTCTGGCCGCCGCCGTGCTGGAGGTACAGCACCGGATACGGCTCGGCCCGGGCGGGGTCGTAGCCGGGCGGGGTCCACACGTACGCCGTGCGTTCGGCCGCGGCCACGGTGCTGGTGTAGGTCAGCGTCGCGAGCGTGCCGCCCCGCCCGGCGGGGACGTCGGTCAGCGGACGGGCGGCCGGTCCGGGAGCGAGGAACGTGCTCCAGGTCGGTTCGGTGGTGACGCGCGTCGGGTTGCCGGTGTCCTTGTGCGACACCAGGTCGACGATGAACTTGTAATAGTAGAACCAGGGCTTGAGCGGGCCCACGGTTCCCCGCCACCGGTCACCGACCTTGGTGAGCGGAACGTTGACCCAGCTTCCGCCGGGCGCCCAGTTCCCCCAGAGCGTCACCCGGCCCGCGTCCGCGAACCCGGTGTCCGTCTCGACGGTGACAAACGTGTCCCCGTTGGCGTCGCGGGTCAACCAGGGCGTCGGCCGGGTGCCCGGGGCGGGGGGCGTGAACTCCCGGGTCAACGGCAGGTGACCGGCGCTCGGGCGGTGGTCGCGCACCGGCCGGAACAACCGTGGCAGGAAGTCCGCCAGGTTCTCCCGCCAGGCGTTCCACGTGTGGCCGTCGTCGGGGTTGACCCCGTCGAAGTCGTGTCGCACCCCGGACCGGTCGAGCGCGCGCAGCGTCCGGTAGGTCGGGTTGTACGCGGGGTCGGTCAGGTTTCCCGTGTAGAGGCGCAGCAGCCGGGTTCCGGCGTTGACGGCCCGGCTGTCGATCCGCGGGTGCCCGTCGGCCAACGGACCGGCGAACGAGCCCGCGTAGGCGAACTCCCCCGGATGGGTCAGGACGGTGCCCAGCACCCGGGTCCCGCTCTCCGACGCGCCGGCGAGCGCCCGCCGCGACGGGTCGTCGGCGACGTTGTACCCGCGCCGGACCACGCGGTCGACGACCCGCAGTTCCCGGTGGAGGTCGGCGGTCGCGCCGTCGCCGATCACGACCACCATGGGTTCGGTCCGCCGCCGCGCGGCGAGGTTGTCGAGGAGCTGTTTCGCCCGCCCGAGGTCGAGCCAGTCGGTCCGGTCCCCCCGGAGATGCAGCACCGGGTACGGCTGGCGGCGGCGCGCGTCGTAGCCGGGCGGGGTCCATACCGTGAGGGACCGCGTCTCCCCCGCGTCGGCCCGGTAGGTGACCGTGTCGAGGGCACCACCCTGCCCGTCGGGCACGTCCGCGAGCAGGTCCGCGGACCCGCCCGGGACGAGGAACGTGCTCCACGTGGAGTCGGAGGCGACGGTGGTGGTGTTCGTCGGGTCCTTGCCGACCTTCGTGCCGTTGGCGCGGATCCGGTACCGGTACAGGCCCGGCCGCAGCGGGCCGATCACCGACGTCCAGGCGTCCCCGGAGCGTCCGAGGCCCAGGTCGGCGACGGCGAACGACGGACCGAAGTCCCCTTCGACGACCACGTTCGACACCGTGCCGAACGCGCTCTCGAGTTCGGCGGCCGGGATCCGGAACGACGCGAACCCGTCGGACACGGCGAGCCACGGTGTCGCCGCCGCCGCCGGCCGGGCCGGGGTCAACGCGACCGCCGCGCCCAGGACGAGGGTTCCGAGCAACGCCGGTACCCGGCGCCACCAGTGCTGGCCTGTGGATGTCATCGCGTGGACTCCTCGCGCCGGGCCGCGGCACGCACCGCCGGCGGGTTAGTTGTGAGCGATAACATACCCAACACATTTAGAAACGTCAATTACTCAACTGTCATGGAACTCGTGCCCGCCGCCCCGGCGGGCGCGCACGGCGGAGTACCCCGCCAGGGCCGCGTTCACCGCGGGTCAACCGGCCGTCGGCCCACAGCACCGCCGTACCGGCGACGACGACGGTCATCGCCACGTCGGCGAAGACCGCGGCGAGCACGTACGCGCCGGTCACCCGGCCGGCCGCCGCGCCGCGCCGGCGGGCGTCGGCCGCGAACAGCGCCAGGCCGGCCAGGTTTCCCGACTTGACCAGCAGGTTGACGGCCACCGACCCGACGGTGACCGGCGCCAGCCGGGCCGCCTCGGCGTAACCACCGGCCCCGGTGAGCCGCCGGCACGCCAGGTGCAGCAGCAGCCACGCGGCCCACCACGCCACCAGGGCCACGGTGCCCACGACCAGCCAGTCGCGGCGCGCGGCGAGCAGCGCCCGTCCGGCGTCCGGCAGTTCGTGGCGGTTGACCCAGACGACGGCCGCGACGGCCGCGACCACCGCCACCGTGGCGGCCCGGGACCACGCCGACCCCGACCGGCGCACCGGCGCCGGACGGACCTCCGCTGTCGCTTGGGACCGCGGCACGACGCCCGACGGACCCACCCAACTGCATCACCATCGACCCCTCCCGCCCCGCGGGCCCGACGCGACGGTCGGCGCGCCGGAACCTGCCCTGTCCCGAGCGTCGTGTGGCGGCCCGCCGGTGTCTGCCCGGCCAGCGGCCGACCCCACTACCTGCTGGCTGGAAGAGCGGCCGCAAGAGCCGGGTCGCCGACGGTTTCCGGGTAGCTGCAATGCCGCGGCGGGGTCGGGCTGCGATGCTCGGGGTGTGACGCTGCGCCTGCTCCTCGTCGACGACAACGAACGCTTCCTCGCGGTCGCCCGCACCAGCCTGGAGCGCGACGGCATCGAGGTCATCGGCACGGCGTCGACGGTCGCGCAGGCCATCGACCGGGCCGGCACCCTGCGGCCCGACGTCGTGCTCGTCGACGTCGCCCTCGGGTCCGAGAGCGGCTTCGACCTGACCCGGCAGCTCGTGGACCGGTATCCGGACCTGCGGACCGGGGTGGTGCTGATCTCGACCCGCCGGGAGGAGGACCTGGCGGACCTGATCGCGTCCAGTCCGGCGGTCGGCTTCGTGTGGAAGGCGCACCTGTCGGCCCGCGCGGTGCGCGCGCTGGTGCCGGCCGGCGGCTCTTGACGGTGACACGCCGTCCGGCAAAGCATCGCCTGATGCGCTGGATGCGGGGGCTGCTGGCCGGAGCCGTGATGGCCGTCGGCGTCACCATCGCGGTCGCGCTGCTCGATCCGCACCTGCCGGCGCTGACCCTGCTGGTGCTCTACGTCCTGCCGGTGCTGGCGGTCGCCGTCCGGTGGGGTGCCGCCCCGGCGGCGGTCACCGCGCTGCTGAGCACGGTGCTGTTCGGCTACCTGTCGTTGCCGACGCGCGGCGGCCGGCTCGTCGTCGGCTCCAGCGAGGCGGTGGCGCTGGCGCTGTTCCTGGTGACGGCGGTCGTGGTGGGCACGCTCGCCGCCCGGTTGCGGCACGCGGCGGAGGAGTCCGCGCGGCTCGGCGAGGAGCAGGCCGCCCTGCGCCGGGTGGCGACCCTCGTCGCGCGGGGTGCCGAACAGCAGCGGGTTCTCGCCGCGGTGGCCGAGGAGGTCGGCGCGCTGATCGGGGCGCAGCGCACGGAGGTGCTGCGGTTCGAGGTCGACGGGACGGCGGCGTTCGTCGGTGGACACGGCTGGGCCGAGGACACCATGCGTCGGCTCGGCGAGCGGCGGCCGGTCGCGCCGTCGTCGGTCGCCGCGACGGTCCGGGAGACCGGCCGACCCGCGCGGGCCGACGACGTCGCCGTCACGGGCCTGACCGGCGGGGCCGACGACGGGCTGCGGTGGGCGGTGGCGAGCCCGATCCTGGTCGCCGGTCGCCTGTGGGGAGCCGTCACCGTCGCGTCGAACAGCGGCGCGTTCCCCGCCGACACCGAACAGTGGTTGTCGCACTTCACCGAGATCGTGGCGATCGCGATCGCGAACGCGGAGAGCCGCACGGAGCTCACCGCGTCGCGGGCGCGGGTGATCGCGGCGGGTGACGCCATCCGTCGCCGGCTGGAACGCGACCTGCACGACGGCGCGCAGCAGCGGCTGGTGTCGCTGGCGCTGGAGCTGCGTCAGGTCCAGATGACCGTGGAGGACGACCTCCCCGCGGTCGGTGCCGACCTCGGCCGCCTGGCCGACGACCTGACCGAGGCCCTCGACGAGCTGCGCGAGCTGTCACAGGGCGTCCATCCGGCGGCCCTGTCCGCGGGCGGCCTCGGCCCGGCGCTGCGTACCCTGGCCCGGCGCGCCAGCCTGCCGGTAGAGGTGGACGTGCGCACCCCGGACCGGTTTCCCGAACGGATCGAGGTCTCCGCCTACTACGTCACCACGGAGGCGGTGACCAACGCGATCAAGCACGCCGGTGCCTCCTACGTCGAGGTGGTCGTCGAGAGGACCGACGCCGGCCTGCGGCTGACGGTGCGCGACGACGGCGCCGGTGGGGCGGACCCGCGACGAGGGTCGGGCCTGACCGGTCTGCGCGACCGGGTGGAGGCCATCGGTGGATCGATCCACATCGACAGCCCTCCGGGCGCCGGCACGCTCATCGACGTCTGCCTGCCGTTCACGCCCTGACGGCCTCCCCTCCCCGGACGGCGCGCTTTTACCGCTAGCCGGTATACGGGATGGCCGCTGGCGGCGAGGCGCCGGTCCCCCGCGACGGCAACCCTGAAAGGGACATCGAGCAGTCCGTGGGAGGACGAGATGAGCACTGCAGTCGACCTGGCTCCGGTTCCGGCCGCTGCCGTCAGGCGCCCGCGTCGCCGGGTGCCCGGATGGGTGAAGCTGTTCGCGGGGGGTGCCGCGTTGTGGCTGGCCACCGTGCTGACCACGTTCGCCACCGGCAACCCGAACCTGGTTCCGACGGTGATCCTCCTCGGCAGCTTCCTGGTTCCGGTGACGTTCGTCGTGTACGCGTTCGGCCGCGCCGACCACGTGCTGACCGCCGAGCGCATCTTCACCGCGTTCGTCTGCGGTGGGGTGCTGGGCGTGCTCGGCGCCTCGGTGCTGGAGGCGGCGCTCCTGCGCACGACGTCGCTGTCGGGGTTCGTGGGCGTCGGGCTGATCGAGGAGGCGGTCAAACTCGCCGCCCTGTGGTTCCTGGCGCGGAACCTGCCGCGGTACACGGTCCGCGACGGGATGGTGCTGGGTGCCGCGGTCGGGTTCGGGTTCGCCGCGCTGGAGAGCGCCGGGTACGCGTTCACCGCGCTGTTCACCCGCAACGGTGTCTCGCTGGTCAACGTCGTCGACACCGAGCTGCTGCGCGGGGCGCTCGCGCCGGTGGGGCACGGGCTGTGGACGGCCGTCCTGGGCGGGGCGTTGTTCGCGACCGCGGCCCGCTCGCGTCGCGGCCGGCCGCGCCTGCTCCGCTCGGTGGTCGGGTGGTATCTGCTGGTCGCGCTGCTGCACGCCATCTGGGACGCGGCGTCGGGCGTCGCCGCGTGGGTGACGCTGCTCCTGACCGGCACGTCGACGCAGTGGGAGCTGACCCGGATGGGCGAGGCGTCCGGCACGACGTCGGGCCAGCTGCACCTGTACACCGCGCTGACCTGGGGGCTGGAGATGTACGTCGCGCTGGTGGGGATCCTCGTCGTGTGGGCACGCTGGCGCACCGCTCCGACGCCGGTCCGCTGGCCCGCGGCCGACGCTCCGACGGCGGTCCGGTAGGGGCGGTGGCGTGCGGGGCCAGCCGGTGCGGGTCGGGGCAACCCGGCCCTGCCGGCGTTCCCGCGTCCCCGGACTGGCCATAATCCGTCCATGACCCCACAGCCGGACGCACTACGGGTGGTGCTGGCCGAGGACGACGTCCTGCTCCGCGAAGGGCTGGCCAGCCTGCTGCAGCGCGCCGGCTTCGACGTCGCCGCCCAGGTCTCCGACGCGGGCACCCTGCTCGCCGCCGTCCGCGACGCGGCGGCCGACCTCGTCGTGGCCGACATCCGGATGCCACCGACGTTCAGCACCGAGGGTCTGCAGGCGGCCCGCGCCATCCGCGAGGAACTGCCCGGCACGGCCGTGCTGCTGCTGTCGGCGCACATCGAGGTCGAGCAGGCCATGGAGCTGGTCGCCAGCGGCCACGGCATCGGCTACCTGCTCAAGAGCAGGGTCAGCGACGTCACCGAGTTCATCGACACCGTCCGGCGGGTCGCGAAGGGCGGATCGGTCGTCGACCCGGCACTGGTGCGGGAGCTCGTGTCGGCACGCCGGCGCAACGACCCGCTGGGCGCGCTCAGCGCCCGCGAACTGGAAGTGCTCGCCCTCATGGCCGAGGGACGGTCGAACGCCGGAATCGCCCACCGGCTGTGGGTCACCGAGGGCACGATCGAGAAGCACGTCCGGAGCATCATGGCCAAGCTCGACCTGCCCGAGACCAACGAGGACCACCGCCGCGTCCTCGCGGTCCTACGCTTCCTCGAGTCCCGCTGACCCCCGGCCCCCGCCCGCTGACGCCCGCGCCGCCCGCCGCCGGCCATCCGCCCGCCGATCTTGCAGTTGTGGCCCCACCTGAAACACGACATGTCACCACATAGGTGCGGCCAGGACTGCAAGATCGGCGCGCCTTGGGGCGCCGCCGCACCGCGGCGGGCGGGCCGGGCGGGCCCGGGCGGGCGGGCCCGGGCGGGCGGGCCCGGGCGGGCGGGCCCGGGCGGGCGGAGCGCGGGCGGGCTAGCTGGACACGGCCGCCAGGGACTCGGCGATGCCGTCGAGGAGTTCGCGGGCGAGGAAGCCGATGCGGCCGTAGCGCGGGATCAGGCGCTGGCCGGCCACCGCGTGCACCCAGGCGCCGAAGCAGGCCGCCTGTTCCGGCTCGGCGCCGCGCGACAGCAGGCCGGCGACGATCCCGGCACGGACGTCACCGCTGCCCGACGTGCCGAGACCCGCGTCGCCGCTCTCCTCGCGCCACAGCCGCCCGTCGGGGGTGGCCACGGTTCCGAACAGCGACACCACCGCGCCGTACTTCTCCGCGACCGCCGAGGCCTCGTGGGCCAGGTCGTCGCCCGGCTCGCGGCCCAGGAGGAAGCCCGCCTCGGTGAGGTTCGGGGTGAGCACCACGGGCTGGGTGCGGCCCTCGAGCAGGTCGGGTGCGTGGCTCAGCGCGCCGAGAGCGTAGGCGTCGAGGACCAGGGCGGTCTGCGGACCGGCCGCCTCGAGCAGGTGGCGCAGCAGGTCGCCGGCCAGGTCGACGTCGTCGAGACCGGGGCCGACGAGGATGACGCGGGCATCCTCGGCCAGGCCACGCAGGCGGTCGGGTGGCTCGCCGGCCACCGATCCGCTCCCCGTCTCCGGCAGCCCGACCACCAGCGCCTCGGGCACCTGGATGCTCAGCACCGCGGCGGTCGACTCGGCCACCGCGAGCTGCAGCACACCGGCGCCGGCCCGCAGCGCCGCGATGCCGGCGAGCAGCACCGCACCCGGCGTGAACCGGGACCCGCCGACCACCAGCACGGTGCCCCGGGCGTCCTTGCCGCCGCCGGGCACCGGCAGCGGCCAGTCGCGCAGCAGCCGCGGGGTCACGACCCTCGGCTCAGACCGGTTCGGCACTGACCTCGTCCTCGTGTGTCGGCTCGGCGCCCTCGCGGCGCAGGTGGTGCACCTTCGCGAAGTCGACGATGCGCAACGCGCCGTCGTCGAGGGACCACGTGGTCACCGAGCAGTTCGCGATCGTCCCGTCGTGGGCCAGCTCCATGAGCTGCTGCTCGGTGAGGCCCTCGATGAGGTAGCGCAGCAGGAACACCACGGCCTCGTGCCCGAACAGCAGCACCTTCCCCCCGTCGTGGTCACGGCGCAGGTCGCCGAGGAGGGCACGCAGCCGCAGCGCGACGTCGGCCCACGACTCGCCGCCCGGCGGCCGGTAGTAGAACTTGCCGAGCCGCTTGCGGCGGACCGCCTCGGCCGGCAGCCGGGTCTGCACGCCGTGGGTGGTGAGCAGGTCGAGGATGCCCAGCTCGCGGTCGCGCAGGCGTTCGTCGCGGCGCACGGGTACGTCCCCGGCCAGCGACGCGAGCGCGATCTCCGCCGTCTGCACCGTCCGCAGGTACGGCGAGACGACCACGAGGTCGGGCGGCCGCTCGGCGAGCCAGCGCCCGACCGCGGCGGCCTGTTCGCGGCCGGTGTCGGACAGCGGCACGTCGGCGTCCCGCTCCGGAATGTCGATCTCCTCCAGGCGACCGGTCTCGGCGGCGGCCGCCGCCAGGTTCCCGGTGCTCTCCCCGTGCCGGACGATGCCCAGCCAGCTCAGCTCAGCCATACGCGACGAACCCCACCCGGTGAAACTAACCGGGTGGGGTTCGCGGTAAACCTCGGTCGACCCCAGTTGGCGTGGCTCAGTTGGCGTGGCTCAGTTGGAGGTCGCGATGTCGACGTCACCGTCGTAGTCGACGTCCTCGGCGGTCTGCTCGGGGACGCCGTCGCCGTCCTCGTCGTAGGCGGCCACGTCGATCAGGCCGTCGCCGTTGGTGTCGGCCTGCGACAGGATGCTGCCGTCGTCGAACTCGGTGACCTTGACCAGGTCGTCGATCCCGTCGCCGTTGACGTCAACCTCGATGAACTCGCTCATGACTTTCCTTGTCTCTCTGCAACTAACGCGCTGGGACCACCGTACTGACCTGGGGTTCCATGGCGACTCCCCCACTCGTGCCACCCCGGCGACCCAGCCGGCTCGGCCACCACACCGCGGGGCCGATCGACAGTGCCAGGGCGGGCACCAGAAGGCTGCGGATGAGGAACGTGTCGAGCAGGACCCCGACCGACACCACCACCGCGTTCTGCACCGACGGGGTCAGCGGCAGCACGGCGAGCGAGGCGAACGTCGCCGCGAGCACCACGCCGGCGCTGGTGATCACCCCGCCGGTCACGGTCACCGCCCGCAGGATGCCCTCGCGGTGGCCATGCGCCGCGACCTCCTCGCGGGCCCGGGTCATGAGGAAGATCGAGTAGTCGACGCCGAGCGCCACCAGGAACAGGAAGGCCTGCAGGGGCAGCCCGAAGTACAGCTCCGGGTAGCCCATCGCGTCGAGGATGAACCCGGCCGCGCCCATCGCCGCCGCGTACGACAGCACCACGCTGGCCAGCAGCACCAGCGGCGCCACCAGCGACCGCAGCAGCAGGACCAGGATCACGAACACCACGAGCAGGATCAGCGGGATCACGACGCGGTCGTCGCGGGCGGAGACCGTCTCGGTGTCGAGCTCGGCCGCGGTCGGGCCGCCGACCAGCGCGTCCGCGCCGGAGACGGCGTGCACGGCCGTGCGCAGGCGCTCGATCACCCGCTTGGCGTCGTCCGTGTCGGGCGCGCCGGCCAGCACCGCGTCGATGCGCACCCAGCGGCCGTCGGCGTCCGCGACCGGTTCGCCCACCGACGCGACCCCGTCGACGGCGCGGGCCGCCGCCACCACCGCGTCACCCCGCGCCGCCGCGGCGAGGACCGTGGCCGGCGCCGACGTGCCGCCCGCGTAGTGCGCGTCGATCAGCTCCTGCCCGCGGACCGAGCCGACCTCCTTCGTAAACACCTCGGCTCCGGGGAGCCCGACGCCGAGGTTGCCGATGCCCAGGCACAGGATCGCCAGGGCCGCCGCCGTGCCGAGCCACGTCGCGGTCGGGAACCGGCCGACGCCGCGGGCCACCCGCGCCCAGCCCCGGTGGTGTTCGGCCACCTCCGCCGGGCCGTCCCGCCCGGGGTCGGCCTGCGCCGGAACGGTGTGGTGCCGGGGCACGAACGGCCAGAACAGCCAGCGTCCGCACAGCACGAGCAGCGCCGGCAGCAGCGTGGTCATCGCCGCGAACGCGGCGACGACGCCGACCGCCACGACGGGGCCGAGGCCGCGCGTCGCCGGCAGGTCCGCGGCGAGCAGGCACAGCAGGGCGATCGCGACGGTCGCGGCCGAGGCGAGGATCGCGGGGGACGAGCGGAGCAGCGCGACCCGCATGGCGGCGTGCCGGTCCTCGTGCCGGCGCAGCTCCTCCCGGTACCGGGCGATCAGGAGCAGCGCGTAGTCGACGCCCACGCCGAACACGATCACCGTGAGCACGCTCTGGCTCTGGAAGTCGACCGCGACGCCGGCGTGCTTCGCCAGGAGGTAGACGGCGGCGCTGGCGACCTGGCTCGCGACACCGACGGCGAGCAGCGGCAGCAGCCACAGCACCGGGCTGCGGTAGGTGAACAGCAGGATCAGCACCACCACGCCGGCGGTGGTGAGCAGCAGCGTCGAGTCCATGCCGGCGAAGGCGTCGAAGACGTCCATGTTGGCGCCGGCCGAGCCGGTCAGGCCGGTGCGCAGGCCGGCCGGTAGCCCGTCCGCGAGCAGGTCGTGGACCTCCTCGGTGGCCTTCTCCTGCGCGTCGGTGTCGCCGGCGAGCGGGAAAGCCATCAGCAGCGCCTTCCCGTCCCCGCTCGGCTGGACCTCGGGTGGCCGGCCTCCCTCCGCGTACCGGGCGAAGGCGGCGCGGTCGGTGTCGACGGCGGCGCGGTCGGCGGCGGTGAGGCCGTCGTCGCGGGCGTACACGACCACCGCGGTGAGCCGGTTCGACCCGGGGAACGCCGCCTCGAGGCGGTCGAGCGCCTTCGTGGTCTCGGCCGTCGCCGGCAGCGCGCTCAGCGCGTCGTTGTTCTGGACCTCGACCAGCCTGGCCGCGTACAACCCGCCGACGGTCGCCAGCACCAGCCACAGCCCGAGCACCGCGAACTTCGACAGCCGCCCGGCCACGAACGCATTCATGTCGCACCCTCCCTGTAGATGGAAGGGAGGGTCGGTGGAAGGGCTGACCGCGTACGCACGGCGCGCTGACGGAAGCCGTCAGCAGGAGTAGCGTGACCTCACCCGCATCGAGGAGGAGCTATGAAACGGCTGGCCCTGGCTGCGTTAGCCACCGTATCCGTGCTGCTCACGGCGTCCGGCCATGCTCACGCCGGTCCCAAAGAAACAGCCGGCGGCGTCGCGAAGACCCCGACCGCGACGGGCACCGGCGGTGCGGCGGCGACCGTCGACCTGGCCGGTACGCGCGCGGCGGTCGACGTGCTGCGGGCCGGCGGCAACGCGGTCGACGCGGCCGTCGCGGCCGCGGCGGTGCTCGGGGTCGTCGAGCCGTTCTCGTGCGGCATCGGCGGCGGCGGGTTCATGGTGGTCTACCGGGCGAAGGACCGCTCGGTGCACACGATCGACAGCCGCGAGACGGCGCCGGCGGCGATGCGGCCCGACTCGTTCCGGGAGAACGGCGCGGTGCTGCCGTTCAACGACGCGCGGTACAGCGGGCTGTCGGCCGGCGTGCCCGGCACCGTGCGGGGGTGGCAGGAGGCGCTGCGCCGGTTCGGCAGCCGGTCGTTCGGGTCGTTGATGCTGCCGGCGATCCGGGCGGCCGCCGGTGGGTTCGAGGTCGACCAGACGTTCGCCGACCAGACCACCGCCAACGTCCCCTGGTTCGACGACATCACGTCGACCCGCGACCTGTACCTCGACGACGACGGCACCGCACCCGACGTCGGCACCACGTTCCGCAACCCCGACCTGGCCCGCACCTACGCCGCGCTGGCCCTCTTCGGCCCCGGCGCGTTCTACCGCGGCCCGATCGCCGACGCGATGGCGCGCGCGGTCGCCGCCCCGCCGGTCGCACCGGGCGCCGACCACGTGTGGCGGCCCGGCCTCCTCACCGCCGCCGACCTGCAGAGCTACCAGGCGCTGCGCCGTGACCCGACGCGCAGCGACTACCGCGGCCTGCAGATCTACAGCATGGGGCCGCCGTCGAGCGGCGGCAGCACCGTGGGCGAGGCACTGAACATCCTCGACGCGCTGCCGACGACCGGCTGGCACGAGTACCTCGAGTCGACCCGCTACGCGTTCGCCGACCGCAACGCCTACGTCGCCGACCCGGCGTACGCCGACGTGCCGCTGCGCGGGCTACTGTCCGACGGGTTCGCCGCGACGCGGGCCGCGCTGGTCACCGACCGGGCGTCGACGTCGCCGGTGGCACCCGGCGACCCGTACCCGTTCGAGGGCCGGGTCGCGCCCGGTCCGGCCGCCACCGCCGAGACCGCGTCGCCGCCGGCGTCGTCGACCACGCACCTGACCGTCGCCGACAAGTGGGGCAACGTCGTCTCGTACACGTTCACGATCGAGTCCACCGGCGGCAACGGCATCGTCGTCCCCGGCTACGGGTTCCTGCTGAACAACGAGCTGACCGACTTCAACATCGACTCCACGACCCACCCCAACCGGGCCGAGGGCGGCAAGCGCCCGCGCAGCTCGATGGCGCCGACGATCGTCCTGCGCGACGACCGGCCCGTCCTGGCGCTGGGCTCCCCCGGCGGCGCGACGATCATCACGACCGTCGCCCAGATCCTGTTCGACCGGTACGCGCTGGGCACCGACCTGCCGGCCGCGGTCGCCGCACCCCGGTTCAGCCAGCGCAACACCGCCTCGACCGCGGTGGAACCGGCCGCTCTGACCCTGCCGGTGGCGGCCGACCTGATCGCGCGGGGGCACCGGCTCACCGCGGGTGCGGAGATCGGCGCCGCCACCGCGATCGAGTTCGGCCCGCGGGGACGGATGCTGGCGGTGGCCGAACCGGTCCGCCGGGGCGGCGGCTCGGCGGCGGTCGTCCGCCGCTGACGGGTCCCGCTGCCCCCGGACACTGAACCATCGGGCGACTTCCGGGCACGGAGGCACCTCACCGTCGGCGGTAGAGGTACCTCCGTGCCCGGACGTTCGGGGTCGACGGATCAGATCAGCTCGTCGATGGCCTTGCGCAGCGAGGCCTTCGGCTTGGCGCCGATGCTCGTCCCGACGACCTCGCCCTGGCGGAACATCAGCAGCGTCGGCATCGACATCACGCCGTAGGTACGCACCGCCTCGGGGTTGGTGTCGGCGTCGATCTTGGCGATGACCAGCTTGTCGCCGTACTCCTCGGCCAGCTCGCCCAGGCTCTTCGAGATCATGACGCAGGGCTTGCACCACTCCGCCCAGAAGTCGACGACGACCGGCTTGTCGTTGCCGAGCACCACCTCTTGGAAGGTGGCATCGGTGACGGTGACGACGGTGCTCATGATTCTCCTCTGGCTCTTGACTCGCTGGATCTGGTCTCGATCGCGCTGTCCAGCTGGGCGCGCAGGTGGCTCCGGACGGTCGTGAGACGGTCGACGCACTCGTCGACCTCGGCCAGCTTGCGGCGCAGAACGGCCACCGAGTCCGGGCAGACGTCGCCGGAGTCGTTGCCGGCCCGGAGACACTCGACGAACGGACGGATGTCGTCCAGGTCGAAGCCGACCGCGAGCAGAGCCCGGATCTCGCGGACCACCCGCAGCTCGGCCTCGGCGTACGTGCGGTACCCGCTGGCCGTGCGGTGCGGGCGGAGCAGCCCGTTGGCCTCGTAGTAACGCAACGACCGGGCGCTGACGCCGGTGCGCCCGGCCAGCTCGCCGATCAGCATCACGACCCACTCCTTCGTCCACCGCAACGCTAAACCTTGCCACCGGCGTCAAGGCAACGCCCTGCCGATAGTGGGCACGTGTGCTCCGCCACGGTTCTCCGCCTTGGCCTCTGCCCGGGCCGGGGACGCGGTGCCCGAAAGGGTCGGGTTCCCGTCGGACCGGTGTGCCAGCATCAGGCTTTCACGGGTCGAAAAAGACATTTCCGCGCCCCGGGTATCGACAACTAGTTGAATTGGCAAGTAACATTGCCTCTCGGGCCGACCGCCTTCCCCCGTGGGTGGTCGGCCCTTTTGCATGCACGCATTTGCACGCTTTCGACGGTTACCTACCGTTACCTTCTTCGATACCTTTACGGTCTTGTCGCCGGTGTTAGCGTTGCGGCGATGCCTGAATCCCCTTCTCGTTCGGGAGGGCCCGCCGACGCCGATGGCCAGCGGGCCAACGAGTCCCCGTGGGGCACGCCCCCGTCGGCTGCGCGCCCCGAGCAGCCCGACCAAGCGGCCGGCACCGCTCCGGCCGGTACCGGTCCCGCTGGCTCGGGTCCGGGCGGCTCGGGTCCGGGCGGCGCTGGTCCGGGCGGCGCTGGTCCGGGCGGCGCTGGTCCGGGCGGCGCTGGTCCGGGCGGCGCTGGTCCGGGCAGCGCCCACCCGT
>NZ_BOPH01000026.1 GCF_016863655.1 Virgisporangium ochraceum
GCTGGTCCGGGCGGCGCTGGTCCGGGCGGCGCTGGTCCGGGCGGCGCTGGTCCGGGCAGCGCCCACCCGTCGGCGCCCCCGCCGCAGTGGCCCCCGGCCGGCCCCCCGGCAGAGCAGGCACCACCCCCCGCGCGGTACGGCAGCCCACGCGACGCACCCGGGCAGCCCCCGACACCCGCCGGCCCCCCGACGGGCGGGCCGCCCCCGATCATGTGGCCGGGTGAGTCGGCCGCTCCACAGTCGGGAGCGTGGGCCGCGGGGCCTCCCCAACCCAGTGCTCCCCCCACCGGCGCACCCCAGACCGGCGCACCCCAGACCGGCGCGCCCCAGGCGGGCGTGCCCCAGGCCGGCGCACCCCAGGCCGGCGCGCCCCAGACCGGTTCGCCCCAGGCCGGCGCGCCTCAGGCGGGGGCGTGGCAGGCGGGGCCGCCGCAGCCTGGCGTCCAGCAGCCGGGAGCCTCGCAGGTGCCGCCGCAGTCCGCGTACCCGGCCGGCGGCCAACCCGGCACGTACCCGGCAGGCGGCCAACCCGGCACGTACCCGGCAGGTGCACAGCCCGCTGCTTACCCGGCCAACCCCCAGCCCGGCGCGCACCAGTCCGGCGCCTCCCCGGCCGGCGGGCAGCCTGGCGGCTACCCCGCTGGGGCACAGCCCGGCCAGGCCGGCGGATACCCGAACCAGCAGGCCGGATACCCCAACCAGCCGGCCAGCGCCCCACCGGCCAGCGCACCCCCCGCCAGCGCCCCACCGGCTCAATACCAGGCTGGCCCTCCCCCCGAGGCCCAGACCACCGCCCCACCCGCGGTCCTCTGGCCCAACCCACACGCTCAACAGCCCGCCGCCCAACCTCCACACACCGACGGCGGACCGCCACGTGGGGTTTCGTACCCGTACCAGGCCTTCCCCGCCGTGCCCGTCGACTCTCCGGAGGCGCAGCCCGCACCCGAGCCGCCACCGCGCCGGCGGAAGGGCAAGGCGGCCCTTCTCGCGCTCGTCGCGATCGTCGTGCTCGCGTTGCTCGGGGGTGGCGGCTTCGTCGGGTACCGGTGGGTCAACGACGAGAGCCGGGACAAGGGCGGCAACGCCGCCGCGCCTGACGGGTGTGGCAGCGCCACCAAGCTGCGGCTCATCGCCGCGCCCGAGGTGGTGCCCGTGCTCGAGAGCGCGATCGACGCGGTCGCGCCCAAGGGTGGGAACACGTGCCCGGTCGTGTCGGTGACGGCGCAGCAGCCGGCCGAGACGTTGGCGCAGAAGGAACAGGCGCAGGCCTACGACGGGTGGGTGCCGTCGTCGACGGTGTGGCTGCGTCAGGGGGCCGCCGACAAGCTCGGCTTCGCCACCAGCGGTCAGATGCTGGCCCGCTCGCCGATCGTGGTCGCGATGCCCAAGCCGTTCGCGGAGAAGTTCGGGTGGCCGGCCAAGCAGCTCGCCTGGGCGGAGATCACCGCCCTGACTTACAGCCGTCAGATCCCGAAGTTCAGCATGCCCGACCCGCTCACCGACACCACCGGCATGCTCTCCACCCTCGCCGTGTACGCGGCGCTGCAGCGGCGCACCCCGGACCCGGGCATCGCCCAGCTCCAGGCCCTGACCCTGCGCAGCCGCCTCGCCGACCCGGCCGCCGACACCTCGGACCTGCTCAAGAAGATGGCCGGGCAGAACGCCCCCGACGAGGCGGTCAAGTCCATCGGCCTGTTCCCCACCACGGAGCAGAAGCTGTGGGCCTACGCCCGCGAGGCGCACGAGACCGAACTGGTGCCCAGCTACCAGCCCGACGCGCTGGCCGAGGCCGAGTATCCGCTCGCGCTGAGAGACGGCGCCAGCGCCGAGGCCAAGCAACAGGCGGAGAAGCTCGCCGGCTGGTTCGCCAGCCCGGAGGGCACCACGGCGCTGGCCAACCAGGGCTTCCGCGGCCCGCAGGGACGCGACGCCGGCAGCGCGCCGGCCGGCCCCGGCTTCGTCGCGAAGTACGCGCCGCCGTTCCAGCCGCCGCAGGACCCGGGGGTCGTGAAGACCCTCACCGCGCAGTGGGCGCAGTACAAGACGCTGCAGTTCAACGTGCTGGTGCTGGTCGACGCCTCCGGGTCGATGAACGAGCCGGTCACCGACCGGTCGGGCACCGTCACCACCAAGGCGGGCCTGCTGCAGAAGGCCGGCGTGCAGGCCGCGCAGCTGTTCGGTGAGGACACCGCCGTCGGCATGTGGATGTTCGGCACCCCCAACGCGCAGAGCCCGCCGTACGTGGAGGTCGTGCCGTTCGGTCCCCTCGACCAGGATCTCAACGGGCAGCCGCGCCGCAAGCGGTTCACCGACGTGGCCACGGCCTACCAGGCGATGCCGGCCGCCGGCACCCCGCTGTTCGAGACGATCCTGCGGGCCAACGCCGACATGCAGAAGCGCTGGACCGCCGAGACGGTCAACCTGATCGTGGTGCTCACCGACGGCCACGACCGGGACACGCCGTACACGATGCCGAAGGCCCAGTTCCTGCAGAAGCTGCAGGCCGGCCGCGACCCGAAGAAGCCGCTGCCGATCCACAGCATCGCCTACGGCGGCGACGCCGACCTCGCGACGCTCACCGAGATCGCCAAGCTCACCGGCGGCGTCGCGGCCCCGTCGACCGATCCGGCCGATCTCGCGAGCGCGATGGCCAAGATCTTCCTGGCCGCACGGCAGGCCAAAAAGTAGAAGCTTTGAGGGGACCGGCACCGGAAAGGCACGGTCCCCTCAAAGCTTCGCGAATACGCGTTGTCGAACCCGGTCAGCCGTGCAGGCGCGGGACGTCCTCCAGCAACTGCTGCGTGTACTCGTGCTGCGGCCGGAAGATGACGTCCTCCGTCGGCCCGCTCTCCACCAGCTTGCCGTGCTGCATCACCAGGATCCGGTCGCTGACGTAGCACGCCTGGCCGATGTCGTGGGTGATGAACAGGATCGTCAGGCCGGTGTCGGCGCGCAGGTCGGTGAGGACGTTCAGGATGTTCGCGCGCAGTGACGCGTCGAGCATCGAGGTCGCCTCGTCGGCGATGAGCAGCACCGGGCGCATCATCAGCGCCCGCGCGATCATCACCCGCTGCCGCTGGCCACCCGACAGCTGGTGCGGGTACTTGTCGAGCGAGTCCTTCTTCAGGCCGACCTGGTCGATCGCCGTCTTCATGCGGTCGTCGAGGCTCTCGCCCTTGAGGTCGAGCATCCCCTTCGACCGCGACAGCAGCCGCCGCACCGTGAAGAACTGGTTAAACGCGCTGAACGGGTCCTGGAACACCGCCTGAACGTCGCGCCAGTAGGCGTGCAGCGCCCGTCCCTTGATCCGGCTGACGTCGGTGCCGTGGAGCTCGATGGTGCCCGAGGTCGGCGGCATGAGCCGCAGGATGAGGCGGGCCAGCGTCGACTTGCCGCTGCCGCTCTCACCCACGACCGTCGTGATCTCGCTGGACCGGATCTCGAACGACACGTCGTCGACCGCTTTGACGAGGCTCTTGTTGCGCCCGAAGTGCTTGCTGAGGTTGGTCGCCTTGAGGATGACGTCGCCGGGTGTCGGCGTCGCCCTCCGCTCGTCGGCCGGGTCGAGCTGCTCCGGCGGGTCGGACTTCGACAGGTCGGTCACAGCTTCCCCTCCACCGGCTCGCCCGGGTGGTCCTTGGCCCACCAGCACGTCGCGTAGTGCCGCTCGTCGCCCACGATCGGCGGCTGCTCCGTGGTGCAGACGTCCATCGCGAGGCTGCACCGCGGGTGGAACCGGCACCCGGGCGGCGGGTCGGCGAGATCCGGCGGCGACCCCTTGATGCCGCTGATCCGCCGGGTGCGGACCTGCGGCTCGGGAACGAGCACCGAGTTGATCAGCGCGCCCGTGTACGGGTGCCGCGCCCGGTTGATGATCTGCTCGGTGGGGCCGGTCTCGTGGATCTGCCCGGCGTACATGATCGCCACCCGGTCGGCGACCCGCCGGAGCACCGGCAGGTCGTGGGTGACGAAGATGATGCCGCCGACCAGCTTCTTCGCCAGCATCTCCCGCATCAGCTCGGTGACGATCCGCTGGCTCGACACGTCGAGCGCCGAGGTCGGTTCGTCGGCGATGAGCAGCTTCGGGTTCAGCAGCGTCGACAGCACGGTGACCACGCGCTGCTTCATGCCGCCGGAGAGCTGGTGCGGGTACGCGTCGAGCACCCGCTCGGGCAGGTCGAGCTGCGTGAACCGCTCGGCCGCCCGGCCCTTCGCGTCGCTCGCGCTGACCCGGCCCTCGTGCGCCCGCACGATGTTGACGGCGAAGTCGCCGACCCGTCCCGTGGGCGACAGCGAGTTCATGGCGCCCTGCGGCAGCAGCGAGACGACCGTGCCCCGCCACGACCGCGGCGGCGCCTTGTCGGGCTCGAAGCTGAGCCGCTTGCCGGCGACGTCGAGCTCGCCCTCGAACACGTGCAACGGCGGCCGCGCGGTGAGCGACAGCACGGCGGCGAGCGTCGACTTGCCGCATCCGGACTCGCCCGCGATGCCGAGTACCTCGCCCTCGTTGACGTACAGCGACACGTCGTCGACGGCCATGGTGTCGGAGGTGCGGCCCACGTACCCGGCCCGCAACCCCCGGGCCGAGAGGAGGTGATCGGTGGTCACCACCTCGTCGATGCTCTTGACCTCTACGCTCATATGCTGCTCACGCTTCCGCCGTCCGATCGGTTCTGACTCCACTGACGACCGGCGCCGCGGGCGCCGCCGGGCCGACCGGCGCGGTGGCCGGCTGGTCCGCGTCGGCGACGGAGCCGCCGCCGCCCGCCGGCGGCGTGATCGGCCGCCGCTTGCGCAGCTTCGTCGAGCCGCGCCGCAACCGCGGGTTGAACACCTCGTCGAGGCTGCTCTGCATCATGAGCAGTGAGAACGCGATCAATGTGAGCAGCAGCGTCGGCGGGACGAACGCCCACCAGGCGCCGGTGCGCACCGCCTCCCAGGCCAGCGACCAGTGCAGCATCATGCCGAGCGACACGCCGTCGCTCGGGCCGAGGCCCAGCAGCGACAATGCGGCCTCGGCGAGGACCGCGCTGGAGACCTGGAGCACGAACGCCATCACGATGTAGCTGAGCATGTACGGAACGACGTCGAACACGATCAGGCTGACCGTGCGTGCGCCGCTCAGACGCGCGATGTCGAGATGCTCGCGTGCCCGCACGCTCGACGCCTGCGCCCGTACGGCCCGGGCCAGCCAGGTCCACGCGGTGGCCGCGATGACGACCGCCACGCCGGTGGCCGACCGCGTCTGCAGCGCGATCGCGATGAGGATCAGCACCACGATCGGCGGGATGGTCAGCACGACGTTGGTGACGCCCATGAGCAGTTCGTCGAGCCATCCGCCGCGGTAACCGGCGAGCGTGCCGATGACCACGCCGACGACCGTCGCGATGGCGCCCGCGATCAGGCCGACGTACAGCGACGTGCGGGTGCCGTAGATCAGGTTGGTCCACACGTCGTGGCCGAGGTTGTCGGTGCCCAGCCACGCCTTGCTCGACGGCTCGTCGTAGAGACCGCCGACGACGTCGGTGGGCACCTTGTCGGTGAGAATGTACGGGCCCAGCACGCCGAAGAGCGTGATGAACGCCGCGATACCGAATGCCACCCAGAACCTGGGGCCGAACCGGACGAGTCCCACGGCTACCGCTCCCCTCTGCCGGCGGCGCGGATGCGCGGGTCGATGAACCCGTACGCGATGTCGACAAGGAAGTTCGCCACCAGTACTCCGACGGTAATCATCAACGCGATCGCAAAGAAGACCGGATAGTCGTTCTGGCGGATCGAACTGAACAGAAGTGTGCCAAGTCCGGGGTACGAGAACACGATCTCCGTGATCAACGCGCCGCCGGCGAGCGTGCCGACCGACAGCGCCAGACCCGTGACCTGCGGCAACATGCCGTTGCGGAAGATCTGCCGCACGATCTGCCGGTCGCGCAGGCCGAGACCCCGGCTGTAGTTCACGTAGTCGGAGTTCAGCTCGTAGATCACCATCGACCGCATGCCGACCGCCTGGCCGCCGATGAACACCAGCACCAGCGAGAGGAACGGCAACCAGTAGTGCTCCAGCGCGTCACTGATGAACGCGCCGCTGAACGACGGCGTGGTGCCGAACGAGTAGCCGCCGCTGGGCGGCAGCCACTGGAACTGCACCGCGCACACGTAGAGCAGGATGATCGCGAGGCAGTAGTACGGCATGCTCGACACGAACAGCGAACCGAGGAACGCGCCGCGGTCGAGGTTGCCGCCCTTGTAGCCGGCCACCGCGCCGAGGATGTTGCCGACGATCCAGCCGATGAGGATCGCCGGCAGTTGCAGCGCGAGCGTCCACGGCAGGGCATCGCTGATCAACTGGGACACCGGGGTCGGGTACAGCGTGAAGGAGACCCCGAAGTCGCCCTTGGCCATGTTGGAGATGTAGAGGGTGAACTGCTCCCACAACGGCTTGTCCAGGCCGAACGCCGCGGTGTAGGCCTCGTACACGCGGCGGAGTGACTCTCCCTCCGCCCCGCCCCGTCCCAGGGTGGCCACGATCGCGTCGATCGGGTTGCCCGGGATGAGGCGGGGCAGGAAGAAGTTCAGCACGATCGCGACGATGAAGGCGCCGATGAACCATGCTGTCTTGCGGAGCAGGTAGCGAGCGAGAGTCACTACTTCGGGCTGATTTCGTAGAGCCACTGGATGCCGGCGCCACGGAACGTGGGCGGCGCCTTCGGGTTCTTCGCGTCCGGGAACCCGGTCCAGACCGTCTCGATGGCCTCGTAGAAGTCCAGCGGGCGGTACATCAGCGGGATCATCGGCGGTTCCGAGCGGTAGATCTTGTCGAGCTCCTTGATCGGAGCGACCTGCGCGTCACCGGTGGCCTTGGCGGCCGTGTCGAGCAGCGCGGCGACCCTGTCGTTGCTGTACCGGCCGTAGTTGTAGAACGACGACTGGCCGATCGGGTTGGTGCCGCGGATGTCGAGGACGTCGCGGTACCGCGCCCACGGGGTGCTCGGGTCGGTCGAGGCGCCGATGTAGAACAGCGCCATGTCGTAGTTGCCGTTCTGCACGGCCGGGGTCACCGTGTTGGCCTCGGGGAAGTTGACCTTGACATCGAGACCGAGGGCCTTGAAGTTCTCGACCACGATGTTGACCGCGGCCTGCCAGTCGGTCCAGCCGTTCGGCGTCTGCACCGTCCACGGGCCGAGGCGGGTGCCGTCACCCAGCGTGTAGATGCCGTCGCCGCCCTTCTTGGCGCCCAGCTCCTGCTCGAGGATCTGCTGCGCCTTGGAGACGTCGTACTTCCAGCCGTCGGCGCCCTTGATCGCGCCCTCGTCCCAGAACTTCTTCTCGGCGTCGGACGGCAGGATCAGGCTGGCGTTCGCCGGC
Source organism: Virgisporangium ochraceum (assembly GCF_016863655.1). GTDB lineage: Bacteria > Actinomycetota > Actinomycetes > Mycobacteriales > Micromonosporaceae > Virgisporangium > Virgisporangium ochraceum. The sequence continues at coordinate 7,366 of NZ_BOPH01000026.1, forward strand.
ACCGAGTAGCGCGACATGGCGGTCTCGGCGATGCGGGCGTAGTCGATCGCGTGGGCCAGCGCCCGGCGCAGCTTGCCGTTGTTCAGACCCGGCTTGGTGGTGTTGATCGTCAGCATCGGCATACCACCGGGCAGGTGGTACGGCGTGTCGGTGAACCAGGTCTTGACGGGCAGCTTCTTCTCCTGCCACATCTTCCAGATCTCGGGCGTGAACTGCTGCATGATGTCGACCTCGCCGCGCTCGAAGGCGAGGTTGCCGGCCGCGTTGTCCTTGAAGATCGGGTGGACGATCTTCTTCGGGGCGGGCAGCTTGCCGCGCACGCCCTTGCCCCAGTAGTTGTCGTCACGCACGAACACCAGCTGCTGCGCGTTGTAGCTGTCGAGCTTGTACGGGCCGGAGCCGACCGGCTTGTCGTTCAGGAACTCGATGATGTTCGGGTTCTTCGACTCGTAGTCCTTCCACAGGTGCGACGGGAGGACGTAGGTCTTGCACAGGTTGGTCTTGGTCATACCCGGGTTGGTGCGCTCCGGGCTCAGCTTGAAGACGACGGTCTTGTCGTCCTTCTTCTCGACCGAGGCCAGGTACTCCCACGCCGACGACCAGTGCACGGTCTTGATCCGCTTGGCCAGCTCGAAGGTGTAGACGACGTCGTCGGCGACGACCGGCTTGCCGTCGTGCCACTTGGCGTCGGGCTGGAGGGCGACCTCGAACGTGGTGGCGTCGGTCTCGGTCAGCTTGGTGGCGAGAGCCGGCTTGAGGCTGCTGTCGAGCAGGTCGAACGCGAACAGGGTCTCGTACACGAGCTGCATCTGGTCACCGGCGGTGGTCCACGCGGCGGTGGGGCTCAGCGGGTTCCAGTTGGGCGGTGGGCCCCACTGGAAGCCGGCGATGAACAGCGTCTGCTGCCGCTCGGTGAGGGTCTCACCGCTGTCGTCGCCACAGGCGGCCAGCGCACTGGCGCCCGCGACGGCGGCGCCGACAGCGGCGGCGCCCTTGATGACCTGACGCCGTGTCGGGTGGTCGGACATGTCGTCTCCAGGGGTGTTCGGGGGTTACAGGGTTAGGCGGTGCTCAGGCGAAGCGGTGTGTTTCGGGGTGACGGAAGCAGCTGAAAACGCTGATCTGTTGCCGAGTGAAGCAACCTGAACGAACGTCGCGGGGGGCGCGGCGTCTCGCGAATGCGGGGGCTCGCATCGGGCTCCTACGGGGGTCCTGGAGATCGACTCGTAAGCGTTCTCGCGTCAGGCGTGTTACGGATCACAGCACTGAACCGTTTAAGTGTCAAGCACGGCCAGATTACGAAGAGAGCGCTCTCCCACGCTCTCCGGTCGGGGCTCCGAGATCGTTGGCGCACCGGAGGACGGGCGGCCGGCCGATCGCGTCCCGGTCGATGGGACGAGCACAGCGGACCTCGAACACGGCCCGCTCGCCGGGTAGCAGGGTCGCCAGCGCGGTGTCCACGGTGGCCGCCGGGTCGAGCCGGTCCGGGAACAGGGTGAGGTCACGCAGCAGCGTCGCCGCGGCGACCTCCACGCGGAGGCCGCCGTCGGCCTCCACCACGGTCGTCGAGTACTCCGGCACGGGGTACGCGAGGTCGACGTCCTCCGCGAAATACCAGGTGGAACGGCCAACTCCTGCGTCTGCGACGACCAGTTCGGCCGCCGGGTCGGCGGGCGTCCGCACGTCGTCCGGCAGCGGGACGCGGTGCGTTCCGCCCGGCTCGACCTCGACCTCGACGGAGAACCGGGCGAGGGTCTCCCCGCCGAATCCACATCGACGCACGTCGAAGTGTGCGGACCACGGGGCGACCCCGTCGTTGACGAGGACGACCGCCAGACCGTCGCCAGGTTGTGGCTGGAACGTTATGAGCCGGTCGGCATACGAACGACGCAACGCGTACCAGAGGGGCTTGCGGCGTCCGTCACCGTCGACGGCCGCCCAGGACGTCACCGGCCAGCAGTCGTTGAGCTGCCAGACGATCGTGCCCATGCACAGCGGGCGCAGCGAGCGGAAGTGCTCGATGCCGAAGGAGACCGCCCTGGCCTGGTTCAGCTGGGTTGCCCAGTGCCAGTCGTCGAACGCGCCGGGACCCGGTTCGGGCAGGTGACCGGCGAGGCCGCGCAGCAGCTTGCCGTTGCCGTCGAGCGCCTTCTGGTGGTGCAGGACGCCCGGCGAGTCGGCCGCCAGCGGCTCGTCGCTCACGGAGCGTCGCAGCGTGGCGTACGCCGGTGGGCCCTGGAAGCCGAACTCCGCCACGAACCGGGGCCGGTACTCGCGGTACTTCCGGTAGTCGTCGGTGTTCCAGACGTCCCAGATGTGCGTCGTGCCGTGCGCCGGCTCGTTCGGGTGGCGGTCGTCGCCGCCCGCGTACGGGCTGCCGGGCCAGTAGGGCCGGGTCGGGTCGAGGTCCGCCACGATCCGGGGCAGCACGTCGTGGTAGTAGCCGGCACCCCACGTCCGGTCACCGAGCTGCTCGGCCCAGCCCCAGTCGCGGTAGCCCCAGAGGTTCTCGTTGTTGCCGCACCACCAGATCAGGCTCGGATGCGGCATCAGCCGCACCACCTGCTCGGCCGCCTCGGCCCGGACCTCCGACGCGAGCGGCTCCTCCTCGGGGTAGGCCGCGCAGGCGAACAGGAAATCCTGCTCCACCATCAGGCCCAGCTCGTCGGCGAGCCCGTAGAAGTCCGCGCTCTCGTACCGGCCGCCGCCCCAGACCCGCAGCAGGTTGACGCCGGCGTCGACGGCCTGCCCGAAGCGCTCCGCGAGCCGCTCCCGCGTCACCCGGGTGAGGAACACGTCGTCGGGGATCCAGTTGACGCCACGGACGAACACCGGCCGTCCGTTGATCTTCACGGTGAACGGTGTGCCGTCGGCGTCGGGCGCGGTGTCGACCTCGACGGTGCGGAAGCCGATCCGCCGCTCCCAGCGGTCGAGGTCGCGGCCGTCGTGGCGGAGCGCCACGGTGAGGTCGTAGAGCGGCTGCGCGCCCTGGCCGACGGGCCACCAGAGGTCGACGTCGGGCACGTCGAGGGTGACGGTGCCGGTCGTCGCGCCGGGCTCCAGGTCGAGGGCCACCGAGTGGTCGCCGAGGGTCACCGTGAGGGTCGCCCCGAGATCGGAAAGACTCTTTACGTCGGCCCGCACGGTCACGCGTCCACTGTGCTCTTCTTTTTGGCCACCATCGACGACCGTGACCTCCGGACGGACCGCGACCAACCGCGCCACCGACCACGTCTCGAGGCCGATCGGACCCCAGATGCCGGCGGTGGCCAGCGTCGGACCCCAGTCCCAGCCGAAGTTGCAGGCCATCTTCCGCACGTACGGCACCGGCTCCTTGCCCATGACGTGCGGCCGCTCGCCCACCGCGGCCATGACCGCGTCGCCGTAGCGGTACACCGAGTCGAAGCGGACCGCGAGCCGGTTCGCGCCCGGGCGCAGCAGGTGCGTGACGTCGAACCGGTACGACCGGTGCATGTTGGCGGTGGTGCCGACCTCGGCGCCGTTGAGCATCACCGTCGCGACCGTGTCGAGCCCGTGGCAGACCAGGTCGGTGCGGCCCCCGCCCGGGGTGTGCTCGAAGACCGTCTCGTAGACCCAGTCGGTACGGCCGACCCACTGCAGCCGGTTCTCGTTGTCGTCGAGGTACGGGTCCGGGATCAGGTCCGCGGCGAGCAGGTCGGTGTGCACGCAGCCCGGCACGGTCGCCGCGATGCCGGCCGGCAGGGCCCGTGCCTCCGCCGGCGACCCACCGGGCTGGCCTTCCGCGACCGAGAGCGTCCAGCCAGCCAGCGGTTGCAACGACAACGGGACCTCCGGGCGGGGGTACTTAACCGGGTAAGTTGAAGTTCCCGCACGATAGAACCGCTGTCACGAGAGTGTCAACGGCGCAACCTGTTTCGCGGCCGCGGTCAGGCCTCCTGCGGACCCGAACCGACTCAGACCGGCAACCCGGCACCGACGCACACGAAGCCGGCCGCGGCGGCCAGCTCCGCGCCGCCGTCGTGGCCCACCGACTGCTGCGCCTGCGCCAGTGCCGCCGCCGGAGCGAGCCCGGACGCGAGGCGCTTGTGGAGCTCGACCATGAGCGGCGCCGTCGCCGCGTCGGGCACCGGCACCACCGACGCGACCAGCTGCTGGGCACCCTTGGCGAGGAACGTCGCCGCGAGACCGAGCAGCTCGTCGCCGGCGTAGACGACGTGACGGCCGCTGTCGCAGGCCGCGAGCACGACCGTCGGCGGAACCCGGGGCAGCTGCTCGAGGTCGTAGACCATCAGCGGGCCGTCGGCCAGCTGCAGCGACGAGAAGAGCGGGTTGTCCGGCGACAGCCGGCCGTGCATCGCCAGGTGCGCCAGGTCGGCGTTCGTCAGCGCCGACGCGGTGGCGTCGGCCGTCGCGGAGCCGTCGACGATCGGCGCGGTGCCGTAGATCGCGGCCACCGACTCGGCCTCGCTGCGGGCGCCGGGCAGCTGCGGACCGGCGACCACCGCCACCGACCCGGTGGCCTCGTAGGTGCGGGTGCGGGCCTGGTGCCACGACGTCGCCGACGGAGCCACGGTGACCGGACGCCCGGCGAACGTCGGCAGGATCGACCACGGCAACGACTGCAGCCGGCCGGTCGGCACGAGCACCACCGGCGCACCGGTGACCGCGTCGCCGAGCGCCGCGCGCACCGGGGCGAGCAGCAGCGCGTCCAACCGCTCGGCCGCGGCCCGCAGCATCGCGACGGCGGCCGCCCGGCCCGCCGCGCCGGACCGCTGCCGGGCCAGCCGGTGCAGCGCGAACGCCACCCGGTCGAGCAGGTCGTGCACCGCCTCGGCGCGCCCGAGGTGGTGCAGCCGGGCCCGACCGCCGACCAGCGCCACCACCGACAGCTCGCCGTCGAGCTCGACGAACTCCAGCAGCGCTGCCCGGCCGAGCCGGCCGACCAGCGCGTCGAGCGACGACGGGTCGGTGAGCTCCGCCTGCCCCGGCTGGCGGCGGCAGTAGTTGCGGATCTGGCGCTCCAGCGCGATCTGCCGGGCCAGCGCCCGTGCCGGGTTGCCGCCGCTGCCGCGCAGGTCGGCCACCTCGTTGACGGCCAGCCGCAGCTCGGCCAGGGCCGCGGCGAGCATCGGGTCGTCGGGCGGACGCACCGGCCGGATGAGGAACAGGCTGGCCCGGCCCCGTTCCGCCCACTCGAACACCGCCCGCGGGTTGCCCCGGTTCATCGCGATCCGCAGCCCGAGCTGGGCCAGCTCGGTGCGCTGCGCCGCCGTGTGCGCGAGCACGTCGGTGGCGCCGAGGGTCGCGCGGTGCTCGTCCACGATCCGCAGGCCCGTGCGGACGGCCCGGACCGCCCCGCCGGACCTGCCGCCCGACAACCGCAGCAGGGCGGTGGCGTACCAGGCCCGTGCGCGCAGCGCGGCCGGCCCCCGCCGCCGCGCCGGGTCGACCCGCTCGAGGTGCGCCCGCGCCTCGGCGACCCGGCCCCGCTCCAGCGCCAGCTGCCCGGCCACCACCCGCGCCTCGGCCGCCGACGCCGTCCAGGGCGTGCGGTCGAGCGCGTCGGCGACCCGGGCCACGTCGGCCACGCCGACCCGCGCCCGGTTCGGACCGGCCAGCCGCGCGGCCAGCACCGCCAGCCGCGCCTGGGCGGCCCACTCCGGCCGGTTCTGCCGCTCCAGCTCCCGCACCGCCTGGGTCGCCTGTGCCAGCGCGGCGGCCGGGTCGTCGTCGAGCAGGGCGGCCCGGCTGTGCAGCAGCCGCACCTCAGGCAGGTCGCCGAGCCGGCGCTCCCGGCGAAGCTCCGTGGCGGCCGTCTCCGCCGCCGCGCGCGCCTCGGCGGCGAGGCACATCGACAGCAGCAGCTCGGTGCGGTCGCGGAGGATGCCGCCGACCTGCGCCTTGAGCGCGCGCAGCCGCTGCTCGGCCTCGTCGAGGTCCCGGAGCGCCTGCGGCAGGTCGCCGGCGAGCGTGTTCACCCACCCCAGGTTCTGCCGGGTGAACGCCGCCGACGTGCCGAGCTCCAGTTCGTCGGCCAGCCGCATCGCCTCGTGCAGGTCGGCGACCGCGCTGCCCAGCTGGAACCGGTGCCCGTACAGCACCCCCCGGTTCGACAGCACCCGCCACACCCACATGCGGTCGTCGGCGCGGCGCAGGGCCGGCAGCGCGGCGTTGTAGTCGGCGAGCGCGTTGTCGAGCCGGCCCCGCTGGTGCGCGATGACGCCCCGCTGGGCGAGCGCCTGCGCCCGTTCGGCACCGTGCAGGTCGGTGATGGCCCGGTCGATCTCGCGCACGGCCCGGCCGTACCAGCCCCGGAAGCCGCTGACGCCCGCCAGCGTCATCCGGGCCTGCGCGGCCAGCTCCGGCCGGCCGGCCCGCTCGCCGTGCCGGATCGCCGCCTTCAGGTGGCGCAGCGTCACGTCGATGTCGCGGCTGTGCATCGCGGCGACGCCCAGGGCCCGCTCGGCGACGCAGGCGGCGGCGAGGTCGCCGACGGCGACGGCGCGGTCGCGGACCGCCGAGGCCGCCCGGGTGGCCTGACGGGGATCGGATTCCGCCGACCGCAGGGCGGCACGGGCCTGATCTACTAGGTCGGAACTCACGAAGGGAATCCGGCCCAGGCACGTCGTATCAACGACACTCCAACCCGCTCCGTAGGGAAGGAGCTTACCGCGATGACCCCTGTGGAGAGGACAGCGTAATGGCGACGGCCGACAGCGAGAACCACCCGGTGAGCACGGTTCCCGACGAGATCGTGGTCGATCTTCCGTACGAGGACCTGGTGCTTGCCCTGCTCCGTGACCTCGGGCTGCGCCGGGAGGTGAAGGCGAGCAGCCGGGTACTGGAGCTGAGCCGCATCGGCGTCTCCGGGCTCGACGAGGCGGCCACGCGGCTGCGTGCCGAGGCCGACGAACTCGCCGCCTCGCCCGGCTCGCAACCGTGGCGCACGGCCTTCCCCCGGCCCACCGGGCAGGCGTCCCCGCTCGACCTGCTGCTGTACACCATCCGCTTCCGTACCGCCCGGGAGAACGCCGGCTGGACGTTCGAGATGGGCAAGAACCGCCACGTCCGTAGTGTGATCGGCCTGCCGCACCTGAGCGTCGGCGGGGTGCTCTACCCGGAGCCGGCGTCGGCGCCCACGCCGCGCCCCGGCGAGCCGGCCCGCGACACCTGCCTGGTCGGGGTGCTCGACACCCGGATCACCGCCCACCCGGCGCTGGTCGGCAAGCTGCACGCCGACGAGGGCGCGGTGCTCGACGGCGCCGGTCCGCACTCGCACTACGCCGGGCACGCGACGTTCGTGGCCGGGCGCATCCTGGCCGAGGCGCCGGAGGCGCGGCTCGTGGTCGGCGCCGTGCTCGACGACGAGCGCGGCATCGCCACCGCCTGGGACACCGCGCTGGCGATGATGAAGTTCCGCGACTCGGGCGTGAAGATCCTCAACCTGTCGCTGGGCTGCATCACCGCCGACGGCGACGCCCCGCTGATCATCGCGCGGGCCGTCGAGCTGCTCACCCCGCAGATGGTGATCGTCGCGGCCGCCGGCAACCACGGCGACCCGAAGCTCAACGGCGACTCCGGCACCGACGAGCGCGCCGCCTGCTGGCCCGCGGCGTTGTCGCAGGTCGAGGCCGTCGGGGCGCTCACCGAGGCGGGCGACCGGGGCGAGTTCAGCCCGGACGTGCGGTGGACGTCGTTCATGGCACCGGGCCAGAACGTCGTGGGACCGTTCCTGACCGGTACGGTCAACGTGCAGACGCGCGAGCACGGCACCCTCCCGACGGAGTTCCCGGAGGGGTGGGCCTCGTGGTCGGGCACGTCGTTCGCCGCGGCGACGGTCACCGGGCGGCTGGCCCGGCTCACCGCGAGGAACGGTGGCGACCCGCACGCCGCACTACGTGAACTCCGGCGGACCCTGCGCCAGGCCGGTGGGAGCGACCCGATCAGGCTGGCGCACTGAAGGGGGAGGCGTGCATGGCTGACGACCCATCGGTCGTCGCGCTGGTGATCGAGGCACGCGACGGCAGCCAGCTCGCGTGGAACGCGATCGTCGACCGGTACGCGCCGCTGGTCTGGGCCATCGGCCGGCGGCACGACCTCGGCCGGCCCGACATCGACGACGTGGGCCAGAGCGTCTGGCTCAAGCTCGTCGAGCACCTGGCCGACATCCGCGACCCGGCGGCGCTGCCGGGGTGGATCGCGACGACCACCCGCAACGAGTGTCTGCGGGTGCTGCGCACCAGCCGGTCGCGGGAGCAGGCCGAGCACAAGGCCGAGCCGGAGACGTACGCCGAGGGCGGCTACGCCGAGATCGAGCAGGAGCTCGAACGGGTGCAGCGGCAGGCGGCGCTGCGGTCGGCGTTCCGGGAGCTGCGGCCGCGCTGCCAGGAGCTGTTGTCGCAGCTGTTCAAGGAGCAGCGGCCGGCGTACCGCGAAATCAGCGCCACCTTGGGTATGAAGATCGGTTCGATCGGTCCGAGCCGGGAACGCTGTCTCTCGGAACTGCGGCGCTGCCCCGCCCTCGCCACGCTGATCGAGGGCGAAGGGGCCGGCGCCCCCCGGGAAGCGAGGCGACGGTGACATCTATGGCGGCAACCCGCTGGGAAGACGACAACGAGCTGTTGGCACTGCTGGAGGAGGCCCTCGACGCGGAGGGCGACGTACCGCCGGACTTCATCGCCGCCGGCAAGGCGGCGTTCGCCTGGCGCACCATCGACGCCGAACTCGCGGCACTGGTCTACGACTCGAGTACCGACGCAGACCGCGAACCGGCACTGACCCGCACCCAGACCACGGCCGACCTGCGGGCGCTCACGTTCGCCTCGGCCAACATCACGATCGAGCTGGAGCTCACCGCCACCGGCCTGATCGGGCAGCTCGTGCCGCCGGCGACGGCGGAGATCGAGGTGCAGACGGCGGCCGGCGTCACGGATTCCGTCGCCACCGATGAACTGGGTTGCTTCACCATCCGTGTCATCCCACAGGAGCCGTTCCGGTTGCGCTGCCGGGTGGGAGAGACGGTCGACGTCCTCACCACCTGGATCACGCGCTAGCGGCACGGATCCGGCCGGGGAGGCACACCACGGGGTGGTGCGGGCGTCACGGGGGCGTCCGCACCACCCTTTCAGCGGGTGCCGATGTCGATGCGGTCGATGTCGCCGGCGTAGTAGTCGCAGCCCACGTCGACCTGGTCGCAGTCGACCTTGCCGCCGATCGCGAGCGGCCACGAGTTGTCGATCGTCCCGACCCATCCGTAGGCCCGCGCCTCGGTCCGCCCGTCGATACGCAGCGTCACGCCCTCGGGTCCGCGCTCGCATTCGACGGTGTGCCACCGCCCGTCGTTGATCCGGGTCCTGGCGAACACCGCGCGGCTGCCGCGGGACCCGCGGAACAGGCACTCCACCCGTCCGCTGGGGATCTGCAGCTTGAAGTTCCCGCCGGCCGACGTCGCCTGGCCCTTCTGGACGATGTTGCCGAAGTGGTACACCGTGCGCAGCCGCACGGTCACCACGTAGGTCCGGTCGCCGGGGTCGAGGGCCCGGTGGTCGGGAACCGTCACGATGTGACCGGGCCGCGCCGGCGGGCGGTCGGGCTCGAGGCGCTCGAAGCGGTACCCGGTGCTGCCGCTGACGGTGGTGCCGGTGCCCACCTCCCGCCCGATGGAGCCGTGCAGGCCGTGCCCGGTGCCGTCGACCATGGTGCGCGCGCCGCGGCTCTCGTTCATCGACCAGGACGCGACGGGGGTCACGCTCGACGCGTCCACCGGTGCCGCCACGGCGGCGACGGCCACCAGGGCGAGGGCGCTGATGAACCCGGTGCGGCGGCCCCGGCTTGTACTCAAGGACATGGCGGAACGCTAACCGCAATAAGGACAAACCGCCTAAAGCACGGGAAACCTTCACACCGGACGGTTCAACTCCCCGGTCACCCTGCGCCGCCCGTTCAGTTGTGCTCCCCCTGTGCGGGCCGATCCCCCGACCCCGACGGCGCCTCCCCCACCTCGACGCACACAGCGAGGGGCGGGCGGCGGGCGGGACCGGCGCACGGACAGGGCGCCGCGGGCGGGACCGGCGCACGGAAGCCCCCGGGCGCCGAGGCGGCCCGGGGGCTTCCGCACGTGCTGTCAGTTCGTCGTGCTCGCGCTCGCCGACGGGGCCGGGCTCGACGCGGACGTCGAGGGGGCGGGCTCGGCCGGGACCGGGAGGGCGCTGCCCTTGACGTACTCGTCCCAGGTGCGGTCCCAGTCGGTGTAGCCGTTGCCCCACTGGAGCTTCCGCGGGGTTCCCTTCACCGTGTACGGGTCGCCGATGATGGTCAGGTTGTAGAGCCAGATCGCGTTGGCCTGCGAGACGTTGGTGCAGCCGTGCGAGACGTTGCGCTTGCCCTGGTCGTCCTCCGACCACGGGGCCGCGTGGATGTACTCGCCGCCGACCGTCGTGCGCTGGGTGTACTCGACCATCTCCTCGTACGGGTCGCTCGGGTCGGTGGACTTGAACAGCTCCTTGCGCTGCTTGTCCATGACGACCATGGCGCCGCTCGACGACGGGGTCTTGGCCTTGCCCAGGCTCACCGGGATCGTCTTCAGGAGCTGACCGTCCTGGGTGACCGTCATCTGGTGGGTGGCGTCGTCGGTCTCCATGACCAGCTTGCGGCCGATGGTGGCGTTGATCGTGACGTCCTTGGCGCCGTAGGCGTTGCCGGTGAGCTGCAGGCCGCCGGTGGCCAGGCGCACCGAGATCTTCGTCCCCGACTGCCAGTACTCCTTGGGCCGGTAGTGCACCTCGCTGTCGCTGAACCAGTGCCACACGCCGAGCTGGGCCGGCTCGCTGGTCACCAGCAGCCGCTTCTCGATGTTGGCCCGCTGGTCCTTCGCGACATTGCTGCCGAACCGCACGACGATCGGCATCGCGACGCCGTAGGTCTTCCCGTCGGCCATCGTGGTGCTGACGTTGATCGTCTTGCCGGGCTTGGCCATCGTCGTGAACGTGGACTTGCCGGCGTCGTCGCTGCCGGTGACCGTCACCGTGTAGGTGGTGGCGTACTTGAGCTGGGTCGCGGGGATCCAGGTCTGCCCGTCGGCGCGCATCGCGCCCGGAACGGTCGCGCCGGCCGCGTCGGTGATGGTCACCGTGGCGCCGGGCCTGGCGTTGGCCAACCCGATCTCGGTGGCCGTCGACACGTCGGTGGCACCGTTGGCCGGCGCGGCGACCGTGGCCGCGACCTCCTTGGTGTCCGGCGCGGCCGGCGAGCCGTCGGCGTTGCGCCAGGCGGGCTTCGAACCACACGCCGTCATCGCACCGAGAGCACCGACCAGAGCGGCTACGGCGATCACCGTGCGTGCCGTGCGTGCGTTCCTACCCATGACCTGCCTCCTTCGTTACCACAGATGGTGCCGGGAGGCGGCGGCCGGGTAATCCCGCGTTCGTGCCACCCCGCACCTCTCGACATCGGAACAACGGCGTGGGATCGTCCGTGGCACCGCCGGCCATTGGAGAAGATCCATGAGAGCAGCGCCCGCCGTCGCCGTTCTGCTAGCCGTTCTCACCGTCGCCACCCCGGCCGCCACCCCGGCCGCCGCCGCGCGGAACGCGCCGGACGACCGTCACGGTGGCCCCGCCCTCATCGAGGTGCTGTCGAGCCGGGCCGACCAGGTGACCGGCGGCGACGCGCTCGTACGCGTCAACACCCGCGAACGGGTGCGGGTCACGCTCAACGGGACGGACGTCACCGGCGCGTTCACGGGGAGCCCGCCGACCGGCCTCGTCACCGGGATGCGCGAGGGCACCAACGTGCTGCGCGCTCACGTGTCCCGGAAACCCGACGCCATCCTGATCGTGCGCAACCACCCGGCCGCCGGGCCGGTGTTCTCGGGGCCGAAGCAGTACCCGTTCCTGTGCCGCACCGAGCAGGCCGGCCTCGGCGAACCCCTCGTCGACAACCAGGACGGGCAGGGCTACCGGGTCACCGGCGGGTGGAGCCGCGACTGCTCAGCGCGGTCCGTCACCGATCTTCTCTACCGCGCGTCCGACGGCCAGTTCAAACCGATGCCCGCCGACGGATCGCGACCGGCCGACCTGACCCGGACCACGACGAGCGACGGCCGCACGGTCGACTACGTGATCCGGCGCGAGCGCGGCACCAGCAACCGCTTCGTCTACGCGATCACCATGCTCGTCGACGGGTGGAACCGGAAGGCGGTCTACCGGTTCGACGGCGGCGTCGCGATCGGCCACGACCAGGGCCGGCTGCCCGGGGGCCACCTGTACCACGACGGCCTCTCGCGCGGGTACGCCGTCATGTACTCCACCGGCACCCGCACCGACACGCACTACAACCTGATCCTCGGCGGCGAGACCGCGTTGATGCTCAAGGAACTGTTCGTCGAGAAGCACGGCGTGCCGCTGTACACGGTGGGCGTCGGCGGTTCCGGCGGCGGAATCCAGCAGTACATCTACGTGCAGAACTACGGGACCCGCGTGATCGACGCCGCGATCCCGCAGTACTCCTACCCCGACATGGTCACGCAGACCATCCACGTGGGCGACTGCGAACTGCTCGAGTACTACATGGACGTCACCGACGCGGCGAACCCGAAGTGGCGCAACTGGGAGAACCGCACGTGGTTGATCGGCATGAACGCCAGCGCCACCGTCGTCAACCCGTACAGGGGCGGCGCACCGGGGTCGACCGAGTGCGTCGAGGGCTGGCGCGGCCTCACCCCGCTGGCCCTGAACCCGACCTGGCAGCAGCCCGACCCGCTGTGGGCCCGCATGGACCCGCCGGGCGTGATGCTCACCGTCGAGTGGTCGCACTGGGACGACCTGCGCACCATCTACGGCACCGGCCCCGACGGCTACGCCCGTTCGGCGTGGGACAACGTGGGGGTGCAGTACGGGTTGACGGCATTGCGCGACGGCAACATCACACCGGCCGAGTTCCTCGACCTGAACGCGCGCGTGGGCAGCTGGAAGGCCGCCCGCGACATGGTGCCGGAGGGCTGCCCGTTCGTTCCCGCCACGTGCGCCGACCCGGCCCAGTTCGACCCGTGGAGCTCGCGGAACATGCGCCTGGGTGACCCCGCTCCGCGCACCACCGGCGACCGGCAGGCCATCGCCGCCTCCCTGCGCTCGGGGCTGGTCTTCCGGGGCGACATCGACATCCCCGTGATCGACTGGCGGCACTACCTGGAGGAGGAGCTGGACATGCACAACGCGCACCAGTCCTTCGCCAGCCGCAAGCGCATGCTCGACTTCGACGGCCGGGCCGACAACCAGGTCATCTGGTTCACCGACGCCCGTCCCGCGGTCGCGTTCGACCAGACGCCGCAGGCCCTGGCCGTGATCGACACGTGGATGGCGAACCTGCGCGCGCACCCGCAGCGGGGCGTGGTGGGCAACAGGCCCGCCGACGCCGCCGACCGCTGCTTCGACACGTCGGGCCGCGAGATCGCGCGCGGCCCGTCGGTGTGGAACGGCATCCTGGACCGGCGTGCGCCCGGCGCGTGCACGGCCTACTTCCCCCTGTACGGCACGTCACGCACGGTGGCCGGCGGTCCGATCGAGGGCGGCGTGTTCGCCTGCGACCGCCAGCCGGTGGCGGTGGCCATCGCCCGGGGGGTGTACGGCTCGTGGCGCCCGAACGCCGCGGAGCGGGCCCGCCTGGAACAGATCCACCCGATGGGCGTCTGTCGCTACTGAGCCGACCGGGCACGGACGACCCTCGTCCGTGCCCGGCCAGCCGGGTCAGAAGCGTTCGCGCCTCACCGTGGCCTTCTTGCCCTTGAACGTCGCCGTGCGCAGGGCGGCGATGACGTCCTCGGCCGCCGCGTCGGGGACCTCGACCAGCGAGAAGCGGTCGGCGATCTCGATCGCGCCGACGTCGCGGCCGCCCAGGCGGCTCTCGCCGGTGATCGCGCCCACCAGGTCGCCCGGGCGGATGCCGGCGCGCCGGCCCAGACCGATGAACAGGCGGGTCATGCCCGGATTGCCGGCGCGCCCACGGCCACCGGGTCCGGCCGGCCCGCCGTCACGGCGGCCCGGCCGCTCGCGGCCGTCGCGGAAGTCGCGGGCGCCGTCGCGGGGACGGTCGGTGCGGGGACCGGCGCGCAGCTGGACGTCGGGGATCTCCTCGTCGTCGTCGGTCATGCCGTTGGTCTCGTGGACCAGCTTGACCGCGGCGAGCGCCACCTCGAGGATGTCGAACTCGTCGGTGAGCGTCTCGACGACCATGCGGAACCGGTCGAGCCCGCCGTTCTCGGCGTCCTGGAGAAGCGTCTCGCGGACGGCCGCGCGGGTGAGCTCGAGCTGGCGGGTGCGCAGGTCGGCGACCGTGGGCACCTTCAGCACCTCGATGCGCTGGCGCGTGACCCGCTCGATCGTCTTGAGCATGCGGTGCTCGCGCGGCTCGGCCAGCGTGATCGCCACACCCTCGCGGCCGGCGCGGCCGACCCGGCCGATGCGGTGCACGTACGACTCCGGCGCCGACGGCACGTCGTAGTTGACCACGTGCGTGAGCTGCTCGATGTCGAGGCCGCGGGCGGCGACGTCGGTGGCGACGATCAGGTCGGCGGTGCCCGACCGCAGCCGGCTCATCACCCGGTCGCGGGCCTCCTGGCCCATGCCGCCGTGCAGCGCCTCGGCGCGGTAGCCGCGGCCGTTGAGCGTCTCCGTCAGGTGGTCGACCTCGTCGCGCGTCCGGCAGAAGACGATCGCCGCCGCCGGCGCCTCGATGTCGAGGATGCGGCCCAGGGCGGCCGGCTTGTACGAGCGCGGCACCACGTACGCGCTCTGCCGGACGAGCGGGGCCTCGCCGGGCTCGGGCGCGGCCCGTCCCATCCGGATGCGCACCGGCTCGCGCAGGTGCGCGCCGGCGATGGACTCGATGCGCGGCGGCATCGTGGCCGAGAACAGCACGGTCTGCCGCTCGGCCGGTGCCTGCTCGAGGATCGCCTCGATGTCCTCGGCGAAGCCCATGTCGAGCATCTCGTCGGCCTCGTCGAGCACGACGATCTTGACATCGTTGAGGTCGAGCGTCTCGCGGCCGATGTGGTCCAGCGCCCGGCCGGGCGTGGCGACGACGACGTCGACCCCGTACTCCAGGGCCCGCAGCTGCCGGCCGATCGGCTGGCCACCGTAGATCGGCACGACGCGGGCGCCGAGGTCACGGCCGTACTTGTGGATCGCCTCGGAGACCTGCACCGCCAGCTCCCGGGTGGGCACCAGCACGAGCGCCATCGGCGCCCGCGACTCGGTGGCGCCCCGCTCGGCGGCGAGACGTTCGAGGATGGGCAGCGCGAACGCCGCGGTCTTGCCGGTGCCGGTGGCCGCCTGTCCGAGCAGGTCGGTGCCGGCCATCATCGGGGGGATGGCCTCACGCTGGATCGGCGTGGGCTCCTCGTACCCGAGCCCGGTCAGCGCCTTGAGCAGCTCCGGCCGCAGGTTGAGGTCGGCGAAGCTGATGGCGTCGTCGTCGTCGGGGATCGGGGACATCTAGAAAGGCTCCTCGGTTCGCGGATGTGCCCTACAACCTTTCCACAACGACCGGGGAGCCCGGTCACGTGGTAGGCGGACACGGTGATCACGGCCGATCAGCCGGCCGCGGAGCTGCGGCGCCCCGGCGTGGGCGGGCCGGTCCGACGGCGCGGAGCCCCCGCCGAGGCGGGCCCGGGCCGATGCGACCGCGGCTCTTGCCGGTCGGCCCGGAACCCCTCGCCGCGTTGCCGGCCGATCTGTTGTCTTAAGAACCGTCCGGGTGCGGCCGATGGTCGGGTACCTCGCCCTCCGGACGAATGGTGATCATGAGCAGAGTCGATCGCGGGCTGCTGGCCGTGTGCGTCGGCGCGCTGGTCATCGTGCTCGTGCACGGGCCCGGCCTGGTTCCGGTGCCGGCCCTCGGCGTCGTCGCCTGGGCGTCGGTCTCGGCGGTGCAGGTGGTGGCGGTGTGGCTGTGCTTCGTCATCGCCGGGCTGCCGACGTCCGGATCGGCCGCACGCCGGTTCTACCGGCTCGTCGGCGCCGCGGTCGCGGCGTTCACGACCAGCAGCCTCGTGCAGCTCGGCGTGGCGGTGGTGTCACCACGCGACCCACGGGTGATCACCGGCACCGCGGCGATGATGCTGCTCCAGGGCGCGGGCGCGCTGCTCCTCACGGTGGCCATGGCGGCCTCCCCGCTGGGGATCGCCGGCCGGCGCGACCGCACCCGGTTCTGGCTCGACGCCACCGTGGTGATGGTCGGCGTCGGGCTGTTCGCCTGGCAGCTCGGCGACCACGCCGTCCGGCATCCCGACCCGGCCGACCTGGTCAAGATGCTGGTGGGGCCGGCGTCGTTCATGGTGGTCGCGTTCGGACTGATCAAGCTCGCGCTCGGCGGCAACGCGCTGTTCTCCCGCCACACCGGCATGCTGGCGGCGGTGGCCGCGGCGCTGGCGAGCATCAACGCCGGCATGTCCGAGACGCTGGCGCGCAGCGGGCACCCGTCCTGGTCCTCGGCGCTCGGGATGCTGGCCAACCTGGCTCTCGTCGCCGCGTTGCTCCTGCAGCTGGGCGAGGTGCGCACCGGCGGCGCCGACCGGCACCGCGGCGACCGGGGCCTGCACAGCCGGATGCCGTACGTCGCCGTCGCCGCCAGCTACGGGCTCCTGGTCTGGTCGCTGCTCGACGAGGGCCTCACGCTACGTGCCTGGGTGGTGCTCGGCGGAGCCATGCTCGGATCGGGGCTGGTGGTGGCCCGTCAGCTGGCCGCGTTCGCCGACAACGACGACCTGCTCGCCCGGCTCAACGCCAAGGTCGAGGAGCTGGCGCAGGCCCGCGACGTGCTGCAGCGGGCGGTGCTGCAACGCGACGGCCTCGCCGAGCGGCTGCGCCATCTCGCCTACCACGACAGCCTCACCGGTCTCGCCAACCGCACGATGTTCCGCGAACGGCTGTCGGCCGCGATGGCCGCCGGCGAGCTGCCCACCGTGCTGATCATCGACCTGAACGACTTCAAGCCGGTCAACGACATGTACGGCCACAACGCCGGCGACCAGCTGCTCCAGGCGGTGGCGCTGCAGCTGTCGCGGTGTGTCCGCGACAGCGGCACCGTCGCCCGGCTCGGCGGTGACGAGTTCGGCGTGGTGCTGACCGACCCGGGGACGAGCGTCACCGACCTCGTGGAGCGGATGGTGCTGGTGATCGCCCAGCCGGTGCGGGTGGGTACGGGCGCCCGCCGCGCGGAGGTGCGGGTACGGGCGAGCTTCGGGTGGGCGACGGCCTCGCCGGGCGAGGACATGGCCGTCCTGCTGCACCGGGCCGACCTGGCGATGTACGCCGACAAGGGCCTGAGCAAGCGCTGACACTCAGGATCACAAGCGGGGTGCCGATCAGATGTCCGAACCGGCCCCTCGGATGAAGGCGATCATGAGCATGGACGCGTTGTCCCGCGACCGCGGGATCATCGCCGTCGCCACGACGACGATCGGTGTGCTGGTCGTCTTCGGGCTCGACCTGCTGCCCTACCGGGTCCTCGGTGCGGCCGCCGCGCTGGTCTCGCTGATCCTGCAGGTCTTCGCCGCCGTGCTCAGCCGGCGGATCGCCGCCCTGCCGACCACCACCCGGTCCGGCCGGCGGTTCTGGCGGGTGATGGCCGTCGCGGCGCTGTTCTTCGCCGGCGGCAGCGTGGTCGCGTTCGGCTACTCGGCGGCGGACCCGGACACCGTCACGCGCACCGAGCCCCCGGCGCAGCTGACGCTGTTCGGGCTGGCCGCCCTGCTCCTGATCGTCGTGATCTTCACCACGCCGTCGGGCATCACCTCGGGACGCGAGCGGGTGCGGTTCTGGCTCGACGTCACCACCGTGATGGTGGGTGTCGCGGTGCTGGTGTGGCAGCTCAGCGGTCCGTCGACCGACCAGCCCGAGACCGGCGACCTCGTGCGCGCGCTGGTCGGGCCGGCGGCGATGGTCGTCGTGGCGTTCGGCGTGGTGCGGCTCGCGCTCGGGCGGTCGGCGCCGATGACGCGGCTGGCGGGGGCGGTCGGCGCCGTCCCCGCGGTGCTGCACGCGGTCAACGAGACGACGGCCGCGGCGATGATCTCGTCGGGGCACGTGTCGTGGCACACCGGCATCGTGGTGCTGTCGAACGTGGGCTTCGTCGCGGGGCTGCGGGTCCAGTGGGTGCAGTCGTCGACGGCGACCGCGGCACCGGCCGGGGTCGACCGGTCCTACAACCGGATGCCGTACGTCGCGGTCCTGGCGAACTACGCGCTGCTGGTGTGGGTGCTCATGGACGTGGGGCTGGGCCTGTCGGCGTGGGTGGTGCTCGGCGGGGCGCTGCTCGGGTCGGCGCTGGTCGTGGCCCGCCAGCTGGCCGCCTTCGCCGACAACGACGACCTGGTCGCCCGGCTCAACGCGAAGGTCGACGAGCTGGCCGAGGCCAAGGACGTGCTCCAGCGGGCGGTGCAGGAGCGCGACGCGCTGGGCGAGCGGCTGCGTCACCTCGCCTACCACGACGCCCTCACCGGCCTCGCCAACCGGACCCTGTTCCTCGACCGGCTGAGGGCCGCGCTGGCCGCCGGCGACACCCCGACCGTGTTGATGCTCGACCTGGACGGCTTCAAGCCCGTCAACGACCAGCACGGCCACCACGCCGGTGACCAGCTGCTCCAGGCGGTCGCGCTGCGGCTGTCGCGCTGCGTGCGCGACGCCGGCACCGTCGCGCGCCTCGGTGGCGACGAGTTCGCGGTCCTGCTGCGGACCGCGCCGGCCGATCCGGCCGACCTGGTCCGTCGCCTCGCCGACGCGGTGGCGGAGCCGGTGAAGCTCGGCCCGGACCGCACGGCGACGGTGGTGAGTGTGGGCGTCAGCATCGGCATGGCGACCGCCGGACCCGGCACCGACCTGACCACGCTGCTGCACGAGGCCGACCTCGAGATGTACGCGAAGAAGCGCCGGAAGGTCGGTCAGCCGGTGTAGTGGGCGCGCAGGCGCAGCCGGGTGGGGTTCTCGTACTCCTCGACCGCGTGGGCCAGCCACCCGACCGTGCGGGCGATCGCGAAGATCGCCTCGCCGCCGCCGGTGATCATGTCAGCGGCCCGGGAGAACGCGCCCAGGGCGAGGTCGATGTTCGGCGCGGGCAGCCCGCGCCGCCCGGCCTCGGCGAGCACGGCGTCGGTGAGGTCCATCGGCACGCCGGCGCCGCGCAGCGCGTCGAGCAGCGTGTCGGCGCGCCCGTCGCGGTCCCGGTAGACGACGTGACCGAAGCCCGGGACCCGTTCCCCGCGCCGCTGCCGCTGGCCGATGACCCGGCCCGCGTTCGCCGGCTCCCCGATCTCGGCGAGCAGCGACTCGACGGCGAGCGACGCGCCACCGTGCAGCGAGCCGCCCATCGCGCCGATGCCGGCGAGCACCACGGCGTACGGGTCGGCCCGCACGGAGGCGGCGACCCGGGCGGCCAGCGTGGAGGCGGCCAGCTCGTGGTCGGCGAGCAGGCACAGGGCGATGTCGAGCGCCCCGAGCAGCACGTCGTCGGTAGACCGGGCGGTGATCCGCGGCCACAGCCGGGCCGCGACGCACCCGCCGACCGGCCCGGCGGGTGGGTCGATCGCGGCCGGCAGGCACTCGACGAGCCCCACGACCAACGACCGGCCGATCGTGGCCACGGTGTCAGGGTCGCGGTGGTGCCGCAGCGGGTCGAGGACCGCGAGGATCGGCACCGCGACCTGCAGGCGCTCGATCGGCAGCACGTCGGGGGGCAGCCCGGCCTGCGCCGCCCGGGCGAGCGCGACCGCCTCCGCCGGCGCGTCCCACGAGCCGCCTCCGTCGTCCCAGAGCAGGTCGGCCACCTCCTCGAACGAGTGGTTGACCGCCAGGCCGAGGGCGTCGTGGCCACGGAAGTACGGCCGGTCCTCCCCCAGGGTGGTGACGCGCGAGGCGATCGTGACCTCCGACGTGCCGGCCTGCCGGCGGGGTCGGCCGCGGCGGGCCAGCCGGTCGACCTCGGCCGGGTCGAAGAGGCTGTGCCCCTCGGCCGACTTGCGGCGCAGCAGCACCCCGCGCGACACGTAGGCGTAGAGCGTGGCGGTTTTCACCCCCAGCCGCTCGGCGGCCTGGTCGGCGGTCAACCAGCGATGTAGCAGGTCGTCCGGCACGTGCGTCCCCTCTGCACTTGATTTTCATCAACATTGACCATATGAGGCCGTCAGTGTCAACCTGTGCGC
Source organism: Virgisporangium ochraceum (assembly GCF_016863655.1). GTDB lineage: Bacteria > Actinomycetota > Actinomycetes > Mycobacteriales > Micromonosporaceae > Virgisporangium > Virgisporangium ochraceum. The sequence continues at coordinate 27,539 of NZ_BOPH01000026.1, forward strand.
ATGCCACGCATCCACTTTCTCGACGTGACCAACCGCGACGGCGTCCAGACGGCCCGTACCGGGCTGTCGAAGTTCGGTAAGACGATGGTCAACTTCTACCTGGGCCGGCTCGGGGTGATGCAGTCCGAGATCGGGTTCCCGTTCCTGTTCCACGAGGTGCCGTACGTCCGCGCGCAGGTGGCGCTCGCTGAGGTCGGCGCGTTCGGTGACCTGCGCCTGTCGGGGTGGTGCCGGGCCGTGGTCGCCGACGTCGAGAAGGCGGCGCCGCTCGGCCTGTCGCACTACAACCTGTCGATTTCGACATCCGATCAGATGCTCCAGAACAAGTTCAAGGGAAAATTGGACCGCGACGCGCTGATCAGGGAAACCCAGCAGGCCGTGCGCGCGGCGAAGGCCGGCGGCGCCCGCACGGTCGGCGTCAACGCGGAGGACGGGTCGCGCACCGACGACGCGTTCCTCACCGAGTTCGCCCTCGCCGCGCGGGAGGCCGGCGCCGACCGGCTGCGCTACTGCGACACGATCGGCGGCGACACCCCGTTCCGCATCCGCGACCGGTTCGCCGCCCTGGCGGACGCGACCGGGTCGACGGTCGAGACGCACTGCCACAACGACCTCGGCCTGGCCGTGGCGAACTCGGTCGCCGGCGCGCTGGGTGGACTTGACGCCGGTCAAGACGTATGGATCAACACGTGCGTCAACGGGATCGGCGAGCGGTCGGGCAATGCCGACCTGCTGTCGTGCATCCTGGCGCTGCGGCACGGGTTCGGCGTGCACGACCGGGTGGAGGTCGGCGACAAGCTCGACCTCGGGTGGGCGCGCCGGTTCGCGCTGTGGGCGTCGTACGCGTTCGGCCAGCCGCTGCCGTACAACCAGCCGGGAGTCGGGGTGAACGCGTTCGCGCACGAGTCGGGCATCCACGCCGACGGGGCGCTCAAGGACCACCGCAACTACGAGCTGTACGACGAGGACGCGCTGGGCCCGTTCCCGGCCGATCACCACGCGACGCGCGGCCGGGTCGTGCTCACCGGCGAGTACGGCGGGCGGGCGGGGTTCCGGCACGTGCTCGACTCCCTCGGTCTGGCGGACCTACCCGACGAGGAGCTGTCGTTCCAGCTGGTGCAGCTGTGCAACGCACAGACCGGACGGCCGCTGACCGACGACGAACTCCGGCTGATCGCCACGTATCCGGCGCAGCTGGCGCTACTGTTTCCGGGGCTGCTTTCCTAGCTCTTTCAGGTTTAAAAGGCAAGTCGCCACGCATATGCCGCGAATACGGTTTACCGGGCGCATCTGGCGGGTACTCTTCGCCGCTCACCGGGCTGCCCCGGATCCTGAGGACTTCCACCAGGATGCAACCGACTAGCAACCGAACGTGACTGTGTGAGCACCTGAAGTAGTTGAGTCTTTCTCGTGTCGGCACGTTGTCCCTGATCCAGGGGCCAGCTACACGAGGGGATCCGATGACCGCTCCTACCGTCACCTCTGCTCCGTCGCGCCCCCAGCACGTCGTGGCCACGGACCGGGAAGTCGAGGATCTGGTCCGTGCCCACCTGCCGCTGGTGGGGCACCTCGTACGCGAGCTCGCCAGTCGCCTGCCGGCGCACGTCAACCGCGAGGATCTGGTGTCGGCCGGCATGGCGGCGCTCGCGGCGGCGGCGAAGGGCTACGACCCCGACCGGGGCACGCCGTTCGGCAGCTTCGCGACCGTCCGCATCCGGGGCGCCCTCCTCGACGAGCTGCGCGGCCTCGACTGGGCCAGCCGCTCGGTGCGCAGCCGGGCCCGCCGCATCGAGACCGCGCAGCAGCAGCTCACCGCCGCCCTCGGCCGGGCCGCCACCCCGGCGGAGCTGGCCGAGGCGCTCGGCGTGGCCGTCGACGAGATCACCGCCGTCGACGAGGACGTTCAACGCGCCGTCGTCCTGAGCCTGCAGGGCTTCGCGCCCGGCACCGCCGACGACATGGTGCGCGAGCGCACACCGGGACCGGAGGAGCTGCTGCTCCAGCGCGAGCGGGTGGGCTACCTGCACCACGCGATCGAGGCGCTGCCCGACCGGCTGCGGCACGTCGTCGCCGGGTACTTCTTCCACGAGCGGCCGATGGCCGAGATCGCCGCCGAGCTGGGCGTCACCGAGTCGCGGGTGTCGCAGCTGCGGGCCGAGGCGCTGGTGCTGCTCCGCGAGGGGTTGAACACCCATCTGGACCCGGAGCTGGCCGGCCAGCCCGGTCGCGCGAGCGGGTGCGTCGCCCGCCGGCGCGAGGCGTACTACCAGCAGATCGCCGAGCGGGGGACGCTCAACAGCCGCCTCGCCCGCACGAACGCCCTCGCCCTCCCGGTGACCCTCGCCGCCGCATAGGACCTCACCGCCCGCTGGTGGTTTCGGGGCGGGCACCTTGCTCCGCGGAGTGAAGCGTCGAGCTCCGCTCCGCAAGGTGCCCGCCCCGAAACCCTCGTGGTCGGGCTCGTCCCAGCGGTTGCCGGCTCGCGAGCGTATGCGTTAGGTTAACCAGGTGGTTAACCTTGATCTCACGTTCTCGGCGCTGGCCGACCCCACGCGGCGGTCGATCGTCGACACCCTCGCCGGCGAGCCGCGCACCATCGCGGCGCTCGCGGAGCCGCTGCCGATGTCGTTGGTGGCGGTCAGCAAGCACATCACGGTGCTGGAGCGGGCCGGCCTGCTCACCCGCACGAAGGTCGGACGGGCGCAGGTCTGCACGCTGCGGCCCGATCCCCTGGCCGGCGCCGCCGGCTGGATCGACCACTACCGGCGGTTCTGGACGGGTCGCGTCGACTCCCTCGAGCGCTACCTCGAGGGGGAGTCATGACCGATCTGACCATCGACCGCACCCTGGCGTTCCCGGTGGAGCGGGTGTGGCGGGCGATGACCGACCCGGCCGCGTTGACCGCGTGGTTCTGGCCGCGGCGGTTCGACCCCACCGTCGAGGTCGACCTGCGGGTCGGCGGTCGGTACCGGATCGACGGGCCGGCGGTGGGCATGGCCGTCAGCGGCGAGTACGTGGCCGTCGAGCCGCCGCACCGGCTGGTCTTCACCTGGCTCTGGGACGGGGAGGACGCCGAGACCCTGGTCACCGTCGAGCTGACGCCGACGGCCGACGGCACCCGGCTGGTCCTCCGGCACGAACGGTTCGTCGACGACGAGGCCGCGAAGAGCCACGCGCAGGGCTGGGACGACTGCCTCGACCGCCTCCCCGCGTGGCTCACCCACTCAACGGAATGAACTTCACCGCCTTGACGGCCGGCGCCACCGGGGCGCCGGTGCTCGCGCCGCTCACCACGATGAAGTCGATGCCGCCGTGGCTGCCGTCGTCGGTCACCGAGGAGCCGGTGACGGTCATGCGGCTGTAGTCCTTGAAGTTGACCTCGATCTTCCGGTCGCCCGGACCGACGTAGACCAGCTCGACCTTCGACGCCCTGGTCAGGAAGCGGATCTGGATGGGCGCGGTGTTGCACTGGTCGGGCTTGTCGGCCAGGGCCGAGGCCAGGAACCGGGTGGCGGCGTCGGCGCCGCGCACGGCCAGCGCGGTGGCGTTGACGCACGCCGCGTCGCCGCCCTGGTCGGGGTTGCCGCTGACGATCAGCCCGTCGCCGCGGAAGGCGTCGCTGTCGACGACACCGGCGCCGCCGCGGGTCAGGTCGACCTCCTTGACGCCGGTGCCCGGCGCCACCGCCGGCCCGCTGGACCCCGACGGCGCCGCCGACCCCGGTGACGAGGCGGCCCCCGGCGACGACGCGCCGGGCGACGACGGCAGGGCCGGCTTCGCCGGGTCGCCGCCCTGCGTCTGCGGAGCGGCGGCGACCGACCCGCTGGGCTCCGGGTCGGGCTCGTTCACGGCCCGCGCGATCAGCGCGGATCCCAGGATCGCGCCGGCGATGATGCCCAGGGCGGCGACCGCGCCGCCGATCCGGGCCAGCTTCGACGCGAACCGCGGCCGTTGCAGGAACGTCGCGGCGACGGCGCCGTACGCCCCGTCGCCGCCGGCCTCGATCTTCAGCGCGCGCTGCGTCTCCTGGCTCCACGGCACCGGCGCGCGCACGGCGAGCGCGACGCTCTCGCTGGCGCCCGCCTGCAGCGCCAGCGCGGGCGGGTTGAACCGGGCCTTCGCCCGGCGCTCCGGGTCGGTGGCGGCCAGCAGCAGCCGTACCGGCACGTTGCCGCTGTTGACGACCTGTACCTGATACTTCGCCGACCGCTTGCCGATCGCGACCTCGGGCGCCACCTGCAGCCCGACCTGCTGCACCACCGCGACGTCGACGGTCAACTCCTCGCAGCGCGAGATCTCCGGCCGGTAGCGCGACCGGGCGAGCACGCCGACGGTGTAGATCCCGGCGACCGCCGGTGGGTCGGTGCCGAGCGTCAGCCGCACCGACGCCGACCCGGTCTCCCCCGGCCGCAGCTTGATCACGTCGGGTTCGAGCCGGGCGCCGGTGTTCTGGGGCAGGCCGAGCAGCTCCAGCCCGTAGTGCTCCACCACGTCGCTGGTGTTGCGCACGCTCACCTGCAGCGCGAACGCGTCACCCGGCTGAGCGTCGACCCGGTCCGGGGTGAGCTCCACCCGCAGCGGCACGGCCATGTCGGACCCCCTTTCAGACCCGCTCGTCGAACATGACCTCGGAGATGCAGACGTCCTTGAATCTGGTGCCCGGCACGGTGGCCAGCACGACGAACGTGACGGTCTTCGTGGTGGCGCCGTCGAGGTCGAACGTCTGCGGGTCGGCCGAGTCGACCACCGGCACCTCCCGCTCGCCCTTCTCCGTCCTGATCCGCATCTTCGTGATGCGTTGATTGTTGGTGTAGTCGACCGGACTCTTCGCGAACCCGTTGACCATCGTGATCCGGGCCAGCTTGACCGGTCGGTTGAACGCGAACCGCACCTCGACACCGACGTTCGTCGGGATCAGGTGTCCGCCGCTGTGCCAGGCCGTCTTCAGGTCGCCGTCGTTGATGAGCTGGGGACCCCACAGGGCGGTGTCGGGGTCGGCGGCGGAGGCGGTGACGGTCACCGCGGACGAGTCGACGCGGATCAGCGCCGGCTCCGGCTTCGGCTGGGCGGCGGGCTCCTCCCGGTCCCGCAGCACGACGAACGCGACCACGGCGACGATCGCGACCACCGCGAGCACGGCGATCAGGACCACGAGCCACGTCCAGCTCCGTGCGGGCTTCGGCAGCGGGCCGAGGTCGACCGGGCCCGGATGTGCGGGGCGCAGCTCCTGGCCGCAGCGCTGGCACCGGATGCGCGTCGCCGGGTTGATCTCGTGGCAGGACGGGCAGCCGATCTCGGCGACGCCGGGCCGGGGCGCGGGCGCCACCGGTTCGAGCAGGATCGGGTGGGCGGCCGGGCCGGGCACGTCGCGTTCGCCGGGCGCGCGGGCGACGCCGAACTGCTGGGGGTCGCCGGCGGCCGGACGCTCGCGCAGGAACATCAACGGGTATCCACATTGACCACACAGCTGGTCGCGGTTCGGGTCGACCGCGGCGCCGCAGTCGGGGCAGGACACCGTCGTCATGCTTTTCCGCCAGGAAATCTGATGTCGAGCTCCACCTGGGAGCCCAGGGGCAGTTCGGCCTCGAGGATCCGGTGGACCTGGCGCTCGCTGAGGTGCCCGGTGTGGTCGAGCTGCACGACGACCTTCAGGTCGGACGGGGGCACGGGGTCGTCGCCGCCGTACACGCCACCGGTGTCGGTCACCGTGACCCGCGACCCGGTGGCCGCCTCCAGCAGGCTCTCGACGCCGTAGCGGGTACCGCGCCAGCCGAGCAGCCGGCCGACCTCGCGCACCAGCGCGCGCTTGTACTCGGGCGGGTCGGTCGGCTCCAGCTCCACGCCCAGCCAGCGGGCCAGGTACTCCAGCATCTCCGGCGCGGCGAGCCCGGTGTCGAGGTGGTGCTCGACGGAGTCGACCCGATCGCGGACCGTGGTCGCGACCTCCTCCAGCGCCGTGACGAAGCCCCTCAGCACCAGGTCCTCGGCCATCACGCGCGGGAGCTGCCGCACCAGCCAGCCGTTCACTGCTGGACGACCACTCTGTGCTGGAACGACATGAACAACGCCTCGGGGCGCAGTCTCGCGCGCTGGTCGACCTGGTCGAGCGTCACCTTGCGCCGCAGGTCGGCCGAGAACACGTGCACCGCCTCGACACCCTGCACGCCGAACGCGCCGTGGAGCACGCCGTACACGTCACCGAGGCGCAGGTCGATGCCGAACGGCCAGCCGTTGCCGCCCGGTCCACCCACGAGCGGGTTCAGGTACCGGTACAGCGCCATCTCGGCGCGCTCGCGCACGGTCTCCGGACGCACGCCGGCGCTCGCCCGGACCTCGGCCACGACCTTGATCCCCTGGTAGCGCGGGGGCTCGACCTTGATGCGCATCGTGAGGAGCCGCCGCGGTTCCAGGTAGGCCTTGATCTGTTCGAGGAGGTCCCTGGAGATGACGAGGTCGTCGAGGGTCAGCTCCTCGGGCGCGACGTCGATGCGCGGCACCACGAGCAGCCGGGCCGGTTCGCCCGGCTGGGACGGCGGGAGGCAGCGGGCCCGCGCGACGCCGGGCGCGCCGTCGAGGGTCAGCCGCTCGACGTCCTCCGCCGTCACGGCGCGTCGCGCGCCGCGCAGGTACAGCGGTCCGCGCACCTTGGCGTTGTCGACGGTCTCGGCGTCGACGCCGCCCGCCGCCGGGTCGAGGTTCGTCACGCTCGCCACGAACGGGATCGACGTATGCAGAACCGTGAGCCGGTTCGCGGCGACGTTGCCGCGCCGGCCACCGCCGTAGCGGTACCCGGTGACGTAGATCTGCGCGTCCTCCGGCGGCACGGCACCGTGCTGGCGGGCGCGGCCCTCGCGGTCGAACACCTGCGGCCCGAACCGGATCTCGCCGGTGGCGCCGGACCACGTGAACACTCGGTCGTCGACGGTGGCGTCGCTGAGGTCGGCGACCTCCGACCACACCTGCTCCTCGGGTGGGGTGGTGCGGTCGTGCCGCGGCGGCACCACGCGCACGGTCTCGTCGGCCCTTCGCGGCAGCACCGGCGCGCGGCGCACGGTGAAGACCTGTCCGGGACGGCCGGTGCTGGTACCGAGGAGCTCGGCGGGCGCCGGTTCGGCGTGGTGCGCGGCGACCGCGCCGCCGATGCTCTGCGCGGTGAGCGACTCAAGCCGGGGCGGGTTGCGGTACTCCGGCTGGCCGGCCGCCGCCTGCACGAGGCGGCACCTGATCCAGTGCGCCCTGCGGGTTCCCAGCGCGAGCGGACGGTGCCGGGGCGGCAGCAGGAGGGTGACCTCGCCGGGGCTGTTGAAGCCGGCGGACGTGTCGTCGAGGATGCGCACGTTCTGCCACTCGCGGCCGTCCCAGGCCTCCCAGACGCGCGGCGGGCGGCGGGGATCGACGCCGGCGCCCTCCGGGCCGGTCCTCACCTCGAGCTTGAGGAGGTTGCCGCCGGCGGAGTCCGCGAAGCCGAAGTAGACGGCCTCGTCGGGACGCAGCGTCGGGAAGAGCCTGACGCTGCTGGCCTCCCGCCTCAGGTCGTCCCAGTGGTCGGTGAAGCGGTCGTCGGTGTGGGTCAGGCACGCGATCAGCTGCGGGGCGACGATCTGCAGGTCGTCGTCGGTGAGGAAGATGACCGCCTCGCCGTCGGAGCTGCGCTCGGTGCTCACCTGCGTGCCGGCCGGGATCCGCACCGGTTCGGCCCGCGACGCGGTGAGGCTGAACAGCAGGTCGACCCGCGCGGGGACGGCCGAGAACAGCTCGATGCCGACGAGTTCGAGGAACTTCACGTACATGCGGTCGGGCACCTGGTTGAGCCGGTACAGCGTCATCTCGGTCATCCAGGCGAACAGCTCGATGAGCGCCACACCCGGGTCGGAGACGTTGTGGTCCGTCCAATCGGGACAGTGCCGCGGGATGCGCCGCTTCGCCTCGTCGACGATGTCCTGGAAGCGCCGGTCGTCCAGGTTGGGAGACGGAAGACTCATGCCACTCCCCCTTCCCCGGGGATCGTGTAGAACGGGAACACCAGGTTCCGGACGTCGTTGGTGGCCTTCACCCGGTAGTCGAGCTCGACCTTCACCTCGGCCGACTCCTGGTCGGCCACGGCGACCACGCGGTCGAGGTCGATGCGCGGCTCCCAGCGGTCGAGAGCCTCGCGCACGTACTGCTCGATCTGGCCGAGCGTGCCGGCGGTCAGCGGCGCGAAGATGAGGCTCCACATGCGGCACCCGAACTCCGGCCGCATGACCCGCTCGCCCGGAATCGTCGAGAGAATCATGCGGATCGACGCGTCGATCTCCTCCGAGCCGGTGATGAGCCGGATCGTGCCGGCCGGGGTGATCGACGCGGGAAAGCTCCAGCCCGCGCCGATGAAGTCGCCGTGCCTCATCCCACGAGTACGTCCGGTGAGCCGGAGGCGATCGTGCCCACGGGAGCGTCGACGGGGTCGTTGCATGTCATCACCGCGTCGCCGACACGGGCCAGCGGCTTGTTGTTCACCAGCACCGTCTGCGAGCCGACGAGCACCCTGCCCTGGTTCGTGGGCGGCTTGCTGAACGTCGTCGGCGGCGGCGGGATGTGCGGCGGCGTGTGGTTGGAGATGCTGTCCTGGGTGGCGGCGGGCAGCCCGTTGATGAACACGTCGGTCGACAGCGCCACCTTGAGCAGGCTGACGAACGGCAGCGGCGTCGGCACCGGTGGGCCGCTGGGCGGCACGCACAGGTGGATGTCGGTGCCGGTGACCTGGTCGTCCTGGCGCGCGGCGGGTTGTCCCACTGTTTCCTCAGTTCAGCTTGATCGGCTTGCCGGTCAGCGTCATCTGACCGGTCGCGGTGATCTCGATCTCCGCGGCGTTGATGGTCAGTTTGTTCTTCGCGGTGACCTCGATGTCGGTCGCCTCGACGACGAGCTTCTGCTCCCCGATGAGCTTCGACTCCTTCTGCTCCAGGTGGAGCAGGTTCTTCTCGCCGCCGAGCGACAGGTGCACCGAGGCGGTCGGCTCGTCGGTGAACAGCAGCCGCGAGTCGATACGGGTCACCATCCCGCGTTCGTTGATCTTTCCGCCCGTGGCCGCGTCGGGCAGGGGCGTCTGGTCGGTGCGGTTCCACATCCCGCCCAGGACCACGGGTCTGGTCTGGTCGTCATGCTCGAAGCCGACCAGCACCTCGTCGTCGACCTCGGGGAGCCACTGGATTCCCCGTTTCGGGCCGCCCCCGGCCGTGGCCACGCGGGCCCACGTGCTCTCGTCCTCGGCCGACAGCGTCGGGAACGTCACCTTCACCCGGCCCAGCTTCTCGGGATCGTTGTTGTTGGTGACGATGCCGACGACGAGCCCGCCCCACGACCTCGACGCGCCGGTGGTCGTGTGCCCGCCCGCGAGGTAGTCGGCCAGCCCGGCCGGCTCCTTGCCGCCGCACACGAACTTCGTGACGTACGGACGGCCGGCGCCGTACAGGTGCTCGACGCTGGTGATGCGGTAGTTGCCGGCGAGCCGGGTGCCGACGTTCTCCACCTTCGCCATCGCGCCCGCCGCGAGCAACGGGTCGCCGGCCGCCTCGCCGCGGAGCACCACCTCGGTGCCGCTCGCCCGGAGCAGGAAGGCCTGGGCGAGCGCGTCGGCCTGGGCCTGGTCGGCCACCGGGAAGTAGCCGGCCATGCGCTGCGTGCGTCCGAAGGCCCTCTGCGCGGCGGCGTTCAGCTCGTCGCCGGCTGGAGCGTCCGTACCCAGCTCGCCCTCCGTCGCGCGGCCGACGATCGCACGCTTCGCCAGCGGGTCCCATCCACGCACCTGGACCTCGTCGCAGCGCTCGCCCGACGCGAACCGCACCGAGAAGCCCTTGAGGTTGGCGCCCCACCGCAACGGCGGCGGCGACCCCGCGGCGCGCGGGCCCTTCTTGAAATGGAACGTCTTCTCGGCGATCCAGAAGTCGAAACCGATGCGGGCGGCCCGTCTCCGGAGGAACGCGTAGTCGGTCTCGGCCACCTGCAAGAGGTACTCGTGCACCTCGCCGGTGCCGTCGACGTCGGGCTCGAGGCCGTACTCGCCCGCGATGCGGCTCGCGACGTCGCCGTCGGTGACGCTCTGGAAGCTGCGGCTCTTCGGCGCGCGGGCCATGCGGTGGGTGAGGTCGAGGCCGGTGAGCACGAGCTCGTGGCGACCGCCGCGGCCGGGTTCCATGGAGACCGCGGTGATCTCGCCGCTCGTGACGACGACGGGGTCGCCCTCGGCGCGGAAAGCGATTTCCACGCGGGTTCCGAGCGTGAACTGGTCCTTGTCGAACAGCTCGAAGTGCGGGTCGTCGAAGTGGATGGAGAAGTAGTCGGGCAGCTGGACGGACTCCTCCACGCGTACCAGTTGCAGGTTGCCGTACAGGTCGGCCGGCAGCGGCCGCCCGTCGGCGGTGATGACGACGCCGTCGAGTCTCTTCTCAGCCACGGCGCCGCACCGGGAGCTCCGGGATCACGAGCACGGTGCCCGGCTGCACGTCGAGCGGGTCGATGACCCCGTTCGCCTCGGCGATCAGCCGCCAGTTGAAGGGATCCGCGTAGTGCGCGGCGGCGATGCGGTCGAGCGTCTCGCCGTGCACGACGCGGTGGACCGTGTGCAGCGTCGGCGTTCCGGACGTGGGGTTCTGCAGCGGCTTGAACTCCTCGTCGTTGAACTGCTTGAGCACCATGTCGGCCTTGGCCCGTAGGGGCATCCCGGTGCTGGCGAAGTAGGTGAACCGGATCTGCAGCCGCTCGACGATCGCCTTGAACGAGTGCAGCTTCCCCCAGTGGAACTCCACCCACGGCGGCCGGGCGTTGTTGCGCGCCTTGTCGGCGCCGGCGATCGAGGGGTCCACCTTCATCAGGTCCAGGAGCTTGCTCGTGTACTCCGTGACGTCGCTGCCGCGGTCGGTGGTGTCGAGCATCAGGCTGAGACTCAGCGTTCCCGGCTGGCCGGCCTGGAACCGCAGTTCGGGCGAGTTGCGTCCCTTGCTCTCGGGCACCTGCCAGGTGTTGCTCTTGGTGATGGTGAGCTCAGCAGGGTTGAACAGGCACTCGAACTTGTCGCCCTTCTCTGTGAAGAGATAGGCCTTCTCCGGGCCGGCCATCTAGAACACCCCCGCCCAGCGCCCACCGCGCCGCTCGATCTCCCGTAGAAGCCGTTCCTCGACCATCTCCACGATGCGGTCGGTGTCGATCGCGCCGGTGTGCGGCACGTCTCCGCCCAGGGACGCGAGACCGGGAGCGCCCTGGGGACGGCCCCCGGTACCGGCTCCGGACTGGCCGCCCGCGCCGCCGCCGCCGTGGGCACCCGGGTCGCCGCCCGAGACAGAGCCCCCGCCGGAGGCGAAGCCCCCGCCGGAGGCGAAGCCGCCGCCGCCCGCTCCGCCGGGCGCGAACCCGCCGCCCGCACCGCTCGCCGTGCCGCCGTCGACGCCGCCGCCCTGGAAGCCGCCATCTCCGAAGCCGCCTCCGAAGCCGCCGGCCGCGTAACCTCCGCCGCCCGCGTAACCTCCGCCGCCCGTGTAACCTCCGCCGGCCGCGGAACCGGCCGGGTCGCCCATGCCGCCCGGGTAGCCGGTCGGATCCGACCCGCCGCCGGACGTGCCTGGGAACGACGGAAGCTGACCACCGGGGATCGCGGCGAGAACGGTCTGCCGCGCCGTGCTCGTGGCGAGGTCGGCCACGGCGCCCACTCCCCCGCCGACCGGCAGCCCGTCGACGATTCCCGCCGCCACCCCGGTCGTGTCACCGGCCGCGTCGCGGGCGGCCGCGCCCAGCGCGCCGGGCAGCCCGTCGGTGCCACCGGCTCCGGACACCATGCCGCCGAGGCCGCCGGGAAGGCCGGCGCCGGCAGGGCCGCCACCGGCGAGGCCGGTACCAGCGAGGCCGCCACCGGTGACGCCGGCGCCGGTGAGGCCGGCGCTGGTGAGGCCGGCGCCGGTGAGGCCAGCCCCGGCAAGGCCTGCGCCGACGGCGCCAGAACCCGTGAGGCCAGAACCCGTGAGGCCGGCACCGGTCGTGCCGCTACCGGTGAGGCCGGCGCGGCCGGCGCTGGCGAGGCCGGCGAGTGAGGTGGTGCCGAAGGTGCCACCCAGTGCGCCGGAGCCGCCGGACCCGAGCATTCCGGCCACTCCAGGCGACTGTCCACCGAGGACACCGGCCGGGGCCATGCCCGGGAGCCCGCCGGCGGAGAACGTCTCGCCCGGGCCGTGGGAGCCGCCGAGGATGGAGGCGCCGGCGGCCAGCGCGCGGCGCTCGTCGTCGTCGAGGTGGGCGGTGTGGCGGCCGAGGAAGAAGCGGGGACGGCTGACCGGGCTGCGGGCGTGCGTCAGCTCGTGGGCCAGCACCGACACCGACGACGGTGCGGTGGTGGGCGCGGCCGGCAGGTGAACGACGGAGCCGGTCGTGGCACCCAGCGCGCCCGCGGCCCCCAACGCGTGCCGGGTGGCCGGACCGGTGGTGTACCGCGGGGCGGCCGCGCGTCCGACGATGCTCTGCGCCATCCGCCGCAGCGCCGACGGCAGCTCGCGCGGTGACTCCAGCGGCCGTGCCGCGACCGCTGCCTCCCAGCGCTGGCGCGGTGTCGGCCGGTCGACCTGACGCGGAGCCGGTTGCGGCGCCACCCGCGCCACGGGAGCCGCCCGCTCGATCACCGACGGCGCTGGTGGGGTCGGCGACACGGCACCGGTGGGGTCCGGCGCGCCCATCGGCGACGACGACCCGCCCAGCACCCGCAGTTCGGACGCGGCCACCGGGTTGCTCACGGTCGGCCCGGCATCGGTGGGCCGCACCAACGGCCGGCCGGCCGCGCCGGTGCGCAGCAACCGCACCAGTTCGGCGGCACCGGCCGCCGCCGACCCGATGCCGGCGTCTCCCGGGCCGCCCCCGGTGGCACCGGGTGCGCCGGACGGGGACGTGCCGCCGATCGGACGCCGGCCGGCCGCGCCCACCGGATGCCCACGACCACCGGCGCGCGCTACGGCTGTGCCGGCGGTGCCCGCGTCACCGGCGGGGCGGGCACGCGCGACGGTGGAGCCGCCCGTCGGGTGCGTGCCGGTCGGAGCGGCGAGGCTCCGGGCACGCGGGAGGATCGGGGAGGCGCCGCTCCCAGCCAGGGAGGAGCCGCCGCGCGCAACCGGTAAGGCGCCGCCTCCAGCCGGGACCGAGCCAACGGCGGTCGGGATGGAACCACCGCCGGTCGGAGAGGAGCTACCTCCAGCGGGAATGGGGCCGCCGCCCCGGGTTGGCGCCGCGTTGCCACCCGGAGCCAGCGAGCCACCGACCGGGTACGGCTCGGGACGGGCGGCCCCGCCCACACGGAGGTCCGACGTGGCCACCGGGTTGCTGACGGTCGGACCCGCCGGGGCGGGGCGCGCCAACGAACGACCCGCCAGACGCCCGGACGCCACCAACGCCCGCCGACCCACGGCGCCCACCGCGATCGTCGACGGGCGTCCCGGGTCCGGCGGCGTGCTGGCCGTACCGGAGAACGGGGTCGCTTCCGGAGCCGTGCTATGCCGTCTCAAATATTCGATCATTGTCCATGGTGGACGGACCTGGAGCGCGCCGACGACATCGGCCGCGACGGCCGCCGTGCGCCGGCGCGGGCGCAGCAGGCGGTGCGCGACCGCGCCGAGGCGGCGGATCAGGCGGCGGCGCCTACCGGCCGGAACGGAAGCCACTGTGGCACACCTCCAGTTCCTCCACCGCCAGTTCGCGGGCCGAGGCCGCGAGTTTCGGGCCGCTCCAGCGGACGGGTTTCGCGTTGGTGAACTCCCAGGTGCGGACGGGCTTGCCGGCCGCGCTCAACACGGAGACCTTGCCGGAGCGGCCAACCACGCGGTTGCTCTTGGCGAAGCCCTCGCCGGAGCACTCCATCAGCCACTCGAAGAGGGCGTCGGAGTTGGTGACGCCGCGCTTGAGCACGAGGTTGGGCCACTTCATGCGGCCCAACAGCTTGTGCGTGAACGCATTCTGACCGCCCTCGGCCACGTCCTCCACCTCGATCGTGACGGCAAGGCCGGAGACCTCCGTGAAGGCACCGATCGTGCGACCCTCCACTTCGAACACGAACCGTCCGGCGAAGGGCGGGTCCATCGTGCGTGCGTCAGCCACCGCGTACTCCTTGCCAGGCGCGTTCGTTCAGGGTGCCCACCTCCTGCAGCAGCCGGATCCGGTCACCGTGCTCGAGGTCGAGCAGGGTGTCGAACGGCCAGTGCAGGTGGTAGGCGAGGTAGGCGATCTCCTGCCAGAGCTCGTCGTGGTCGTACCGGCCTAGCCCACCTCCACGGAGCTCGTCGGGAAAGGGGCTCCCGGCTCCAGGGAGTCGAGCACCGACGTGTCCTGGAAGTTGATGATGCGGTACAGGTCCTGCAGGTACGAGAAGTCGGAGACGAACAGCGACTCGATGGTCTTCGTGGTGACGCGCGGGACGGTACCGAGTTCGGTGACCACCCGCGCGAGCACGATGACCGTCGCGTACGACTCGTTCTCCTTGACCCGCGGGTCGCGCAGGGGCTCGATCTCGTCGCGGGCGCACGCCAACCGCATGGTTCCGGTGCGGTGCAGCGTTCCCTGGTCGTCGACGTAGCCCTTCGGCAGGGTGAAGGGCCACTCCGTCTGGAGACTCATGAACGACTGAGACCCTCGTGCGTGATGACGATCTTCTCGGTCGCCACCTCGTTACCGCCGGCGTCGAGCTCGGCACCGGTCCACTTCGACGGCCACCCGGCGATGAAGTTCCAGCGGGCGACCTCCTTCTTCTGCGAGTCCTTGATGACGATCGAGCCGTCGCGACGAGCGGCGTCGATGTCGCCGTCCTCGACCTGCTTGCGCCACTCCCACAGGGCCTTGGACTCGTCGATGCGGCGCTCGAGCGTGATGTCGCTCCACTTCATCGCGCCGGGCACCTTGCGGATGATCATCTTGCCGTCTTTGGTGGCTTCCTTGTACTCGATGGTCTCGGTCTCCGCCTCGACACCGGTGCACTTACGGAAGCTCGCCAGCTCCACCCCGCCGATCTCCAGGACGAAGTTGAAGCTTGTCATCAAGTCGGGCATGTCGATACCTCACTTACTCCGAGGTGGCTCCGCCACCCTGCCACTGGCTGATCCGGAAGATGACGAACTCGGCCGGCTTCACCGGCGCGATGCCCACCTCGACGATGAGCTTCCCTTCGTCCACAGAGGACGCCGGGTTGTTGCTGGCGTCGCACAGCACGTAGAACGCCTGCTCGGCGGTCGTACCGACGAGCGCGCCCTGCATCCACAGGCCGCGCAGGAACGACGTGATGTTCCGCTTCACCCGCTGCCAGAGGTCGAAGTCGTTCGGCTCGAACACCGCCCACTGGGTGCCGCGGCGGATCGACTCCTCGATGTAGTTGAACAGCCGCCGGACGTTGATGTAGCGCCACGACGGGTCGGTCTTCGCGAGCGTGCGGGCGCCCCAGATCTTCGTGCCGTAGCTGCCGAAGCTGCGGATGCAGTTGACGCCCTCGGGGTTCAGCAGGTCCTGCTCGCCGCTGGTCACCTCGAACTCCAGGCGCGCGATCCCGCGCACCGCCTCGTTCGCCGGCGCCTTCCACACGCCGCGGGTGCCGTCGGTGCGCGCCCACACGCCGGCGACGTGGCCGCTCGGCGGCACCGTGATGAACTTCTCTCCGTTGGTGGCACCGGGCCGGGCCAGCGGGTTCGCGATCACCAGGTTCGGGTAGTACAGCGCGGCGAACGCCGTGTCGCGGGCCAGCTTCTGGCGCCACTCCAACGCGCGCGCGGCGTTGAGACCGGGCGGCGTGTCGAGGATCGCCATCTTGGTGTGGCTCGCCTCGCAGTAGTCGACGAGCTGCTTCTGCGCGGCGAGGAACGTCTCCTCGTCGAAGCTGCCGTCGTCGCCGGTGGTGATCGTGATGAGGTCCGGGATCGCCACCATCGTGACGTTCTCGGCGATCGCGAGCCCCTGGTAGCCGGTGCGCTCGGCGACCGAACCCTCCATGTCCGCCGGGGTCACTCCATTGAGGACGACCGCGGGCCGCTCCACCTGGTACCGGCCCGGCGCCGGTGCCCGCTCGGCCAGCGACACCCCGTGCATCGGCGGGATCTCGACCCGCACGAACCGGGACCGCTCGTTGACCGTGCGCTCCAGCGTCCGCGGGCTCTTGCCGGTGAACTGGAGACCGCCGATCTCCTCCTGCAGCGAGCCGTCGGAGTAGACCCGCAGGGTGTACTCGGCCGGCGGGGTATCCTGCCCGCCGTTGCCGTCTGCGGCCGGCGGCGCGGCCGGCGGCACGATCTCGACCTCGACGCGCGAGCCCGGGTTGAGCGCCGCGATGTGCAGGCTCTCGACGTCGGGCCGCTCGGCGGCGGGCAGGGACAGCCGCGCCTGCTCGTCGCCGTCGTTGTCACCGACGGGGACACGGACGATGTAGGCGGCCGAGCCGCCGTTCTCGAAGAACCCCCGCACGGCGTGCGGCAGCCGGGCGCCCCGCACGAAACCGCCGTAGACCCGCTCGTACTGCGGCCAGCTCGTGACGAGCTGCGGCTTCACGCCGTCGGGGTCGGTGGGATCGCCCTCGTCGACGTTGTAGGTCTCGGTGAAGCCGACGAACGCCGCGACGGCGGTACCGACGCCTTCGATCGGCATCGACCCGCTGGGCTGTTCCTCGATGTACACGCCCGGCGCTCCGTAAGTCGCCGCCACGGTCTACCCCCTCTGGTCTGGTCTTTCCGGGTGCTTCGAAACAGGTACACGTCTGGATGGGTGCTAATACTGGACGGCGCTCGCCAACAGCGCCGGGTCGAGGTCGGTGGTATAGGACTCGCCGTAGTGCAACGGCGGGAAGATGCGCATCAGCGGCTGGGCCGACGAGCACGCCACCACCTTGACCGACGGGAACTGGTAGACGATCCGGTGCACGAGGTCGAGGACGTCGCGCTGGTCGAGGTCCAGCACGATGACGTCGGGCAGTGCCTCGACGAGCCGGTCGACCACGTCCGCCTCGGTGGTCTCCACGAGCTCTATCCCGTCGCACCGCAGGATGTCCCGCAGGCCAAGCCGGTGCAGCGCGCTGAAGTCGCCCATCAGCACACGTCTCATCGCACCTCCCTCGATGCGTCGAGACTCGCTTTCACCGCGCGCGTGCAACAGGTGCAACGGTGCAGTCGAAGGTGCACGCCCTTTGCGTGACCGGCGTTTACGGGGACGATGGACGGCATGCGGACGCGGGCGGAGGAACCGGAGCGGCTCCAGGCGGCGCAGCTCGCGGCGGCGGCGGCGATGCCGGGCGGCGTCTCGAACCAGGCGCTGGCCTCGGCCGTCGCCGCCGGGCCGGGGTCGGCGGCGCTGGTAGAGCTGGCCACGGCGGCCAACGGGTCGCAGGCCGTGGAGGGACTGCTGCATCCGGGCGTCAGCGCGCCCGGGCTCGGCACCGTCGGGAAGCACGGATCCAAGCCGTCGAGTCTGCGCAAGGGTCCGGCGATCCATCACCTGGAGTCCGAGCACATCATCCCGTTCGCGGTGGGCAAACAGCTGTGGGACGTGCTGAGCCTGGTGGTACCGGTCCGTGGCGGCGCGGAGGACCGCAAGCAGACCACCATCATGATCTACAAGGGTGCCGCCGAGCTGAAGACCGAGGTCGATGTCGAGCTCATCGACGAGTTCAAGGAGCAGATGGCCGACTCCGACATCGTCCGCGAGATGGCCGGCGCCAGGGTCGTCCACGACGGCGGCGGCACCGGCGACCGGAGCGACGTGACCCGGCTGCTCGCCGACGTCGTCAGCGCGCTGGAACGGGTGCGGGCGAACGCGGTGGAGCGCACGGTGCAGGCCGTCGCCGACGAGAACCGGTCCGTCGAGGAGGGTTACGAGCTGTCGAACGGTGAGCGCCGGGCGGTGCCGCCCGACCGGGAACCCGACCTGCCGGTGGAGGCGGAGATCGCGCAGGCGTCCGAGGCGCAGTTCGACGACCTCATGGAGCTTTCCGAGAAGGCCGTCCGCGCTTCGGGGTGACGGGTTCGGGTTCCTCGGCCTCTTCCACCACCACCGGCTCCGCCGGATCGACGAACCTGGTCGCCGTGACGTCGACCTCCTGGACCGGCGGACCGGCCTCGACGAACAGCGCCGCGTCGACGGTGGCCGTCACCACCAGGTCCAGCCCCGGTTTGAGCTGTCCGCCCAGCGCCGACCAGAAGTCGGAGTTCTCCGTGCCGTCACCGCTGCGCAGCTGGATCGCCGGCAGCGGGCGCACCGTCGCGAACGGACCCTTCAGGTGGTCGGCGGCGATGAACGGGTGCAGCAGCAACGCGGTCAGCACGCTGCCGAGGAGGGAGTGCTCGTCGCGCACCTCGGTGGTCCAGGCGGTCACCAGGTACCGGCAGTCGACGCGGGGCAGCGGCTCGCGGCGCACGCGTCGGCCGTCGTCGAGCGGCACCAGCTCCTCGCCCCACTGGCGTTCGACGAGGTTCGGCCGCACGTCCCAGAGATAGAGGTTCACCGTCGGACGGGAGACGCCGGCCGCCCAGTCGCCGTCGGGCGCGTCGAAGACGACGTCGACCGAGCGCTGCGGCAGCGGGACCACCGCGCGCAGGAACGTCTCCAGCGACTCGTCGAGCAGGTGCAGCATCAGTCGACCAACCCCACCGACCGCATCAGTCGACCAGCTCGAAGTAGCGCTCGAACTCGGCCTCGGTGCGCAACCGGCCCATCTTCTGGAACTCCCGCTTCATGGCCAGCACAGCATGCCGCATCGTGATCGCGGTGTCGTCGTCGGCCGCCAGGAACGCGGCGCCGAGCGCGGCGTTGCGGATGATGCCGCCGCTCACCTTGAACTGGCGGGCCAGGAACTCGATGTCGAGGTCGCCGACGGGCGCCGACGAGGGGAACGCCCGCGACCAGATCGCCTTGCGTTCCGGCTCCTCCGGCAGCGTGAAGTCGATGGCGACCGAGATGCGGCGCAGGAACGCCTGGTCGATGTTGCGCTGCAGGTTGGTGGCGAGCACGACGAGACCGTCGTAGGTCTCCAGCCGCTGCAGCAGGTACGCGACCTCGATGTTGGCGTACCGGTCGTGCGCGTCGCTGACCTCCGACCGCTTGCCGAACAGCGCGTCGGCCTCGTCGAAGAACAGGACGAGGTCGCCGGCCGCCGCCGCGCCGAAGATCCGCTCGAGGTTCTTCTCGGTTTCGCCGATGTACTTACTGACGACCGCCGATAGGTCCACTTTGTACAGATCGAGCCCGAGCACGCCGGCGACCACCTCGGCGGCAAGCGTTTTCCCGGTCCCGGACGGACCGGCGAACAACGCGACGACGCCGGTCGACGGCAGCGGCGGGAATCCCCATCTGCCATAAACGACATCCCGCCGCCGGTGCCGCACGGCCAGTTCGCGGAGCTGGCGCACGTCGTCGGGCGGGAGCACGAGGTCGTCCCAGCCGCGCCGCGGACGGATGCGCACCGCGACACCGTCGAGGTGCCCACCAGCCAGGCGCCGCACGGCCGGGGCGATGGGGCCGCCGTCGGACGCGGCCGCGACGAGGCGCAGCTGGTCGCGACCCAGGCGGTACTGCGGATCCGGACCGCGGCCGAGCAGCCGCTGCCAGTCCGACTCGTCGGCCTCCCCGCTCGGTACGCGGATCTCGCGCCACGGCAACGCCGGCAGCGAGTCCAGCGGTTGCTCCAGCGCCGAGCACAGCACCCACCGCAGGTGCGCGGCCCGGGTGATCGCGTCACGCGCGGCCGGGTCCAGCGGGCGTTCAAGATCGAGGACCACGACAGCGCCGCCGATCGTGGCCTCGCGCACCAGGGCGGCCCATCCCGTGGGATCGGCCGGCACCGGCGACTCGACCCGGGCGGCTCCCGGCCAGCGTTCCGCCACCGCGCGCAGCCTGCTCTGCGCGTCACCGCCGTTGATGAGAACGAGCTCCGAGGGAATGCGCTTTCCCGCGCCGGATGGGCCGACGGCGGCGCCGGCCGCGCTCACGGCCGCGCCGTCCCGATCGGCGGCGCCGGCCGGGCTCACGGCCGCGCCGGCCGGTAGCCCGGGATCGGCGGACGTGTCGCCGCGCAGGTGCCACACGACCCGCGCCGGCGGCGCGCACGTGCGCGAGGCCCACGGCCCGGTGCCGGAGATCTCGACGAGCGCGGCCCGCAGGAGGGGCGCGTCGGGTGCGACAGCCTTCTCACCGCCGTCGAGGATGCGGGCGAGGGTGCCGAGCGTGAGCTGCGGCAGGTGAACAGAGTCCTGCAGGTAGGCGACGAGCCGCTGACGGGCGGCGCTCATCTCCACCGCGACCAGCAGCGCCAGCACCTCGGCGGCGGGTCCGTCGAGGCCGGCCGCGCGGCACAGGGTGGCGAACGCGTCGTCGCCGTCGAGGCTGGCGGAGAGCGCTTTCCTCGCCGCCTCCAGGGGTTCGGCGACCGAGGCGCGTACGGGGTCCACTGTGGAGGGATCGGGTCCGTCCAGTCCCGGCAGGGAGCGCAGGACGCGGTCGAGGTCGTCGGCGGCCACGTAGAGACCGGCGAAGTCACGCGGCGGACGGCCCTCGGCCACCCGGCAGACCAGGGCCTCACGTTGCAACAGGAGATCCGCCAGGACCAACCAGGGCCTTATTTCCATATTTACCTAGATCGCACCTTCACGGGTGGCGAGCGCGACGGCCTGCGCCCGGGTGCGGGCGTTCAACTTGGTGAGCACATCGTGGACCACGTTCTTCACCGTGCGCTCGGAGAACCGCAGGTCCTCGGCGATTCCCCGGGTGTCGTGACCGTCGGCGAGCAGTCGCAGCACCGAGCGCTCGCGGTCGTTGAGCCCGCCCGGTCCCAGGTTCGACGCCTTCACCACGTGGGCGAGGAGGCGCGTGAGCAGGTCGCCCGGCAGCGCCACCGCGCCGGCCACCACCGCGCGGACGCTTGCCACGAGCTTCTCGGGGGTGAGCCCGTCATGGGGCAGCACCGCACCGACGCCGGCATCCACGATCTCGCGTACCTGCTGCTCAGTGGGCTCGCGCACCGTCGCCACCAGCTTCGTGGGGCTCCCCGTGATGAGCCGCACCGCGCGCCGCAGCGCCGCGCCCTCGGCCTCGAACACCAGGACATCGAGCCCCGTGAGGTTCGGCTCCGGCGCGAGCCCACCGCTCTCGCCGCGCACCACGAACCCCGACTGCTGGAGACAGGCGGCCATCCCACGCCGCACGATCGCGTGACGATCGTCGATCCACACCGACGGAGGCTTACCCGCCCGCACCTTCACCTCCCGCGCAGGTGCCGGCCCGTGGTGCCCCCGTCACACCCGCCGGCACGCCCCGACATGCCAGCCGCAATTCAACAACATCGAGGCCAGCCCATCTGGGCAACAAGTTCGGACCCAGGGTGCAACAGCCGTCGTCACGCCCCCGGTGCAGACGGAGGTTACACCGTTCCATACACGGGGAACGATCCCCTTCTTGGGCAACATGGCCCGACGCCCCTAACCTTCATGCCATGCCGAACTACACCGCGGCCCAGATCTACGGATTCTGCCGCATGGCTGGGTTCAGCCCCGACGAGGCGACGACCTTCACCGCGATCGCACTCGCCGAGTCGGGCGGCAACAGCCGTGCCCACAACCCGGTGGGAGAGGACTCCAAGGGACTCTTCCAGATCAACGCGCGTGCCCACCCCGGTCTCGACAGCAAGTACGACCTCTTCGACCCGCAGCAGAACGCCCGGGCCGCGTACGAGGTGTCGAACGGCGGCGCGACCGGAACACCGTGGACGGTCACCCACGGCGGCAGCGGCGCGCGGTACCTCCGGTACAAGGACGAGGCGCAGGCGGCCGCCATGGCCTACGGCGACGGTCCCGGCCTGGGCGTCTGGACCGGTACGTCCGGCTACGGCGACCCGTTCGACCCCGGCCGCGACGACGGCACTGTCGGCGCGACCCCGATGAGCGGCACGCAGAACACCGCGCTCACGAGGTTCCTGGAAGTTGCCCAGGCACAGGTCGGTGACAGGTACGTCTTCGGCGCGGAGGTGAAGAACCTCGACGACGCCGACCCCGAGGCGTTCGACTGCTCCGAGCTCACGCAGTGGGCCGCGCATCAGGCCGGCGTCACGATCCCCGACGGCGCCGCCGGACAGTACCGGTACTTCCAGAAGATGGGACTGCTGATTCCCGTCGAGGAGGCGGCCCGCACGCCGGGCGCACTCCTGTTCCACTTCGCCAGCGACCCGGTCGGCGGCCGCGGCGAGCCGCCGGTGGCGCATGTCGCCATCAGCACCGGCGACGGAACGACCACCATCGAGGCGAAGAACTCCCGGGCCGGTGTGGTCAACGGTGAGATCGGCAACCGGTTCAACTACGCGGCCATCATCCCCGGGATCTCCGACGGCAACCCCACGGCGCTTCCGATGGTGGCCGCCCCGCTGGAGACCGCGGTGCCGGTCGCACTCGGCGGCATGGACTCCGACCACGACGCGCTCACCGACGCGCTGGAACGGCGGATGGGACTCGACCCACTGCGCTCCGACACCGACGGCGACAACCTGGCCGACGGGCACGAGCTGGTCACCAGTCTCACCAACCCCCGACGCGGCGACACCGACGGCGACGGCCTCGCCGACGCGTTCGAGCTCGCGCGCGGCCTCGACCCGCTGTCCCCCGACACCGACAAGGACGGCCGCCTCGACGGCAGCTTCGGCAACGCCGGACCCGACTCCGACCTCGACGGGCTCGAGGACGCGCTGGAGATGAACCTGGGCCTGAACCCGCAGCTGGCCGACTCCGACAACGACGGCTACGGCGACGCGCTCGAGCTGCACTCCGGCTCGGACGCCCTGGCCGGGAACATCAACCCGCTGAAGCTGCTCGCCGGAAAGCGGTCCACAGTGGACCCGGATCCGACCGACGGGCTGGACGACGACCCGAGTCCGGTGTTGAACTGACCACGGCATGACTGTCGAGATCACCGTTCCCCGGGCCACCGTGACCGTCTCACCCGGCGTCGAGACCCGGGTGCGTATCCAGGTATCCAACAACGGCGATGAGCGCACGCCGGTGCGTATCGGCGTCGTGCGCGGCCGCGCCGCCGCGTGGGCCCAGGCGGAGCCGGCCGTGGTCGCCGCCGCGCCGGGCGAGTCGACAAGCGTCGATCTGGTGTTCCGGCCCCCGGCGACCGTCACACCGCAGGCGACCCTGCAGCCGTTCACGGTCCAGGCGGAGGATCTGCGCGACGGCGCGGTCGCGGCCCGGGCCACCGGGCTGCTCGCGGTCTCGGCGCCCGACACGCTCTCCGCCCGCCTCGACGTCCGGCGCACCCGGCGGCGGACCGTCACCGTGGCGGTGACGGTCGAGAACTCGGGCACGTCGTCGGTGACGCTCGGCGTCCGGCCGGGATTGGAGATGGTCGGCGAGACCCCGTCCAGAAGAAAGGCTCCGCGGCGCGCGACGGCGCGGCCGTCGCTGCTGTCGATCGCCGTGGGCGGGTCCGGGGAGACCCTCGTCACGGGACGCCCGAAGCGCGCGATGTTCGGCGCGCGGCGCCCCTACGTCCTCACCGTGCACTGCGTCGACGTCGCAGACGAGACGGCCGCCGCTGTCGACGACGGCGACCCGCCGGCGCCGCTCGCCACGGTGACCCACGCGGGCATCGCGAGGGCGCGGATGAGCCGGCCCACGGCGACCATCGTCGGGCTGCTGCTCGTCGGATCGTTGGCCGCCGGCGGGGTGTGGGTGGCGCGGATGGGCGTGCTGCCGGAACGGTTCACGACCGCCGGTGGGCTGATCGGGAACGCTCCGAAGGATCCGGTGACGGCGCCGTACGCGCTCGTCGACGTGTTCGCGTTGTCGAGCCTCGGCCCCGCGGAGGCGACGCGCGACCGGCTGAACGCGGCCGGCATGAACGTGCGGGTGGTCGACAGCCGCAAGTCCGGGCTGATCGCCGACGGAGCGGAAGGTTTCCATGTACTGATACGGGACGGGTTCGCCTCGCCGGAGGCGGTGAAGGCATACTGCGACCAGTACAAGGTGCTCGCCCCCAACTGCCAGGTGGTCACGTCGTGAGGTTCACTGTGGACGGTGCCGGCGCATGAGTTACGGGCTCGGCGTCGACCTCGGTACGACGTACACCGCGGCGGCCGTGCGCCACAACGGTCACGCCGAAGTCGCGCGCCTGGGCAGCCGGCGCGCGGAGATCCCGTCGCTGGTCTTCGTGCGCCCCGACGGCGGCGTGCTGATCGGCGAGGCGGCCGAGCGACGCGGCGCGGGCGAACCGTTCCGGCTGGCCCGCGAGTTCAAGAGGCGCATCGGTGACCCCGTGCCGCTGCTCGTCGGCGGATCGCCGTACCCGGCGCACGCGCTGATGGCCCGGCTGCTCGAAGAGGTGCTCGGCACGGTCACCCGGCAGCAGGAGGGACCGCCCGCGGCGGTCACGGTGACCTATCCCGCCAACTGGGGGCCGTACAAGCGGGAACTCCTCGGCCAGGCGGTGCGTCTGGCCGAGCTGCGCGACGTCACGTTACGGTCCGAACCCGAGGCCGCCGCCGTGCGTTACGCGGCCACCGAACGCATCCGGGCGGGCGAGGCCGTCGCCGTGTACGACCTGGGCGGCGGGACCTTCGACGCGGCGGTGCTGCGCAAGACGTCCGACGGTTTCGAGCTCCTGGGCGAGCCCGAGGGAATCGAGCAGCTGGGCGGCATCGACTTCGACGAGGCCGTACTCGCGTTCGTGACCGCGACGCTGGGCCCGTCGGTCGCCTCGCTCGACCCCGACGACCCGTCGGTGATCGAGGCGCTCGCCCGGCTGCGCCGCGACTGCGTGGAGGCCAAGGAAGCGCTTTCCTACGACACCGAGGTCATGGTGCCGGTGGCCCTGCCCAACCTGCACACCCGGGTGCGGCTGAACCGGTCCGAGTTCGAGTCCATGATCATGCCCGCCATCCTGGAGACCATCGCCGCCCTGCGTCGTGCCCTGCGCGGCGCCGGTGTCGACGCGTCGGACCTGCGGTCGATCCTGTTGTCGGGTGGCTCGTCGCGGATCCCGTTGGTGAGCCAGCTGTTGTCGGTGGAGTTCGGCCGTCCGGTGGTGCTGGACCCGAGTCCGGAGCACAGCATCGCGCTGGGCGCCGCTCTGGTGACCGCGAGTCCGGACGAGGCTCCCGCATCCGTGTCGGCGACGCCGTCGGTGTCCTCCCCCTCCGACCCTGCCCCTGATGACCCGCCGTCGCCCGACTCCGTCGAGGAGGTCGGCGCGCCGACGATGAGCCGCCGCGGCCGGGTGGCGACCATGCTGTCGAGGCTGGGTGGCCGGTCCCGGTCGGCTCTGCCGGACGTGCCGGCCCCGGCCGGCCTGTCGGACGTGCCCGCCCTTCCCGGCGTGGCCGGCCTGTCGGACGTGCCGGTCGCTTCCGGCGTGGCCGCCGCGCCGGTGACACCCCCGGCCATCCCGGGTCCGCCGATCCTGGAGCCGCCGATCCCAGCCACCCCGGACGCCGGAACCGCCATCTCCGGAGCGGCGATCGCCTGGGACCCGGCCACCCCCGCCGACGTGGGCGAGGTGGCGTCCACTGCGACCGACGCCGCGCCACCGGTGGCTCCGCCGGGCGCCGCGCCACCGGTGGCTCTTCCGCCCATCGCGACGCCTGCGCCGGCGGCGGCCTCGGCACTGCCGCCGGCCCCGGCGCCGCCCGTGGCTCCAGCGTTGCCGGCCACCCCAGCGTTGCCGGCGGCGACCGCGCGGCCGGTGACGGCGGCGCGGGCAGCCGCTCCGGGCTCTCCCCTGACCACGGACGGCCCGGCCGTGAGCACCCCGCCCGGTCCACCGGCAAACGACCTGATGCCCGACACCCCGTCCCGCGGGGTGGCCAGGGTCCGCCCCCAACCGCCGGCTCCGAGCACCCCTCACACCGGCCGCGCGACGGTGGCGGCCGGCCCCCAGGCCAGCGGACGCGCGACCGTATCCCCGCGTACGGAGACCAGCAGACCGACGAGCCCGGCTCCGCCACAACCCCGGTCGGCAAGCGGACGCGCGTCCGTCGCCCCACGCCGCATCACCCCGACCGGACGCGCCCAGGTGACCGCGCCCACCGGCCCACCGGCCCCGACCCCACCCCCGGCGACTCCGGTCCCGGGCGTGTCCGGTGCGGCGACTCCGGGGGCCGAGGTGGCGACTCCGATGCCCGGCGCACTCGCTCGCGCCACACCGGTGTCGGGCGCACCGTCTTCGGGGACGCCCGTGTCAGGGACGCCCGTGTCAGGGACGCCCGTGTCAGGCACGCCCGTTTCCGGTACACCCGTTTCCGGTACACCCGGAGCGGCACCGCCCGATGCTGACGGCACGGCGCCGCCCTCCTCCACACGGACACCCGTGAGCCGGCGCCCGTTCTCGACGGAGCCACCGCCTCCGCCACCGGTGCCGCCGCTGGTGACCCCGCAGGCACAGCCACTGATCCCGGCCCAACGGCAGGCGTCGGAGCACCGTCCCGCCTCCGCCCGGTCACAGGACCAGTTACCGTCCCAGGCTCAGATGCCTGCCCAGGCCCAGCCGCCGGCACAGGTCCAGCCACAGCCACAAGCCCACCCACAAGCCCAGCCACAAGCCCGGCCGCAGGGTCAGGTGCAGACGCCGGCACGCGCGCAGCCGCCGGTGGCGGCACAACCGCACACAGCTCCAGCCCAGGCGCCGGTACCCACTCCGGAGCCGCCCGTCCCACCAGCATCCACCCCAGTCGTATCGATGCCGGCCGGCCCGGTGCCGTCGGGGTCGGTGCGGCCGGCGCCCATGCCACCGGTCTGGAATCCGCCGCCGGCGGTGCCGGGGCAGAACCCGTCGCCGCGGGGGGTGTATGGGGCGCCGCCCACGGCGGATCTTCGGCTCGGGACGGTGGGGGAGGTTCCGGCGGCCGGAGCCCCGTCGCGGACACCGGCATACGGTGCCGGTCAGGCTCCCAGCTTCGGCGTGGACGGCCAGGTCGGGAGCCAGACGGGCGGCCAGGTCGGGAGCCAGACGGGCGGCCAGGTCGGGAGCCAGGCCGGCAGCCACGCCGGGAGCCACGCCGGGAGCCACGCCGGGAGCCAGGCCAGTTCGGAAGGTGGGCAACCTCCGCAGTACGGGCTTCCCTACGGCGTCCCCGCATCGCCACCTGCCGTAGAGCACACCGGCCCGCCGGCCGTACAGGGTCCGGCCGTACAGGGTCCACCCCCTATTCAGCCTGCCGCCGCGCCACCGGAAGCGGCACCCCGTACCTACCGCATCGTCAAGGTGGTCGTCACCCTTGTCGTCATCATGGGGTTGACGGCCGTTGCCGGTGGGGCCTACTGGTTCTTCCTCGGCAACCGGAAGGGCGCGGAACCGCCCGCCGCCGCGCCGATCGCGCAGTGGGTGCGCAAGGCCGACGTTCCGCTGCCGCTCGAAGGTGCGGCCGTCGCCGCGTACCAGGGGAAGCTCTGGGTCGCCGGCGGACAGCAGGCCAGCGACCCCAAGACCAAGAGCAACGAGGTCTTCGTCTACGACCCGGCCACCGACGACTGGTCGGTGGGACCTGCGCTGCCCAACCAGATCAGCCACGCGACCCTGGTGCCGACGCCGGCCGGCCTGTACCTGGTCGGTGGCTGGCTCGTCGACGGCGGGTCCACGCAGGTGCTGCGCCTCGACGGCGCGCAACGGGTCTGGACGCCGCAGGCCCCGCTCCCGGAGTCGCGGGTGAACGGGGTCGGCGGATACACCGGCAGCGAGATCGTGTACGCGGGTGGCACCCGGCCGGGGCCATCGGCGGCCGACACGGTCTGGGCCCTGCGCAAGGACGCCTGGGTCGAGATCGGGGCGCTGGCCACACCCCGCCAGAAGGCGATGGCGGCCGGCAACGGCACCGACACGTTGTGGATCATGGGTGGCCGTAACATCCAGACGGAGGAGAAGTTCGGCACCATCGATCTCGTCACGTCCGGTGGGGTGTCGAGGTCGGACCGGGTGATCGAGCCGCCGGTCGACAGCGGGGCGGGCGTCTACGTTCCCGACTCCGGGATCTGCGTCGTCGGTGGGCAGACGCCGAACGGCGGGTTCAACGACTGGTGGTGCTGGGAGGGCGGGTTGGCGAAGAAGCTGCCGGCACTCAACCCGCAGCGCGGCGGGCTCGCCGCGGCCATCATCGACCGGACCATCTACGTCGTCGGCGGCTACGGCAAGGGATTCAGCAGCCTCAGCCGCCTGGACACCCTCACGCTGCCGGCACGCTAAGCGGACAGCGACGCCACGATCCCCTCGCAACTGCGCGCCGTCGCCCGCGCCGCGTACCGGACCTCGCGCGCGCTCAACGGATGCTCCGCCACCCGCAACCAACGCGTCAACGCCTCCTGCGCCGCCGACAACAGCAGCGACGGCACCGAGTCCGGTGGCAGCCCGAGCCGTTCCGGCGCCGACGCGCCCAGCCCACCGAGGAGCCGTTCCATCTCGGCCAGCTGCTCCGGTCGTCCCGGAAGGCGCGCGGACCGCAACTGGTGCAGCAGCCGCACCTCCACGAACTCGTGCGCGCTGGCGCGGATCTCCTCCACCGCCGACACGAGGGACGGGTGACCGCCGACCACGCCGTGCAGGGCCGCCAGCGCCGACCGCGCCTTCAGCACCTGGGCGCGGCTCACGAACTGCACCTCGAGCACCTCGGTCAGCCGCGCCAACCCGCTGCGCGACAGGAGTTCGCGCGCCAGCGCCGACGCGTTCGTCGCGACGCCCGACCGGATCAGCGACACGCTCAGCCGCACCCCGAACACCCCGAGCCGCCCGAGCAGCTCCCGCCGCTGGGTCGGCGTGACCGGCACGTCCGACGGGGCCGAAGCGAACCGCGAAGCGGTCAGCAGAAGCGACACCACCGACTCCAGGTCGGCGGCCGCAAGCGTTGCGAGCGCACGGAACTCGCTCTCGCGCAGCGTCGCGCCGGCCGACGCGAGCAGCCCCGCCACCGGGACGATCACCGGGCAGAGCCGGCGCATCCGCTCGTCACCCTGGTAGCGCGTCGCCACGCGGAGCGCGGCCTCCATCGAGTCGAGCTGGCATCCACCGATCTCGTCGGCCCGCGACAGCACGCCGATCGCGTTGATGGGTGAGCCGTTGATGAGGTCGTCGCCGTGGAACGCCTCCAGGAAGTTCAGGTCGCTGCCGTGCATGTGGCGCAGGAGGTAGACGACGGCGTCGGCCTGCGGGGCGGCCTCGAAGTCGTCGCCGGAAGCGGAGGACAGGAACGAGTACGTCCGCTGCGACACGTCGGCCGACAGCGACGCCAGTCCCGGCGTGTCGATCAGCGTGTGCTGGCGCAGCCGCCGCGACGGCACCTCCACCGTCATACTGTCCACTTCGGACAGTGGCCGCCCGAGCGACACGCGCAACGCTCCGGCCACGCGGTCGAAGGGTCGCGGCTCGATGCCGCCGTCGGCAAGAGCCACTTGGACCCGGTAAGCGGGCCCGTCCTTGTACCAGGTGACCACGCGCGTGCACTCGCCGGCGTCGGTGGGGGCGAGCTCCTCCCCCACCATCGCGTTGAGCAGAGTCGACTTGCCGGCCTTGACCATCCCCGCGATCGCCACCCGTAGCGGCTCCTCCAACCGCGCCGAGGCGAGGGAGACGACGGCCAGCGCGGCGGGATCGGTCAACTCGCGCGAGGCCTGCGCGAGCAGCGAACGCGTCCGGTCGAGAAGGCTCATGCCGAGACCCGTTTCACCAACGTGTCGATCTCCCGGCCGCGCGCGTCGAGCTCGGCCGCCCGGCGCGCGCGGTCGCGGTCGGGTAGCGAGGATCCCGACCGCACGGCGGCGAGCGCGGCCGACGACGACCGCTCGGCCAGCGCGGCCCGGGCCGCGAACTCGTCGCGCAGGAAACGTTGGGTGCGCCGCACGGCGTCCCGGCTGTCCTTGCCGACGAGAAACGCGACCTCGTCGACGTAGCGCTGCAGCTCCTGCCGCGCGACCTGGCGCCGCGACTCGATCTGCCGGTCGCGCTCGTGCCGCAGCAGCTTGCGTCCCACGGTGAGCCCGACCACGAGACCGATCGGCGCCGCGACGGTGAGCCCGAGCAGCGACCCGAACGCGCCGAACATCACCGGAACGACGATCGCGACGCGCGCGGCGGTGAACGCGCTGAGGAACTGTGTGGTCGACCGCTTCTCGAAGCGGGTCTGCGGTCCGGTGACCTCGGCGAGCGTCACCGCCGGCGCCGGGAGGTCGACGTCCAGGCCGTCGTACTCCAGGTCGAAGCGTTCGGCGACGTCGCGCGCGAGCTGCTCGGTGCGGGTCACGAGCGCGAACAGGTTGTCGACGGCCGCGGCCGTGGCCTCGCGGGCCGCCCAGCCCTGGAACTCGTGCCACGTGTCGCGCGGGTCACCGGCCTCGATCATCGCGGTGCCGCGGCGGACCATCGCCCGCAGCCGCTCGCGCAGATCGTGCTCGACGTCGGTGCTGAGGTCCTGGATGCCGTCGACGAGCATCGTCTGCCAGCCACCGGCGGACAGGCTCTGGACGCGGCGGGCCTTCTCCGCGTACCGCTCGGTCAGCTCGGGCGCGGAGTCCGGGCTGACGACCACCGCCTGCTCGGCCGCCACCTGCTCGCGCAGCTGGGCGAGCACGAAACCGGTCTCCTGCGCGGCGGTACGGGCGGCCGCGGTGTCGGAGCCGGTGAGGATCTGCCCGTGCAGGACCTCGAGCAGCCGCGGGAACCCGGACTCCTCGTTGAGCCCGGTGCTGCTGCGCCGGGCGGCGAGCAGCCGCAGGAACGACGACACCGCAACGATCGGCAGGTCCAGGCCGGCCTTCGCGAGGTGACCGCGGTTGAGGTCGACGATGCGCCGCCACTCCACCTGGAGGTCGACCTTCGTCACCACGACCACAGTGGACGGACAGCGCTCGATGGTCCGCGTGAGGAAGTCGACCTCGGGCGCGGTGAGCTCCTGCCGGGCGTCGGTGACGAACAGCGCGGCGTCGGCGAGCGGCAGCGTGCCCAGCGTCAGGTTGCCGTGCGCGGAGTCCAGCCCGCCGACGCCGGGAGTGTCGATGAAGGACAGTCCACTTGCGAGGATGCGCCGGTTCAGCTGGACCTCCACGGCCCGCAGCTTCTCGTCGGGGTCGGTGCGGGTCACGTACTCGCGCAGCCGTTCGAAGGGCACCTTCGCGCGCGTCGGCTCCGCGCCGTCGGGGCCCGCGAGGTGGGCGACCACCGACGGGCGACGCCCGTAGCGGACGATCGTGGGCACGGCGGTGACGATGTCGGCGTCGACCGGGCACACGTCGGTGCGCAGCAACGCGTTCACGAGCGAGCTCTTGCCCTGCTTGAACTCGCCGACCACGGCCACCGGGATGGTGCGGCCGACCAGGCCGGCGCGGCGGTCGTCGAGCCGCTCGGCGAGGTCGGTGCGCCCGGCCTCGAGCGCGAGGTCACGCGCCCGGTCGAGGTCCACCACCGCACGGGCGAGCAGCGCGCTCCGCACCGTCCTGCCCACGTCACCCGGGTCACTCATCGATCACCGACCCTACGTGACGCGCGCACGCCGGCGCCTGTCCTCGTAGGCGCGCTTCGCGCGGGCGAACCGGTCGTGGCCCCACCGCTCACGCAGCCGCACCAGCGGGCCCTCGAACGTCGACGCGCTGAGCTCCTTCCCGACGACGTCACCGACCGTCGCGTACCCCGTGGCGAGCGAGCCGTACGCCGCCACGTCGTCTCCGATCAGCTCGGCGACGGCCGACTCGGCCACCGCGGCCGCGATGTACGGCAGCACCGCGCGACCGTCGAGCGCGTGCCGGCGCGCCGACCGGATCTCGGCGAGGGCGCGCGGGAGGTCGCGCTCGTCGAGTGCACGGGTCGCCGCCAGGAACGCCAGATCCGCGTGCATCGCGGCGCCGGCAGCCCCGGCACCGACCGTCCCGGGCGCGCCCGCGCCGACGGCCTCGCGGGCGTCGCGCAGAAGTCGCGCCGCGTCGTCGATCCGGGGTGACGCGTCGCCGTCGGCCAGCGACCGCATCCGGTGCAGGGCCGCCGCCTTCTCGGGCGACCCGGCGTGCGCCGCCGCGTGTCCGTACGCCGCGGCGCCGTCGGCCGCCCGGCCCGACACGACCAGCGACTCGCCGAGCTCCGCCCAGGCGGCGGTCAGCAGGTCGGCGTCGCCGGCGGCCGTGGCGTGTTCCACGGCGCGGCGGGCGGTGGCGACCGCGTCGTCGGTGTCGCCCAGGGCCCGGTCGAGCGTGGCCGCCAACCGCAGCGCCCGGCCGGCCAGCAGTGCCTGGCCGGCGGCGTCGGCGCGGTCGCCCAGGCTCCGCACCACCGACCGGGCACCCGCCAGGTCGCCCGCCGCGGTGAGCATGGCGACGCGCTGGAACGCCACATCGGCGTCCACTATGGACACCTCACCAGGCGGACTCATTCGTCACCTCGTATCCCTGTGCCTCCAACCGTGCGCGGGTGGCCGCGACCGCCAGGCGGCGCTGCTCGCGGTGCCGCTGCGCCCAGGCCGCCAGGTCGGCGGCGAGCTGGTCGTGGCGCGCCTGCACGTCGGTGGCCGCACCGGTCGCCGCGGCGGAGTCGGCCCGCGCCCGCTGCTCGGCGTCGACGGCCGCCGCGGCGTCGGACGCGTTCTGCGCCCCCAACGCGTCGACCTGCTGGCGCGAGCGCTGCACCGACGTTCCGGTGGCGGTGGTGCGGGCCGCCTCGCCGGTGAGCGCGGTGGCGTCGGCGGTCAGCTTGCCCTGCTGGAGCGGGTGCTGCTGGTTCTGGGCATTGACCAGCATCTTCGCCTGGGTGAGCTGGGACATGAACCGCACCGCGTCGTCGTTGAGCTGGTTCATCTTCGCGGCGCCGCTGTCGGAGACCAGCGACACCACCTTGCCGACGCCGTACGTCACCGCCGCCCAGCCGCCGAGCATCACCTCGAGTGTGGCGAACCCCGTCATCCGCGACGCCGACGAGGCCAGGCTGGTGCCCGCCTCGGTCTGGCGGGTCTGCTGCTCCCGGTTCGCCGACGCGGTGTCGGCCACGGCCGTCGCCTGGTCGGCGGCGCGGCGGTCGAGGTCGTCGACGCCACCCGCGACGGTGACCAGCTGGTCGGCCCGGCGGGCGGTCTCGGCGTGGTCGGACTGTGCCGCCTCCGCGTCGGCGTCGGCCTGCGCCCGGCAGACCAGCAGCGTGGCGAGCTCACCCCGCAGCTGCGCCAGCTGTTCGGGGGTGCCGGGCGGGCGCTCGTAGGCGGGGTTGACGGGTTCGACCCGCCGCTCCGCCGGTCCCGCCGAACCGCCACCGCCCGGACCGCCGCCACCGCCGGGACCGCCGGCGGCCGGGCCGGCGCCGCCCGCCGCGAGGGCGGCGGCCGCGGCGGCGTCGTTGGCGGCGTCGAGGCCGCCGACCGCCTCGTCGGTGAACTCCGACGCCTTCTCGCCGAACATGGCCCGCACCAACGGGACGCTCGGCGGCACCTGCACCGGCACCGACACCACCGGGTCGGTGCCCTTGGAGATCGTGCCGTAGGGCAGCTGCACCTGCGGCCCGCCGCCCGGGTACATGCCCGGCAGTCCCGGAGCGGTGGACCCCTCCGGCTGCGGGGCGACCGTCGACACCACCCGCGGCGTTGCCGGGTTGATTCCGTACACATTCATCACGTTGATCGGGTCGTTCGCGAACGGCTGCTTGCCCGGCTCGTCGGGCATCCAGCCACGCGGCAGCGCCGAGTCGTCGGCGATCGCCTCCTGACCGGCGAGGGCCCGCGCCTGCGCGTGCGCGACCGCCGCCGCGAGCGCGTCGTCGCCGTCGAAGACGTGGTCGGCCCACGAGCCGGGCTGGCCGACCCGTACCGCGTACGCCTCCTTGGGCTGGTAGTCGCCGGTGCCGGGCAGGTGCAGGGTCGCGTCGGCGTCCCAGATCTTCTTGCCGGTCAACGGGTCGATCACGGCCTGGCCGGTCTCGCCCCGGTACGGGCCGAACTGCCGCGGGATCTCGTTGCCGTTCGCGTCGACGAGATGGCCGTGCCCGTAGCCGAGCGAGGCCAGCGGCGTCGGTTTGTCCGCGTCGGCGATGAGGTTCCTGAGGCTGGTCTCGCCGCTGAGGCCGCCGATCGCGACCCGCAGTTCGTTGAGGCTGGGCTCGGGGTCGAAGCGGGTCCGGGGACGCACGCTCGACGCGTCGAGGGGGTCGTCCTGGATCGTGTGCGCGATCCGCCGGGCCACCCCGGGCTGCGGCTCGTGGCCCGCGAGCAGCGCGGGAATCGCCGAGTCGTCAATGTTGACCGCCTGCTCGCCGTGCTTGATGGGCTGCGTGCTCATCGGCGCGCCGTACGCGTCGACCAGCTGCGGGGTGGCCTCCACGCCGATCGGTTTTCCGTAGGCGTCGACCAGCTGCGGGGTACCGCTACGGGACCCGGGGAGCGGGCCGCCCGCGGCAACCTGCCCCTGCGCGTCGAGCACGGTGGCGTTCGGGTTCGCCGCCAGCTGCTGCGCGGCGGCCAGCTCGTCGGGGGTGAGCACCAGGCGCGGCGTCGCCTCGACGAAAGGCCCCTCCGGATGCGCCGGCGTACGGGGACCGGTGCCCGCCGGGTCGAGCGCCCGGGCCGCCCGGTTGGGGTCGGCCGGCAGGTTCATCCGGTCACCCGCCATGCCCCCGCCCTTGGACCCGGCGAAGCCGCCGAGCACCCCACCGAGCGCGCCGGCGCTCTCGGCGAGCTGGCCGCCGGACGCCTGCACGGCCCGCGGGTCGGCGTCGCTGGTGAACGAGTGCAGCGACCGGAACAGCAGCACCAGCGACTGCCCGAAGATCTTGATGACCCCGAGCACCGCCGAGGCCAGCGACGCACCGGTGGCGATCGCGGTCGCGGGTGTCGCCACGGCGACCGACGCGCCGAGCGTCGGGATGGCCAGCGCCCAGGCGACCGCCGCCACCAGCCCGGCCACCAGCCCGATGGTGTCGAGCACGTTGCCCGCGATGTCGAGCCCCGCGACCACAGCGTCAATGTTGTTCGCGGCCCGTTCGTACCAGGTGGCCCCCTCGCCGGCGGCCGCGAACTTGGCGGCGAGCTCCGCCTGTCCCTCGCCGAAGAGCTGCCCGTACAGCGACACCGCGCCGATCGCGCCCCCGATGATCGCCCCGACCACGGGTACCGGTATCCGTCGCACCGCGAGCCGCGACGCGGCCCGGGTGCCCAGTTCGAGGCCGACCCCCATACCGGCGGCGGGTAGGACCCCGCCACCGAGGCCTCCACCCACCTGTTCGGCCACCCACCCGGCCCGGTCCGCCGAGCCGGCGTCCCCGACCGTGGCGGCGGCCGACCCCCACCGCTCGTGCTCGGCCAACTCGTCGTCGACGAGCACGGGGTCGATCGCGGGCGCGTCGACGACGGGTTGCTGTTCGGGGAGACCGGACGCGCCGGGGTGGACACCGGCATCGGCGCCTACGGGGCCCACGGTGGAGGCCGGGTCCTTGTCCGCCGGCACCGGGCCGGCCGAGGCGGGACCGCCGGACATGGGACCGCCGGACACAGGGCCGCTGGGCACCGGGCCGCCGGACACGGGACCGCTGGACATGGGACCCGCGGCTCCCCCACCATCCGCCGAACCGCCGCCCGAACCGCCGCCCGAACCGCCCGCCCCGGTACCTCCGCCGGGCACCTGTTCGCCCGCATACCCGACGCCGCCGCCGACGCCACCACCGCCGACGCCACCGCCACCGGCACCGCCCGCTCCGCCCCCGGCACCGCCCGCTCCGATGCCGGCTCCGATGCCGGCAGGGTCTCCGAGACCCCCCGTGCCGCCCCCACCGTCCGGGGGTGCGTCCGGGATGCGGGTCTGGGTGGCGGTGGTCGACTGGAGCGGGGCCTGCTCACCGCCGTCGAGGAGAGACTGGAGCGGGTCCACCGACATGGCGGGATCGCCGCCGGTGGACATCAGGCGGGACATCGCTCCGTTGCCGCCCGCCGTCAGGGCGTCGAGGGTCGGCGGCACGGGGCCGAACGGGGCCGGGCCACCGGGGTCGGTCGCCAGCTCGGTGGGCCGGTCCATCTCCTGCGCGCGCGTGCGGCCGGGCATGCATCGAGGTTTGACGCACGATGGTCCATTCGCAAGGCCCGGACGAGGAAGTGCGCGGATGTCTGCACGAGTCGGCCGGTGGGAGGTTGTGAACATCAACTGGACCGGATGATGTTGATAGCCTCCCACCCACCACGCAAGGGGGTCACATGGGGCACTGGGCGGACGAACTCGCCGACCTCGCTGAGCGGCGCGCCCGGGCGGCCGAACTCGGAGGGCCGGCCGCCGTCGGGCGGCAGGTGGCCAAGGGCAAGCTCACCGTCCGCGACCGCATCGACAGGTTGGTGGACCCGGGAAGTTGGCGCGAGGTGGGCGAGCTCGCGGGGCGCACCGGGGACGACGGCTTCACGGCGACCAACACGGTCTTCGGGCGGGCGCGGGTCGGCGGCGAGCGCGTGGTGGTCGTCGGCGACGACTTCACGGTGCGGGGTGGGGCCGCCGATCCCACCGGCATGGCCAAGCAGGTCCACGCGGAGCGGATGGCCGGCGACCTGAAAGTCCCGCTGATCAGGCTGCTCGACGGCACCGGCGGGGGCGGCACGGTCGAGTCGCTGCTGGACACCGGCCACACCTATGTTCCGTACAACCCGGGCTGGGACGAGGTGGTCGCGAACCTGGCGCGCATCCCCGTGATCGCGGTGGCGCTCGGGCCCGTCGCCGGGCTCGGGGCGGCGCGGCTCGTCACCAGCCACCTGTCGATCATGGTGCGCGGGCTCAGCCAGGTGTTCATCGCCGGCCCGGCGGTGGTCGAGGCCGGCATGGGCGAACGCGTCGACAAGGAGGCGCTCGGCGGGTGGCGGGTCGTGGCGAAGGCCGGCACGGTCGACCTCGTCGTCGACAGCGAGGACGAGGCGCTGCACCTCGCCAGGAAGCTGCTCACCTATCTACCGGCCAGCACCGCGCGGCGTGCGGTCCGCGGCGAGGGCGCGGCCGTCGCCGAGGATCCGTCGCTGCGGGACGCGGTACCGCGCGACCGGCGTAAGCCGTACGACCTGCGCGCGATCATGAAAAAGATATGTGACCCGGACAGCGTGCTCGAGGTCGGCCGGTACCACGCGCCGTCGACGGTCACGGCGCTGGCCCGGCTCGACGGCTGGCCGGTCGCCGTGCTGGCGAGCGACCCGCGCGTCTACGGCGGCGGGCTCACCGCCGAGGGCTCGGACAAGCTCGCCCGCTTCGTCGACCTCGCCGAGACGTTCAACCTGCCCGTCGTGCACCTGGTCGATCAACCCGGGTTCGTCATCGGCAGCGCCTCCGAGAAGCAGGGCACCATCCGGCGCGGCGCCCGCGCGGTGGCGGCGATCTACACGACGACCGTGCCGTGGGCGAGCGTGCTGGTCCGGCGGGTGTTCGGGGTGGCCGGCGCCGCGCACCGGCCGCACCACCGCCACACGTTCCGGGTCGCGTGGCCCAGCGGCGACTGGGGATCGCTGCCGATCGAGGGCGGGGTCGAGGTCGCGTTCCAGCGGCGCCTGGCCGCCGCGGGTGAGGACGCGGCCGCGATGAAGGCCGAGATCCTGGACAGACTGGAGGCCGTGCGGTCACCGGCGCGTACCGCCGAGGTGTTCGGGATAGAGGACGTGATCGATCCCGCGCACACGCGTCCCCTGCTCTGCGAGTGGGCACACGAGGCGTACGCCGTGCTGACGACGGGGCTCGACACCGCGCCCACGACGGACGCCCGCTACCGGCCCTGATCGCGTTCGGCGCGCTCGCGGGTCGACGTCTCGGCGACCCAGGCGTCGATCTTCGCCCACCAGTCGTACAGCCAGGCGATGCGGGCGTCGCGACCGGCCGGGATGTCGGCCGGCGGCACCGACCAGAAGCGCATCGTGAGGTGCCGGTCGAGCGGCAGGCCGCGCCAGATGTCGCTGACGCTGTCGAGGTCCTCGAAGCCCGTGTGCCCGACCAGTACGACGCCGGCCTCCGGCGCGGCCTCCAGCGCCGCGAGCACGCCGCCCGGCTGCGGCGCGAGCACGTGCGTGAGCCGCTCGGCACGGCGGGCCCACTGTGCCAGGCCCAGCCGGCGCAGGCGTTCGATCGCGCGCGTGCGGCGCCGCGGCGTGAAGTTGCCGCCCTCGGGAAAGATCAATAGGACGTCGTCACTGTCCAACCCGGTGGCCAGCGCGGCGATGTGCTCCTCGGCGGTCATCGCGCCCGGGTGCTCGGACGTCTTCGACAGGAAGCGGTTCGGCAGCCGGTTCAACACGATGTCGATGGCCGGGTCCCATTGCAGGGTGTCCTTCAGCACGATGCGCGGCTCGCGGTCGTACCAGTTGACCAGCGCGTGCGTCACGATGAACGAGTCGCCGGGACCGGCGTGCCGGCAGAAGATCAGCTCCGGCCGGCCCGGCGCGGCGATGTCGGGGTGCTCACCCTCGACGTCGATGCGCAGCCGCAGCACCGCCTTCGACTGCCGGAACAGCGCCGCCAGGAACGTGCCGACCAGCACGTAGTGCGCCCGCTGGAACCACGGCCGGCGCATCGCCAGGCCGAACCCGGAGCCGAGCCACAGGCCGAACAGCACCGCCAGCGCCGCCGCCTCCAGCGCGAGGTAGACGGCGACGACCCACAGGACCCGCAGTCCCCGCAACCGCCCCGACCCGAACGGCGACACGACCGCGGCGACCAGCAGCCACAGCGGCATGGTCACCAGCAGCACGACCAGCAGCACGAACGCCACCGGGGCGATCAGCAGCCGCCGCACCCAGACCGGCGGCATCTACAGCCCGTCCAGGTAGGCCGAGCTGGCCCGGTACGCCCGCTCGATGCGGGTACGCGCGGCGCTGAGGTTCCGGTACGACAGCGGCGAGTCGTCCTTCGGTGAGCCGCCACCCGTGGGCAGCACGTGGGCACGCACCCCGGCGGGCAGCGCGGCCATCTCCCGGGCGAACCGGTGCCGCCGGGCGATCTCGAACGCGACCTGGGCCACGTCGAGGTGCTTCTTCGGCGGCTGCAACGGCCGGTCGACGCGGCCGACCTGCAGCACCCAGACCGTGGTGGCGCCGAGCTCCACCGCCCGGCCGACCGGGATCGAGTTCACCACGCCGCCGTCGATGAAGTGCTCACCGTCGATGGGGACCGGGGGCAGCAGACCCGGCACGGCGCTCGACGCCAGCACGGCCTGCACGAGTGGGCCCTCGGTGAACCAGTGCTCCGCGGCCCGCTCGATGCTCGCGGCGCAGCACTGGAACGGCACCGGAAGGTCCTCGATCAGGGCCTCCTCGCCGAGCGTGCGGTTGAGGATGCGCCGCAGCGGGGCCGGCGAGTGCAGGTGGGTGCGGCTGGCGAAGCGCCGCAGCTGGCGGGCGTACGAGTCGCCGTAGATCTCCTTCGTCGACGGCGACGACCACACCGCGGCCAGCTGCTGGATCGCGTTCTCCGACGGGTCGGCGGCGATCGCCGCGCCGTTGACCGCACCGATCGACGTGCCGACGACCACGTCGGGCTTGATGCCCCGCTCGATCAGCGCCCGCAGCATGCCGACCTCCGCGGCGCCGAGCACGCCTCCCCCGCCGAGGACGAACGCGGTGGTCACGGCGCCTTGAGCTGCTTGCGCTCCAGCTTGGCCCGCCGACGTTCCTCTTTGCGTTCGAGCTTGCGCTGCTTGATGACGTCGTCGGGGGCCTTGCGCTCGACGCTCACACCGCCGAGGAGCGCCAGGCCCTTGACCACGACGACGGGTCCGCCGGGCTCGCCGTCGCCGACCGCGCCGCTGTCGAACCCGCCCAGGATGCCGACGCCGCCGACGTGCACCTCGGCGTCCTCCGGCACCCGCACCTGTACGCCGCCCAGGATCGCGAAGGCGCGGATGACCACCTTGCGCTCGGCGAACCGGGCCTGACGCAGGTCGATGTCGCCGCCGCCGAGCATCGCGAACGCCGTGAACCTCCCGGGCGCCACCCACCGGCCCTTGCGCTCGAACCCGCCGAGCAGCGCGAACCCGCCCGACGACGTCGGCTCGCCACCGAACCGGGCGGGATCTGTCGGCTGTACTACTGTCTCGTGCGCGACCGGCAGGCCGGCGGACGGCAGATCGCGGGTCAGCGGCTCCAGCTCGGCGTAGGTGCGCGCGGCGTAGACGGCATCGAGCCGTTCGGTGAGCTCGTCGAGGCCGATCCGGCCCTCACCTGCGGCTTCATGCAGAACGGCGGCCACCCGCTCCCGGTCGGCGTCGGAGGCGCGCAGCTCGCCGGCGGGCAGCGGCGCGGGAAGGTTCTCCGGCTCGTGCGACATGCGTCCAGGGTAGTTGACCGGGTCGGACATTCACGACCGTCGCGTACGGTGTCCTGACACCGCCTGTACACGGGGAGAAACCAATGAAGGACCTCGCCGACGAGCTTCTCGACGCCTACTTCGACGCGCACCCGGTCTCCGCCACGATCAACGGGATCCGCGACCGCGAAGAGGGGCTCACCGACTACAGCGAAGCCGGGCAGGAGGTTTTCGCGGCCACCGTCGGCGCGATCGCCGACCGGGCCCGCGCCGTCGACCCGGCCACGCTGGGCGCCGACGACCGGATCACGCGGGCCGTCGTGCTCCAGGAGGCCGAGCAGATGCGCACGCGCGTCGCGAGCCGCGCGGTCGAATGGGCGATCACCGACACGTGGACCGCGAACGGGCCCGACCTGTTCATCGACCTGCCCCGGATCGGGCTCGCCGAGCCGGCGCACGCCGAGGGGTACCTGGCCCGGCTGGGTGCGATCCCGCACGCGCTCGAGCAGATCGCCGAGCGGCACCGGGCCGGGATCGCCGCCGGCCGGCTGCCGGTGCGCCGGCTGGTCGAGGCCACGATCGCGTTCTTCGACCGCTACCTCGCCAACCGCGCCGGTGACCCGCTGTGCAAGCCCGTGCCGCCGGGTCACGCGTCCGCGTACGACGCCCGGCGCGACCGCGTCGTCGACGACGTGGTGCGTCCGGCCGTGGCCCGCTACCGCGAGGTGCTCGCCACCGAGGTGCTGCCGCACGGCCGTCCGACCGACCGGCCCGGCCTGTGCCACCTGCCCGGCGGCGACGGGATCTACGCCAGCCTGGTCAGGCTGCACACCACCACCGGGCGCACGCCCGACGAGCTGCACCGCACCGGCCTGGAACAGGTCGAGCGGCTGGCCGAGGAGTACGTGACGATCGGGTCGCGGGTCTTCGGCACCAGCGACCTGCGGGAGATCTTCCAGCGCCTGCGCACCGACCCGGAGCTGCGGTGGACCTCCGCCGACGAGCTGCTCACCTCCGCCCGCACCGCGATCGCCCGCGCCGAGGCCGTGGCGCCGCAGTGGTTCGGGAAGCTGCCCTCACAGGGCTGCGTCGTCGAGGCGGTACCGGCCGACGAGGCACCGGGCGCGGTCGGCGCCTACTACATGCAGCCGGCGCTCGACGGCAGCCGGCCGGGCACGTACTACGCCAACACCCACCGGGCCGAGGAACGCAACCGGTACATGTCCGAGGCGACCGCGTTCCACGAGGGCGTGCCCGGGCACCACTTCCAGGTCACCATCGCCCTGGAGCTCACCGAGCTGCCGATGCTGCGCCGGATGGCCGACTTCAACGCCTACATCGAGGGCTGGGGCCTGTACTCGGAGCGGCTCGCCGACGAGATGGGTCTGTACTCCAACGACGTCACCCGCCTCGGCATGCTCGCGCTCGACTCGATGCGGGCCTGCCGGCTGGTGGTCGACACCGGCCTGCACGCGAAGGGCTGGTCGCACCAGCAGGTGGTCGACTACATCGAGGCGAACTCGGTGCTGCCGATGGTGGAGATCGTGCAGGAGACCGACCGCTACATCGCCGACCCGGGCCAGGCGCTCGGCTACATGGTGGGGCGGCTCGAGCTCCAGCGGATCCGCGCCGCGGCGGAGGCCACGCTGGGTGACCGGTTCGACATCCGCGAGTTCCACGACACGGTGCTCGGCAGCGGACCGCTGCCATTGACGGTGCTCGACGAGGTGGTGCGCGACTGGGCGCGATGACCTCTGTTGAGGGGACGGATCCCGGCTTCGCGGGATACCGGAAACAGTGAACTATAGGCGGCGGGTTGGCACGGGTCCAGCTCACTTGACCTGATTCGCCCGTACGGACGGTGCACCCTAACTCGGTCGCCGTCCGTATCCGGCCACGTCGCCCGTGCCGGCCGGGCCGGGCCATGGCTAATGTCGATGCCGATGCTGCCGCGGGTGCGGCGGCTCGAGGCTGCCGCTCGGGGCGCGGCGGCGTCCGGCGCGCGAGGGGAGCCACTGGATGCGGGGTCTGGATGACCGGCTGGCCCGGATCGCCCGTCGAGACGAGCTCCGCGAGCGGACCAGCGGCACGCGCCCCGGCACCCACCGGATGGACGGCACGGATGGGGGCTCTGCTGGCTCTGCGGGCTCTGTGGGCTCTGCGGATCTTCCGGGTCTTCCTGGCGTGAGTCCGGTGGTCGACGAGGTGGCCGACGCCCTGCGCGCGGTGGTCGAGCGGAACCCCGGCGTGTTCGCCACGGTCGTGGTGCAGGAGGCCGACACCGCCTGGTCCGTGTGGATCGGCGAGTGGGACGGGACGCTGCGCACCCGCGTCACCCGCCTCGACCCGGATCCGCCCGCCCCCGCTCTCACGGCGGTGGCCGAACCGGACCTCGGCAACGAGCCGACACGGCCGCTGGCGGTACCGGCGGCGGCGTTGTCACTGGTGCCACCGGTCGCGGCGTCTGCGCCGGCGGCCGCGGACGCGTTGCCGGCGGCGG
The DNA here is from genome assembly GCF_016863655.1 of Virgisporangium ochraceum. GTDB lineage: Bacteria > Actinomycetota > Actinomycetes > Mycobacteriales > Micromonosporaceae > Virgisporangium > Virgisporangium ochraceum. The sequence goes on from NZ_BOPH01000026.1 coordinate 70,247, forward strand.
ACGCTCTGCCGGCGGCGGACGCGTTGCCGGCGGCGGACGCGTTGCCGGCCGCAGCCGCTCTGCCGGCCGCAGCCGCTCTGGTGCCGCCCGCTGCTCTGGCGCCGCCCGCCGCGCCGTTGCCGTCCCGTAGGCCGCTGTCCGTTGTGCGGTCGCCGGAGCCCTTGCCGGCACGGGAGCCGGACTCCTCGCCGGCACGTGCGACAGACCCCGCGCCGGCACGTGCGACGGACCCCGCGCCGGCCCGGGTGCCATCGCCGGCCCAGGCCGCCGCGGGCGAGGTCACGCCGCTGCCCCGGCGCCGGCGGCGGGCCGTTCCGGCCGTGACCCGGGCGCTGCCCGCCGGGCCGACCCGCCGGCCGGGCGAGGTGCCCGTCACCGAACTGCTCCGGCCACGGCGTCCGCTGGACGACGAGATCTCCCCCGACGCCGCGACACCCCCGATGGGCTTCCGGCCGGTCGCCACCACCACCGGCGAGGCGGCACTCGCGCTGCCCGGGCGGTCGACGCCGCTCGATCCGGGTACGCCGCTGCCGAAGCGGATCCCCGACAGCGGCATCCCGCTCCCCCGGCGCCGGCCGGGTCTTCCGCTGGACGCCGGCCCCGAGCCGCTGCCCGCCCGGCTTCCGGAGCGGCAGGCGCTCGAGCGGTCCGGCGGCGTCGGTCCGCTGCCTCCGCCGGAGGTTCCGCTGGCGGCGGCCGGTCCCCGGTCGCTGGCGGCCGCCGGTCCTCGGTCGCTGCCCCCGCCCGAGGACGCGATCTGGCCGCCGCTGGCGCCGTCGCGCTACCGGCCGGCGCATCACGCCGACCAGCAGGCCGGCCAGCAGGCCGAGACGCCGGCCGAACGGAGCCGGCCCGAACCTCGGTCCGCCGAATCGTGGTCCGCCGGAGAGCAGCGCACGGACCAGCAGCGGGCCGATGACCAGCGGGCCGAGACGCCGGCGCTGCCCGTGCCGACGATTCCGGCACCGCCGCTGGCGGCCGCCCAGCGGGTCTCGGGACCGGCGATGAACGACCGGGTGGCCGGCCGCATCGCCGACATGCTGCGCCGCGAGGCCAAGCGCGACAACCGCGGGCTGACGTCCTAGTGTCCTGAGCCGTCGATTCGTATGCAGTGGTGTGTCACCGTGCGTTCGGACGCTCTGTCTTCGCGGGGGGTTGGGTGTCTGTTGATCGTT
>NZ_BOPH01000027.1 GCF_016863655.1 Virgisporangium ochraceum
GTGCAAGATCGACGCAGGCTCGACCACCGGCGCGGCCGCGAGCGGCGCCAACGCGAGCGGCGCGGCCGGGCCACGACCTGACGAAGCACCACCAGCCGGTCAGAGCTACTCGCCGGTCAGAGCTACCCGCCGGTCAGAGCTACTCGCCGGTCAGAGCGCAGGCGCCAGCGCGTCGGCCACCGCGGCGCGGGGCTTGTCGGGGTTGCCCCACGTCCAGTTGGGGTGGGCCCGGTTCGTCAGGAGCACCAGGGTCACCCGGCGCGCGGGGTCGACCAGCAGGGACGTGCCGGTGAAGCCGGTGTGGCCGAAGGTCAGCGGGCGGGCGAGCTTGCCCATGAACCATGTCTGGTCCAGCTCCACGCCCAGTCCGTGGGTGGCGGTCCGGCCGGGGCGGTCGGCGTCGATCGCCTGCTTGCCGGCGTTGACGTTCGTCAACATTGACCGCACGGTGTCCTCCTTGAGGATCCGCACGCCGTTGTACTCGCCGCCGTTGATCAGCATCTGACCGAGCACCGCCAGGTCGGCCGCCGTGCCGAACAGACCGGCGTGCGGGGCCACCCCGCCCATGGCGTCGGCGACCTGGTCGTGCACCACGCCCCGCAGCAGACCGCGGTTGGACCGGGCGTCGGTGGCCACCAGCCGCGTCTCGCGGTCGGCGGCCGACAGCCACTCCAGCGGCTTGAACCCCGTCTCGCGCAGACCCAGGGGGCCCGTGAGCTCGTCGGCCACCAGCGACGCCAGCGGACGCCCCGCCACCTTCTCCACCAGCTGGCCGAGGACCATCAGTCCCAGGCTCGAGTACCGCATGATGCCGCCGGGAACCGCACCCGGCAGCAGCGGCGTGCCGAGCACCGCCGCGCGGTCGCGGGCCTTGGCCAGCTCGAGCCCGACCGGCAGGCCGCTGGTGTGCGCCAGCAGCATCGACACGGTCACCTCGCCCTTGCGGCCGCCGGTGAACTGCGGCAGGTACCGCGCCACCGGCGCGTCGACCGCGACGGCACCGGCGTCGACCTGGCGCAGCACGAGCAGCGCCGTGAACACCTTCGTGATCGAGGCCAGGTCGAACACCGAGTCGGGACGCATCGGGACCCGCCGGGCCACGGGCAGCTCGACGGGACCGTGTCCGTACCGGACCGCGTCGCCGGTGGCCCCGTGCACGGTGATCTCCCCGTCGACCGCCACCAGCACGACCGCACCGGGATGGGTGCCGTGCGCCCGGTTGTCGGGGGTCGGGCTCTGGTAGCGGCGGGCCACCGCCAGCAGCTGCTCCCCGTAGGACGCGGGTGCGGCGGCCGGCCGCACCGTGCGTCCCGGCGTGAAAATCAACTCGTCGGGTGAGGTCGCGTCCGGGTTGACCGCATTGACCGAGGGCGGCGCCGACGAGGCGGCGACAGGTGTGCCCGGCGCCGCCGGAGCGGTTCCGCCGGGCTCCGAACAGCCGGCGACCGCGGAGGCGGCGGCCCCCGCGAGCACCGACCGGCGCGTCAGCCTCATGCCGCCGGCGGGACGAGCCGGTAGACCGCGCCGGCCGCGTCGTCGGTGACCAGGAGCGAGCCGTCCCTGTCGACGGCGATGTCGACCGGGCGGCCCCAGGCCCGGCCGTCCGCCTCCAGGAAGCCGGTGACGAGGTCGCGCTGCTCACCCGGTCCCTGCGGCGTCCACGGGAAGTAGATGACCTTGTACCCCTTCGGCCTGCTGCTGTTCCACGACCCGTGCTGCGCGATCACCGCGCCGAACTTCGTGAACGTGAGGCCGAGCGGCGCCGAGTGCGCGTCGAGACCGACGTCGATCGGCGTGGCCTTGCCGCAGTCGGCGGCGGTGCCGTCGCGGTTGAGCTCGTAGTCGCGGTGGAAGGGCATCTTCCGGACCCCGTTGTCGCTGTTCGGGTTGCAGAACGGCCAGCCGTAGAAGCCGCCCTCGACCACCCGGGTGAACGGCTCGACCGGGTAGTCGTCGACGAACGCGGTGACCCGCTTGCCCCGGTCGCCCCGGCCGTCGCCGTCGGCGTCCCGGTCGTCGGGCACCAGGGTGTTGTCGCGGTTGTTGACCACGACCCACAGCTCATCGGTCCCCGGCACGAAGGCGAGACCCTCGGCGTTGCGCAACCCGCGCGCGAAGAGCTTGCGCCCGGCGTTGCTGCCCGCCGCGTCGTAGGTGTAGATCGTGGCGCGCTGCGGGTCGCTGCGGGTGTCGGAGACGCAGGCGTTGCATGTTGACGCTATTGACACGTACAGGGTGTTCCCGTACACGGCGATGTTCTTCAAGTAGTGGCCGTAGTTGCCGCGCAGCTCCGGGGTGGAGTTGTCGGGCAGCCCGTCGACGGCGACCTGGCCCGGCTGGGCCGTGGTGTCGCCGTCGTTCCACGCGTGGCGCATGACGCGGTGCGACTCGGCGATGAACAGCTGCTGTCTGCCGCCGACCGACGCGAACACGATGTCGTGCGGCTGGCGCAGCCCGGTGACGAAGTCGGACACCTGGCCGTTCTTCAGCAGCAGCACCTTCCCGGTGCTCGGCTGCGAGACCAGCATGTTCCCGTCGGGCGTCGGCGCGATGAACCGGGCCCGGCTGATCCGGGCGTAGACCGACGCGGTCCAGCCGCCGGGCAGCTCCAGGGTGCGTGGCCGGTCGAACGGCGCCGCGGTCATCCCGGCTGGGACGGTCACCGGCACCTGCGCCCGCGGGCCGGCGGCCTCGGGCAGCGTCGACGCGCTCGGCACCGCCGACCCGGGGGTGGCGGCGGCGGGCTCGGCGCGGTCGGCGTCGTCACCGCACGCCGCGAGGCCGATGGTGGCGGCGAGCAGGGGGACGGCCAGCAGGGGCGGGAACCGCATTCGGCCCACGATAGCGGGCGGGGGTCCGCCGGGGCCGGCAAAGCCGGCGAGTTCGACGCGCGTCCCCACCGCGCGACGTACGCCGCACGACGGACACCGTGCGACGTACGCCGCACGACGGACACCGTGCGACGTACGCCGCACGACGGGCACCGTGCGACGTACGCCGCACGACGGGCACCGCGCGACGGGCGGCTTAGGATCGGCCGCGTGAAGGATGCCATACACGCCGGAACCGTCACGATCACGACCCGTTCCGGCACCGAGATCGAGGCCTACCTCGCCGAGCCCCTCGACACCCCCACCCAAGGTGGGATCGTGCTCATCCACCACGCTCCCGGGTTCGACCAGGGCACCAAGGAGATCGCCCGCCGGTTCGCCACCTGGGGCTACCGGACCCTGATGCCGAACCTCAACCACCGGCTCGCCCCCGGCGCCGAGCCCGACGACGCCGCCGCGGCCGCCCGCGCGAAGGGCGGCAAGGCCGACGACGAGCTGCTCGACGACGTCGCCGGCGCCGTCGCCCACCTCAAGCCCGGCAACGTCGGCGTCATCGGGCACTGCTCCGGCGGCCGCCAGTCGGTGCTCGTCGCGACCGAGCTCGACGTGCAGGCCGCCGTCGACTGCTACGGGGCGTTCGTGCTGGGCGACGCGCCCGCCGAGTTTCCGCTGCGGATGACCTCGCTCCGCGAGCGCCTGCCCGACCTGCGCGCGCCGCTGCTCGGTCTCTTCGGCAACGACGACAAGTACCCGGCGCCGGCCGAGGTCGACGAGCTCGACAAGCTGCTCACCGAGCTGGGCAAGGACCACGAGTTCCACCGCTACGACGGCGCCGGCCACGCGTTCTTCGCCGCCGACCGGCCGTCGTACCGGGTCGAGGCCGCCGTCGACGGCTACCAGCGGATCAAGGCCTTCTTCGCGCGACACCTGGGGGCGTGATGTGCACCTACACCACCGAAAAAGCGGAAATATCAGGTAGCGGCAAGGGCCGCGACGGCTGGTTCCGGCTGACCACCGCCACCGTCTACTACGACCACCCCGTCCACGCACCTCACGACCACACGCTCAACATTGATTTCGCCGATCCGTCGGCCGGCCCGGCGGCGCGGGTCGCCGTCGAGCTGACCGCCGAGTCGGCGCTGGCGCTGGTCGACGCGATCCGGGCGGCCCTGGGCGCGGTTCCGGCCGATCTCACGGGGTTGACTCCCGAGACGGTCGCCGAGTTGCGTCGCGGTCAGGTTTCTGCCTGAAGACTCCCATTGGGAGCAGTTTCGTTGGACTGTAGGTCCAACGAAACGACGGAGGCAGGCTGTGTCGGTCAGAGCGAACGATCTCACCCGGCTGCTCGACGTGGTGGCCGCGATGAACGAGGCCCCCGACGGCGGCTTCGAACGGGCGATGCTCACCTCCGCGGCCGAACTCGTCGCGTGCGACACGGTGTCGTACAACGAGCACCGGCTCGACACCGCGGAGGAGCTGCGTTGCCTGGCGGAGCCAAGCTACGTCGAGCGCAGCCCGGCCCGCAGGGATTATCTGCGCCACCTCGGCGGGCATCCGCCCGTCGAGGCGTGCGCACGCGGTCACCTCTCCACCGGCGACACGGCCGCGGTCTCCGACTGGCTCAGCCAGCGTGACTACCGCAAGTTGCCGATCTATGTTGACTATTTCCGTCAACGTGGAGTGGAGGACCAGCTCGTCGCCGTCGTCAAGGCGCGCGACCTGCGCACCGTGCTGGTGGTGTTCAGCCGGTCCCGCCGCGGCTTCGGCGACCGCGACCGCGCCGTACTCAAGCTGCTCCTCCCGCACCTGCAGCACGCCGTGCGCCACCGCCGGCGGCTGGCGGCGCTCACGTCGTCGGTCGCCAGCCGGTCGACCCCGCTGGGCCCCGACCTCTGGGACCGACTCACCGAGCGCGAGCGCGACATCGTCACGTGCCTGGCCTCCGGCGGCACCGACCAGAAGATCGCCCGCACCCTCGCGATCAGCCCCCGCACCGTCGGCAAGCACCTCGAGAACGTCTACCGCAAGGTCAACGTGTCGGGCCGCGTCGCGCTCGTCGCGCAACTCGCGGCCGCGTGAAGATCTTCATGAGACGCACGTGGTGGCGGGCCGGCTACGGAAAACTGCGTATGGCAACGCCACTCGTCAACATGGACGATCCCCGTCCATGATGTGGCTGCGCTACGACCTGGACACCGACCTGGACGCCACTCCGGTGCACCCCGACCTGTACGCCTCGTTGGGCGGCACCGCAGCGATGCTCCTGCACGGGCGCGCGGCCACCGACGTGTTCTTCGTACATACGCCGCGGGGCCTGCGCCTGCGGTGCCTGGCCGCCCAGCCGAACACGGCCGACGTGGCCTGGCGGGCCACCCTGGCCGAGGCAGACGCGCGCGGCCGGGTCTCGGCGTGGCGGCCCGCCCCGTTCGAGCCCGAGTCGCTGGGCCTGGGCGGCCCGGCGGCGATGGCCGCCGCGCACCGCGTCTTCACCGCCGACAGCCAGGCCTGGCTGGAGTTCCACGCGAGGGCACCCAGACCGGTACCGACGATCTCCCGCTGGGCGACGTCCCTGTTGATGGTCCGGGCGCTGGCCGACGCGCTGGCCCTGGACCCGCGTGAGTCCGACGACCTGTGGGACCGGGTCTCCCGGTCCACCCGCCGCCTGGCGGCGTTCGACCCGGCCGAGCCCGCGGTCCGCAAGCTCGCCGACGCCCTCCGCGGAGGCTGGGACCACCCCACCTCCCTCCGCGAACGGCTGTCCCCACACCAGCACGACCTCCTGGCAACCTACGAATCCACCATCGCGCCGGCCGCCAGGGAGTGGCGCACCACCGCGCAGCCCTCCTTGCGCCACGGCGCCACCCTGGCCGTGCTCTTCCACTGGAACCGGTCGGCGATGCCCGTGAGCCACCAGCGGTTGTTGGCCACCGCGCTGAGTCGCCTGGTCCCCCGCCCCACCCCGCTGGCCGCCTGACCTCGGTACACACCCGGTTCGCGTGCTGGACGTATCCGTTGGGAACGTCGCAGTCCGCTGGCCCGGCAACCCCGTTCTGTCCGTGGGCGTGGCGCACCGGGCCAGGCCGCGCCGCTCGCGGTCGCGCCGTTGTCGAGACCTGCGCCGATCTTGCACTTGTGGCCGCCTCTATTTGCGGAAATGTCGCGTTTTGATAGAGGCCACAACTGCAAGATCGGTGGAAAGGGACGTCGTTGGTGCCGTGGACGGCGCCGACGCGTGTCGCTGAATGCGTTGCGCCACACGGCATCTCGGGAACCTGACGAAGCACTACCGGTGTCCTGAGTCGTTGATTCGTGAGCACTCGTGGTTGATCGTTGTCTGAGGAGCGGAACTGCAGTGAAACTTCGCGTTCGTTCCGCGGACGACGATCAAGGCGGCCGGCACAGACGTGGTGGGCAGACGTGCGATGACGAACAGTGGCGGCGGGGGTCCGTCCGAGCTGAATGTCGGCTTTGCCCGATCCGCGGCTGCGCGCGAACCTGCGACTCGGGACGCCAGGTCCGGGACACCCGCCCACACGTACGCATCCCGCGCCGCTGGGGCCGGAGCACCACGTACCCCGCCCCACACGCGCCCAGCGTCGAGCGCCGCCCACGCCCGTGCTCCTGTGACGCCCACGCGTTTCTGGGACAGCCGCACGAGGAACGGCCGCGTGGGTCAGAGAAGGGCGCGCAGGCGGGCCGTGACGTACCCGTCCAGCGGCGTACCCAGCCCCGGATCGGCATGGGTCGCGGCCTCCGCCAGCAGACGGGCGGTCGCCAGGGCGGCGGCCAGCACCGCGGCCCGGTCGGGGACGGCGTACGTCCCGGCGATTCCGGCGGGCAGGGTCGGTACCGGCTCGTCGAGGAGGCTGGTCAGGCCGTAGGCGGGGTACGGCACCCCCTCGCCGGCGGCCCACAGCTGGAAGACCCGCCCGCGGGCTCGCTCGACCTGGTCCAGCGCCTCCAGCAGGGAACCGCGGCTCACGTACTTCGCCACGTTGGCCAGCGCCTCCCACCCGTCGAGGAGCCAGTTGCGGGGGTCGTCCGGCGCGACACGCAGCACCGACGGCTCGTACGGCACAGCCAGCCGGCCGGCGCGGTCCAGCAGGGCGACCGAACCCGGGGGCAGGCCGCGGCGGTCGGCGGCCGGCACGGCGACCAGGTCGATCTGGCCGCCGTCGGCGTACTGCACCCACCAGCGGGGCATACCGGCGTAGGGCTGGGCCGACACGTCGACGACGGCGCCGAGGGCGCGCAGCAGTCCGTCCACAGTGGACACCACCGCCCCGTCGGTGTAGCCGAGGCCCAGGTCGAGGTCGCTCAGCTCGTCGCCCCGGCCGGCGGCCACGGAGCAGCCCAGCTCGAGCCACTCCCAGCGGTCGTCGGCCGAGACCGCCGCCACGAGGCCGGAGAGCAGCCGCTTCTGCACGGCCAACGACGACGGCAGGGAGGCGATGAAGTCAGACATCGGGCAGCCCGGCCATGACCTCGGCGAAGTGCCGGAACCCCGAGTCGGCCGGCGCCGTGCCGCACCAGCGGCGGTACAGGTCGCGGCACTCGGTGCGGCGCACGCCACCGGCGATGGAGGGCAGTCGATACCACTCCATGCCGGGCCCGGGTCGCCATCCGGCGAGCACCGCGTGCGCGCCGTCGCCGGGGGCCTCCAGGCCGTAGGTCAGCTCGTCGACGCGCAGCGCCATCGCGGCGCCGAGGCACATGACGCACGGCTCCAGCGTGGTGGCCAGCCGCAGCGGGGCGGGGCGCCGGTCCCACCCGAGCAGGCTGTCGGCGTCGGCCATGGCCAGCATCTCGGCGTGGGCCAGCCGCCGCCGGGAGCCGACGTCGCTGGTGTGCGCCCGGGCGATGATCTCGTCGCCGACCGCCAGCACCGCGCCGATCGGCAGCTCACCGGCCGCGAGCGCCGCCTCGGCCACCGCCAGCGCCTCCCCCATGAGGTCGATGGTCACCGGCGCACGATACCGCCGCCGATGCGGGCGAGCGTGCCGGCGGTGAGCGTGCCGTCGCCGAGGCCGAGTTCGACCATCGTGTCGAACACGCGCTGGCTGTCGCGGGCCGCGCGCACCGCCGCGTCGACCATGAACCGCCGCCGCCCGAGCGCCGCGGCCACCCCGCTGTGGCGCAGGTGCCGGCCCAGTCGCCGGTCGAGGTCCGCGGCATACCGCCGCGCCGCGTCGGCGTCGGCCTTCGACTGGACCGCGTGAGCGGCGGCCGCGCCCGCCAGCGCCCCCGAGCGGACCGCGTAGAAGATGCCTTCGCCGGTGAACGGGTTGATCAGCGACAATGCGTCGCCGGCGAGGAGCACCCGGCCCCGGCCGGGTGGCGGCCGGTGCGTCGACAGCGGCAGCAGGTGCGCCTTCAGGTCGGTGACGCCGGCCGGGTCGACGTCGGGCAGCAGCGCGGCCAGCCGTTCGACCAGGTGCTCCCGGGTCAGCGCCGGCCCGCGCAGCACCTCGCCGTAGCCGACGTTGGCCCGCCCGTCGCCGATCGGGAACGCCCACGCGTACGCCGGCCACCGCCGCGCGGCCGTGACGATGCGCTGCTCCGCCGGGCCGGTCGGCGCCGGCGCGTAGCCGCGGATGGCCAGCGCCAGGTGCCCGTCGGGGTTGCGTGGGAAGCCCAGGTACCGGCGCACCGTCGAGCCGGCGCCGTCGGCACCGACGAGGGTCCGGGTGGCGAACGCGCCATCCACGATCAAGCGGTGGCCGTCAACATTGATTGAGCGCACGGTACGACGGCGCCACACCGCGCCGGCGGACAGTGCGGCCGCGACCAGGCCGGCGTCGAAGACAGCACGCGGGACGGTGTAGGCCGCGCGCGCGAGGCGGCGCCCGACCACGACGCCGCCGGGCGACCGCAGGCTGAGTGCCGGCACGGGCGCGAACCCCGCGACCGCGTCGGTGACGCCGAGGTCGCGCAGTACGTCGAGCGCGTGCGGGGCGATGCCGTCGCCGCAGGCCTTGTCGCGCGGGAAGTCGGACCGGTCGACGAGCACCACCGAGGCGCCCGCCCGGCGGGCCGCGAGCGCCGCCGCCGAGCCGGCGGGGCCGGCACCGACGACCGCCACGTCGTACTCCTCCACGTGGTGAAGCCTGCCACGCGCCACCCGCGCCGTGAATTGACAGGATTTCCTTTCTATTGGAGAGTGGCGGCGTGATGACGCTGGTGGAACCGGATCCGCTCGACGCGGATCCGCTCGGTGGGGCGCTGGCCCCGCTGCGACGGCGGCTGCTGCTCCGGCTGGCCGTGCCCGCCTCGGCCAGCGAGCTGGCGCCGGAGTTCGGGGTCAGCCGGCAGAAGCTGAACTACCACCTGCGGCGGCTCGAGGAGGCGGGGCTGGTCGAGCTCGTCGCCGAACGGCAGCGGCGCGGGTTCACCGAGCGGGTGCTGCGGTCGGTCGCGGGGTTCGCCGTGGAGGCGGAGGTGCGCCTGGCCGCGCCGGCCGAGGTGCACGCGTTCAGCGAGGCGCTGGCCGGGGCGATGGCCGAGGTGGTGGCCCGGTTCGACCGTCCCGGTGGGCGGGCGTACCGGGTGGTCGGCGCCGGTCAGGCCGCGGAGGCCCTCGATGCGGCCTGACCCCGCGGTACTCGAGGTCACCGTCGCCGCGTCGGCGGGCACGGTGTGGGTCGCGCTGCGCGAGCCCGAGCTGATCCGCCGCTGGCACGGCTGGAACGTCGACGGGCTGGCCGAAGAGGTCCGCACGATCTACCTCAACGGTGTGGTCGAGGATCCCGACACGCGCACGCTCGAGATCACCGGCGGCGACCGGTTCACGCTGCACGAGGCGCCGGGCGGCACGACCGTCCGCATCGAGCGGGCACCCGAGGGCAGCGACCCCGACTGGGACGACGACTACGACGACATAACCCGGGGCTGGTGGACGTTCCTGCAGCAGCTGCGCTTCGCCGTCGAACGGCACGCGCTCGCCGAACGGCGCACGATCGTGCTCCAGGGCGCGGCGCCGGCCGACCTGTCGGTGTCCGGGGAGGTCGGCGCGGCCTACCGTCTCGCCGTGCCGGAGCTGTCCGGGACCGTCTGGGCCCGCCGGCCGGGGCAGCTCGCGCTGACCGTCGACGGTTGGGGCGACGGGCTGCTCGTCGTCACCCGCCAGCCCGACGGCGGCACCCAGCTGGTTCTCACCACGTACGGCCTCGACGACGACGCCTTCGACGCGCTGGAGACCCGGTGGGCCGCGTGGTGGGAGAAGCACGACCCGTTACCGTAGGTCGATGGCTTCCAGGTGCCCCCGCTGCGGCCGGCCGGTCGCGTCGTCGGCCCGCCGGTGCCCCTCGTGCGACAAGGTGCTCCGGTCTCCGGTCGACCTCGCGACGCCGCGGCCCACCGAGCTGCCGGCGGTCACCCGGCCGAAGCCGCCCCGGTCGACCGCGGAGATCCGCACCGAGGCGGCCGTCGAGAGGACGCGGGCCGGCGTGCGCACGGGGATGCGCTTCTGGCGGTGGCTGCCGCGGCGGGCGAAGTTCGTGCTCGCCGGGGTCGTCGCGGTGCTGGTGATCGGCGTGCCGGCGGCGATCTGGGTCGTGGGAAAGGTCGCGTACGCGCCCGAGGAGCCGGTCGAGGACCTCGTGGCGGCGTTCGAGGACCGTGACTACGCCCGCGTGGCGGAGCTCGCGGGCTGTACGGCGCGGCTGTGCCGGTCGGGCGTCCTGGGCGAGGGGTACACGCCGCCGTCGGACCTGGAGATCGCCGAGGTGGCGATGGGCGGCAGCACCAGCCCCGACACCGCCGACGTGGTGCTGCGGTACCAGCTGGCCGGCGAGCGGCGCGAGAGCATCATCCGGGTGCGGCGCGAGTCGGGGGTGCTGCCGAAGAGCTGGTCGATCCGGTCGGGGGTCGTCGGCAGCCTGGAGATCGTGGCGCCGACGGTGAAGTCGGCCCGCGTCGCGGGTCTGCAGGTCGACCCGTCCGCGGGTGGACGCGAGTCGGCGTTGATCGGCACGTACACCGTGCGGGTCGGCGACGACCCGCTGTACGAGAGCGCACCGATCGACGCCACCGTGGCGGGCGACCTGCGCACGTCGAGGTCGACGAGCGTCGACGTCCGCACGACCGTGAAGCAGTCGGCCCGCGACGAGGTCGCGACGCAGGTCAGGGCGTTCCTCGAGGGGTGCGCCGGCCAGGACGCCGTGAAGCCGAAGGTGAACGACCGGCCGTGCCCGTTCTCGGCCCGCCAGCCACAGGCGTTCTCGACCGACTTCGCGTGGAAGCTCGACCCCGCGCCGGAGTTCGAGGTGGTGGTTCCGGACAGGCCCCGCGAGGGCGTGGTGCTGGAGGTCCGCACCACGAAGCCGGGTTCGGCGGTATTCAGCTACACGGCCCAGAACCAGCCGTTCCAGTACGACCCGGTGCCGGTCAGCGTGAAGGGCGACGTCTACCTCACCGACGGAAAGATCCAGTTCTTCGCGACCTAGGCCTACGACAGGCGGGCCAGGTGGCGGCCGCGGCCCACCGCGGCCAGACCGGCCGCCGCCAGCGCCGCGAGCACCAGCACCCCCGCCGTCAGGCCGGCGACCGACGTCACCGCCGCCGCGGCGACGACCATCGGCACGGCCTTCACCGCCAGCGCGCTGCCCAGCGCCCGGGCCGCCGCGCTCCACGCCAGCGCCGTCGTCACCGTGCCGGGCTCGGCGCGTCCGGCCACGCGGGCGTCCATCACGCCCTCGAACGCGGTGAGGCTGAGGCCCGACAGGAACTGGGCCACCAGCAGGCCGGCCACGTGCGCCGGCGCCAGCACCCAACCGACCACCATGCCCGCCGCCCACAGGGGCCACGCGACCGCGGGCGGCAGGCGCAGCCGCGTCACCAGGTCGACCGCGACCGGCGACGCCAGCGCGCCCACGCTGAACGCCAGCGCGGCGCCCGCCACCGCGGTACGGCCGTGCAGCTCGGTCGCCAGGGCCACCGACAGCAGCGTCGGACCGGACCCGAGAACCATCACCAGGCCGCCGAAGCCCAGCAGCCGCCACGGCAGCCGGCCGAGCCGGGGCGCGTCCGCGACGGTGCGGGCGCTGGGCACCCGGGCGCGGGTGGCACTGACGAACGTGGGCAGCAGGCACGCCGCGTACGCGACCACCACCGCGGTCAGCAGCGGGCCCGAGGGCAGGCCCGACGGTCCGAACGGCAGGAGCGCCGCGACGCCCGCGCCGCCGGCCTCGACGGCCGCGATCGACAACGCGTACCCGGTCATCGCCCGGTCGCGGCCGTCGACGGCGGCGACCTCGGCCCGCATGCCGGCGTAGCCGACCCAGGCCACCAGGTACATCACCAGCACGCCGAGTGCGATCAGCGGGGCCGCCCAGCCGAGGAGCAGGCCCACCATCGTCCCGACGCGCAGCAGCGCCTCCAGCACGGCCGCGCCGCGCACCAGCAGGCGGCCCGGCCAGCGGTTCGCCACCCAGGTGGTCAGCGGGGCCGAGAGCACCAGGCCGATCAACATTGCCGCGTTGTACAGCGCGGCGTCGGCGAGGCCGCCGAAGTGGACCGCGAGCAGCGTGAACAGCGTCCAGCCCAGCGACAGGCCGAACGAGTCGACGAGGCCGGCCACCAGGAGCTCGCGCAGCCGGCCGGCGCGGTGCCGCCCGCCGGGGGCCGACGCCGCGTGCCGGCCCGCGCGCCGGCCCGCGGGCCCGTCGGTGCGGCCGGCGTGCCTAGGAAGGACCGGCATCGACGATGCGCTCGCCTTCGCCCGTGCGGGCCCCGGAGCCGACGAACACCGGCGTCGGCGGCGGGAAGCCGTTGAACCCGGACGCGTAGCTCAACGTGTACGCGCCGGCCGAGCCGATGTACACGCGGTCGCCGGGCGCGATCGTCGCCGGCAGCGCGGCGCCGTAGAACATGGTGTCGGAGCTGTCGCACGACGGACCGGTGACCGTGAACTTCCCGCTCGCCGCGTGCGCGTGGTCGGCCCGCGACGTCCACAGCGGGTACTCCCAGCGGTTGCCGGTCTGCAGCGTCTCCATCAGGCCGTTGAACGCGCCGACGTCGAGGTAGAGCCAGTTCTCGCCGCCGCGGGTCTCGCGCCCGAGCACGGTCGCGACGAGCACGCCGCTCTCGGCCACCAGGTGCCGGCCGGGCTCGGCGGCGAGCAGCGCGGGCCGGTACGGGAGGAGTTCGTCGAGAGCCAGCGCCGCGCCGATCTCCCCGATGGCCGGCACGTGGTCGACGTAGCGGGCCGGGAATCCGCCGCCAATGTTGAGCATTGTCAACGTGATGCCGTCGCCCGCCGCCTCGGCCATGACGCGGCCGGCCGCCGCGACCGCGCGCCGCCACGCCGGCGGGCTCGAGCTCTGCGAGCCCACGTGGAACGTCACGCCGTACGGACGCAGGCCGAGCTTGCGCGCCAGCCGCAGCAGGTCGGCCGCCTCCGCCTCGTCGGCGCCGAACTTGCGCGAGAGCGGGAAGACCGCGTCGGTGTCGTCGACCCGCAGCCGCAGGTAGACCGCGCTCCCCGGCGCGTGCTCGGCCAGCTTGTTCAGCTCGCCGGGCGAGTCGAAGCTGAACCGCCACAGGCCGGCGGCGTGCGCCGCGGCGACGTGCGCCGGCGGCTTGATCGGGTTGCTGTAGAGCACGTCGGCCGGGTCGACGCCGAGGTACTGGAGCATCTTCAGCTCCCCCAGCGACGCCACCTCGAAGCCCGCGCCGAGGTCGGCCAGCGTCCGCAGGATCTCCGGCGACGAGTTGCACTTCATCGCGTAGTACGGGCGCACGCCGGGCAGCGCCGCACCGAACCGGTGGTACCGGTCGGCGACCGTGGAGAGGTCGCTGATCAGGTACGGCGTCGGCGTCGACACGGTCGCGAGCGCCTCGGGGGCGAGTGCGGCCGGCCAGTGCGCGGGAATGCCGGAGTGCGTGACGGCGGCGGTCATGGCGGGGGGATCTCCAGGGGGGTCGAAATCCGGGGGGACGGGCGTGAGCGCGACCGGTCAGGCGGCGCGGGGGCGCTTTCGGTCACGCGGCGGCGACCGGCGCGGGGGCGCTTTCGGTCAGGCGGCGGCGACCGGCGCGGGGGCGAGCATCGACGCGGGTTTGTTGCCGGCCATGAGCGCGGCCCGGCCGCCGGTGAGCACGGCACCGGCCTGGATGGCCGGCAGCGGCCGGGAGAAGTAGTAGCCCTGCGCCCGTTCGCAGCCCATGCGCCGCAGCGCCAGGAACTGCTCCGAGTGCTCGATGCCCTCGGCCACCGTCGACATGCCGAGGCTCTGCCCGAGCTGGACGATCGTGCGCGCCAGCGTCGCGTCGTCGGACTGCTGCCCGAGCCGCTCGACGAACGAGCGGTCGATCTTCAGCGTGTCCACCGGGAACCGGCGCAGGTACGACAGCGACGAGTACCCGGTGCCGAAGTCGTCGATCGCCAGCTTGACGCCGATCGCCTTGAGCCGCGTCAACAGCGCCAGGTTCTCCTCGGTGTCGTTCATGACGACGCTCTCGGTCATCTCCAGGCACAGCCGTTCCGGCGCCAGGCCGCTCTCGGCGAGCACCCGCTCGACGATGTCGGCGAAGTCGTCCTGGCCGAACTGGCGGCCGGAGACGTTGACGGCCATGGTCATCGGCCGGTCGGGGCTGGCCCCGATCCACTCGGCGGCCTGCCGGCAGGCCTCGGTGAGCACCCACTGCCCGATCGGCAGGATCATCCCGGTCGCCTCGGCCAGCGAGACGAACTCGGCCGGCGGCACGAGGCCGCGGGTGGGGTGGCGCCAGCGCAGCAGCGCCTCGAACCCGACGACGGCGCCGTTGTCGAGCCGGATCGTCGGCTGGTAGTGCAGCTCGAACTCGTCGTTCTCCAGGGCCCGCCGCAGGTCGGCCTCCAGTTGCAGGCGGGCGATCAGGCCCGAGTGCATCTGCGGGTCGTAGCTGGCGTAGCCGCCGGCGCCGGCCGCCTTCGCGTGGTACATGGCGAGGTCGGCGTTGCGCATGATCTGGTCGGTGTCCGACGCGTCGGCGCCGGCGACGGCGATGCCGATGCTGCCCCGGATGTGGATCTCCCGGTTCTCGATCGTCACCGGGTCCTCCATGCCGTCGATGACCCGCTGGGCGAACTCCTCGGCGGCCGCCTGGTCGGGCACCGACTCGATGAGCACCGCGAACTCGTCGCCGCCGAAGCGGGCCACGGTGTCCTCGGGCCGCACGGCGGCGCTGAGCCGCTCGGCGACCTTGATGAGCAGGTCGTCGCCGGCCGCGTGGCCGAGGCTGTCGTTGACCTCCTTGAAGCCGTCGAGGTCGAGGAACAGCACGGCGACCGTCGAGCCCTTCGGCCGGCGGACGAGCGCCTGCGTGACCCGGTCCTTGAACAGGGCGCGGTTGGCGAGCTTGGTGAGGGCGTCGTGGAACGCCTCGTGGATGAGCTGGTCCTCCAGCTCCTTGCGCTCGCTGACGTCGCGGGTGTTGAGTACCAGGCCGTGCACGCTGGGGTCGTCGAGCAGGTTGGTCACGGTCATCTCGGCCTGGCGGATCCGCCCGTCGGCGTGCGGCAGCGGCACCTCGATCATCGTGTTCGCGTACGGGCGGCCGGTGAGCTTCTCCGCGGCGAGCCGCAGGCGCTGGGTCGCGTCGTCGTCGAGCAGCATGGTGAGCGGCTGACCGGTCAACGTCGACGCCTGGTGGCCGAAGACGCGGGTCACCGACTCGCTCTGGTACAGCACGGTCAGCTCGGCGTCGACCACGGTGACCACGTCGGAGCTGTGCTGCACCAGCGCGTGGAAGCGCCGCTCGCTCGCCCGCAGCTGCGCGGTGCGGGCGGTCACCCGGGCCTCCAGGCCGCGGGTGAGCGCGCGGTTGTCGAGGAGACTGAGCACCTGCCGTCCCACGATCATCACGATCATGAGGGACCGGGTGACCGACGCGAACGCGTCGACGTGCCCGGTGCGCAGCACCTCGACGGTGGTGGCGAACACCGAGAAGATCACGACGACGTACGGCATCATCTGCGCGATCGGGCGCCCGTCGGTGGGCTTGCGGTGGGCACTGATGCGGCTCTCCACCGGGCACAGTGCCGCGAGCACGATCAGCGTGAAGCCGGCGAACCAGCCGAGGTCGGTGATCGCGCCCGACTGGTACTGACCGGTCATGGTCAGGTAGGCGTAGCCGCTGTCGGCGACGGCGAACGTCACGACGCCGGCGCCGATGAGCGTCAGCGGCATCGGGACGGCACCGGCCTGGCGCATCCGGGCGACCATGTAGAACACGATCGTCACGATCACCAGGTCGCCGAGCGGGTAGGCGAGGCTGATCGCGAGCGTTCCCTCGGTCTCGGGACCGGCGGACAGCATCGGCTGCACCAGCAGCGCCCAGCTCACCAGCAGCAGCGCGGCGGCGACCACGAGCCCGTCGAGCACCGTGCGCACCTTGTTCGCCATGTTCTGCGCGCCGGTCGGCACCATGAGCAGCCCGGCGCCGAGCAGCGGGATCATGCCGAGATAGCCGAGGTCGGCCAGCGACGGCAGCGGCACATCCTCGCCCAGCACCGACTCGTAGTAGACGTAGGCGCCCTGGCCGAGGGCCCAGGAGAGCGGACCGGCGCCGATCAGCACGAGCGCGAGCCGGTCGCGGCCGGTCCGCTTGTTCAGGCCGACGGTCAGGCACGCGGTGGCCGCGGTGACGGCGGCGAGGATCAGGGCGACGTTCGACACGGTCTGGGTGACCAGCGGGCCGCCCAGACCGAACGTGAACCAGACCGCCAGCACGAAGGTGGCGACGATGGCCGCCAGCCAGAGCCGGCGGTACCCGGGCGTCGGGGCGACGTCGTGCACGAGTCCGCGTACCGCGACGTACCAGTGCGGCGCGCGGCCGGCGGTGGTTCCAGTGCTCGCCATCGACGGTCTCCGGTCCGGGGGAGGCCCGGCCCGGACGGTGGGGTCCGGGCTCGGGTGCGCTGCTGCGCACCACGGAGATCGGACCGCGGCGGTTCTACGTGAGGGGTTCTCTCAGACGTCGATGAGTACCTTGCCCACGGCGCCGGCCTCCACGGCATCGTGCGCCGCGGCCGTCTCGTCGAGTGTGTACCGGTGAACGGGCAACGGTGTCAGCCGACCGGCTCTGAGCGCCGCCGTGACGTCGGAGGCCGCGCGCCGCAGCGCCTCCTCCGGCACCGTGTACAACATCATGAACCGCAGCACCAGGTTCCGGAACATGAGCTCGCGGACGGTCAGCTCCGGCTTCCGGGCGTCGGCGGCGTACGTGACGATCGTCGCGTTCGGCGCCGCGACGGCCAGGTCGAGAGCCAGGTTCGCGGCGAGGTTCACCTCGATGATCCGGCCGACGCCGTCGGGCGCGAGCTCCCGGATCCGCCCGGCCGGGTCGTCACCCCGGTAGTTGACGACGTGGTGCGCGCCGGCCGCCGTCGCCAGCTCGCCCTTCTCCGGGCCGCTCACGGTGCTGATCACCGTCGCGCCGGCGGCCCGCGCCAGCTCGATCGCGTAGTGCCCCACGGCACCGGCCCCGCCGTGCACCAGCACCGTGGATGGCAGGTCCCCATCTGCGCTCGAGCCGGCTGTTTCGCCTCCGGCGAAGAGACACCGGTGGGCGGTCATCGCCGGGACACCGAGGCTCGCGCCCAGGTCGAAGGAGACCCCGTCGGGCAGCGGCACCGCCCGCTCGGCCGGCACCACGCTGTACTCGGCCGCGGTGCCGTACGGGTTGCGCCACGCCGCCAGGTACAGCCACACCCGCTCGCCGACGCGCGACCCGTCGACGCCCGCGCCGACCCGGTCGACGACGCCCGCCCCGTCCTGGTTGGGCACCTGGAAGTCACCCCGCGGCAACGGGGTCGCTCCCGACCTGCTCTTCCAGTCGGTGGGGTTCACGCCCGACACCGCCATCCGCACCCGGACCTGGCCCGGACCCGGCTCCGGCGTGGGAACGTCCTCGATCCGCAGCACCTCGGCCGAGGGCCCGGTGGAACGGAAGACCGCTGCGCGCATCGATCGCCTCCTGGATCACGGGGTGAACTCACCCTAACGGGGTCTGTTCAGGCCGGCCGCACGGCGTGTCGCGACCGGACGTGAAACCTGAGGCGACCACCATTGTCCCCGGTGGACCCCGCTTGAGGAGGCGCGATGATCCGTCGTTCCCGACTGTTCGGCTCGAAGACCAGGGTGACGTTCAGCCTGCCCGCCGACGACGGCCCCGGTGTCGTCAGCGTCGTCGGCACGTTCAACGACTGGACGCCCGGCCGGCACCAACTGCAGCCGCGGCGTGACGGCACCCGGAGCGTGTCGGTGACCCTGCCGCCCGGCGAGCACCGGTTCCGGTACCTGGGCTCCGGTGGCCGCTGGTTCGACGACCACGGTGCCGACCTGGTCGACCCGGCGGGCTGCACGCTGCGCGTGTAGCACAGATGTTCGAGTAGGCTGGCGGGCATGACCCCTGCCCGTCAGCCCTCGATGTTCGACCTGGTCGAGTCGGCGACCCTCGGGCCGCTGGCGCCGGAGCGGCACCGGCTGACCCGCGGCGCCTGGGTCGACCACCTGCCGGGGTGGGTGCGGGGATCCGAGGCGGTGCTCGACGTGCTGCTGGGCATCGACTGGCGGGCCGAGCGCCGGGTCATGTACGACGACGAGGTGGCCGTCCCCCGGCTGCTGCGCTGGTACGGCGGCGACGAGCGGCTGCCGCACGACGTCCTCACCGAGGCCCGCGAGCGCCTCACCGCCCACTACGCCGCCGAGTTGGGCGAGCCGTTCGTCACCGCGGGCATGTGCCTGTACCGCGACGGGCGCGACAGCGTCGCCTGGCACGGTGACACCAAGGGCCGCTCCTCCCACTCCGACACCATGGTCGCGATCGTGTCGTTCGGTGCGCCCCGCCCGCTGCTGCTGCGGCCCCGCGGCGGCGGGAACAGCATCCGGTTCCCGCTGGGTCACGGCGACCTCGTCGTGATGGGCGGGTCGTGCCAGCGCACCTGGGAGCACGCGGTTCCGAAGACCGCCCGGCCGGTCGGTCCGCGGGTCAGCGTGCAGTTCCGGCCCGCCGGGGTGGCGTGAGCGGGCCGTGAGTCCCGTGTGAACGATCACGCTGCGCGGTCGGCGCCTGTGGCGCCCGTTGCTAGTGTGGGCTTCTTCTGGGATTTTGCGGCTGCCTGGCGAGCTTGGGGTTTGTTTGTCCGCAATGGAGTTCAGGGTTCTCGGTCCGGTGGAGGTGTGGGCCGGCACGAGGCGGATCGACGCGGGTCCGCCGCGCCAGCGCGGGATCCTGGCGGCGCTGGCGGTCGACGCCGGGCGCCCGGTCGCGATGGAGACCGTCGTCGACCGGGTGTGGGGACCGGCGGCCTCGGCGCGGACGCGGCACACCCTGCACGTGTACGTCGGTCGCATCCGTCGCATGCTCGACGAGGCGTCCGGCACCCGGCTGCTGCTCCGGTCGGGTGGCTACGTCCTCGACACCGACCCCGACACCGTCGACGCGGCACGGTTCCGGCGGTTGCTGCTCGCCGCCCGCGACGCGGGGCTCACCGACGAGGCCCGGGCGGCCACGCTGCGCGAGGCGCTCGACCTGTGGCGCGGCTCGCCGCTGGCCGACGTGCCCGGCGAGTGGGCCGACCGGGTCCGGGAGGGCTGGGAGCGGCGGCGGGTCGACGCCGTCGTGGCGTGGGCGCAGGTGGAGCTGCGGCTCGGCCGCGCCGACCACGTGCTGGCGACGGTCGGGGAGCTGGTCACCGAGCATCCGCTGGTCGAGCCGCTGGTGGCGGTGAGGATGCGGGCGCTGGTCGCGGCCGGGCGGGGCGCCGAGGCGCTCGACGCGTACGAGCGGGCCCGGCGGCAGCTCGTCGAGCAGCTCGGCGCCGACCCGGGCCCCGAGCTGCGGGACCTGCACCAGGGCCTGCTCCGCGGCGACCTCGAGCCGGCGGAGTCCGCGCCGGTGGCACCGGCGGTGCCGTCGGCCCGACCGGGCACGGCGCCGCCCGCGGCGGTCGACTCCGCCGTACCGGCGCAGCTGCCCCTGGACGTGTTCGGCTTCACCGGCCGCGCCGACGAGCTCGCCCACCTCGACGCGATCCTGGCCACCGCAGAGGAGCAGCGCACGGCAATGGTCATCGCGGTGCTCGCCGGGTCGGCCGGGGCGGGCAAGACCTCGCTCGCGGTCCACTGGGCGCACCGGATGCGCGACCGGTTCCCCGACGGTCAGCTGTACGTCAACCTGCGCGGGTTCGACCCGACCGGCGCCGCGGTGACGCCGGCCGAGGCGATGCGCGGGTTCCTCGACGCGCTCGACGCGCCGCCCGACCGCATCCCGGCGGGGCTCACCGGCCAGACCGGCCTCTACCGCAGCATGCTCACCGGCCGCCGGGTGCTGGTGGTGCTCGACAACGCCCGCGACGCCGGCCAGGTGCGCCCGCTGCTGCCCGGCACGCCCGGCTGCTTCGTGCTGATCACCAGCCGCGACCAGCTGCGCGGGCTGGTCGCGGCCGAGGGTGCGCACCCGGTCGCCGTGGGGCAGCTGGCCGACGACGAGGCGCGCCAGCTGCTCACGCGGCGGATCGGCCCGGCCCGGGTGTCGGCCGACCCGGCGGCCGTCGACGCGATCATCCGCGGGTGCGCGCGGCTGCCGCTGGCGCTCGCCGTCGTCGCGGCGCGCGCGGTGACCAACCCGGGGTTCCCGCTCTCGGCGGTCGCCGGTGAGCTGCGTGACGCCCGTACCGACCTCGACGCGTTCGCCGACGGCGACCTGGCCACCGACGTCCGCACGGTGTTCTCGTGGTCGTACCGGACCCTCCGCCCGGCCGCGATGCGGCTGTTCCGGCTGCTCGGGCTGCACTCGGGCCCCGACGTCACCGCCGGTGCCGCCGCCTCGCTCGCCGGGCTCGGCCTGCGCGAGACCGAGGACCTGCTCACCGAGCTGTGCCGGGCGCAGATGGTCAGCGAGCACCTGCCCGGCCGGTTCACGTTCCACGACCTGCTGCGCGCGTACGCCTCGGAGCTGTCCCGGTCACACGACTCCGCGCCGGACCGTTCGGCGGCCGTCCGCCGGCTGCTGGACCATTACCTGCACTCGGCCGTCGACGCCAACCGCCGGCTGGACCCCAACCGCGAACCGATCCCGCTCGTCCCGATGAGCGAGGGTGCCCGCCACGACACCGTCGAGACTGCCGACGAGGCGATGGCCTGGTTCGCGCTGGAGCACCCGTCGCTGCTCGCCGCCGTGCGGCAGGCCGACGAGGCCGGCCTCGACGCGCACGCCTGGCAGCTGCCGTGGGCGCTGTCGACGTTCAACGACCGGCAGGGGCACTGGGTCGACCAGATCACGATCATGCGGATCGCGCTCGACGCCACGCGGCGCGCCGGCGACCCGCGCGCCCGGGCGGTGGTCCACCGCGGGCTGGCGCTGATCTTCAGCCGGCTGGCCCGCTACGACGAGGCCGACGTGCACTGCCGGCACGCGCTGGAGATCTACCGCACGCTCGACGACCCGGTGGGCCAGGCGCTGTCGTACCAGAACCTGTCCTGGGTCGCCGGCCGGCAGCTGCGCAACGACGAGGGGCTGGCCTACGCGCAGAAGGCGCTGCCCCTGTTCCGGTCGACGGGCAACACGTCGGGCCAGGCGAGCACGCTCAACGACATCGGCTGGTTCCACTGCATGCTCGGCGCCTACGAGGAGGCGCTGCCCGCGTGCCGCGAGGCGCTGTCGCTGTTCGAGAAGGTGGACAACAGCGCCGCGCAGGCCAACACGTGGGACAGCATCGGTTACGCCCACCACTGCCGGGGCGACCACGCCGAGGCCGTCGCCTCGTACGAGTACGCCTACGAGCTGTTCCTCGAGCTCGGCGACCTGTACGGCCAGGCGGAGACCCTCGACCACCTCGGCGACACCTACCTGGCGACCGGCGAGGTCGACCGGGCCCGGGAGGTGTGGGAGCGGGCCCTGTCGACGATGGAGGAGCTCCACCACGCCGACGCGGCCCAGATCCGGGCGAAGCTGCGCAGGTTGTAGCGTGCGGCCATGACAGACACGGTCGCGGTCGTCGGTACCGGGAACATGGGCGCGGCGATGGTCGCGCGGTTGCGCGCTCACGGGCGTCCCGTCGTGGTCTTCAACCGCTCCCCCGACCGTGCCGCCGCCGTCGCGGCCCGCACCGGCGCGGAGGTCGCGACCTCCGCGCGGGAGGCCGCGGCGTCCGCCGGGGTCGTGCTGGTCTCGTTGGCGGACGACGCCGCGGTGGTCGCCGTGTACGGGGACCTCGTGAGCGGGCTGCGCCCCGGCACCGTCGTCGTGGAGACGAGCACGGTGAGCCCGCAGACCGTGCGTGCCCTCGCCGCACCCGTGCGCGACGCCGGTGCCGCGCTGCTCGACGGACCGGTGTCGGGAAGCGTGCCGGTGGTCGAGCGCGGCGAGCTGACGGTGCTCGTCGGCGGCGACGCGGCGGCGCTCGACACGGCGCGGCCGGCGCTCGACACGTTCGCGTCGACGGTGCTGCACCTCGGGCCGCTCGGTGCCGGCGCCACGATGAAGCTCGTCGTCAACGGTGTCGTCCATGCGCTCAACCAGGCCGTGTCGGAAGCGCTGGTGCTGGCCGAGAAGGCGGGCGTCGACCGGCACGCCGCGTACGGGGTGTTCACGTCCAGCGCCGTCGCGGCACCGTTCGTGCGGTACAAGCAGGCGGCGTTCGAGGACCCCGACGGCACGCCCGTGGCGTTCCGGCTCGACCTGGTGGCGAAGGACCTCGCGCTGCTGGCCGAGCTGGCCGCGGCGCACGGCGCCCGCATGGACCAGGCCGACACGAACCGCCGGCTGGTCGGGGAGGCGCTGGCGGCGGGCTTCGCCGACCGCGACATCAGCGCCATGGCCGCGTTCCTCCGCCGTTCCTACGACAGCGCGTGAGTCGCGAGGATCCAGGCCGGGCCCGTCACCACGAACGCGAGCGTCGACGCGACGATCGCGGCCGTGGTCTCGGCTTCCAGGGCCTTGTACCGCTGGGCGAACAGCAGCGCGTTCGAGCCGATCGGCAGCGCCGCGAACAGCACCGTGACCTCGAGCGCGATGCCACGCACGCCGGCCGCGTACGCCACGCCCAGCACCAGCGCGGGCATCAGAACCAGCTTCGCCGCGCCGAGCCACAGCGCCGGCCACCCGACGCCCGTGACGCCGTAGTGCGCCAGCGACAACCCGATCAGCACCAGGCAGACCGGCACGACGCCCTGGCCGAGCGTCTGCAGCACGTCGTCGACGGGGTCCGGTATCCGTAGGTTCGTGACGTTCCACACCAGCCCGACGATCACCGGCAGCACCACGGGGTGCAGCACGGTGCGCTTCGCGGTCGTGAACGCCGTCGACAGCACCGAGCCGCCGCGGGTGGTGTCGGCCCGGGCCAGGTCGAGCTCGACGAGAACGGTCAGGATCGTCAACAGCGTCAACGCGTGCACGCTGACGATCGCCACGTGTACGGCGAGGCCCTCGTCGCCGAAGATGCCGACGACGACCGGGATCCCGAGCTGGACGCTGTTGCTGAACGTCACCGAGATCGCGCGGATGCCGGGACCGGCGACGGGATCCTCCGGCGTGCGCCGGTACCGCTGCCACAGGTACACCACGAACAGCAGGCCGACCGTCGGCCCGAAGTAGACGAGGATGACCACCCACGGCAGGTCGCCGAGGTCGATGGTGGCGGTCAGCCGGAACAGCAGCGCCGGTGTCAGGATGTAGAACGCGACAGCGGTGAGCGCCTCCAGCGGCTGCTCGCCCCGGAGCAGCCGCGTGCGGCCGAACCCGTAGCCGATCGCGATGACGGCGAAGATCGCGGCGAGCCGCGCGATGATCACCGTCGTCACCGGGCCAGCCTACGAGGGGCCGGCGCGATCTTCAGTGATGCGGATCCTAGGTCCGGCGGTCCCCGGTCTGCGACGATCCCCGGTGATGCGGCCCAGCGACAACCACGTGCACTCCGAGTTCTCGTACGACACCGGTTACGGCACGTCGATGGAGGACTGCTGCCGGTGGGCCGTCGACGCGGGCGTTCCCGCGGTGGCGTTCACCGAGCACGTCGACTTCACGGTGTGGTCGGCCGACGATCCCGAGCAGGACCTGGCGCTGCCGCGGCGCGGTCACATCGACCCCCTCGACGTCGAGGGCTACCTCGCCGAGATCGACCGCTGCCGGTCGAAGTACCCCGACCTGCGCATCCTCACCGGCATCGAGGCCGGCGAGGCGCACCTGTTCGCCGGCAGCCTCGCCGACGTGCTCGGCCAGGGGCCGTTCGAGCGGGTGCTCGGCTCGCTGCACGCGGTGCCCGACGGTGGGGAGCTGTCGTGGCTGCACACCCTGTACATGCGGTACGAGCCCGACGAGGTCGTCAACATGTACTTCGAGGAGCTATTGCGGCTCGTCGAGGGCAGTGCCGCGTTCGAGGTGCTGGCGCACGCCGACCTTCCGCGCCGGTCGTGGTCGTCGTACACGTCGCGGCCGTACCGGGAGAAGGACTTCGAGGACGCCTACCGCACGGTGTTCCGGGCGCTGGCGTCCTCAGGCCGGGTGCTCGAGGTCAACACGCGCAGCCCGCTGGTGTCGTCGGACCTGCTGCGCTGGTGGCACGAGGAGGGCGGCGGCGCCGTCTCCTTCGGCAGCGACGCCCACCAGGCCTACCGGGTGGGCGCCCGCTTCGACGTGGCGGTCGACCTGGCCGAGGCGGCCGGCTTCCGTCCCGGCCGCGACCGCTACGACTTCTGGCGCCGCTAGAGGCTGGGCGGCCGGCGGAACCCCGATCCCGAAAGCTCCTCAGACCCCTCCGGGTCGGGCCTGTGCCCGCCGCCGGACCCGCGCGGCGCCCGGATCGCTACGGCGCGTCGATCGGGGTGCCCGTGCGTTCCGCGCGGGAGACGCCCCAGTCGTACAGGGCCTGCAGGACGGGTGCCAGGCTCCGACCCTCGTCGGTCAGGTGGTACTCGACGTGTGCGGGTTTCGCCGACCGCTCCACCCGTTCGACCAGCCCGGCCGAGGTCAGCTCCCGCAGGCGCTGCGCCAGCATCTTCTCCGTGATCCCCGGCATGCGACGGCGCAGCTCACCGTACCGGTGCACCCCCTCCTTCAGGTGGCTGAGGATCACCGGACGCCAGGTGCCGCCCACGACGTCGACGGCGAGCTCGACCGGGCAGTGGTAACGCTTGGTCACCCGCCCCACGGTACCTACCGGATGGTCAGTACTTGATCTTGTGGGCCGGGAGTGCTGCGCTGGACCCGTGACGACACCGACGTTGTACGAGTGGGCGGGCGGCACCGACGCCTTCGACGCGCTGTGCACCGCCTTCTACGAGCGGGCGGTCAAGGACGACCTGCTCGCCGACCTGTTCCGCCACATGGACCCCCAGCACGCCCACTACGTGGCCCTCTGGCTCGCCGAGGTGTTCGGCGGCCCGCCGGAGTACACCGAGGTCCGCGGCGGCTACCCGACGATGATGCGCCACCACCTCGGGCTCGCGATCACCGAGGAGCAGCGTCGCCGCTGGGTCAACCTGATGATGGACGCCGCCGACGCCGTCAACCTGCCCGACGACCCCGAGTTCCGGGCCGCGTTCGTCGGCTACGTCGAGTGGGGCACGCGGATCGCGTTGTCGAACTCGCAGGCGGAGGCCACACCCGTGCAGGAGGCGCCCGTCCCGCGCTGGGGCTGGGGGGTCGCCCCGCCGTACCAGCCGGGCTGAGCGGCGCCGTACCGGCCCGGGCTGAGCGGCGCCGTACCGGCCCGGGCTGAGAGCGCGGTGGCAGCCCGGGCTGAGGTCCGCCCCACCCGGCCGGGCAGGGACCCGCGGTACCACCGGGCCGAATGCACGCGCCCGTGCCAGAGTGGGCGGATGTGCTGCCAGGACGACGACGTACTGGACCTCCCCGCCGAAGCCGTCGAGGCGCTCGCGGGATACCGCCGCCGCCTCGCCGACCACGGGCCCGACTGGGGCGACGACCGCGTCCCGTTCTCGCGCTGGGCCGGCTTCCCCCTCATCGGCGCCGCCATCGCCGCCTGGTCCGGCGACTGGGCCGAGGCCGTCCGCGGCACGCTCGTCGCGCCACTTCCGCCCGGCGTCGTGGTCATCAATGTTGACGCACGTGAGGGCGTGACGGTCTCGTGCGGCGGGCCGGTCCCCGTGCTGGAGGGTGACACCGCCACCCTGCACGTCGTCGTGGATGCACAGGTTGATGCGGTAGTCGACATTGACGGCAGGCCGACCGCGGTCCACAGCGGAATGTTCGACCGCCTCCCGGTGGCCACCGCCGGCCCCACGCTGACCGTCGACGGGCGGACGTTCACGGTCACCGAGCCGCGGCCCAGGGCCGAGGTGCGGCTCACCACCGAGCGGTGTGCCCGCTGGTCGGTCGTCGACGCCGGGGGCACCGGGTGGTTCCCGCCAGGGGTCCCGCACAAGTGGGACTACCACGGCCGCCCCTTCTTCCACGGCCACGACGTCACCGTGCCGGTGCCGGCCGGCGTCCTCACGGTCACCTGCGGGCGCGGTCTCGAGTTCGGGACGGTGACGCACGCGGTCACCGCGACCACCGACGCGACCGCGACCGTCGTCGCGGACCCGCCGCGCCGCTTCGACCCGGCCGCCGACGGCTGGTACGGCGGCGACCTGCACGTGCACCTGAACTACAGCGGCGACCGGGTGACCGACCCCGCCGACGCGGCCCGCATGCAGCACGGCGAGGGCCTGCACCTGATGAACCTCGTGGCGGGCAACTGGACGACGTCGCTGATCTACGACCGCGACCTCTTCGAGCGCACCGCCGGCACCGACCTGCCCTGGTCGGACCACCACCACCGGGCGAGGATGGGGGTCGAGTACCGCAACGACCTGCTCGGCCACGTGCACGGCCTCGGCCCGCGACGCCCACCCCGGCGGTACCAGGCCGGCCACGAACGCTCCGACCACCCCGACGACTGGCCCCCGAACTCGGTCGCCTGCGGCGACCTCCGCGACGCGGGCGCCACCGTCGGCTACGCCCACCCGGCGGGGACGGACTTCCCCGACGACTGGAGCACCGACCGGTTCTTCGCCAACCCCCGCTCGGTGGAGGCCCGGGAGCTGGTCGCCGACGCGGCGCTGGGCCTGGTGGACTCCGTCGACGTCATCTCCCCGTTCGACCACGAGGGGGCCGCGTTCCTGTACCACCGGCTGCTCTCGTGCGGGCTGCGCCTGGCGGCCACCGCCGGCACCGACGTGTTCCTGTCGTTCTCCCGCACCCCGCTGGCGTCGAACCCGCCGGGCTGGGGGCGCGTCTACGCCCGGCTCGCCGGCGACCTGTCCGTACCCACGTTCCAGGACGCGATCCGGGCCGGCCGCACCATGGTGACCAACGGCCCCTGGCTGACCCTGGACGTGAACGGCCACGGCCCCGGAGCCGTGCTCGACCTGCCCGACCGGCAGAGCCGCCTCACGGTCACCGCCACCGTCACCGGTCCCGGAGTCGAGCGCCTGGCGATCGTCGGCGCTGACGGGGTCCACCTCGAACGGAGCGGTGAGAGCGAGGTCCGCGCGGACCTGACGCTCGACGGCCCGACCTGGATCGCCGCGATCGCGCGCGGCGGCGAACACCCCGACACGCTGGACGCCGGGGTGTACGCGCACACGTCACCCGTCTACGTTGACGTGACG
This sequence comes from Virgisporangium ochraceum, assembly GCF_016863655.1. Lineage (GTDB taxonomy): Bacteria > Actinomycetota > Actinomycetes > Mycobacteriales > Micromonosporaceae > Virgisporangium > Virgisporangium ochraceum. The sequence goes on from NZ_BOPH01000027.1 coordinate 27,431, forward strand.
GGCGAGCGGGTCGCCCGCCGGGCCGACGCCACCTGGTGCCTGGCGCTGCTCGACCGGCTCCAGGCCTTCGCCGCCGAGCACGGCCATTTCCACCCGGACACCCGCGACGAGCGCTACGCCGACCTGGTGACCGTGCTCGACGACGCCCGCGCCTACTACCGCGAGGTGCTGGCGCGGGCGGCCCGTTAGAGCGTCATCGCCAGACGGCCGAGGTGGTTGCGGGCATCCTCGACATGCTCGGCGTCGACGGCGACCGCGTACTGGCCGGCCGCGAGGTAGCTGCGCGAGGAGAAGTCACGCCGTCCGCCGGTCATCGCGTGCGCGATGGCGCCGAACGCCGCACCCCACAACGCGCCCACGACGACGGCCGTCAGCACCACGGCGATCCACGCCGAGTTGCTGAACAGGCCGAACAGCACACCGATGAACAGACCGAACCAGGCACCGCTGCCGGCGCCGGCGAGTGCCGCCCGCCCGGTGGTCAGCCGCCCGGTGACCTGCTCCACCAGCCGCAGCTCGGTGCCGACGATGGCGGTGTGCTCGACGGGGAAGCCGTTGTCGCTGAGGTAGTCGACGGCCCGCTGCGCCTGGGCGTAGTCGGGATAGGCCGCGACGGTGACGGTCGGCCGGGCGGCGCTCTGCACGGGAGGGGTGTTCTGCAGGGGTAGAGACATCGGAACCTCCAATTCCAGTTCCATCACTTCCCCGCCCACCTGGGAGCCAACCCCGGGGACCCTGTGAACCCGCTGCGAACGAGAGCCCGCCCCACGCGCGCGCGCCGAGTCAGCGCAGGGTGAAGTCGGCGTAGTCGAAGCCGGGCGCTACCACGCAGCTCACCAGCACCGGCTCGCCGCCCACCGGTTCCGCGCTCTGCCACACCCCGCCCGGCACCAGGACCTGCGGGCGCTGGCCGGCCACCACGTCCCCGCCCAGCAGGGTGGGCTCCGGGGTCCCCGGATCCGGCCCCGCCCCGCCCAGTACCAGTTCGAGCGGACCACCCGAGTGCCACAGCCACAGCTCGTCGGAGCGCACCACGTGCCAGCGCGACCGCTCCCCCGGGTGCAGCAGGAAGTAGATGCCGGTGGCCGCGCTGCGCGCGTCCGGGTAGCCGCCCGGTGTGAACGAGTGCGGCGACCGGTAGGTCTCCCGGAACCACCCACCCTCCGGATGCGGCTGGAGACCGAGCGCGGCGACGATCGGGCTGAGGGTCACGGGCGCCCCGGTTCGGCCAGGTCGCGCACGGCGTACCGGTGGTGCGCCCACTCCTCGCCGAACAGCACCCGCAGGCACTCCAGCGGGGTGCGCGCCGCGGGTGGCGGGAAGCCGGGGGCCGGATTCGGCTCGCCGGGGCGGGTCAGGTCGGCGGTGGTCGCGGTCGCCAGGTGGTCGCGCACCCGGCCCAGGCGTTCGGCGTGCAGGCGCGCGGCCTCGTCGAAGGTCAGGGGGACCGGCGGAGCCCAGCCGGTCACGAACGACGGCGGCAGGCCGGCCGGATGGAACGGGTCCGGCTCGCCGAGGACGGCGTGGCCGAACCAGGCGTCGACGACGAAGACGAGGTGGCACAGGGTCTCGGTGAGCGTCCACCCGCCGTCGACGGAGCGGTCGGCGAGCGGCGCGGCGCCTGTGAGCGTCCCCGCCCACAGTGACAGCACCACGGCGAGCGCGTCACGGGCACCGTCGGCGGTGGTGGGACGCAGCGCGAGACGCTCGGGGTGCCGCCGGTCGAGCTCGGCCTCGACGAGCGGCGCCACCTCGACCCCGTTGAGCGTGAGGCCGCTGATGACGCCGTCGACGTCGGCGTCGACGAGCAGCACGCCCCGCATGCGGACACCGCTGAAGTCGGCGTCCCTCAGCACCTCACCCATCGACGGGCTCGGTGTAGACGACGTCGTTCGTTCCGGCGCGGAAGTTGTCGAGCCAGCGCTGGACGCTCTCGGCGGTGACCCGCGCGAGCGTCTCGACGTGCCCGGTCTCGATGTCGTAGAGCTTGATGGCGACCATGTCCGCTCACTCCCTCGGTCTGCGGTGGTTCGAAACGCCTTCACCCACACGTCGAACCACCAGGCCCGAATACGACAGCGTGCACCAGAGATCTTCCCAGCCGGCACACCACGAGAAACATCGGCAACATCAGAGCAATTTGAGGTAATTGCCCGGAGCCAACCTTCAGACAGCGAAGAATGTCCACCAGGGGGACCAGCCGAGGAGGTGGTGATGGCGACCGTCCTGGTGGTCGACGACGTAGCCAGCAACCGGGAGATCGTCGGGACGCTGCTCGGCTACCGCGGCCACCGGGTACTGGAGGCGGGCGCCGCGGCCGAGGCCCTCACCGTGGCCCGGTGCGAGCGTCCCGACGTCATCGTCACCGACGTCCTGATGCCCGGGATGGACGGCTACGAGCTCGCCGCCGAGCTGCGCCGCGACCCCCTCACCGCCGCCACCGCGCTGATCTTCTACAGCGGCAACTACAGCGCCGACGAGCTGCACTCGATCATGCTGGAGAGCGGCGCCAGCCGGGTCGTGTCGAAGGCCGACGGGCCGCAGCACCTGCTGGAGGCCGTCGAGGAGGTGCTGGGCGCCGAGCGCAGCGAGGGCCGGGAGACGGCCGGCGACCTGGCCCACATCCGCCTCGTCAACACCAAGCTGGTGGAGAAGATCCACGAGCTCAACGTCAGCCAGCGCCACTTCCGGCTGATGGCCGAGGCCTCGCCGGTCGGCGTCCTGCTGGTCGACACCGACGCGAACCTGTCCTACTCGAACGAGCGGCTGCGCGCGATCGCGTTCGCCACGCCGGAACAGCTGGCCGGTCGCGGCTGGCTGCGCTGCTACCACCCCGACCAGCGCACCGAACTGCTCGCCGCGATCCTCGACGGCCGGCCCCTGCACCGCGAGGCGGCCGAACGGGTCCGGCTGATCGGGCCGGGGGACCGGGTCCGCTGGCTGAACACCCGCCTGCGGCTGGTCCGCGACGACCACGGCGCGCCGGCCGGCGCGGTCGGCATCGTCGACGACGTCACCGCGACGCTCGAGGCCGAGCAGCGGGCGATCGCCGAGCGCCAGCGCAAGGACGCCGACGCGCGCGCCCGGGTGAGCCAGCGGCTGGAGAGCCTGCGCCGCCTCGCCGGCGGCGTCGCCCACGACTTCAACAACCTCCTGGCCGCGATGCTGTCGTTCGGACAGTTCGTCGAGGAGGCGCTCACCGGTCAGCTCGAGGCCGGCACGTACGACGAGGAGGCGCTGCGCGCGGCGCTCGCCGACATCGGCCAGGTGCTGTCGGCGGCCGACCGCGCCCGCGGCCTGTCCCGCAAGCTCCAGCTGTTCGGCAGCCGCACGGCCCTGCAGCCCAGCGCCGTCGATCTCAACGCCGTCGTGGGCCCGGCCGCGGCGGCGCTCAGCGCACAGGTCGGTGCCGGGGTGACCGTCGACGTGCGGCTCGCGTCCGACGCGCGCGCGGCGCTGGTGGACGCCGACCAGGTGCTCCAGGTGTTCGGCGAGCTCACCGCGAACGCCCGCGACGCCATGCCCGAGGGCGGCCGGCTGACCATCGAGACCGCGAACGTGCCGACCGACCCCACCACGGCCGACGCCCGGGTGCGGCTGACCGTGCGCGACACCGGCGTCGGCATGCCCGAGGACGTGCGGGTGCACGCCGTGGAGCCGTTCTTCACCACCAAGCCCCGGGGCAAGGGCCAGGGGCTCGGTCTCGCCGCCGCGTACGGGGTCGCCGTCCAGGTCGGCGGAGACCTGGTGATCGAGTCGGAACCGGGCGCCGGCACGGCCGTCCACCTGATCCTGCGTGCGGCGCTGCCGTCGCCGACGCCGCCACCCGCACCGGCGCGGGCCGACAACGGACGGCCCGGCTGCGTCCTCGTGGTCGACGACGAGGAGCAGGTGCGCGAGGTCGTCGCGCGGATCCTGCGCCGCGCCGGCTACCGCGTGCTGGTGGCACCCGACGGACCGGCCGCGCTCGACCTCGCCGACCGGCACCACGACGAGATCGACTGCCTGCTCACCGACGTCGTGATGCCCCGCATGCTGGGCAGCGAGGTGGCCGACCGGATCACGGCCCGCTACCCGGCGATCCGCGTGCTGTTCATGTCGGGCTACGCCGACCCGATGCTCGACGGGCCGGGCCGGCTCGGTCCCGACGTGCACATCCTCGCCAAGCCGTTCCGGGACACCGAGCTGCTCGCGGCCATCGGGACGGTCGCCGCCCCCGCCGGGTCCCCGTGACGGACAGCCGGACCTGGCTCGCCGCGATCGTCGACAGCATCACCGACGCGGTCACCAGTACACGGCTCGACGGCACGATCGTCACCTGGAACCGGGCGGCCGAGGACCTGTACGGCTTCCCCGCGTCGGAGGCGATCGGCGCGGCGGCGGCCGACCTGCTGCCCGAGTGGGCGGACGACATCGGTGCCATGCTCGGCGCGGTCGCCGCCGGTCAGACGATCCGCTTCGGCGACGGCGAGCTGACCCGGCGCGACGGCACGACGATCTCGATCACGTTCATGGCGTCGCCGATCCGCGACGCCGACGGCACGGTGGTGGGGCAGGTGTCGGTCGCGGCCGACATCTCCGCCCACCGCCGCGCCGAGGAGCGGTTCCGGCAGCTGGTGAAGGGCGCGCCCGACGGGATGGTCATCGTCGACGCCGACGGCGTGATCGTGGAGGTCAACGCGCAGACCGAGCGGCTGTTCGGCTACCCCGCCGAGGACCTGGTGGGCCGGCCGGTCGAGCTGCTGGTGCCCGACCGGTTCCGGTCGACGCACGTCGGCCAGCGCAAGGCGTTCCTCGGCCGGCCGACCGTGCACGGCATGGGCGTCGGGCTGGCGATCTCCGGCCGGCGCCGCGACGGGTCGGAGTTCCCCATCGAGGTCAGCCTGGCGCCGCTGGACCTCGGTCCCGACAAGCTGGTCTCCGCGTCGGTGCGCGACGTGACCGACCGGCAGCGCGCCGAACTCGACCTCGCCCGCGCCCGCGACGAGGCGGTGGCGGCGGCCCAGCTGAAGTCGCAGTTCGTGGCGATGGTCAGCCACGAGATCCGGACCCCGATGAACGGCGTGCTCGGGCTGACCGACCTGCTGCTGGACACGCCGCTGGACCTGACCCAGCGGCGCTACGTGGAGACGATCGGCTCGTCGGGCCGTGCACTGTTGACGATCATCAACGACATCCTCGACTTCTCGAAGATGGAGTCGGGGAAGGTGGAGCTGGTCGACGCCGACCTCGACCTGCGCCGGCTCGTGGAGGAGGTCACCGGCGTCGCCGCGGAGCTGGCGCGGGACAAGGACCTGACGGTGAGCGGCTACTACCCGCCGACGCTGCCGCAGCTCGTGCGCGGCGACGCGGGACGGCTGCGGCAGGCGCTGCTGAACCTGGTGGGCAACGCGGTGAAGTTCACCCGCCGCGGGACGGTACTGGTCACGGCCGAGCCCGCCGCGGACGGCGCCGTGACGTTCGCGGTCACCGACACCGGGATCGGCATCGCGCCCGCCGACCTCGACCGGCTCCTCGAACCGTTCGCGCAGGGAGACGACCAGGCCGACCGGCGGTTCGGCGGCACCGGCCTGGGCCTGACGATCTGCCGCAGCCTCGTGGAGCTGATGGGCGGCCGGCTGGAGATCGACAGCGCGCCCGGCGAGGGCAGCCGGTTCTCCTTCACCGTGCCGTTCCCGCCCGCCTCCACCGACGGTGTCCCGATCGGGGGCGGCCTGGCCGGCCGGCGGATGCTCGTCGCCGACGGCAGCCCCGCGACGCTGCGCCTCATCGACGAGCACGCCCGCGCGTGGGGCATGACCTCGACGGCGTGCGCCGACAGCGCGTCCGCGCTGGCCGCGCTGCGCGCGGCGGCCGCGGCCGGCGAGCCGTACGACGTCGCGGTGCTCGACCAGTCGATGTTCGGCGCCGACGGCATGTCCGTCGTCGACGCGGTGATCGCCGAGCGGGGCCCCGGCCCGCCGCGCGTGATCGTGCTGACCTCCGGCGCGTACCTGTCCGACCTGGTGGCCAAGCGCACCGGCTCGGTCGACGTGCTGGCCCGCCCGGTGCGCCTGTCGGACCTGTACGACAGCCTCGTCCAGGACGGCCGTCGCCGCGCCGGGGCGACCCGGGGCACCGCGCCCCTGGCGCCGGCCGCCGCGACCGTGCTGGTGGCCGAGGACAACGAGGTCAACCAGCTGGTGGCCATCGGCACGCTGGCCGCCCTGGGCTACCGCTGCGACGTCGCCCGCAACGGCCTCGACGCGGTGCGGCTGGCCGGTTCCGGCACCTACGCGGCGGTGCTCATGGACTGCCAGATGCCCGAGATGGACGGCTACGCCGCCACGCGGGAGATCCGGCGCACCGGCCACCGGGTCCCGATCATCGCGATGACCGCGGGCGCCCTCAGCGAGGACCGCGACCGCTGCCTGGCCGCCGGCATGGACGACTTCGTCACCAAGCCCATCGACCGCGAGACGATGCGGACGGTGCTCGAGCGCTGGGTCCGGGCCCGACCCGTCGACCACCCGCGCCGGGATGTCCGCGACACCGTGGCCGGCCGGCTCGCCCTGCTGCGCAACCACCAGCCGCCCGCCGCCACCGACCTGGCCGGCCGTGTTCTCGCGGCGTTCCGCGAAGGTGTCCCCGAGCGCCTCGACGCGATGGCCGCCGCCCTACGGACGGGCGACGCCGAACCCCTGTGCCGCCACGCCCACGACCTCGTCGGGATGGCCGGACACCTCGGCACCGAGGATCTCGCCGCGCTGGCCCAGGACCTGCAGAAGGCCGCCCGCGACGGCGACCTCGCCACCGCCGGCGAGGTCGTCCACCACCTACGCGCCGAGTACGCCCGCGTAGCGGAGGCCCTGTCGGACCTCGCCTGACGCCCATCGCACCACGGGGCGTACCAGCAGGCCCGCCGCCAGGAACAGCCCGCCCAGCGCCAGCCAGCCGGCGAACCCCCAGCCGACCAGCACCGTCGTGACGACGACCGGTCCGAGCATGCGGGCGAGCTGCGGCGCCATCCCGTAGAAGCCCTGGTACTCCCCCTGCCGGTCGGCCGGCGCGAGCGCGAACCCGACCTCCCACGACGCCGCGCCGTGCATCATCTCGCCGAACACCTGCACGGCCGCCGCCGCCAGGAGCACACCCGCCGCGGCCCAGGGACCGAGCGCGCCGCCGCTGACCCCGTACACCACGCACGCGGCCAGCAGGACCCATCCGGCCAGCCCCGCGACCCGCGCCGCCGACCGGAGATCGTGGACCATCCGGGCCACCCGCACCTGGAACAGCACGACGGTCACCATGTTCAGCACCAGCACGAGCGCGGCGAGCACCGGCGGTGCCGACGTGCGCGAGACGATCCACAGCGGCAGGCCGAGGCTCAGCACCGGCATGTTGAGGTACATGACCGCATTGAGCAGAGTCAACACCGCGTACGGCCGGTCCCTCAACACCGTCAATCGCGGCCCCCGCACCGTCGCCACCCGTACCGACGGCAGCCGCCAGAGCACCAGCGCGGCCACGACGAAGCTCAGCGCGTCCAGGGCCAGGACCGTCAGGTACGCCGGCGCCGTGTCGACGGTGAGGGCCAGCCCGCCCGCGCCCGCGCCGACGGCGAGCCCGAGGTTGACGGTCGACTGCATGTACGCCCGCACCGCCACCCGCTCCGACGCCGGCACGAGCCCCGCCAGCAGCGCCTGCCGGGCCGCGCCCAGCCCGCCCTGCCCGGCCGCGTACAGGCAGGCGACCAGCACGAACAGCCAGTACGACCGCACCGCCAGGAACGCGGACAGCGCGCCGGCGGTCCACAGGGCCAGCACCACGGCGGTGCGCCGGGCGCCCCACCGGTCGGCCGCCACGCCGAGCGGCACCCCGGCGAGCATGCCGAGCGCCCAGGCCACCGTGAGCGCGATGCCCACCTGCGCCGCCGACAGCCCGACGACGCGGGTGAAGTACAGCGCCGACGTCGCGTAGAACGCTCCGTCCCCGATCGAGTTCGCGAGCTGGGCGAGGGCGAGCACGCGGGGCGGTCCGGGTGGCGGAAGGAGTCGCATGTACCCATCCCACCCGCCTACATTGGCTCATGGAAGTACCAATGGGCGGCACAACGATTGGGCCAATGGGTGGACGTCCACATCAACATTGACGGCCTCGGCGACCGTGCAACGCGCATCTACCGGCAGCTGCGCGCCGCGGTCCTCGACGGGCGCCTGCGCCCCGGCGACCGGCTGCCGCCCACCCGCGAGCTCGCCGCGAGCCTCGGCGTCGCGCGCAACACCGTCGCCGTCGCCTACGAACGCCTCACCGCCGAGGGCTTCCTCACCGCCCGCGTCGGCGCCGGCACGTACGTCGGCGCGGCGCCCGTCGCGAGCGCCGTCCGCCGGCCGGTTCCGGGCGTGCGTCCACAACCGGTATGGGACGCGCTACGGCGCGAAGAAAAACCGGAACGGAGACCGTACGGCTTCCCCGTCGGTACGCCGGACTCCACGCTCTTCCCCCTGGCCACCTGGCGCCGCCTGGTCTCGGCCGAGCTGCGCTCGGCCACCCTCGGCCGCGACGCCTACGCCGACGCCGCCGGCGAACCCGGGCTGCGCGCCGCGATCGCCCGGTACGTCGGTGTGTCCCGGTCGGTGCGCGCGGCGGCCGACGACGTGGTGGTCACTCAGGGGGCGCAGCAGGCCCTGGACCTGATCGGGCGGGTGCTCGTCGCACCCGGCGACACCGTGGCCGTGGAGGAGCCCGGCTACCCGCCGGCCCGCGACCTGTTCCGGGCGCTGGGTGCGCGGGTGGTGGGCGTGCCGGTCGACGGCGAGGGGCTGGTCGTCGACCGGCTGCCGTCGGCGGCCCGGCTGGTCTACGTGACGCCGTCGCACCAGTTCCCGCTCGGCACGCCGATGTCGCTGGCGCGGCGGGCCGCGCTGCTCGACTGGGTCGCGAGCCGCGACGCGGCCGTCATCGAGGACGACTACGACAGCGAGTTCCGGTTCTCCGACCGTCCGCTCGACCCGTTGCAGAGCCTCGACCGGTCCGGCCGCGTGATCTACGTGGGCACGTTCTCGAAGACGCTCCTGCCCGTTCTGCGGCTCGGGTACGCCGTCGCACCGCCGTCGCTCCTGCCCGCCCTGCGCACCGCCCGCCGCCTCACCGACTGGCACGGCGACGTCGTGGCCCAGGCGGCGCTGGCGAGGTTCATCGACTCGGGCGAGCTGTCCCGCCACGTCCGCCGGGCCAGCCGCGTCTACGCCGAACGCCACCGCCTGGTCACCGCGGCCCTCGCCGGGGACCTGTCGCGCTGGCTGACCCCGGTGCCGTCCGCCGCGGGTCTCCACGTGTGCGCCCTGTCCACCGTTCCCCTCGACGACGTGGTCGACCGGGCGGCCGCCGCGGGCGTCGCCGTGGAGCGCCTGGCGGCCTACCGGTCCGCTCCAGACGGCGGCCCCGCCGCGGACGGCCGCGCCTCATCCGACGGCCGCGACCCGGACGGCGCCGACCCGGCCGGCGCCGACCCGGACGGCCCTGCCGCGGACGGCCCGGCCGTCGACGGGCTCGTGCTCGGCTACGGAGCGACCCCCACCGACCTGATCGAACCGGGCCTGCGCGTGCTCGCCGGATGCTTCGCGGCGGCCACAGAGATTCCACACAGGACGGTGCCACGATCCCCGGCATGAGACCCCGTACCCGCCGGCTCGCCGTCCTCGGTATCGCCGCCGCCTTCGCCGTCACCCTCGCCACACCGGCGCTCGCCGACCCGAGCACCGATCCGAGCAGCGCTCCGGGTGGCGGTGAGCGGGCCGCGAAGGTCTGTGCCCGGCTCCCCCAGATCGAGGCCCGCGCCGACAAGGTCCTCGCCCGCCTGCAGGCCGGCGAGGACACGCCCGGATCGGTCGCCTTCACGAAGAAGCGGGCCGAGCGCGCCCGCGCCAACGGCAACACCGACCTCGCCACCGCGCTCGACAGCCGGGCCAAGGCCCGTCAGGACATGATCCCGGTGCTGCAGAAGAAGAAGGCCGGTCTGCCGAAGGCCAAGGAGTGGTGCGCCGCGCACGGGAACGGCAAGTGAGGGCGGCCGTCGTGGCGGTGCTGCTCGCGCTCGCCCTGACCGGCTGCGGCGACCCGGCACCGGAACCCGCCGCCCCGACCACCGGGGTGCAGGACGTCGAGGACGTGGAGAACATCGTGAACGACCTGGAGAGCGTCGTAGGCTCAGCTGAATCCGAGGTCGAGGCGAGCTAGAGGTCCCCACCCCATGTCCGGAACGGTGCTGATCGTCGACGACGACGCCGTGCTGCGTCGGTCGTTGGCGCGCGCCCTGCGGCTGTCCGGGTTCCGCACCGACGTCGCCGAGGGCGGGCTCGACGCGTTGGCCCGCATCGCCGCGGGCCGGCCCGACGTCGTCGTCCTCGACGTGTCGATGCCCGACCTCAGCGGCACCGAGGTCTGCCGGCGACTGCGCCGCGAGGGCAACGAGGTGCCGATCGTGATGCTGTCGGCGCTCGACGAGGCCGACGACCGCATCTCCGGTCTGCAGGCCGGCGCCGACGACTATCTGGTCAAGCCGTTCGTCACCGCCGAGCTCGAGCTGCGCCTGAGGGCGTTGCTGCGCCGGCGGCCACCGGCCACCGGCGTCCTCCGGGTGGGAGACCTGGTCGTCGACGCCGACGCGCGCACCGCCCGCCGCGGCGGCACCGACCTCGACCTCACCCGGCGCGAGTTCGACCTGCTGGAGGTGCTGGCCCGCAACCAGGGCGTGGTGCTCAGCCGCGACCGGCTGCTGGAGCTGGTGTGGGGCTACGACTTCGACGTGGGTACGAACGCGGTCGACACGTTCGTCAGCTACCTGCGCCGCAAGACCGAGGCGGGCGGCGCGGCGCGGCTGATCCACACGGTGCGGGGCATCGGGTTCCTGATGAGAGCCCGATGAGGCTCGCGACCCGGTTCGCGCTCGCCTGCGCGGGCACGGTGACACTGCTCGTCTTCCTGGCCGGCCTGGGTTTCCTGCGGCTGTCGCGCGACGACGTGATGGGCGAGCTCGACGCGCAGCTGCGCGCGCAGGCGACCCGGGTGCGGCCGCAGGCGGTGCGCGTGCTCAACCGGCCCGGTCCCCCGCAGCGTCCCGAGAACGGCTTCAACGTGCCGGGCGGGATCGCGGTGTACGGCAACGGCGGCTGGATGACCATCGGCGAGCACCCGCCGGTCGACCGGCTGCCGGCGAAGAAGACCGGGCCGCAGAACGTCGTCGGCGGCGGCCACCGGTGGCGGGCGGTCGCGGTCAACGTGCCGTCGGCCGACGGTCGGGGCGGGCGGCTGTGGGTGTTCGCGCCGGCCGGCGAGCCGCAGCGGCAGCTCGACCGGCTGCGGGTGCGGGTCGCGCTCGTCACCGGTCTCGCCATGGCCGTGTCGTCGCTGGTCGGCTGGCTGGTCGGCCGGGCCGCCACGCGTCCCCTGCGACGGTTGCAGGGGCGGCTCGCGGCGCTGTCGGGACGGCCGGCGATGCGCGTCGGCGGCGGGTCGGGCCTGCCCGAGATCGACGAGGTGGCCGCGGTCGTCGACAGCACCCTCGACCGCTACGACGGCCAGGTCGCGTTGACCAACCAGGCACTGCAGGCGGCGCGGTCGTTCGCCGCCACCGCCGCGCACGAGCTGCGGACCCCGCTCGCCGGCATCGGCACCAACCTCGAGGTGCTGCAGCGGCACACCGACATCGACCCGGCCGAGCGCGTCGAGGTCCTCACCGACCTGCTCGCCGAGCACCGGCGCGCGGTGGGCCTCCTGGCGATGCTGCGGATCCTCGCGCAGGGCGAACTGGTGACCCCGGAGCAGTTCGAGCGGATCGACCTGGCCGAGCTGCTCGACGGCGCGGTCGACGCCGCCCGCCGCAGGCACGCCGGGGCCACGATCACGTTGTCGGGTCCGGCCACGCTGCCGGTCACCGGCTGGCCCGACGGCCTGCGCTGCGTGGTCGACAACCTTCTCGACAACGCCGCGGTCCACGGTGCCGGTCCGGACGGAACCGCCACGGTGGCGGTGACCCTGACCCGGGACGCGACCCTCACCGTCGCCGACGGTGGCCCGGGCGTCCCCGCCGACCTGGGCCGGGCGGTGTTCCAACGGTTCACGAAGGCGCCCGGGAGCCCGGGCTCCGGGCTGGGGCTGACCCTGGTCGCCCAGCAGGTGTCGCTGCACGGTGGAACGATCGAGATCGGACCGCCGCCCGGCGGCCGGTTCACGGTGCGCCTGCACCCCCACAGCCTTCACAGTCCTATGTAGACCGCCTGCGCCCGCATCTGGTGTTCGAAGAACGCCTCCTTGTCACCGACGGCGTTCTCGAGCTGGCCGAACAGCTCGAAGCTCACGGTGCCGAACAGCTGGACCCACGCGCCCATGCCCCGGCTCACCGCGGCCGGCGGCGCGTCGGGGCACAGCCAGGTCGCGAGCTGCGCGAAGTTCTCCGCCGCCGGACCGGTGAGCGGTTCCTCGGCGGGGAAGCGCCCCTGTGACGCGGCGTCCTGGAGGATCCCGCCGAGCACCCGCGCCGCCCGTGTTGCCGCCGGGACGGTGTCGCTCGGTGCCCGGTAGCCCGGAACGGGGCTGCCGTAGATGAGCGCGTACTCGTGCGGCGCGGCCAGCGCCCAGTCGCGCACCGCGTGGCAGACGGCCATCCAGCGGGCGCTCAGCGCGTCCCACTCGAAGGCGCCCGCGGCCGCGGCCTTCCCGGCGGCCTCGACCACGCCCAGGTCGGCGGCCTCGACCGCGGCGCCGAGGCTGTTGTAGGCATCGAGGATCAGCGCGGTCAGCAGCTCGTCGCGGCTGGCGAAGTAGCGGTAGATCGCCGACGACACCACCCCGACATCGCGCGCCACCGCCCGGAGCGACAGGTTCGCGCCGTCGCTGGCGAGGTGACGCCGCGCGACCGTCTTGATCTCGTCGGTCATCTGCGCGCGGACGCGGGCCCGGATTCCGCTACTCATGCCGGCCATGGTCGCACAGGTCAGCGCCAAACAGAGAGCACTGCTCTTGACAACGCGGACGCAATGAGAGAGCATTGTTCTCAACAGAGAGCACTGCTCACAAACGGAGGTCGTCATGCACGTCGTCGTCGGAGCCGGAGCCATCGGTTCGTCCACCGCCGTCCAGCTCGCCGAGGCGGGCGAGCACGTCCGCGTCGTCACGCGCAGCGGGTCCGGCCCGGTCCACCCGGGCATCGAGCGGGTGGCGGCCGACGCCAGCGACCCGGCCGCGCTCACCCGCCTCAGCGCCGGCGCCACGGCGATCTACAACTGCGCCAACCCGCCGTACCACTCGTGGCCCACCGACTGGCCCCCGCTGGCCGGGTCGCTGCTGGCGGCGGCCGGGTCGAGCGGCGCACCGCTGGTGATCACCGGCAACCTGTACGTCTACGGCCCGGTCGACCGTCCGATGACGCCCGACATGCCGCTGGCCGCCCCCACGGTGAAGGGCCGGGTGCGGGTGAAGCTGTGGGAGGACGCGCTCGCCGCCCACCGGTCCGGCCGGATCTCCGGCGTCACCGAGGTGCGGGCGTCGGACTTCATCAGCCCGCGGCACTCGACGCTGGAGTTCGCGCTGGCCGCGCTGCGGGCCAACCGCACGGTGTGGCTGCCGGGCGAGATCGACCAGCCGCACACGTTCACCTACACCGGTGACGTCGCGAGAGCACTGATCGCGCTGGGCCGCGACGAGCGCGCCTGGGGTCGGGCGTGGCACGTCCCGTCCCCCGAGCCCATGACCCTGCGGGAGCTGGTCCGCCACACGGCGCGGGTGGGTGGCTTCGCCGAGCCCACCGTGCGCAGCCTTCCGGGCCCGGTCATGTACGCGAGCGGCTGGTTCAATCCGTTCATGAAGGAGATGCGGGAGATGTCCTACCAGTTCGACCGGCCGTTCATCCTCGACGCGTCCGAGACCGAGCGCGTGTTCGGCCTGAAGCCCACCGCCCTCGACGAGGCCCTGGCCGCCACGATCCGCGAACCCGTCACCACGTGACCCGCACCGGTCGCGGCCAGAGCCAGCGGCCAGCGCCCCGCCCGGGGCCACCGCCCGGACCGGCGGCGCTCACCCGGCGGCGCTCACCCCGCCGGCCCGGCGCGGCTCACCCGGCCGACTCGGCGCGGCTCAACCAGTCTTCGGCCTGTGCCACCCGCTGGGGGCGCAGGCCGGCGGCGCGTGTCTGGTCGAGTGCCACCCGCAGCACGCCGGCCGCCTCGGCCCGACGGCCGGCCATGAGCAGCGCCTGCCCCACCGCGAGCGTGCCGCTGGGAACCCACCGGGCGTCGCCGTGCTTCTCCCGCAGGTCCAGCGAGATGCGCAGGTGCCGCAGGGCCTCGTCGTACATCTTGCGGTCGACGAGGTGGTAGAAGCCGATGTGCCGGTGCAGCTCCGAACACGTGAGGAGGTCGCCGTGCTCCTCGGCCAGCGGCAGCGCCTCCCGGAACAGCCCGATCGCACCGGCGGAGTCGTGGCGCAGCACCTGCCGCACCAGCCCGACCCCGAACAGCGACGCGGCGACGCCCGCCCGGTCGTCCAGGGCGCGCCGCAGGTCCAGGGCCCGCTGGAACAACGCCTCCTCGGCATCCGGGTCCGACTCCCGCACCTGACCGTCCACAATGGACTCCAAGGCCCGCCAGTGCATCAGCCAGCCCTGCTGGTGCAGCACGGCGGCCTCCGCGGCCGGATCGGTGGCCGCGGCCTGCGCGTCGGCCAGCAGCCGCTGCGCCACGGAGAAGTCACCGGTACGGAACGCCGCCTCCGTCATCGCCTCGACGGCGTCATCCAGTGTCATGGATCAGAAGCGTAACCCGTCCCTCACCGGAGTTGCGGCGGCGGCCGGAACGGCCGCACCGTGCCCTCCGGGGTGACGGTCGGGAAGTTCGCCCACCGGGTGGGGTCGGGCCACCGGCCCTTGCTGAAGAAGGTGTCCTCCTGCCACGCCTCGGCGAACGCCTCGCTCGTGTAGTCGAGCCCGACGCCGGTGGCGAGCCGGTTGTTGCCGTAGTAGACGGTCAGCGCCAGGATCTGCCGCTTGACGGACGCCCACGCCGACCTCATCTTCCCGGCGTCGGTCCAGTCGGTGAACGCCTGGTCGAGGAGGTCGTAGATCCTCATGATGACCGCGTAGGTCTCGCTCGCGAAGCTCGCGTTGAGCCGCGCGACGCTGTTCGCGTACTCGATCATCGCGGTGCTGACGCGCAACGCCGTGAAGGCGAACGAGCCGGCGACGTTGAACTGCCGGGTGACCGCCTCCGCGTACGTCGCCGCCGCCGAGCCCGACCAGCCCGAGTTCCCGGACTCGCGCAGGTGGTCCTTCAGCGTGTCCGGCTCGATCGCGGTGCGGTACTTCACCAGCCGGGTGCGGACGCGCAGCCAGCGCTTGGCGTCCTCGAGCGCCTTGCGCGGCACGTCCAGAACGACGAGGAACCGCTTGGCCATCCGCTCGAAGTGCTCGTAGACCCACTTCATCCCGGCCCACACCCACTCGGCCGCCTGGAAGAACGCGTCCTTCGCCGTCTGCACCGCCCAGTCGCGCATCCGCTGGAAGTAGGTCCGCGTGGGTTCGCTGGTCTCCAGCAGCCACTTCCGGTGGTGCTCGACCTCGTCCCTGGCCCAGTCGGCGTCGGCCTGACCGGCACCGATCCGGCCCCAGATGCCGGTCTCCTCCGGGTCCTCCTTCGGGTTCGCGCTCACCGCGCACCGCCACGATTTCCGGCGCTCGCCGCGCACCGCCCCGGTTCTCCGGCGCTCACCGCGCACCGCCCCGCCGCTCGACGCCGTCGAGCAGCGCCTTCCCGCTGGCGTACTCGGCGTCCAGGGCCGTCCGGAAGCCCTTGTCGATCGCGACGAGCGTGTCGCGGATGGCGCCGGCGACCCGGTACCCCTCGCTCAGGTGGTCCCACATGAGGTCGATCGACTCCTCGTGCAGCTTCCAGATGCGCGGGCCCACCGCCAGGTACGGCGGCTCGCCGACGGTCTCCATGTACGCGAGCGCGCCCCGCGCCATCATCAGCTCCTCGTGCGCGGTCCGCCACGCCTCGAGGTGCACCGCGATGTCCTCCGACGCGTACCGGAGCTGACCGGGCCGCATTCCCAGGTACTCGTCGTAGTGGGGCCCCGATTCGACGGGACGCGGACCCGCCGGCTTCCGCTCGGGCAGCGGAGGCTGCATCCGTCCGGGCAGTTCGTCGAGATCGGCCATGTGCGCTCCCGTTCAGCTCGTCGCCTTCACCCGGTCAACGCACATCGAGCCGCATCAGTTCAACGCGGGCGTGCCCGAGTGCGGCCCGGATCGCGTCGGTCACCTCGACGTCGTCGCGCCGCGACAGCCACTCCGGGTCGGCGGTGCACGTCAGGGCGCCGTTGCCGGCGAGGGAGACCGTCACCTTCCCGAACGCCGACACGCCGGTCGCGGCGGGGCGCACGCGTCCCTGTACCCGGGTGTCGTCGAGGGACGCCAGGATCTCCCCGGTGGTACCGGTCGGCGGGGACGGCTCGGGCAGCGGCGTCGGTTTCGTCGGGACGCCCGGAGGCGGCTCGCCGGTCTCGCCCGTGACCCAGGCGTCCAGCGCCTTCAGGCGCTCCGGCAACCCGGCGTCGACCAGTCGCCGGTCGGCGACGGCGGCCCGGTCGGCGAGCGCCGCGGCGGCGGCTTCCGCCACGGCGCCCGCGAGCCTCCCGGTGCCGACCGACCGGCGCCAGCCGTCGCCGAGCGAAACGGACTCCGCCAGCCCGGCCGGGTCGAGGGTGACACGCACCGTTCCGGTGCCGTCCGCGCCCTCAACCCGGCCGGGCCCGTCGGTGGACATGTTGTCCAGCGCGTCGAGCGACCGGAGCAGCCGGTCGACCCGCGCGGCGTCAGCGTCGTCGGTCATTCCACTCCTCATGTCGAGTGGAATCGATTAGAGCGCGGACACCGGACGAACGACAGGTCTGCGGAGTCCGGTAAATCTCACGGCGCCCAGGGTGAACCGATGACCCACGTGCTGTCGTTGACCCAGGGATCGGGGTTGCTGTACGCCGGCCCACCCGCGCCGTCGGTCATCCACACCTCGGCGTTGTAGTGGCGCAGGAACGAGCCGCGGAAGTTCCACGACTCCAGCGACACCCCGGTGCCCGACAGACCGGTGCGGGCGCACCAGGTCGCGTCGGCGCGGAACAGGGCCGACCCGTCGTTCACCGAGTTCTGTGCCCGGGAGTTGGCGTGCCGCAGGAACTGCCCCGGGAAGTTCACCGACTCGAACGAATAGCACGACCCGTCGGCGAGCCCGGCGCGCACGGTGTACGTCGCGTCGGCCTTCGTCGTCGCGTCACTGGACGCGTTGACCACCGCCGTGTACGCGAGGCTGTTCTGGTGCCGCAGGTACCGGTCGGTGTATCCGGGCGTGGTCACCTGGAACGAGACCCGGCTGTTCACCGGGAGCCCGACCGGCGACAGCGCCGGCGTGTTCCGCGACGCGGCGATGAGTGCCTGGTTCGCCGCCCGGACCCGGTTCTGGTCGAACTTCACCACCTGACGGTCATAGGTGAGGAACCCGTTCAGCTCGCCTTCCAGGTCGGTGATCTCGGTGTAGACCGACGCGCTCAACCCCTTGCCCATCATGAGGTTCTGCACGCCGCGCACCAGGCCGACGTACCGGTCGGTCATCGCCGTCGGGTTCGCCTGCCACTCGTAGGCGAACCACTGGCCGTTCGGGCTGTACTGGTGACCGGGTGTCTGCAGCCCGAGCCCGCCGAACTCGCCGAGCACCGCGATCCTGCTGCCCGACGGCACCGGTGAGGCCGGCCCGAGGTACATGTGCCAGTCGTCGATGTCGCCGTTGCCCGGGTTGCCCAGCGACTGGCAGCAGTTGTATCCACTGTGGACGTTCACCAGCCGGGTCGGATCGTAGTTCTTCACCATCTGGCCGACGCGCTGGGTGTCGGCGAGCGCCCGCTCGCCCCAGCCCTCGTTGTAGGTCGTGTACGCGACCACCGACGGCGAACTGCGGTGCTCGTCGACGATCTCGCGCGCCTCCGCCTCGAACTGGGCCTGCTGCGCGTTGGTGGCGTTGATGTCCTGCGCGGTGAACGACGGGATGTCCTGCCACACCAGGAGTCCGAGCCGGTCGGCGTGGTAGAACCAGCGCTGCGGCTCGACCTTGATGTGCTTGCGCACCATGTTGAAGCCCAGGTCCTTGTGCTTCTGCAGGTCGAAGGCCAGGGCCGCGTCGGTGGGCGCGGTGTAGAGGCCGTCGGGCCAGTAGCCCTGGTCGAGCGTTCCGGTCTGGAACACGAACTGACCGTTGAGCAGCGGCCGCAGCTTGCCGTTCACCATTCCGGTGGTGATCGTGCGCATCCCGAAGTAGTGCGTGGTGCGGTCGACCTGTGCCCCCGACGCGTTCCGCAGCGTGACGCGGAGGTTGTACAGGAACGGGTCGTCCGGCGTCCAGCGGCGGGCATCGGGCACCGGCACGGAGAACTCGGTGAACCCGCCGGTGGCCGTGCCGACCACGGTGGACCCGTTGAGCGCCTCGGCGAGCACGGTGTGCCCGGAGACGTCTCCCCGCGTGAACACCCGCACCCGCAAGGTGTTGTTGGACAGGTTCGGGTACATGTCGACGCTGCTGATCGACGAGGCGGGCGTCGGCTCCAGCCACACGGTCTGCCAGATTCCGGAGACCGCCGTGTAGAAGATGCCGCTGGGCGTCTTGGTCTGCTTGCCGATGAGCGGCAGCGTGTTGTTCTGGCGGCTGTCGGTCGGGTCGTAGACCTTCACGACGATCTCGTTCGCGCCTCCGATGAGCCGGGGCGTGATGTCGAAGCCGAACCCGTCGTAGCCACCGGTGTGCGAGCCGACGCTCACCCCGTTGACGTACACGGTGGTCTGCCAGTCGACGGCGCCGAAGTGCAGTTGCACGCGGCGTCCGGCCCAGGTCGGCGGCACGGTGAACGTGCGGCGGTAGAACAGGTAGTGCCGGTTGTCGTTGGGCGGACGCATGATGCCCGACAGCGCCGACTCGACCGGGAACGGCACGTTGACGCGCTCCGGCAGCGTCACGCCGAACTGCGGCGCGTCGTCGGTGACCGACTGGCGCAGTTGCCACTCGCCGTTGAGGTTCTGCCACTCGGGCCGGGTCATCTGGGGTCGGGGGTACTCGGGCAGCGGCGTGCCGTTGAGGGCCTGCGCGGTCCAGGGTGTGGTCAGCGGCGGGGTCTTGGCCGGGGCGGCCTGCGCGGGCGTGTGCACGAGCAGGCTGGCTGCCGCTGTGGCGAGGAGCGCCGCGACGGCCAGGATCGGCCTTCGCGACGCGGACATCGGGGACATGTCGCCTCCGTGGGGGTGGGCGGTGGGCGGTTGCGGCGCCGCCGGGGCGGATGGAGCGGTTTTCATAACGGCGCCGTCACGGCTCTTGACCGTCTCCCAAGCCGTGTGTTTAACGTTATAGAACCCACTGGACGGCCGCGTCAATAACCGACCGTCGATGTCTGAGAGCGCTCTCGCACCCATCGTGAGCGCTCCCTTCCCTCACCCCCGCCCTGAGGAGTCCCTTCATGTCCCTCCGCACGCCCTTACGCGGGTCGTCCCGGCGCGCCGTGGGCGCCACCGCCGCGCTGCTCGCCGCTACCACCCTGTTCGCCGGCTGCACCAAGAGCGAGGACGGCGGCACCCCGTCGACGTCCGGCACCGAGGGCGCCCAGGTCGTCGCGAGCAACTCCGCGCCGGCCGGACCGTCCTGCACGCTGCAGCAGTACGGCGCCGCCAAGCTCGATCTCAAGAACGCCGTCGTCGGCTTCTCCCAGTCGGAGAAGGAGGCCAACCCGTTCCGCATCGCCGAGACCCAGTCGATCAGAGACGAGGCGGCCAGGCAGGGCGTCAAGCAACTCCTGGTCACCAACGCGCAGTCACAGCTCAGCAAGCAGATCGCCGACATCCAGGACATGCTCAATCAGGGCGCCCAGTTCCTGATCGTCGCGCCGCTGAACTCCGACGGCCTGGAGCCGGCCCTGCAGGCGGCCGCCGCCAAGAAGGTCCCGGTGCTCACGATCGACCGGAAGATCAACTCCAAGAGCTGCAAGGACTACCTGGCGTTCCTCGGCTCGAACTTCGTCGAGCAGGGCAAGCGGGCCGCCGACGCGATGATCAAGGTGACCGGCGGCACCGGCAAGGTGGCTATTCTGCTTGGTTCGTCCGGAAATAACGTAACTACGGACCGCACCAACGGCTTCGTCGACCAGGCCAAGGCCAAGGCGCCGGGGCTGCAGATCGTCGCCCAGCAGACCGGCGAGTTCGCCCGCGACAAGGGCCAGCAGGTCATGGAGCAGCTGCTCTCCAGCAACCCGGAGATCACGGCGGTCTACGCCGAGAACGACGAGATGGCGCTCGGCGCGGTCACCGCGATCAAGGCCGCGAACAGGAAGCCGGGCCAGGACATCAAGATCGTGTCAATTGATGGCACCCGCAACGCCGTACAGGCCATCGTCGACGGCACGATCAATGCGGTCATCGAGTCGAACCCACGGTTCGGCCCGCTGGCGTTCAAGACGGCGCTGGACTTCTACAACGGTACGGCGATCCCCGAGAACGTCATCATCGAAGACCGCGAGTACGACTCGGCCAACGCGCAGTCGTCGCTCGGCAGCGCCTACTAACCATGGCGGCTACGACTCCAAAGGGAGTGGTCCTGGAGACCCACGAAGTCTCCAAGCGGTTCCCCGGCGTGCTGGCCCTCGACCGGGTCAGCATGTCGGTGGGCCCCGGCGAGGTGCACGCCCTCGTCGGCGAGAACGGCGCCGGCAAGTCGACGCTCATCAAGGTGCTCACCGGCGTCTACCGGGCCGACGGTGGCGAGGTGCGGTACCGGGGCGCGCCGGTGAGCTTCGGGCGGCCCCTCGACGCCCAGCACGCGGGGATCTCCACGATCTACCAGGAGGTCAACCTCGTCCCGCTGATGAGCGTCGCGCGGAACCTCTTCCTGGGACGCGAACCGCGGCGGGTCGGGCTGATCGACGTGGCGCGCATGAACCGCGAGGCGTCGGAGACCCTGGAGCGGTACGGGATCAATGTTGACGTCACCCGCCCGCTGCGCTCAATAAGCCTGGGTGCGCAGCAGATGGTCGCCCTGGCGCGCGCTGTCGCGGTCGGCGCTCATGGCGACACGGCACGGGTTCTCGTCATGGACGAGCCGACCTCCTCGCTGGAGCCGCGCGAGGTCGAGACGCTCTTCCGCGTGGTGCGCGACCTCAGCGCGCAGGGCATCGCCGTCGTCTACGTGAGCCACCGCCTCGACGAGCTGTACGAGCTCTGCCAGCGGGTCACCGTGCTGCGCGACGGCCGAGTCGTGCACACGGGCCCGATCAAGGGTCTCGACCGGCTCACGCTGGTCTCGCACATGCTGGGCCGCGACCTGGTCCAGGTGGAACGCGACGGGGTGACCGGGTTCGGCGACCACGGCGAGGCCACGTCCGCGGAGCCACTGCTGCACGTCGACGGTCTGCGCAAGCGTCACGTCCTCGACGGTGTGTCGTTCACCGTGCGCCCCGGCGAGGTCACCGGCCTGGGTGGGCTGCTCGGGTCGGGGCGCTCGGAGACCGCGAAGGCCATCGTCGGTGCCCTGCCGCTCGACGACGGCTCGGTGACCGTCGGCGGCCGGACGCTGCGGAGACTCTCCCCCGCCGCCTCGCTGCGCGAGGGCATCGCGCTGCTGCCCGAGGACCGCAAGGCCGAGGGCATCATCCCCGACCTGTCGGTGCGGGAGAACATCGTGCTCGCCGCGATGCCCCGCCTGGCGAGAGCCGGGATCGTGACCCGCCGCCGGCAGGACCGCATCGTGCGGACCTTCATGGAACGCCTGCGCATCAAGGCGTCCAGCCCCGAGCAGCGGGTCGCGGAGCTGTCCGGCGGCAACCAGCAGAAGGTGCTGCTGGCCCGCTGGCTGTGCCTGGAACCGCGGCTGCTGCTGCTCGACGAGCCCACCCGCGGCATCGACGTAGGTGCCAAGGCCGAGGTGCAGAAGCTCATCGACGAGCTGGCCCGCGACGGGCTGGCCGTCGTACTCATCTCCTCCGACCTGGAGGAGCTCGTCGAGGGCGCCGACCGGGTCGTGGTGCTGCGCGCCGGCGCCGTCGTCGGCGAGCTCGCCGGCGACGACGTGAGCGAGCACGCCATCATGGCCGCGATCGCGCAGGAGGCCGCGGATGACTGAGCTCGCCGTCGCCGCGAAGAGACCGGTCGCGCGGTACGTGCAGGACTACGGCGTCTACGGCGCGGTGGCGGTCCTGTTGCTGTTCAACGCGTTCTTCACCGACAACTTCCTCCAGGTGTCCAACCTGCGCACGCAGCTCGTCCAGGTCGCGCCGGTCGTCATCGTCGCGCTCGGCATGGCGCTGGTGATCGGCGGCGAGGGCGTCGACCTGTCGGTCGGGTCGGTGATGGCGCTGGCCGCCGCGGTGATCCCGCTGTACCTCGGGTTCGGCGTGTGGCCGGCGGTGCTGATGGCGCTCGTGGCGGGCGCGGTCGCCGGGCTGGTGAACGGCTCGCTGGTCGCGGTCGTCGGGTTGCAGCCGATCGTGGCGACGCTGGCGCTGCTGGTCGCCGGGCGCGGGCTCGCGCTGGTGATCGCCGACGGCCAGCTCAAGCAGATCCGCAACGCCGACCTGCTGGCGCTGGGTGAGGGCGGCGTCCTGGGCCTGCCGCTCATCGCGGCGGTGCTCGCGGTGGTCGTCGGGTTCGTGGTGCACCGCACCACGTACGGGCGCCAGCTCGTCGCGATCGGCGGCAACCGGCCGGCGGCCCAGCTGGCCGGGTTGCCGGTGAAGCGGGTGCTGATCGTCACGTATGTCCTCTGTGGAGTGTTCGCGGCGCTCGCGGGTGTGCTCGCCACGGCGCGGCTCACCGCGAGCGACCCGTCGGCGGTCGGCAACCTCATGGAGCTGTCGGCGATCACCGCGGTGGTGGTCGGCGGCACGCCGCTGACCGGCGGCCGGATCCGGGTGCTGGGCACGGTCGCGGGCGCGCTGCTCATGCAGCTGCTGCGGGCCACGCTCATCCAGCACGGGCTGCCCGACTCGACCGCCCAGATGGTGCAGGCGGCCGTGATCCTGGTGGCGGTGTACGTGGCGAGGCAACGGAGGACGCGGTGACCGCCGTACTGACCACCGGGGGCAGGCAGCTTCCCGTGTCCCGCGTGGCGCGCAGCGAGCGCATCGCCGCGCTCGCGCAACGGCACGGCGCTCTCGCGGTCCTCCTGCTGTCGACCCTTGTGGCATCGCTCGTGTTCGACTCGTTCGCCACGTTCGACAACCTCACCGGGATCAGCATCCAGTCGTCGTTCCTCGTCGTGGTGGCGGTGGGGATGACGTTCGTCATCATCACCGGTGGCATCGACCTGTCGGTCGGCTCGGTGTTCGCGCTCGGCGGCGTGGTCGCCGCGTGGGCCAGCCAGTACGGGCTGGCGCCGGCGCTGCTCGCGCCGCTGCTGGTGTGCGGGGCGGTGGGGCTGCTCAACGGCCTGGTCGTCGCGTACACCGGGCTGGCGCCGTTCATCGTCACACTCGCCACGCTGCTGGGCGCGCGCGGTCTCCTCCTCGCGATCACCGACGAGGGTGCGAGGACCTTCCTCGTGCCGCGCGACGCCGCGTTCCTCGACCTCGGCCGGGGCACGTTGCTCGGGTTCGGGTACCCGGTGTGGATCGCGGTGCTGCTGTGTGTTCTCGGCGGCGTGCTGCTGCAGCGGACCCGGTACGGTCAGGGCGTGTACGCGATCGGGGGCAGCGAGGACGCGGCCGCGCTCATGGGCCTGCCGGTGGCCCGCATCAAGGTGCTCACCTATCTGTTGAGCGGACTGCTCGCCGGCTTCGCCGGAGCGCTCAACGCGGCCCGGCTCGGCTCCGGGGTGACGATCCTCGGTGTCGGCATGGAGCTCGACGCGATCGCGGCCGTGGTCATCGGTGGCACACTGCTCATCGGTGGTGCGGGTACGGTCAGCGGAACCCTGTGCGGGGTCCTGCTGTTGGGCGTCATCCAGAATGTGATCAACCAGATCGGAAACCTCACCTCCTCGGTGCAGTCGGTGGTGAGTGGTGCGTTCCTGGTGGTCGTCGTGGTCACCCAGAGCTACCTCAGCCGGGTCCGGCGGCTGCGATGAGAGGGGCTCGTACGTGGTGGTCAGCCTGAAGGACATCGCCGAGCGGGCCGGCGTCTCGCTCGCGACGGTGTCCAACGTGGTCAACGGCTACCGGCCGGTCGGCGAGGCGACGCGGCTGAAGGTGCAGGAGGCCATCGACGAGCTCGGCTACTCCCCCAATCTCAGCGCCAGACACCTGCGCAGCGGACGCACCGGCATCGTGGTGCTGGCGATCCCGGAGCTGAACAACCCGTACTTCGCCGAGCTGGCCGGCGCCGCCATCCGGGAGGCGGCCGGCCTCGGCTACACGCTCGTCATGGAGGACACGGCCGGCGACCGCGACAAGGAGCTCATGCTCGCCATGGGCTCCCGTCGCCAGGTCATGGACGGGCTCATCTTCTCCCCGGTCAGCATCACCCGCGAGGAGGTGCTGGCCCGGTCCGTCTCGACGCCCCTGGTGCTGATCGGCGAGGGCGTCTACGACGTCCCCCACGACCACATCGCGATCGACAACATCGCGGCGTCGCACGCGGCGGTGCAGCACCTCGTGTCGCTCGACCGGCACCGCATCGCGTTCATCGGCTCGCAGCCCGGCGACCTGCGCCAATCGGCCCACCTGCGCTTCCTCGGCTACCGCCGGGCGCTGGGCGCCGCCGGTCTCCCGTTCGAGGACGCCCTCGTGGTGAGCACGGCGCTGTTCGGACGCATGGACGGCCTGCGCGCCATGCGGCACCTGCTCGACCTGCCCGAGCCGCCCGACGCGGTCTTCGCCTACAACGACCTGATCGCGATCGGCGCGATGCGCGCCATCGGCGAGGCCGGCCGCCGCATCCCCGACGACATCGCGGTGATCGGCATCGACGACATCGAGGAGGGCCGGTTCAGCACCCCGACCCTCACGACGGTGGCCCCCGACAAGGAGTACATCGGCCGGCTGGCGGTGCAGGCGCTGGTCGCGCGGATCGAGGGCAAACCGGTGAGCCCGCCGTACGACGTCCAGCCGCCGTTCCGGCTGATCACCCGGGAGAGCACGCTCGGCGGTCCGCGACCGGTGCGTTAGCGTTCACTACTCACCAGTCGGGAATGACGGTCGCGCCCGGAAAGTCCCGTTCCGCAGGTGGCGGTACCGGGGGCACCTCTCCCCGTCCACGCCCGGGTGAAGTCCCTCGCCCGCCCCCACCGCGACGTCGAGCCCGGCGTCGAGCCTGCGCACCCAGGTGAGGAAGCCCAGCGCCACGACGAACCGGGACCGATCCTCCCCCTCCGCCCAGCGCCCGCGCGTCGCCGGTCATCCGGCCGAGCCTCTCCCACCGACTCCCGGACCAGGCGCCGATCTTGCAGTTGGGGCCCCCATCAAACCGGCATATACACCTACAGAAGGGCGGCCACAAATGCAAGATCGACGCGCCGGCGGGGGCGCCGCCGCCACGGGCGCACGCGCACGCCGGCCGGCGCGCCCCGGCCGGCGCCCGCGCCGCGCCGGCCCGCTCGGCACTCAGCCGGCCAGGTGGCCCCACGTGGACTGGAGCTCGCTCCACGTGCCGTGTGCCGCCACCGACCCGCCGATCAGCACGACGACCTGGTCGGCCTGTACCAGGGCGGCCCGCTTCGACGTCGAGCCGACCACGGTGACGCCGCGTTCGCGCAGGGCGCGCCACAGGTCCAGCTCCGTCGTCACGTCGAGTGCCGACGACACGTCGTCTGCGATGAGCAGTTCCGTGCTCGGCGCCAGCGCCCGGGCCAGTGCCAGCCGCTGGAGCTGGCCGCCGCTCAGGCGGGTCCCCTTGTGGCCTATCAGCAGACCGAGGCCGCCGCCGGTGCCGGACAGGTCGTGGTCGAGCTGTGCGGTGGAGACCGCGCCGTGCGGGTCGACCTCGTGCCCGAGCCGGATGTTGTCGGCGACCGTGCCCGACAGCACCCGCGGCAGCTGCGCGACGTAACCGACCTGGTTGGGACGCAGGAACACCTCCGGCTCGGTGACCGCCTCGCCGTTCCAGCGCAGCGCGCCGGTGTGGTGCACGATGCCGGCCATCGCGCGCAGCAGCGACGACTTGCCGGCGCCCACGGGGCCGACGACCAGCACCAGGTGCCCGCGCTCGACGCTGAGGTCGATGTCGCGGACACCGACCGTGCCGTCTTCATGCACGGCCGTGAACCCGTCGAGGTCCAGGCGCCGCAACGGGTTGCGCGGTGCGGTCGGCGGTGCCGGCGCGGTGCCCTCGGAGATGTCCACCCCGGGCACCTCGGCCGAGTACGCGGCCACGCCGCTCATCGCGACGGTGCGTGCGGTCCACACGCGGGCCGACGGCAGGTGCGCGACCAGCGACGCCGTCGTCCACGCGAACCACCGCGCGGCGCCGAGCGTCGACACGGCGACCAGCGCCGCGCCGGCGGTGAGCGAGCCGCCGAGGTACATCGCCCAGACGCCGACCGGCAGCAGGCCGGCGAGCAGCGCCGGCGTCGACCGGGCGAGCACCTGCAGCCGGATCTCGTGCCGCACCCGCTCGCTGCGGACGGTGTCGAGCCCGGCCAGGTGCACCAGCACCGGGTCGGTGGCACCGGCGAGCTTCACGGTGCGCGCCGCCGACAGCGACGACACCAGCGCGGTCGCGAATGCCGCCCGTGCCGCCACGGTGCCCCGCGCCGACTTCTCCAGCAGCGGCGCGAACGTGGTCGACGCCAGCCCCGACACCACCATCGTCCCGAGGAAGAACAGGCCCGGCACGATCGAGCCGGACACCAGGGTCATCGCCGCGAGCACGAACATCGCGATGAACTGGTCGACGAGGTTGTCGGCCAGTTCCACGACCCGTTCGGTGTCGCCGCCCTGCGCCACGACCTCGGCCGGCGTGTGCGAGCTGACCCGCCGCGCGCCGGTCTGCCCGTGCACGAGCCGCAGGCTGATCCGCAGCATCTGCCGCACCCACCACTCCGGGAACCACCGGTTGGTGAACCACGGGATCGGCGTCGCCAGCAGCAGCGCCGCCACGATGCCGACCGCCGGCCCGAACGGGTCGCCCGCGCCGTCGACGAGATCGGCCCACAGCAGCGGCAGCACCACGCCGTCGAGCCCGAGGAACGTCAGCACCAGGAACAGCGCCACCGACAGCAGCCCGTACCGCGGGTCGTTCGTCATCAGGCGGTAGAGCTCGCGCAACGCGCTCGCTTTCGGTGGTTGCGGTAGTACCGGCGGTGCGGCCTTGTCGGTTCCATTGGAGGAGACGGGCACAGCCCCGTCGCCGTTGGCCGGTGCACTGGGTACGTGGCTGGTGGCGAGCAGCCGGGCGAAGCGGTCGGACTCGTGCAGCGGCCCGGCCTCGACCACCTCACCGTCGGCGAGCATGACGACCTCGTCGCAGCTGCGCACCGACGACAGCCGGTGCGCCACGACGATGCCGATGCGCCCGTCGAGCAGCCGCGCCGTGGCCCGCTGGACGCGCGCCTCGGTGACGGGGTCCATCCGGGCGGTCGCCTCGTCGAGGATCACGACGTGCGGGTCACGCACGAGGATCCGGGCGAACGCGACGAGCTGCTCCTGACCGGCCGACAGCACGTGGCCGCCGTCGCCGAGCTTCGTGTTCAGCCCGTCGGGCAGGTCGCGGACCCACTCGCCGAGCCCCAGCTCCTCCAGCGCGTCGCCGGCCGGCCCGAGGAGGTCGGTGTCGAACAGGGCGATGTTCTCGGCCAGCGTGCCGGCGAGGATCTCGGTGCGCTGCGGCACGATCGCGATCCAGCGGCGCAGCCCGTCGAGGTCGAGGTCGACCATGTCGGTGTCGCCGAGGAACACGGTGCCGCGCGGCACGTCGACGGCGCGGGTGAGCACCTTGGCGAGCGTCGACTTGCCCGAGCCGGTGCGCCCGATGAGCGCATAGGAACGGCCCCGGGCGAACGTGAGGGTCACGTCGCGCAGGGCCGGGCGCCGCTCGGGCGAGCTCGCGTACCGGAACGTGAGACCTCGTACGGTGAGGTCGGCGTCGGCCGGTGCGCGCCCGCCGACGGGTTCCTGTTTCGCTTCCCGCAGGAGCTGGACCCGGTTCCACGCACCGAGCGCGTACTGCAGCTCGGGCACCATGCGGCTCACGTGCTCGACCATCGCCCCGAACGCCAGCACCAGCAGCCACACCGCGGTGAGCCGCGCGGCGTCGATGCGTCCCGCGGTGAGCGCGGCCACGCCGCCGACCACCACGGCCGCGATGCCGGCCCGCATGACCGCGGCCGCCGACGCGGTGACCCGCGCCGACAGCGACCACACCCGGCGGCCGCGGGTGAGCACCTCGCTGGAGCGGCGGGCGAACAGCCGCAGCACGTAGGGACGGGCGAGACTGGTACGCACGTCGTCCTGTCCGTGGATGGACTCCTCCATCACGGCGGCGAGGTCGGACCACGCCTCCTCCTCGCCCATCCGGGCGGGGGTGATGCGTGCCGTGGGCCTGCGCAGCGCCACCCCGAGCACCGTGGCGACGACGAGCATGCCGAGCCCGGCCGGCCACCACACCACGAACGCCGTGATGATCGACGCGACCCCGGTGGCACCGGCCTGCGCGATCCGCACGCCGGCGCCGCGCAGCTCGGAGGCGACCTGGTTCACGTCGCCGTCCATCCGGTCGAGCAGCTCGCCGACCGGGGTGCCCTCCAACGTCGGCAGGTCCTGGCCGAACGCGACGCGGCACAGCCGGCGCCGCACGTCGGCCGCCCAGTCGGCGGTGAGGCCGGCGGTGATGAGGCCCATCACGAGGTCGGTGCCCACGGCCACCACGAGCGCGACCGCGAGCAGCACGAAGATCACCGACGACCGCTCGATGAGCACGGTGCCGGCGAACGCCGCGGCGAGCGACTGGCCGACGGCGCCCAGCACGATGAGGACGCCCACCAGCGCCGTACGGCGCGGTGAGGTGACCCACAGGTCGCGGAGCAGACGCATGGCGTGAACATCCCTGGAAGTCGGCGGAGCTTCCAGGTTGGCCGGATCGGCCGGGCCGTTCAAACGAATTACGGCCGGCCGTCACCCCGTCGGGCGGGGTGGCCGGCGGGCGGGGTGGTCGGCGCAGCCGCGTCTCGTGGCGCCGTTGGTGCGGTCGACGAACGTCCGCCCGCACCGGACGCACCGCTTCAGGCGGCGCCATCCGCCGGTCACCGCGACGAGCGCGAGCGCGGTCGCGGCCGCCGCGACCGGATCGGTGACCGCGATGCGCCAGCGCCCACCGACGGGCTCGACGCGCAGCACCGCGCCGGCCAGTACCGGGTTCAACCGGCCGGCCGCGGCGCGCTGGTCGGGAAGTCCCGCGCAGACGTCAGCGAAAACCGTTGCCAGCAAAGCCTCCGCGTCGTACAGCGCGGGGTCGAGGACGCGGTACGGCGCCACCACCCCGCGCCAGAGGCCGTCACTCATCCTCGATGAGGACGCCCATCGAGCGGGCGGTGCCGGCGATCTGCCGCATCGCCGCGTCGACGTCGTCGGTGTTCAGGTCGGGCAGCTTGCGCTCGGCGACCTCGCGCAGCTGGGCGCGGGACATCTTCGCCACCACCTGCGAGCCGGGCCGCGGCGAACCCGACGCCAGCCCGAGCACCTTGCGGATGAGGTACGCGGTCGGCGGGGTCTTGTAGCGCAGCGCGAACGACCGGTCCTCGAACACCGTGACCACGACGGGCACGATCTCGCCGCGCTGCGCCGCCGTTGCCGCGTCGTAGTCGAGCTTGAGCTGGCGCGTGTTGACGCCGGTGGGGCCGAGCATCTTGCCGATGTCGACCATCGCGGCGTTGCCCGCCTCGAGCTCGAGCGTGAGCTCACGGGACTTCTTCTTGGGAGCCGGTGCCATGCGGGCGACGCTAGGAACTCCCGCGACTGGAGGGTCAAGCTGGAGGGTCAAGCCAGCGCGGCCCGCACCGCCGCGGCGGTCTCGACCACGAGCGCGCCGAGCTCGGCGAGATCCGCCGTGTCGGCGAGGAAGACGACCGCCACCGACCCGACGACCCCGCCGTCCCAGCCGCCGCGGACCACGGGTGCCGCCACCGACTCCAGCCCGGCGATCACCTCACCACGCGAGGTCGCGTACCCGCGCTCGCGGGCGAGCGCCACCTCCGGCCGTTCGCCGGCCCGCTGCCGCGCGCCGGCGAGCAGCGCCAGCCCCGGCGCGCCGCGGTCGACCGGATGCCGGCTGCCCGGCCGGTAGGCCACGTGCGCCGGGCCGTGCGGCGGCTCGACGCTGGCGACGGTGACCGCGTCGTCGCCGTCGCGTACCGCGAGGAACGCGGTGGCCCGGGCGCGGGCGGCCAGCCGGGTGAGCTCGGGCAGGGCGGCGGCCTGCACCGGCCGGCTGACGCTCGCCGCCAGCACCGCGAGGCCGATCCCCGGCTCGTACCGCCCGTCGCCGGTGCGCCGCACCAGGCGGTGGTCCTCGAGCGTGCGCACCAGCCGGTACGCCACCGACCGGTGCAGGTCGACGCTGGCGGCGAGCACGCCGAGGTCGACCGGGCCGCCGGCGTCGGTGATCGCGGTGAGCAGCCGTAGCCCGCGGTCGAGCGTCTGGGAGTGCGGAACGGACTGATCCTTGCGCGGACGTGCCACGGGGCCCTCTCGTCGCATATAGTCCGGTCACCTGTGACGGAAATACTTTTCCGAATATAGAAACGGGTGATCGCCATGGTCAAGCCGTTCGCCTCGTCCGCCGATCTCGACGAGAAGGCCGAGACCCTGGAGGTGATCGGCGACGGCGTGTACGCCTTGACCGCCGAGGGCGACCCGAACGTGGGCGCGGTCGAGGGCGAGGACTTCGTGGTCGCGTTCGAGGCGCGCGCCACGCCGGTGATGGCGCGGCGCTGGCTGATGCGGCTGCGCGAGCACACGACGAAACCGGTGCGGTTCCTCGTGTTGAGCCACTACCACGCGGTGCGGGTGCTGGGCGCCGCCGCGTTCGGCGCCGACGTGATCGTCACCCACGAGCAGACCCGCGCGCTGATCGCCGAGCGCGGCATGGAGGACTGGGCGTCGGAGCGCGCGCGGATGCCGCGCCTGTTCACCGGCGAAGAGTCCATTCCCGGGCTCACCTGGCCCACGGTCACGTTCTCCGACCGCCTCACGATCGACCTCGGCGGCTCGCGCGGCGACCTGGTGCTGCGTTACTGCGGGCGCGGCCACACCGCCGGCGACATCGTCGCCTGGCTGCCGGGGCAACGGATCCTGTTCGCCGGCGACCTCGTCGAGGCGCAGGCGGCCCTCTACACCGGCGACGCGTTCCACCTCGACTGGTCGTCGTCCACATTGGACAGTGTGGCGGCGCTCGGCGCGGAGACGCTCGTCGGCGGGCGCGGCGCCGTCGCGCGCGGACGCGACGCGGTCGACGCGGCGATCGCGCAGACCCGCGCGTTCCTCACCGTGATGGTCGACCGCACGCGCGAGGTGCACGGCCGCGGCGGCACGCCACGCGAGGCGTTCCTGGCGGTGCACGCGGCCCTCGCGCCCACGTTCGGCAAGTGGCCGATCTTCGAGCACTGCCTGCCCTTCAACGTGCAACGGCTGTGGGACGAGTTGAGCGGCGTCGACTGGCCGCGGATCTGGACAGCGGACCGCGACCGTGAGGTCTGGGCCGCGATGCAGGGCTGACCGGCCGTGCCCGCGGTGATCGTCGTCGGAGCCGGCCCGGTCGGCCAGACGGCCGCGCTGCTGCTGGCCCGGTGGGGCGTGCCGGTGGTGGTGCTCGACGCCCGGCCGGCCCGCGACGTGGTCGGGTCGCGGGCGATCGTCCAGCAGCGCGACGTCATCGACATCTGGGACGCGGTCGGCGTCGGCCGGCGGATCGCCGACGAGGGCCTCACCTGGCGGACCGCCCGCACCTACCACCGCGGCCGCGAGCTGTTCGCCGTCGACTTCGTCGACAGTGGACGGTCACCGTTCCCGCCGTTCGCCAACGTGTCACAGGCCCGCACCGAGGAACTGCTCGACGAGCGGCTGGCGCGCACGCCGCTGGCCGAGGTGCGCTGGGGCCACCGGGTCGTCGGCCTCGAGCAGGACGACGAGGGTGTCACGGTCGTGTGCGAGACGCCGGCCGGCGAGCGGCTGCTGCGCGCGTCCCATGTACTGGCCTGCGCCGGCGCGCGGGCCGATACCCTCCGGCGCGACCTCGGCCTGACGTTCGACGGCGAGACGTTCGACGACCAGTTCCTCATCTGCGACCTCCGCACCGACCTTCCCGGGTGGGAGACCGAGCGGCGGTTCCACTTCGACCCGGTCTGGAACCCGGGCCGGCAGGTGCTCGTGCATCCCTGCCCGGGCGGCACGTTCCGCGTCGACTGGCAGGTGGCGCCGAGCTTCGACCTCGCCCGCGAGGAGGCGTGCGGCGGGCTCGACCGCCGGATCCGGCAGATCGTCGGCGACCGGCCGTACGAGCTGGTGTGGCGGTCGGTGTACCGGTTCAGCTCGCGGGTGGTGCCGCAGATGCGGGTCGGTCGGGTGCTGCTGGCCGGCGACTGCGCGCACCTCATGTCGCCGTTCGGCGCCCGCGGTCTCAACTCCGGCGTGCAGGACGCGGAGAACGCGGCGTGGAAGCTCGCGTACGTCCACCATGGATGGTCGCCGGAGTCGTTGCTGGACACCTACCACACCGAGCGGCACGCCGCGGCGCTGGAGAACCTCGCCGTCGCCGGTGCGACGATGCGGTTCCTGGTCCCCCGCACCGACGACGAGCGCCGGCACCGCCACGACGTGCTGAGCCGGGCCGCCACCGACCCGGCCGCGCGGGCGCTGGTCGACTCGGGCCGGCTCGCGGAGCCGTTCTGGTACACCGACTCGCCGTTGACCACCCCGAACCCGCGGTACCCGGTCACCGGCCGGCCGCCACGCGGACGGACGCATCCGCCGGCACCCGGCGTGCTGGTGCCCGACGTGCAGACGCGCGACGGCACCCGGGTGCGGGCCCTGGCCCGGCGCCCCACGTTCGACCCGGTCGTCGTCGACCACGCGGAGGTGCCGGCGGTGCCCGACGGGCAGGTGTGGGTCCTGCGGCCCGACGCCCACCTGGCCGCGGTCCTCGACGCCGCCGACACGGCCGCGATCGGTGCCGCGGCGCTGCGCGCGGTCGGAAACGTGTAGTCAAGCCTCCAAGAGCCCTTCTGGGGTCAGGGTCCGGGGCCGGACCGCGCAGCGCCGACGACCGGGCACGCAACGCGATCGTGCGGTGCCGCGTCAGCTGATGATCGAAAGTGGTGGCGACTTTCTGCTGTTTGGCCCGGGCCACAACAGCAGAAAAGCCCCACCACCACCTTCGATCATGGTTGGTTCTGGGCAGCGCCCACGACCGGGCGCGATCGTGCGGGGTCCCGATCACATGAAGATCGATGGCGGTGTCGACCATTCATCGGTGCCCGCAACTCCGGGCCACCGGACATTCGGACGCAGGAATCCCCCACGATGTCGGCGCCCGTCGCGCGGGGTCACACCCGCGCGGCGGGTGCCGTCATGGTGCTGTCGCGCGCGGTCAGCCGCGGCGCGAGCAGTGTCGACTGTGGAGGGTGCACGCCGCCGAGCTTGCACATCAACAGGTCCACCGCCCGGATGCCGACCTCCTCCGCGGGAATCTGCACCGAGGTCAGCGCCGGGACGGTGCGCTCGGCGATCTCCTCCGGGCAGATCGCCACCACCGACACGTCGTCGGGAACCCGCCGGCCGAGGTCACGCAGCGCGGCGAGCACGTGCTCGACGGCGGCCTCGTTGTGCACCACCAGACCGGTCACGCCGGGCTCGGTGGCGAGCAGTTCGGCGATGCGCCGCCGCACCGCGAGCGGGTTCTCCTCGCACGGGCCGGCCACCGCGTGCACGCCGTGCGCGGCGGCCGCGTCGAGGAACCCGGTGCGCGTGCGGTGCGCGAACCCGGTCCCCCGTTCGTAGACCGCCTGCGGCGCGCCCAGCAGCGCGACACCGCGGTGCCCGAGGCCGGCCAGGTGCGCCACGCACTCGGCACCGGCGCGGTGGAAGTCGAGGTCGACGCACGTGAGCCCGGCCGCCTCCGCCGGGAACCCGATGAGCACGCTGGGCCGGGCGAGGTCGCGCAGGAACGGCACCCGGCGGTCGTCGAGCTCGACGTCCATCAGCACCAGCCCGTCGACGAGCGCGCTCGCGGCCACCCGGCGCAGCCCGTCGGGGCCCTCGTCGGCGGTGACCAGCAGCACGTCGTGGTCGAACTGGCGGGCGGCGGTGACCACCGACACCGCGAAGCGCATCACCACCGGCAGGTGCATGCCGGCCCGCAACGGCAGCACGAGCGCGATGACGTTCGACCGGTTGCTCGCCAGCGCCCGCGCGCCGGCGTGCGGGTGGTAGCCCAGCTCCCGCACGCTGGCGAGCACGCGTTGGCGGGTGCTCGCCGAGATCGACCGCTTGCCACTGAGCACATAGGACACCGTGCTCGGCGCGACGTGCGCGTGCCGGGCCACCTCGGCGATGGTCACCGGGCCGGCCGGCGGGCGGCGCCGCGCGGGCGGGGCGATCGCCCCGTGGCCGTTCACCGGCCGTCCACGACGAGCGCCAGGTCTCGCAGCCGCGTGTCGGGCTCCTCGAACACCACGTAGAGATCGCGGCGGCCGCCGGCGCCGGGAACCGGCACCTCCACCGCGGTCCAGTCGTACGGGTCGCCGTCGCACGCGACCGCGACGGTCGCCAGCACCGGCCCGCCGAGCGGGTCGTCGAGCCGCAGCGTCACGGCGGCGGTGCCGGCGCCGACGCGCGTGACCGCGAGCCGGCACGACGCCGCGCCGTCCGGGAACAGCACGTCGTGGAACGCGATCCACCCGCCCGGCTCGGTGGCGGCGACCGCGTCGCCGGCCGCGGGCGCGGCGTCGACGAGCGTGACGCCGGCGTAGTCGTCGTGGTCGACCGCCCGGGTGGGCCGGGCCGGGTCGCGCGGCGGGATCGCGGTTCCCTCGACGAGGACCGACGTGCTCAGCTCCGGATCGGTGGCCGAACCGCCCACGAACACCTGGTGCGGCGACCGCTCCACGTGCCAGGCGCCGCGCGTCACGTCCCAGATCGCCAGCTCCTCCGCGCGGAGCGTGAGCCGCACGACGCGGCTCTCGCCCGGCGCGAGCTCGACCCGCTGGAACGCCCGCAGCCGCCGTAACGGCTGCTTGACCCGCGACCGGAACTGTCGCGTGTAGACCTGCACCACCTCGGCGCCCGCGCGGTCGCCGGTGTTCGTGACCTCGACGGAGACGGTCACCTCGCCGTCGGCGGGCATCGACCGCGACGACACCTCCAGCGACGAGTACGCGAACGTCGTGTAGCTCAGGCCGTGCCCGAACGCGAACAGCGGTGTGCCGCGGAAGTACTGGTACGTCGCGTCGGCGGCGATCACGTCGTAGTCGAGCAGGTCGGGAAGGTCGGCCACGGACCGGTACCAGGTCTGCGTGAGCCGCCCGCCGGGGTTCACCGCGCCGACGAGCACCTCGGCGAGCGCGGCGCCGTACTCCTGGCCGCCGTGCGCCGACCACAGGATCGCCGGCGCGCCGGCGGCCACGGCGTCGAGCGAGTACGGGTAGCTGCTGGAGATGACGAGCACCGTGCGCGGGTTGGCCTCCCGCACGGAGCGCACGAGCGCGGCCTGGTCGGCCGGCAGCGCGAGGTCGGCGCGGTCCTGGGTCTCGCGGCCGTTGACCATCGGGTGGTTGCCGACGACGACCACGGCGACGTCGGCCTCCCGGGCCGCCGCGGCGGCCGCCGCCCGGCCGTCGGTCACCAGCTCGACGGTGAACGGGGTGGCGTCGGAACGGGAGGCGTCGGCGCGCAGCACGCCGTCGGCGTCGACGCGCACGTACCGGTCGCTGGCGCGGTTGCGCAGCAGCGCCTGCCCGCCGCCGGTCTCCTCCAACGAGAACGTCTCGCGCACGATCCAGCCGCCGGGGCCCGTGCGGTCGTTGACGAGCGTCCCGTTGTCCTCGGCGCCGACGTGCCGGTTGTTGGCCACCGCCCGCAGCACGATGGCGTCGTCGCCCCAGTCGAACACGTCGAACCAGGTCGCCGCACCGGTCGCGGCGGCCTCGACCGCGAGCGGTTCGCCCTCACCGCGGTCGGACGCGACGACGCGGCCGGCCGCGGTGCGCAGCGCGACCCGGTCGACACTCTCGTGGAACGTCACCGAGCCGGCGCCGAGCAGCTCGCTGAGACCGGCCCGCGGCGTGACCGCGTACGGCAGAGTGCCGCTGTACCAGTCGACGAGCAGCGTGTCGGCGAGCGGGCCGAGCACGGCGACGCGGCGCAACGCGTGCGGGTCCAGGGGCAGCAGGCCGTCGTTGCGCAGCAGCACCATCGACTGGCACGCCGCCTCGCGGGCGAGGTTCTGGTGCGCGGCGCAGTTGATGACCTCGGCGGTCACCGCGGTGTACGGGTTCCGCTCGGGCGGGTCGAACTCGCCGAGCCGGAACCGCACCGACAGCACCCGCCGCACCGCGGTGTCCACATCGGACATCGCGAGCTCGCCGCGGTCGAGCGCGTCGGCGAGCAGGCCCACGGTGCGGGCCGAGTCGCTGTCGTGCTCGGTCATGCTGTCGACGCCGGCCCGTACCGCGGCGGCGAAGCCGGCGACGTGGTCGGCCCGGTAGTGCTGCGACCCGGCGATGTTCGACACGCCCCCGGCGTCGCCGACGACAAGCAGGTCGGGTGCGGCGGCCCGCAGCTCGTCGTCGATGAGGGGGCTCAGGTGCGCGGGCCGCCCGTTGACCAGGTTGTACGAGGCCATGACCGCGACCGCCGCGCCGGCGGCGAGCGGGATGCGGAACGCGGGCAGCTCGTACTCGTGCAGCACCCGCGGGCCGAGCGTGCTCGAGGTGATGTCGCGGTCGGTCTCGTTGTTGTAGCCGAGGAAGTGCTTGAGCGTCGGTGCGGTGCACAGGTACCGGGGGTGGTCGCCGCGCAGGCCGGCGGCGTAGGCGGTGGCGACGACGCCGGTGAGCCACGGGTCCTCGGCGTAGCCCTCCTCGTTGCGGCCCCACCGCGGGTCGCGCAGCGGGTTGACCACGGGCGCCCACACGTTGAGGCCGGCGCGCTCGGGGTCCTTGTGGTGGAAGCCGCGCACCTCGGCACCGACCGCGGCGCCGACCCGCTCGACGAGGTCGGGGTTCCACGTGCTGGCCAGCCCCAGCGCCTGCGGGAACACCGTGGCCGGTCCGAGCCAGGCCAGCCCGTGCAGCGCCTCGGTACCGGTGCGGAACGACCCGATGCCCAGCCGGGGCACGGCCGCCTGGTACTGGTGCAGCAGAGCGAGCTTCTCGGCGACGGTGAGCCGGCCCAGCAGGTCGTCGATACGGGCCGACAGCGGCCGGGCGGGCTCGCGGAACAGCTCGTCTGGGGGTCGCTCGCTCTGCTCGATCACGAGAGTGCCTCTCGGCCGGGTCCCTGTCGAAGCGCTTCGAACGGGCTCCGACGTTCGGGGCCGTCAGGAAAGCGCTTGCCTCGAACGGACGGAGATTGCCCTTCGAAGCGCTTCGACAACGGACTGCAAGGTTTCGATGGTGCTCTGGCGGTGATGTGGGGGTGGTCCGCGGCGCGTGTTTCGGGGGTGTTGCCGCTGGGATTCGAGGCTCGCATTGGGAGCGCTCCCAGTCAAGCCCTTCTATCGGCCGTTACCCTCCGGCGGGTCGCGGTAGGAGACCTCCGTCGAGATCGTCGAGCAGCCGCGCGGCGCCACCGATGGCCGCCGCGTCGGCACCGAGGGCCGAGGCGACCAGCCGGCACCCGCCCGCGCCGGGCGCCACCGAGCCCGCCGCCAGCTCCTCCTCCGCGGCCGGCAGCAGCCAGGGCGCGAGCGCCACGTAGTGCCCGCCGAGCGCGACCACCTCGGGGTTCAGCAGGTTCACGGTGGACGCGAGAGCGCGGCCCACGTGGCGGCCGGCGCGGTTGAGGACGTCGAGCGTCGTGCGGTCGGCCCGGCGGGCGCGGCGCACCACCTCCTCGACCTCCGCGGCCAGGTCGGGCACGGCGGCGTCGTCGGGCTGCGGCCGCACGTGCCGCACGATCGCGGCGGCACCGGCCACCGCCTCCAGGCAACCGCGTCGGCCGCACGGGCACGCCGGCCCGTCGGGCTCCACCGTGATGTGCCCGATCTCGCCGCTGTAGCCGAGACCGCCGCGCACCAGCCGGCCGTCGAGGATGATGCCGGCGCCCACCCCGGCCGCGTTCGTGACGTGGATGAGGTTCGCCGTGGCCGCGTGCGCGCCGAACCGGAACTCGGCGAGCACCGCGAGGTTGGCGTCGTTCTCCACGACCACGTCGTAGCCGGGCTTGCGCAGCGCCCGGACCAGCTCGCCCCGCAGGTCGACGTCGTGCCAGCCGAGGTCGCTCGCCAGCCGGACGGTGCCGTCGGCGTCGACCAGGCCGGGCACCCCGACGGTCAGCTTGAGAACCTGGCGCCCGGCGGCCGTGAGCCGGTTGACCGCGCGACCCACGACGGTGGTGACCGCGCTGGTCAACCGACCGGGGCTGGTGGTGGCGACGCCGTTCTGGGCGCCGCCGGGGGTCACCGCGCGGCGCCACGACAGCAGCTGCTCACCGGCGAGGTCGAGCGCGACCGCGGTGACCTGGTCGGTCGCGACCGTCACGCCGAGACCCGCGTAGGCGGTGCCGTCGAGCACCAGCATGGTGGCCGGCCGGCCGATGCGGTGCTCGGTGAGCCCCGACTCGCGCACGAGCCGCCGCTCGATGAGGTCGGCGACGAGGCTCGACACCGTCGCCTTGTTCAGACCGGTGGCCGCCGCGATGTCGGCCCGCGAGCACGGCGCGTGCCGGCGGACATGACGCAGGACGACGGCGAGGTTCGTGGCCCGCACGTCGGCGAAGTCAGCGGGCTGCGGCCCGTGCTGCGCAGTGATCACTTGTGGCCCGTCTGTCCTTGCTGGTTCCCGGCCCGATCATCATGCCTCATCGGGCCCGCTGTCCGGGCCGGCCGACCGGTCCCTTGTATTGAGCGGAAAGTTTCGTCTAGTTTGTTTAATTGCTAGACGAACTAACTGTAGGGCACACCGTAACCAGTGGACAGCCCATTCTCGCAACCAGATATCGAAGGGAGTGCGCCGTGACACCACCCGTCGCGGGCGCGTCAACCAACCGCCGGAACTTCCTCAGCCTCATCGGCCTGGGCGCAGCCGCCATGGCCGGTGGTGGAGTCCTCGCCGGATGCGGCGAGGGCGGCGGAGGCGGGTCCGGTAGCGCCACCGATACCGACAAGCTGAGCGGCGTGCTGCCCAAGCAGCAGAACATCGCGCTCGACATCAAGCCCGACATCACCAGCACCCGGCCGGTCGCCGACGGCTACACGACGTTCCCGTCGACGTTCAAGAAGGTCATCACCGAGAAGCCCGGCAAGAGCGGGCAGAAGATCTCCGCGATGACCCCCGCGTGGGGACCCGCGCCGCCCGGCCTCGGGTCCAACGCCTACTACGACGCGATCAACTCCGAGCTCGGCGTCCAGGTCGACTTCAGCATCCAGGACGGGAACACCTACGCCGACAAGCTCGGCGCGATGCTCGCGTCCCGCGACGTACCCGACCTGCTGTGCATCCCGGGCTGGGAGGTGGAGAAGCTCCCCCGCTTCACCGACGCGGTCAAGTCGCTGTTCGAGGACCTCACCGACCACCTCTCGGGCGACAAGGTGTCGGCGTACCCGATGCTCGCGAGCTTCCCGACCGCCGCCTGGCGTGAGGCGGTCTGGAACGAGCGGCTGATGGCGGTGCCGAACCCCACCGACGGCCCGTACCCGTGGGTGCTGCTGGCCCGCAAGGACCTGCTTGACGCGGCCGGCCAGCAGATGCCGAAGAGCGGCGACGAGCTGTACGAGCTCGGCAAGAAGATGACCGACCCGAACAAGGGTGTCTGGGCCTTCGACGACATCTTCCAGATGGTGCAGATGCTGTTCAAGGCACCCGGCTCCAAGCAGGGCTGGGGGCGGGTCGACGGCAAGGTCGTGCACAAGTACGAGACGCCGCAGTTCAAGCAGGCCGCCGAGTTCATGTCCAAGCTGTACAAGGACAACCTGATCCACCCGGACGTCGTGGCGTCGAAGGGCGCCGACAAGAAGACGCTGTTCGCCAGCGGCAAGATCGTCATGATCCAGGACGGCATGGGCGCCTGGCAGCCGCTGCAGGCGCAGTACCAGAAGGTCACGTCGACGCTCAACGTCCAGCCGGTACCCAACTTCTCCGCCACCGGCGGCGACCCGCTGGTCTGGATGGTCGACGACCCGATCTCGTACACGTTCATCAAGAAGGGCCTCGGCAAGGAGCGCGTGCAGGAGCTGCTGCGCGTCATCAACTGGTGCTCGGCGCCGTTCGGCACGCAGGAGTTCCTGATGCGCGAGTACGGCGTCGAGGGCAAGCACTGGAAGAAGGGTGCCGGCGGCGCGCCCGCCAAGGAGGACATCTCGTTCAAGGAGATCCAGAACCAGTACTTCTTCATCAGCGGCCGCAACCCCGTGGTGCAGCCGTACCCGGACACGCCGAACTACGTCAAGGACATGCTCGGCTACTCCAACGCGCACGTGAAGTACCTGGAGAAGGACCCGTGGGACGGGCTCAAGCTGGAGTTCCCGGCCCAGTTCAAGGCGAACAAGGTGCCCACCGAGGACAAGTTCACCGACGTCGTGCGCGGCCGGCGGCCGCTCGGCGACATCGACACCATCGTGTCGGAGTGGCGTGCCAACGGCGGTGACGAGGCACGCGACTTCCTGGCCAAGGCGCTGTCAGACGCCGGTCGATGACCACACGCGAAACCATCGGGGCACCCGGCCCGGACGCCGACCGGGTGCCCCCGCCCGCCGCCACGCGCGCGACCCGGCCGCCGGAGCCGACGCTCGTACCGCGGCGGAAGATGCCCCTGCGGGCGCGGCTGCGGCGCGACTGGCCGTTGCTGCTGATGTGCGCGCCGGCGATGCTGCTGCTCCTGGTCTTCCACTACCTGCCGACGCTCGGCAACGTGGTCGCGTTCCAGGACTACAACCCGTACGCCGGCGACTCGCCCCTGCAGGCGTTCCTGCACAGCACGTGGATCGGGTTCGGCAACTTCGAGACCCTGTTCAACACCGAGGGCTTCTGGCAGGCGCTGCAGAACACGCTGACGATCACGGCGTTCCAGCTCGTGTTCTTCTTCCCGCTGCCGATCGCCCTGGCGCTGCTGCTCAACAGCCTCGTCTCGACGAAGCTGCGGGCGTTCATCCAGAGCATCGTCTACCTGCCGCACTTCTTCAGCTGGGTGCTGGTCGTGACGTTCTTCGTGCAGATGTTCGGCGGGGCCGGGCTGCTCGCCGACGCCTTCCGTGACGCGGGCCTGACCCCGTGGAACGTCATGACCAACCCCGACACGTTCATCGTGCTGGTCACCGCGGAGGCGGTGTGGAAGGACGTGGGCTGGGGCACGATCGTATTCCTGGCGGCACTGTCCACCGTGGACCAGAACCAGTACGAGGC
This sequence comes from Virgisporangium ochraceum, assembly GCF_016863655.1. Taxonomy (GTDB): domain Bacteria; phylum Actinomycetota; class Actinomycetes; order Mycobacteriales; family Micromonosporaceae; genus Virgisporangium; species Virgisporangium ochraceum. The sequence continues at coordinate 68,962 of NZ_BOPH01000027.1, forward strand.
CGCGGCCGTCGACGGCGCGGGCCGGTGGCGGCGGCTGTGGCACATCACGTTGCCGGCGCTGCGCCCGGTGATCGTGCTGCTGCTGATCCTCCGGCTCGGCGACGCGCTCACCGTGGGCTTCGAGCAGTTCATCCTGCAGCGCGACGCGGTGGGCCGGCAGGCCGCGGAGGTGCTCGACACGTTCGTCTACTACCAGGCGATCGTCAACCAGCAGTTCGGCATCGGTGCGGCGGCCGGGCTGTTCAAGGCCGCCGTGGGACTGACGCTGGTGCTGCTCGCGAACAAGGTGGCGCACATGCTCGGCGAACAGGGGGTGTACTCCAAGCAATGACGGTGCAGACGATCGACCCGGTCCGCCGGCAGCGGCGGCCGGACCGGGCGGCGTGGGAGGAGCCGGAGAGCGCCGTCGGGCGCACGGCCAAGACCATCGTGCTCACGCTCGTGGTGCTCTCGGTGGCCTTTCCCCTGTGGACGGTGGCGGTCACCAGCATCTCGTCGCGGAAGACCATCAATGAGACCGGCGGGATGGTGGTGATCCCGCGCGACCTCGACCTGTCGGCGTACATCACCATCTTCTCGGGTGGCCAGGTGACCAACGCGGTCTGGGTCAGCACGCTGGTCTCCGTGGTGGGCGCGGCGTTCAGCCTGACGCTCACCGTGATGGCCGCGTACGGCCTGTCGCGTCCCAACTCGGTGGCGCACCGGACCATCCTCTTCTACTTCCTGCTGACGTTCCTCATCTACCCGGGCATGGTGCCGAGCTACCTGGTCGTCACCGCGTTCGGGCTGAAGGACAACATCTGGGCACTGGTGCTGCCGAGCGCGATCAGCGCGTTCAACCTCGTGGTGGTCCGCGCGTTCTTCATGAACGTGCCGCAGGAGCTGCTCGACAGCGCGCGGCTCGACGGCGCCAGCGAGTGGGGCATCCTGTGGCGCATCGTGCTGCCGCTGTCGAAGGCGGTCATCGCGGTGGTCGGGCTGTTCTACGCGGTGACCTACTGGAACGCGTTCTTCACCGCGCTGCTCTACATCGACGACAACGACAAGTGGCCGGTGCAGCGGCTGCTGCAGAGCTACATCCTGGCCGGGCAGAGCCCCAACGTGTCCGGCAGCACGGTCGGCGCCTCGATGCCACCGACCCTGGCCATCAAGATGGCGGTCGTCGTCATCACGGTGGCGCCGATCGTGGCCGTGTACCCGTTCGTGCAGCGGCACTTCGTGAAGGGCGTGATCGTCGGCGCGGTGAAGGGCTGAACCCTTCACCGCGCGCGTGACAACTACACAGGCACCCCGTTGAGCGTTATCCGGGTGGGGGTAAGACGGCCCGGCACCGGTGCGACCGTGACCCGGCGCACCTGTGCCGGGCCGGTCACGTCGACGGCCAGGGTGTCACCGGAGCGGACGGCGACCACCGACGAGTCGCCGTCCACGTCCCGCAGGACGGTCCGACCGTCCCCACCGCCCCAGCTGACCACGGTGAGGTCCGTGAACGGACCGTCGCCCACCGCGTCACCCGGTTCGGTGACCAGGATCAGCGCGCCGTCCCGCACGAACAGCGGGATCCGGTCGACGGGCTGGCTCACCCGGACGTACCGCCCACCGGTGACGGCCTCGCCGGTCCAGTAGTCGAGCCACGTGCCACCGGGCAGGTACACCTCGCGCTCGCCGGACGGGTCGACCATCGGCGCCACCAGGAGGTCCGCCCCGAGGCGGTACTCGAGGTCGGCGGTCCAGGCCGCCGGGTCGTCGGGCGAGTCGACCAGGAGCGCCCTGAGCATCGGGACGCCCGTGCGCGCCGACTCCACAGCGGCCGAGTACAGGTACGGCATCAGCGTGTAGCGCATCCGCAGCGCCTCGGTGGCGTGCCGCTCGGCGTCGGCCGGGAAGTCCCACGGCAACCGGCTCGTGGTGCCGTGCAGGCGGACCAGCGGCGACAGCGCGCCGAACTGGCTCCACCGCACGTAGAGGTCGGGCGTGGGCGTCCCGTTGAAGCCGCCCGCGTCGTGGCTCCAGAACGGGACCCCGGAGACGCCGTGCGACAGCCCTCCGCGCAGGGTGCTCGCCATGCCGGGGTAGGAGGCGTTCACGTCGCCGCTCCACTGCGCCGAGTGGCGCTGTCCGCCGAGGAACGACGACCGGGCCCACACCATGCCGTGGCCGGCCACCTCGCGCGTCACCTTCGACACGATGTCGTTGAACAGCAACGTGTACACGTTGTGCAGCTCGACGCCGCGCATCCCGTTGTGCGCGACAGCGTCGGCCGGCACGCCCTCGGCGAAGTCCGTCTTGAACACCGCCACGCCCTGACGCAGCAGCGCCCGCAGGTCGTTCGCGAACCACTCGACGGCGGCCGGGTTGGTGAGGTCGATGATGCCGCAGGCCGGGTACGAGCCGTGCCACACGTCGGCGACGTAGACGCTGCCGTCGGCCTTCTTCAGGAAGTGGTCGCGGTTCGCCTCGAACGCGGGGGCGAGGTGGCTGACGTACGGGTTGATCCAGAGGCAGACGCGGAAGCCCTGTTCCTTCAGGCTCGCGAGCATCCCCTCGGGGTCGGGGAACGTGCTCGCGTCCCACCGGAGGTCCGACCAGTGGCCGTCGACCTGCCAGTAGCAGTCGAGGTGCAGCACGTCGCACGGGATGCCGCGGCGGCGGATGTTCTCCGCGCGGGCCATGACGTGCTCCTGCGTGTCGACGAAGAAGCCCGACGAGATCCAGGTGCCGAACGCCCACTTCGGCGGCAGCAGCGGCGCGGTGGTGAGCGCGTTGTACCGCTTCAGGATGTCGGCGGGTGCCGGTCCAGCGATCACGTAGTAGTCGAGGAGGTCGTCGGGTACCAGGATCTGCACGCAGCTGTGCGTCGACTGGCCCATGTCGAACTCCACCGGCATGCCGCTGTCGACGAGCACCCCGTAGCCCCGGTTGGACAGGTACAGCGGCACCACCTTGTGCGAGCGGTCGCTCTCGCTGCCGAACGCGTCGAAGTTCCACATCAGCGCGCGCTGGCCGCGCTTGTCGAGCCGGGTGAACTTCTCGCCGAGGCCGACGAACCGTTCCAGCGCAGGCGCCACGAAGCTCTCGTGGTAGGCCGCCACCTCGCCGCCGGCCAGCGACCGGCCGAACGGCAGCGTGCGCACCCGGCCGCTGATGTCGCGCTCGCCGCGGTCCTGCTCCAGCAGCACCGTGCCCGCCGCGTCGACGAACCGCAGGTGCCACGGATCGAGGGTGATCTCCGCGGTGACGGCGCCGGCGCCGATGCGGACGGTCCCGTCGGTGACCTCCACCGTCGCGGCGAAGGCGGCCGGCCGCACGAGCGCGATCGCCGCCGCGCTGCGGCTGCGGGCGTCGGGCTCGGCCGACAGGCGCACCCGCAGAACGCCGTCGCCGGCGGCGCCGACCCGCACGACCAGCGACGAGCCGTCGGACGTGGTGCCCTTGAAGGTGGCGCCACCGACGTCCGTGCCGAGCACCTCGGCCCGGGTCAGGACGGACGGTCCGGCGTCACCCGGCCCGCGCACGGGCAGGTCGGGCGGGTCGGCCACGAACGTCTCGAAAGGGACCAGGGGCGGGCGAAATGGCATGCTTTAGTTTTTCTTCTAACCGAACTAACTGTCAACGGCGCCCCGACCTTCGAGACGCAGCAGCCCCAGCGGGCCGGCGAGGCGCACCGGCCGGCCGGCCATGACCGACAGCAGCTCCGGCTCGCCGTCGGCCACCGACACCAGGAGATCCTGGTCGATCCGCGACTCGATGACGGCCTCGTACCGGCCGGCCGTCCAGGAGAGCCGGCGCACGGTGACCGCGCTGCGGGCGGCGAGCCCCCGCGCCGAACCGGTGTGCCACGCGGCGGGCAGCGCCGGCAGCAGGTCGAGCCGTCCGGGCCGCGGCGACCGCCCCGCCGCGGTGCGGTCGACCGGCCGCGGGTGCGTGGGTCGCCGGGGTGGCTCCGCGAGCACGCGTTGCGTCGAGCGCACCAGCATCGCCGCCACCACCGCCGGGAAGCCGCCCGCGATGTCGACGTTGAAGACGGTGCCGCGGTTGTGGGTCGGCACCAGGCTCGGCCGCCAGTACCGGGAGGCCATGAGCGTCAACGTCTCGGCCGCCTCGTCGGCCAGGCCCAGCGCGGCCGCCGCGAGCCCCACCTGCGCCAGCCCGAACGCCATCTCCCCCGACCGGTCGCCGCGCCAGAACTCCAGCCGCCGCCGGACGGCGAGCGCGGCCGCCGCCCGCAGCCGCGGATCGTCCACAATGGCCGGATCCGGCTCGTACCACAGTGGATAGAGATGCGAGGCGTGCCGGTGACCGTGGTTGTCGACGTACCCGGGCGCGGCCCACTCGCTCAGCTCGCCACCGTTGCCGGTCCGGTACGGCGGCAGCGCACGGAGGAGCTCGCGCCAGGCCGGCGCCGCCGGGTCGTCGACCCCGAGCTCCGCGGTCGCGGCGAGCAGGTTGCGGAGCAGGTCCCGCACGACCGCGAGGTCCATCGTCGCGTTGGCGCAGGCCTGGGAGCCGGTGTTCGCCGGCGCGTTCTCCGGCGAGTACGAGGGCACGAACGCCGCGGTCGGGTCGTCGGCCCGCACGAAGCCGAGGTGGAACTCGGCCGCCTCGCGCATGAACGGCAGCGCCCGCGTCGCGAGGAACTCCCGGTCACCGGTGTAGCACCAGTGGTCGTAGTACAGCCGGGCCAGCCAGCCGGCGCCGGCGGTCCAGAACGTCTGGCACCACACCGGTCCGAAGTGGTTCTGCAGGCCGTGCGTCGACAGGTGCACCGGCGCCAGCAGGCCCGGCAGCCCGTACAGCCGCTCGGCGTTGCGGCGGAAGTGCGGCAGCACCCGCTCGACGAGGTCGAACAGCGGCGGCATCAACTCGGCGCACCCGGTGGGGTGCAGGGCGGCGACGGCCGCCGGCAGGTTGCCGTCGACCGTGTACCCGCTCGACCAGGGCGGCTCGTAGGTTCCGCTCCACACCCCCTGCAGCACGGGCGGAAGCTCACCGGTGCTGCTGATCACCGCGTACCGGCCGGCGTCGAACAACCGCCGCACCGTGTCGGGGCCGGGCGGCGCGGCGAGGAGGTCCTCGGTCTGCCGGTCCCGCACCGGTCCCAGGTCCAGATGCACGCGGTGGTACAGGTCGCGGTGCAGCGCGGCGTGCGCGCGCAGGAGGTCCGTCCAATGGGGAGGGACGTCGTCGAGGGTCGCCGCTCCGCCGACCACCGTGCGCAGCAGCACCAGATCGGGACCGGACAGCCGGCACACCACCGTGTAGCCGCCCGGCCCGCCCGCCGGTGGGTCGGGGAACGTGGCCGTCAGCGTGATGCGGTCACCCCGCCGGCGCACGACGGTGTCGACCGGCCGCGGTGGGCGTCCCCTGAGGGGTGACAGCGCGACCGCCCACCGCGCCGGACCGTGCAGGCGCAGCGCGACCACGTCGTGCGCCCGCGAGACGAACGCCGAGACACCGGCCGGGCCGGCGTCGGTGTGCCAGCGCTGCGTCACCACGCCGGTGCTGAAGTCGGTGGACCGCGTGTAGCCGCGCCCCGGCACGCTCGGCTCCGGGGTGCACGTGAGCGTCGCGGCGCCGACGAACGGGTCGATGCCCCTCGTCGACGCGTAGCCGGGCTCCGCCTCGGCGGCGGCGCGCGTCACGAGGTCGGCGGCGTCCTGTGGCCGGCCCGACCGGATGAGCCCGCGGATCGTGGGAACGAGCGGCGCGGTGTGGGGCGGGTCGAGCGGCGGCAGCACCGGCAGGAAGAGGCGCTCGTGCGACACGGTGACGAGCACCCGCGACGGACCGCCGTAGCAGAGGGCGCCCTGGCGCCCGTTGCCCACGATCAGCGCCTCTTCCCAGTCGTCCGTCGCGGTGCGGGACGACAGCCCGTCGACAGGGACCGTCACCCGCCCTACTTTGGCGGGACTTCAAACGAACTGCAAGGATCCGATCGATTACCGGAACAGGTCGAGGACGAAGGTCCGGGCCGGTTCGTTGACGGCCATGACGATGGTGACCGGCAGCGCGATCAGCACCAGCTGGCGCACGGTGCGCCCGACCCAGCGGAACGACCGCGTACGGACGGGTGCGGCCGGCGCTCCGGCGTCGTCGCCATCGTCGTCGTCGTCCTCCGGCATCGACGGGGCGCCGGCGCCGCGGATGTGCACCGCGCCCTCGATCCGTACGCCCGGGCCGATCACCACGGACGCCGGTCGATCCACGGGCGGTACGTCCGGCCGCCGTTCGGGTCGGCTCGGCGCCGCCCGCTGTGGCGCCGGCCCGATGACCGCGCCGTACGCGACGGGCAGTTCGGGCTGCTCCGGCACGACCGGCACCACCCCGAACCGGGCGTGCAGCCGGCTCGCCACCAGCGGAAGCCGGCTCGTCCCGCCGACGAGCAGGACCTGGTCGGGGCGCACCCGGCACCCGGCCAGCACCCGGGCGGTCTCGTCGACGGCCCGCTCGACGAGCGGCGCGGCCACGTGGTGCAGCTCGTCGCGGGTCAGGTGGACCGAGCGGCCGTCGGGCAGCCGCACCGGCGCGACCGTGGTGCGCGACAGCATCTCCTTGGCCGCGCGCACCTCCGTCCACAGTGGCCGGCGGTCTCCGGCGCCAGCGGGCGACACGTGGTCGGCGAGGGCCGCGTCGATGTCGGCGCCGCCAAGGTCGTCGAGGCCGCCCGCGCCGAGCACTGAAAAGGCTGGTTTGTCACCGAGGGAGGTGGCGGGAGGCCCCGACGGGTCGGCCCGCACCACGGTGACGTCGAGCGTGCCGCCGCCGAAGTCGAACACCACGAGCAGCCGCCCGGGATCGAGCCGCTGCCCGAGCACCGCGGCGCAGTACCAGCCGGCGGCGACCGGTTCGTCGACGACGGTCACCGCGCCGAGGCCGGCGGTGGCGGCGGCCCGCCGCAGGACGTCGCGCCGCGCCGCACCCCACCGGACCGGCGCCGTGAGGACGACCTGCCCCGGCGCGCCTCCCGCGAGGGCCGCCTCGGCCGCCACCCGCCGCAGCACGCCCGCCAGGAGGTCCGACACCGGTACCGCGCGGTCGCCGAGCCACACCGCGCCGTCGTCGACGCGGCGCTTCGGGAACGGCTCGAAGCTCGCCGGGTTGTCGGCCATCAGACGCTCGGCGTCGCGACCGGCGTGGATCGCACCGCGACCGTCGACGAACACCGCCGACGGCAGGATCGGCGACCCGTCGAACAGCAGCGCACGGGGTGCGACGCCCGGCCTGGACACCACCGCGACGGTGTTGCAGGTACCCAGGTCCACGGCGAGCCTGTACATGGTCGCCTCCCTCGGCGACAGATCTACTGTTTCCGCCCCAGGAGGGTACTCTCCTGCGCGTGAACCGGTATCCCGAGCGGCTCGAGCGCGGCCACCCGTTCCGGCAGTGGAAGACCTGGCCGATTCCGGGCACCGGGCTGACACTCACCGGCTACTCGCGGTCGAACGACAAGACGTTCTTCCACCTGCCCGAGCTGCGCTGCTCCATCGACGCCGGGCTGGCCGAGGGCTGGCAGCCGGAGACGGTGCTGCTCACCCACTGCCACGCCGACCACTCCTTCGACCTCGCGTACCTGGCCGCCCGCGCCGGCGGGGTCGACATCCACATGCCCGCGTCGTCGGTGCCCGCGGCACGCGCGTTCATCGAGGCCTCGTTCGCGTTCAACAACGCGGCTCCGTTCGACAGCACGCTGGCCACCGGCATGCGGCTGCACGGCATGGTCGACGGCGACGAGTTCGCGGTCGGCCGGCGCGGATCGCACACCGTGCGCGTGGTCGCCTGTCACCACAAGGTCCCGTGCGTCGGGTACTGCTTCTCCACCCACCGCCGGGTGCTGCTGCCGGAGTTCGAGGAGTTGCGTCCCACGCTGGCGCCGGCCGAGTTCGGCAAGATCCTGGCCGGCCGGCGCAAGGCCGGCGAACCGGTCGACCACGAGGTGCGCACGCCGTTGTTCGCGTTCCTCGGCGACACCCACCCGAGCGTGTTCGACGACAACCCGTGGCTCTTCGACTACCCGGTGATCATCACCGAGTGCACCTACCTCGACGACGAGCAGCTCGAGCGCGCCGACCGGGTGGGCCACACCGTGTGGAGCCGGCTACGCCCGATCGTCGAGGCGCACCCGCAGAACCACTTCGTGCTGACCCACTTCAGCCTCCGCCACTCCGACGCCGACGTGGTGGCGTTCTTCGACAAGGAGAACCTGCCGAACGTGACGGTGTGGGCGCACCCGCAGAGCCAGCTGCCCGAGCAGCACCAGAAGACCTAGCCGCCCATCGCGCGCACCGCGCCGACCACCGCGCAGGCCGCGACGAACCCCCAGATCAGCAGCCGGGGGAACGAGCCGCGCCAGTGCGCCTTCGACGCGGTCTTCACGAACGCCCGCGCGCCCTTCAGATCGCGGCGCGACCGCAGGAACCGCTGCAGCATCATGCCGAACCCGACACCGATGACGAGTGTCAGAAGCATCCCGGCCGACATGGCGACCAGCCCCTTTCGGTGGCGGGCCCGCACGGTGCCGCCCACCGGCGCGGGGCGCGCCGGAAGGCTTCACCCCGCAGACCACGGCAGGTGGAAGCCGCTTTCGCGCCCCGGCCGGGCATTCCGGCTCGCCGCGCCCCGTTTCCAGGGACGGCCTACGGTTGCGGGTCACCGTCGCCTCTTTCGGCGACAAATCAGCTGCTGCCAGCCGGACTCGGACCGGCTTCCCCCGCCCGGGGTGATGGCGGTGCTTCTCGATGGTCCGCATACGGTAGCGGGCCTCACGTCGGTGCCGCCAGGGGTGTCACCCGTTGCGGGTCACACCCCTGGCGGTCCACTCACGCCGCCTTCCGCTCCGGAGCCGGCTGGTAGCCGACCGGCCGGGTGGTGAACGTGCCCCGCCCGTTCGTGCGGCTGCGCAGCCGCGTGGCGTAGCCGAACAGCTCGGCCAGCGGCACGGTCGCGGTGACGACCATCGTGCCGCCCCGGGTCACCGAGTCGGTCACCCGGCCGCGACGGGCGGCCAGGTCACCGAGAACGCCGCCCACCGCGTCCGCCGGTACCGTGGCCGTGACCTCGACCACCGGTTCCAGAACGACCACGGCGCAGGCCCTGAGCGCCTCGCGCAGCGCCAGCCGGCCCGCGGTGCGGAAGGCCAGCTCCGACGAGTCCTTCACGTGCGTCGCGCCGTCGGTGAGCGTGACGCGCACACCCACCACCGGGTTGCCGGCGAGCGGACCGTCGGCGAGCGCGTCGCGGCAACCGGCCTCGACCGCCCGCACGTACTCCTTCGGCACCCGGCCACCGACCACAGTGGACGCGAACGCGAAGTCGCCGTCGTCGGGCTGCACGTCGATGACCACGTGCGCCCACTGCCCGGACCCGCCGTCCTGCTTGGCGTGCCGGTAGGTGAACCCGGTGACCCCGCGCACCACCGTCTCCCGGTAGGAGACCTGCGGCCGTCCTGTGTGGACGGTCAGCCCGTCGGTCTGGCGCAGCTTCTCCACCGCGACCTCCAGGTGCAGCTCCCCCAGGCCGGACAGCAGCGTCTGCCCGGTCTCGGAGTCGGTGCGCACGGCGAGCGACGGGTCCTCCTCGACGAGCCGCGACAATGCGGTGGCGAGCCGGTCACTGTTGTTCGCCTCGACCGCGATCGACACGACGGGGTCGGCGGTACGCGGCGGTTCCAGCACCACCGGCGCGTCGGGCGCGCACAGCGTCGCGCCCGGCTTCGCCGCCTTGGGTCCCACCACGGCGACGATGTCGCCGGCGACCGCGCGCTCGACCTCGATGTGCCGGTCGGCCTGCACCCGGAGGATCCGGGCCACCCGCTCGGTGCGGCCGGCCGTGGCGTCCATGACCTGGCTCCCCTTCGTGATGGTTCCCGAGTACACGCGCAGGACGGTGAGGCGGCCGGTGGCGGTCGCGTTCACCTTGAACACCAGGGCGGCGAACGGTTCCGCCGGGTCGGCCGTGCGGCCGGCGACGGGTGGACGGTCGAGCGGCGACGGAAGGTACGCCACCACCGCGTCGAGCAACGGTTCGATGCCGCGTCCCTTGAACGCCGCTCCACAGAGGACGATGACGCCGGTGCCGTCGACAGTGACGGCGCGCAGCGCCTTCCGGAGCGTCGGCGTGCCGACCGTGCCGGTGGAGACGAACTCCTCCAGCGCGTCGGCGTCGAGCTCGGCGACGGCCTCGTCGAGTTGGTGCCTGCGCCCGTGCGCCGACGACGGCACGTCGACCTCGCGCATCACGTCGTCGACCCACTCGTAGGCGCGCATCGCGACCAGGTCGACGACCCCGGTGAACGACTCCTCCGACCCGATCGGCTGCTGCACGACGAGCGGGCGCACGCCGAGCTTGTCCCGGATGGAGGCGACGGCCGCGTCGAGGTCGGCGCCGGCCCGGTCGAGCTTGTTGACGAACGCGATCCGCGGGACGCCGTACCGGTCGGCCTGCCGCCACACCGACTCGCTCTGCGGCTCCACGCCCGCGACACCGTCGAACACGGTGACCGCGCCGTCGAGGACGCGCAGGGACCGCTCGACCTCGTCGGAGAAGTCGACGTGGCCGGGCGTGTCGATCAGGTTGATGCGGTGGCCGTCCCAGTGGCAGGTGATCGCCGCCGAGAAGATGGTGATCCCACGCTTGCGCTCCTGCGGGTCGAAGTCGGTCACGGTGTTGCCGTCGTGCACCTCGCCCTTCTTGTAGGTGGCGCCGGTGGCGAACAGGATCCGTTCGGTGGTGGTCGTCTTGCCGGCGTCGACGTGGGCCAGGATGCCGATGTTGCGGACGCGGGCCAGGTTGGTGCGCACGATGCTGCGCCTTTCGGAATCGCTTGTGGGCTGCGGACAGCGCGATTCCCCGGACGGCGGACGCTCAGCCCACCGTCACGGGCAGCCGGTGCCGGCCACGCCAGCCAGCAACGGACCTGCCGGAAACACCAGAATCACCCGGGACGTCACCCGGGCACGCGTACGGGAAGCGGTGCGCATGGCAGGCTCCCCTCGCTCGGTGTCGGTGCGATCTTCCGAAAGATACCCGGGCCCGTCAACCCCGTTTTCTCCGCCTGTGGAAAAGGTGCCCGTCGTCCACAGGGGACAGACGGCAGCGTCTCGGGGACGGATCCTCTCCGGGTGTGGAAGAACCTCGCGACGGCCCAGGCCGGCATCCTCACCGTCCGGCAGGCCACGGCCGGCGGGCTGACACCGGCGGCCGTCCGCGCCCGAACGGCAGGCGGCCGCTGGCAGCGGGTGCACTACGGGGTGCTGGCCACCTTCAGCGGCCCACTGCCGAGAGCCGCCCGGCTGTGGGCCGCGGTACTGGCGTGTGGGGCCGACGCGGTGCTGAGCCACGAGACCGCCGCTGAACTGTTCGGGCTTACCGCCCGGGCCGACGACCGCGTCCACGTGACCGTGCCGCACGGCCGGCGGGTGTCGGCCCACCGCGGGGTGGTGATCCACCGGCGGGTCGACATGGCCGGTGTCCGGCACCCGGCGTTGGCACCGCCGCGGACCCGCGTAGAACACACCGTGCTCGACCTCGCCGCGGCGAGCCGTCACCTCGACGTCGCGATCGGCTGGCTGGCACATGCGGTGGGCACCCGGCTGACGACCCCCGAACGGATCCGGACGGCGGTCGGCGGCCGCTCCCGGATGCGCTGGAAACGTCATCTCCTCGCCGCGCTCGATGATGTGGCCGCCGGATGTCACTCGCTGCTCGAACTGCACTACCTCCGTCGGGTGGAACGGGCGCACCGGCTGCCCACCGGACAGCGCCAGCGGGCGCGCGGCCGCTGGTACGACGATGTCACCTACCCGGCATACGGGGTCTGCGTGGAGGTCGACGGGCGACTGGCCCACCCGGACGACCGGGCGTTCCGGGACCGCCGCAGAGACAATGCCGCCGCGCTCACCGGCGCACGGGTGCTCCGCTACGGGTACTCCGACGTCACCACCCGGCCCTGCACGGTGGCCACCGAGGTCGCCGCCCTGCTGGCCGCGACCGGCTGGCCCGGAACCCCGAGGCGCTGCGGGCCTCGATGCACCCTCGCTCCGGGGAGACAAACTGCTGCGAACACCGCGGTTTCGCTCCCGGAACCGGGCGGGGAGATACGGTGAAACGTGTCTCCTCGTCGTCGGTTGCTGGTCGGAGTGGTCGCCGCTCTGGTGCTGGTGCTCGCCATCGCGGGTGGAGTGGCGCTCCTCCTCGAACGGGACGGTGCGGAGCCCGCCGACCAGGCGACGCCCGGCGCCGTGCTGCTCGTGCCCGGGTACGGGGGCAACACACGCAGCCTGGCGCAGCTCGCCGAGCGGATCAGGGCCACCGGCCGCACCGCCACGGTCGTCGCGCCGCCCGGGGACGGGACGGGCGACCTGCGGGAACAGGCCCGGAACCTCAGGGATGCCGTCGACCGGGCGAAGGACGACGGGGCTCCGTCGGTGGACATCGTCGGGTACTCGGCGGGCGGGGTGGTCACCTGGTTGTTCCTCGAGGAGTACGAGGGGGTGGCGAGCACGCGGCGGGTCGTCACCCTGGGGTCGCCCCTGCACGGGGCGAAGCTCGCCGCCGCCGGGGCGGCCTTCGGCGGCGCCGCCTGCCCGGCCGCGTGCCGGCAGCTCGCACCGGGCAGCGACGTGCTCGACGACGTCGACGAGGCACCGGTGCCGTGGCTCAGCATCTGGACCGAGAACGACGAGACGGTGCAGCCGCCCGACTCGGCCCGCTTCGACGGCGCCACCAACGTGTCGATGCAGAGCATCTGCCCCGGTGTCACCATCTCGCACTCGCAGCTCCCGGTGGATCCGCAGGTCACCGCGCTGGTGCTGAAGGCGATCGGCACCGAGCCGGTCACGGCACCGACGAGCTGTGAAACCGCCTGAGGCCGCCGGGGCGCACGGGCATCAGGACGTGATGTCGCGGGTCTTGAAGTTGGCCCACGCGCATCCGAGCAGCACGGCCACGTACACGAGCTGCAGCAGCGCCCCGCGCTCGATGTCCCGCCACAGGATCGGGTCGCGGAAGAAGTCGATCCAGGCCAGCCAGTAGCGGGTGGGCAGGTACGGCTTCACCGACTCGGCCGCGTCGAGGGTCACCAGCACCTGGCTGGTCACCAGCACCGACAGGGCACCCATCGCAGCGCCGAGGGCCGAGTCGGTCAGCGTCGACAGGAACAGCGCGATCGACGCCACCCCCAGCATCGACAGCGTGATGTAGCCGATCGTGCCCAGCATCCGCGCCACCAGCTCCGTCGGGCTGATCACGCCGCCGGACAGCGAGGTCACGTCGGGCGGCAGCACCACCACGCCACCCGTGGTCGCCGGACCGGTGCCGAGCAGCAGCACGCCCGTGATGTACGAGGTGAGCACCACCATCGCGATCGCGAACAGCACGAACGCCACCATCGCGACCAGCTTCGCCACCAGCAGCCGGGTGCGGCCCACCGGCCGGATCAGCAGGTAACGCAGCGTCCCACCGGTCGCCTCGCCGGCGACGGCGTCGCCGGCCAGCACCGCCACCGCGACCGGCAGGAACACCGGCAGCACCAGCGCCATCGCCGCGGCCGGGTACAGCGCGCCGTTGCCGAGCACCGCGGCGAGGAACGCGCCACCCTGGCCGGGCGGCGGCGGGATCCGCGTCGTCGCCAGGAAGATCGCCACGATCAACGGCAGCAGGCACAGCAGCGCGACGATCACATACATCCGGGGACGCCGGAAAAGCTTCGACAATTCGACATATATCATGAAGAATCAACCCGATCCGACGACGAGGACGTCGCCTCCAGCACCACGTCCTCCAGCGTCCGCAGCGACGGGCCGAACGAGGTCACCGGGATGTCCTTCGACACCAGCAACGCGTTCAGCTCCGCCGGATCGTCGTGCCGCACCAGCACGACCCCGTCGGACACCGACACCACCCGCCCGTCGAGCAGAGACGTCACCTGCTCGGACGCGGGAGTGGTCACCGACACGAGGCCCGTCGGAGCGCGCAGCGAGGACAGCTGGTCCTGCAGGACGAGCCGCCCGCGGTCCATCACGCCCACCCGCGTACAGAACTGCTCCACCTCCGCGAGCAGGTGGCTCGACAGGAACACCGTCGTGCCGGCCTCGTTGAGCTCGGTCATCAGGTCACGGATCTCCCGGATGCCGCGCGGGTCGAGGCCGTTCGTGGGCTCGTCCAGGATCAACAGGCGGGGTGACCGCAACAGCGCGGCCGCCAGCCCCAGGCGCTGCCGCATCCCCAGCGAGTACGCCTTGACCGGCCGCCGGTCGATGCCGCCCAGCCCCACCCGCTCCAGCGCCTCCCCCACCCGGGCCCTCCGGGTGCGCCGGGAGCCGCCGGGACCGGCGGCGTCGAAGAGCATCAGGTTGGACCGGCCGGACAGGTGCGGGTACGCCGCCGGCGCCTCCACCATCGCGCCGATCTCGGCGAGCACCTCGTGGGCGCGCCGCGGCACGGGCTTCCCCAGCACGGTGATCGACCCGCTCGTGGCGTACGCGAGGGCGAGCAGCATCCGGACCAGGGTGGTCTTGCCCGACCCGTTCGGCCCGAGCAGCCCGTACCGGTCACCTTCCCGCACGTCCAGGCTGACACCGTCGACGGCCGTGACCTTGCCGTAGCGCTTGACCAGGTCCTCCGTGACGATCATTGGGTGGCCGCCAGCGCCTCGCCGAACCGTTGCATGTGCACCCCGTCGACCATCCCCGCCAGCAGAAACGTCCGGTTCTCCGAATGGATGTGCACGATCATCACCGACAGCAGCGGCGCGGCGATCAGCACCGCCGCCACGTCGGGCAGGTCGATCCGCGTCCCCCAGCCGCGGGCGGCCCGCAGCACGTCGTTGCCGAGCCGCCGGTTCAACGCGACGACGGCGATGCGGGTCAGCCCCTCGCCGTAGGCCACCCCGGGCGTGAACCGGACGACCACCCGCTGGTCCGACGCGTCGGGCTCCTCCCACCGGGTCAGGCCGCCGATCACGTCGGGCAGGGTGTTCCGGTCGCGGTCGCGGCCGAAGATGTCCAGCGTGTCGCCGGCGTCGACGTTCGCCACCGACAGCCCGTCGCGCTGCTGCGGTGGGGTGAGCACCGCCGCCGACGGCGTCGCCATCCGCAGGTCGAGGAAGCGGGTCACCAGGATCGGCCGTTCGGCGTTGCGGGCGGTGACCTCGATCTGCAGCGGCAGCCCGGTGCCGGGGTCGGCCCAGATGTCGATGTGCCCGATCGTGCTCTGCGGCGCGCTCGTGGTGACGCGCAGGCCGGCGGCGTCGACGCCGGCGACGCGCCGGCCGGGCAGCGCGGTGACCGGGTCGCCCTCGGCCAGGTCGAGCAGGCGGCGGGCCAGGTCGGGCGGCATCAGGTCGGCGCCGCGCGGCAGCCGGGCCGTCGACTCGCCGACCACGTAGGTGAACCTGTTCTCCGGCCCGGTGCCGTCGTACATGATCACGCCGACCCGGCCCAGCTCCACGACCGACAGCTGGTTGGCACCGTAGTCCCAGCTCACCAGCTCATCGGGAGTGCGGTAGACGCCCCGCTCCTGCCCGGTCTCGACCACGTCGACCCGCCACCGGTCGCGCGCGGCGTACCAGGCCCTCAGCCGCGTGTTGCCGCTGACCAGCGCCGCGACCTGCCCGAACCGCGGCAGCTCAGGCAGCCCGAGGGTGCCGACGCTCTCCGCGTAGCCCTCGTACGGCCGGTTCGCCGAGCGCTGCACGAGATCGCGCAGCTCAGACGGGTCCAGTCGCACGTTCTTCGACGGCCACGCGGCGACCGCGACCGGCAGCGCGCACAGCAGCGCGACGCACGCCGCCACCACCGCCCACCGCCGGCGCGCCTCGCGCCGGACCACCGTCATGGACAACCCCTCATCCGACCAACCATGACACGTGCCCCGGCTACCGGACGTGGTCGGCGATCTCCGCGAGGGCCTTCCAGTCGTCGGCGAGCGGCTTCTCGTCGCGCGGGTGGTCGGGGTTCGGGTCGAGGATGACGTAGTCGCAGCCGAGGTCGACGAGCTCGCGGATGTCGGCCGCGACCTGCGCGACGGTGCCCTCGCCGGGCTGCGTGCGGGTGCCGAGCCGGGCCCGCAGGCGCGGCGCCAGCGCGGGCACCGGGCGGCCCTGCTCGTCGGCGGCCTTCCGCAGCGCCGGGACGCCCACGTCGCGCAGCCAGGCCGGCGCGGCGTTGATCGGGTGCCACGCGGCGCCGAAGCGCACCGCCCGCCGGATCGCCGCCGGTGCCGACCCGCCCACCCACACCGGCAGCCGCTGCGGGCGCGGGCCCGTGTGAACGTCGCGGTAGGTGGCGAACTCGCCGTCGTGGGAGACCACGTCGTCGGTGAAGGCCGCCGTCACGGCGGCGAGGTACTCGTCGGTCACCCTTCCACGCTTCGCGAACGGGACCCCCAGAGCGGCGTACTCCGGCTCCGACCAGCCGACACCGACTCCCAGCACGAACCGGCCGCCCGAGAACCGGTCGATGTTCGCGGCCATCCGGGCCGTGAGCAGCGGATGCCGGTACGGCAGGACCGTGACGCTGGTGCCCAGCAGCAGCGTGGTGGTGGCGCCGGCCAGCCAGGCGATCGTGGCGAACGGGTCGTAGAACGGGGTCGGGTAGATCTCGTTCACGTCGGGCGTGGGCGCGATGTGGTCGGAGATCATCGCGATCCCGAACCCGTTGTCCTCGGCGAAGCGGGCCCAGCCGAGCAGGTTCTCCGGCGTGGCCAGCGGCCCGAAGTTGCGGACGTTCACCCCGAGCACGGTCACGGCCTGTACCTCGCGAACGGCTCGCCGGCGCCCTCGGTCTCGACGTGCACGATCTGCTCCGGTGCCAACGCGCGCATGCTCGCCTGCATGCGCCCGGCGAGGTCGGTCGGATCGGGTGGCGCCGGGTAGCCGAGGTCGGGCACCAGCTCCTTGGGCGCGGCGTACACGATCCGGTCGACCCCGGAGATCGCCGCCACGCTGTGGCACACCGCGCACGGCTCGCAGCTCGACACCACCGTGGCCCCGCCCAGGTGCAGCGTGCCCAGCGCCCGGCACGCCGCCCGGATCGCCGCGACCTCGGCGTGCGCGCTCGGGTCGTGGTCACGCAGGGCCGTGTTGACGCCCGAGGCGATCACCACCCCCCGCTGCACGACCAGCGCACCGAACGGCAGCTGACCCGCGTCGGCGTTCTCCGCGGCCAGCCTGACCGCCTCCCTTAGGAGCTCACCCTCGTTCATGGGGAGCCAGCCTAATGTGAGCGCCGTCGCGTATTTCGACGTTGCCGCCGCGCGGCCTTCGGCGCCGCGCGATCATCCGGGGATGTTCGCGTGGTGGGGACGGGCGGTCGTCCGGTGGCGGTGGGCCGTGCTCGCCGCGGGTGCCGTGGTGGCGGTGATCGGCGCCCTCTGGGGGCTGGGCGTGTTCGGCCAGCTCACCGGCGGCGGCTTCGAAGACCCGGCCAGCGAGTCGACGATCGCCCGCGACCGGGTGGCGACGGAGATCGGCAACCAGGATGTCGACATCCTGGTCCTCTACACCAGCCCGACCGCGACGGTCGACGAACCGGCGCTGCGCGACCCGGTGACCGCCGCCGCCGACAGGATCCGCGCCCACCCCGACGTCGCCGCGGTGACCAGCTGGTACGACGCCCCCTCGCCGGCACTGGTCTCGACCGACCGGAAGGCCACGTACATTCTCGTGCGGCTCACGGCCGACGACGAGGACACCAAGGTCGCGGCGCTCGACCGGGTGCGGCCCGCGCTCGCGGCGGCCGCGCCCGTCCGCACGCAGGTCGGCGGCAACGTGCCGTTCCTCGACGTGGCCAACGAGCAGACCTCGAAGGACCTCGCCCGCGCCGAGACGCTGTCGTTGCCGGTGCTGCTGGTGCTGCTCATCGTGATCTTCGGCGGGCTGGTGGCCGCGGCGACGCCGCTGCTCATCGGCGGGCTGGCCATCCTCGGCGCGTTCATCGCGGTCAGGGTGCTGAACACGGTGACCGACGTGTCGGTGTTCGCGGTCAACGTGATCACGCTGATCGGGCTCGGCCTGGCGATCGACTACGCGCTGTTCGTGGTGAGCCGGTTCCGCGAGGAGCTGTCGGCCGGCCACGACGTCCCGTCCGCGATCGAGCGGACCATGGCCACCGCCGGGCGCACCGTGCTCGTCTCGGGCATCACCGTGGCGCTGGCCCTGGCCAGCCTGCTGATCTTCCCGCAGGTGTTCATGCGGTCGATCGGGTTCGGTGGCACGTTCGCGGTGCTCGTCGCGATGCTCGCCGCGCTCACGGTGCTGCCCGCGCTGCTGGCCGTGCTCGGTCCGCGGATCAACGCGCTGCGGGTGCGCCGGTCGCGGCCGAAGGAGACCTCGGGGGACGGGGCGTGGGCGCGGATCGCGCACAGCGTGATGCGCCGGCCGGTGCTGTACGCGCTCGGCGTGGTGACCGTGCTGGTGCTGCTCGCGCTGCCGTTCCTGCGGGTGCAGTGGGGCGGCTTCGACGAGCGGGTGCTGCCGTCGGGCACCGAGCCCCGCGCGGTGGCCGAGCGCATCCGCACCGAGTTCCCGGCCGGCTCGGTCGGGCCGATCGACGTGCTGGTGTCGGGCGGCGGGCAGGCCGCCGCGCGGGAGGTCGCCCAGCGGGTGCAGGCCCTGCCCGGGGTGACCGGCGTGCAGGTGACCGCCGGCAACGAGCGGTCCAGCCTGCTCAGCGTCACCTACCCGGGCGAGCCGACGAGCGCCGACGCCCAGCGCCTGGTGCGGGAGATCCGCGCGCTGCCCGACCCGGCCGGCGGCGAGATCCTGGTGGGCGGGCGACCTGCCGCCGACGTCGACATGCTCGACAGCCTCGGCAGCCGGCTGCCGTGGATGGCGTTGATCATGGCGCTGTCGACGCTGGTGCTGCTGTTCTTCGCGTTCGGGTCGATCCTGCTGCCGGTCAAGGCCGTGCTGATGAACCTGGTGTCGATCGGCGCGTCGTTCGGTGTGATCGTGTGGATCTTCCAGGACGGGCACCTGTCGTCGTTCCTCGGCTTCACCCCGACCGGGTTCATCGAGCCGAGCAACCCGATCATCATGCTGGCGGCGCTGTTCGGGCTGGCCACCGACTACGAGGTGTTCCTGCTCTCGCGGGTGCGCGAGGCGTGGGACCGCACCGGCGACAACACCGCCGCGGTGGCCTCCGGCGTGCAGCACACCGGGCGCATCATCACCGCGGCGGCGCTGCTGCTCGTGATCGTGGTGGCCGGGTTCGCGACCGGCGGCATCGTGTTCATCAAGCTGATCGGCATCGGCATGATCGTGGCGATCGTGGTCGACGCCACGCTCGTCCGGCTGCTCCTGGTGCCGGCGACGATGCGCCTGCTCGGCCACTGGAACTGGTGGGCGCCCGGTCCGCTCGGCCGGGTCTACAGCCGCTACGCGCTGCGCGACTGAGGCCGCCGCAGGTTCACCACGGCCACGACCGCGAAGACCATCAGCGCAACCAGGGTGCCGGTCGCGGCGAAGTCGGGGGCGAGGAACCCGCTCACCACCAGCCAGCCGACCTGCGCCACCAGGCCGGCGACGAGCACCCACCGCGCGGCCCGCCGCACGCCGGGGAGCCGGGCGAGGACCGCGAGCACCACCAGGCCGACGGCGAACCCGATCACGACGATCGACATGTCGCGCAGCATGTCGACCCGGTCGGCCCAGGCCGCGTCCGAGACCTCCGCGTGGTAGTCGGCCTGCCGGCGCAGCGTCGCCGCGTGGGCAAGCGCGGACGGCACCGGCAGCAGGACGGACAGGCGTGGATCCATGACAGCAGGATGACCATCACGCGCAACGTCAGCCCTCGGCGTACTACGCGTTCGGCGAACCAATGGTCCCGTTTCTCCGCTTACGGTCGGAGCCGTGACCCCGCTGCGACGCAACCGCGACTTCCTGCTCCTGTGGGGCGGGCAGGCCGCGGCGTCGCTCGGCGGCAACGTGGCCGCGGTCGCCCATCCGTTCCTGGCGCTGCTCGCCACCGGCTCGGCCGCCGGCGCCGCGCGGTGGCGTTCGCGGGCCTCGCCACCGGGACGGTGCTGCGCCTGCCCGGTGGCGTGCTCGCCGACCGGTGGCCGCTGCGCCCGCTGCTGATCGGGTCGGAGACGGTGCGGGCCGTCGTCACCGGCTCGCTCGTCGTCGCCGTGCTCGTCGGGCGCCTCACGTTCGCGCACCTGCTGGTCGCCGCGATGGTCAGCGCGGCGTGCGCCGTGTGCGCCGACCCGGCGCAGACGGTCGCGGTGCGGCAGGTGGTGCCGGCCGGGCAGCTGCCGCACGCGCTGGCCCAGAACGAGGCGCGCGGGCACGTCGCCGGCCTCGGCGGGCAGCCGCTGGGTGGCTGGCTGTACGGGCTCGGCGCGGTGGTGCCGCTCGCCGCGCACGCGGTGTCCTCCGCGGTCAGTGCGTGGACCGTCGTGTTCGTCCGCCGTCTCCCCGCGGGCGGCCGGGGTGTACGGCACCCGGTGTGGTCCGACCTGCGCGGCGGACTGCGGTTCGTGTGGCGCAGCCGGTTCCTGCGGAGCACGCTCGCCGTCGCCGCCGCGTTCCAGTTCGTGTTCGCCGGCCTCGGGCTGCTCATCGTCGCGGGTGCCGCCGCCGACGGGACGCCGGCCGTGCACGTGGGAACGGCTCTCGCGCTCGCCGGGGTGGGCGGCCTGCTCGGCGCGTGGGCGACGCCGTTCGTGCAGCGGCGGATCCCGTTCGCCGCGCTGGTGTCGGGGTTCGGGTGGACGGGCGCCGGCTGCCTCGCGCTCATGGCGGTGCTGCCGCACGTCTACGCGGCGGGCGCGCTGCTCGCGGTCGTCTACGCCGTGGCGACCCCGGCCAACGCGATGCTCGTCGCCGCGCAGATGGCCGCGACGCCGGAGCACCTGCAGGGCCGCGTCGTCAGCGCGGCGATGCTGGTGGCCGGCTGCGTGGCGCCGCTGGGACCGCTCGCCGCCGGCGCCCTGTTCGACCGGGTCGGCCGGCCGGCGACGGTCGCGGCCTTCGCCGTCCTCACCGCGCTCGTCGCGGTGGCTACCCACCTGCGACCGCCTACCGTGGACCCATGACGGTGCTCGATCACGTACGGCGCTACCGGCGGGCCGAGGGCTGGCGCGGGCTCACCGAGTTCGCCGGCCTGCTCGCCCTCGACAACCAGACGCACGACGTCCCGGCGCTGCGGCGCAACGCCGACCTCGTCGCCGAGCTGTTCACCGCGCGCGGCGCGACGATGGAGATCCTCGAGCTCGAGGGCGCCGCGCCGCTGGTCACCGGCCAGCTGGGTACCGACCCCCGCAAGCCGACCATCGGGGTGTACGTGCACTACGACGGGCAGCCGGCGGGCCCGGCCGGCTGGCACACGCCGCCGTTCGAGCCGACCCTCAAGGCCGGCGACCGCACGATCCCGCTTCCGGGAGCCGGCGACCCGGTCGACGACGACTGGCGCCTGTTCGCCCGCGGCTCCGCCGACGACAAGGCGCCCCTGGCCGCGCTGCTCGTGGCCGTCGACGCGCTGCGGGCCGGCGGCGCGGAGCAGGCCGTGAACCTGGTGTTCTGCTTCGAGGGCGAGGAGGAGTCGGGCTCGCCGCACCTGCGCGACTACCTCGAGCGCTACCGCGACCGGCTGCGCGCCGACACGTGGCTGATCTGTGACGGCCCCGTGCACCACACCGGTGCCCCGCAGGTGGTGCTCGGGGTCCGCGGCTACTGCGGCGTCGAGCTCACCGTCTACGGCCCCGGCCACGAGCTCCACAGTGGACACTACGGGAACTGGGCGCCGAACCCGGCCCTGCGCCTGGCCCAGCTCCTGGCCTCCTGCAAGGGACCCGACGGCCGGGTGACGATCGACGGCTTCTACGACTCCACCCGTCCCCCGTCGGCGGCCGAGCTCGCGGCGCTCGCCGACCTGCCGCCGGTCGAGGAGGCGCTGCTCGGGCAGCTGGGTTTCGCCGCGGCGGAGGTGCCCGGCAGCCGGCTGGTCGACCGGCTGATGTGGCCGTCGTTCAACGTGAAGGGGCTGGCCGCGGCCGACGTCGGCGCCGCCGCCCGCAACGTGGTGCCGGCCTCGGCGACCGCGTCGGTCGACATCCGGCTCGCCGCCGGGAACGACGCCGGGCACATGATCGGGCTGGTGCGCGCGCACCTGGAACGGCAGGGCTACCTCGTGCTCGACCGCGACCCCACCGACGACGAGCGCCGCACGCACCCGCTGCTCGCCCGCCTCGACGGCGAGATCGGCTACCCGGCGATGCGCACCTCGCTCGACGAACCCGTCGTCGCCCACCTCGCCGACGCGGCGACACGCGCCGGCGGCCGGCAGGCGCTGGTGATGCCGACGCTCGGCGGCTCGGTGCCGCTGTCCTACCTGGCCGAGATCCTGCGCGCGCCCACGGTGGTGCTGCCGATCGCCAACCACGACAACAACCAGCACGCGGCGAACGAGAACCTGCGGCTGGGCAACCTGTGGTACGGCGTCGACCTGTTCGCCGCGCTGCTCACGGCCGAACCACCTCGAACCGCAGGCCCGGGCGGGCCTGCCGGACCCGCTTGACGAGCTCCTCGGCATCCGGCGCGGCGACGACGATCCGCACGACCCCGTCGGCCTGCGCGAGGCTCTCGGCCAGCGACGCGGGTTCGAGGTCGAACCCTTGCGGCCGGTACAGCACGCCGTCGGTGAGCCCCGAGGTGCGCTGCAGCATCGACAGGTTCAGCGTGAGCGTGTACGTCGTGTAGAGGTCGCCGGTCAGGACGACGGTGGCGACCCCGGGCTCGGCGGGGAACGCGGCGTCGAGCGCGCGCAGCCGCTCGGCCGTCGGCCGGTTGCCGCGCGCCGCCTCCCCGGAGTGCCACATCCGGTTCAGCGTCTCGGTGCGGCCCGGCCGGTACGGCACGTCGTCGGTCACCACGCCGCCGAGGCCCGCGACCGCGACCGCGACGAGCGCCGCCGGCAGGAGGTCCGCGAGCGGCGCCCGCCGGGGGCGCGGCAGCAGCACCGCCACGGCCGCGAGGCCCACGAGCAGCGTGACGAACACCGCGTGCAGCCCCTTCTCCAGGTAGTAGCCGGCCTGGTTCCCGGTGACCGCCCGGTACCCGAGCAGCGCAGCGGGCAGCGCGAGCACCGCCGCGAGGGTCCAGACGTACGACCGCCAGACGGCCAGCCGCCGCCCGGCACGGGTGACCACCGCGGCCGCCACGAGCGCCGCCAGCGCGAGCAGCAGCCCGCGGCTCACCCCCAGCACCCCGCCCGGCGCGCCGATCAGCGTGCCGTGCCCGCCGAACAGCGCGCCCAGCGCCAGCGGCACCAGCGCGGCCGCGCCGGCCACGCCGCACACGGTCACCACGAAGGCCCTGATGGGACGCAGCGTGCGCCACCGGCGCAGCCCCCACGCGACGGCCGCCAGCCCCGCCGACGGGAGCAGCAGCTCGTACGCGAACCCGATGCCGGCGACCAGCGCGCACACCAGCACCACGTGCTCGCGCACACCCCCCGTGCGCCGCGCGAGCACGGCCACGAGCACGACGAGCAGCGTCAGCCCCAGCAGCTGGCTGACGAACCCGAGAATGGCCAGCACCGGCAGGTCCCCGTACACGAGCTGGACTCCGAGGAACGCCAGCACGGGCAGCCGGCGCCAACCGCCGAGCAGCGGACCGCCGACCCACTGAACCGCCCACAGCAGCGCCACCGCGAACACGCCGTACGTGCCGAGCAGGAACCACACGTGGTGGTCGACGACCCCGGCCATGTCGCCGGTGCCGGTGGACGAGCGGACGAACCCGTCGAGCAGGCCCGCGGTGAGGTGCCAGCCCGACGGGTAGAACCGCAGCGCGTCGAACAGCTCGGGCACCTCGTCGGGCGCGTACCCCCAGGCGTAGCCGCCGGTACGGCGCAGCGTGTCGAGGATCGAGACGTGCCGCGCGTTGTCGTCGGCGCCGAGCAGCATCGCCAGCCGGCCCGTGGAGTCGGCGCGCAGGTACGGCAGCGCCACGTAGGCGAGCGCCGCCGCGGCGGTCGCGACCGTGAGCGCGTCGGCGACCGTGGGACGGGGCAGCCGCGGCGCCCGCCCCGACGCGATGCTCACGCCGCCGAGCACCGTGAGCGCCGCACCGGCGACGGGCACCGGGTCCAGCCCGAACGGCCACGCGGTGAACAGCATGCCGGCGACCGCGCAGCAGCCGAGCAGCAGCGCGGTGGCGAGCACGAGCCGGTCGAGCAGCGTCCGACCGCCGCGCAGCAGACCGGCGGTGAGGGCCAGCACGAGCGGCGGCAGCAGCCAGTCGACCCCGAGGAGGTGGGTGGCCGTCGGGATCAGCCAGGCCGCGGCGAGCCAGGCGACGACCTGCCGCGGGTCGACCCCGGTGACGCGCCGCCGGGGCGCCGCGGTCCCGCGCACGTCGGGTTGGGTGATGCCCATGGGTGGTCCAACGGCCGGGGGTGCCACCCGGTTGCGCGGGTAGGCTCGACGCGTGTCGATGATCGTCCAGACCGACGAGGTCCTGACGCTGCTGGCCGAGCTCACCACGATGGTCGGCCGGGAGGACCCGTACCCGCGGTTCGACCGGCTGCGGCGCATCGGGCCGGTGCTGCGGGCCGACGACGGCGCGCTCGTGGTGACCCACCACGCCGACTGCGCCGCGATGGTGCGCGACCCGCGCCTGGGCCACATGCCGCCGGAGATGCTGGCGTTCCTCGGGTTCCCCGACTGGGAGGAGCACCCCGCGCTGCGGATGCTGTTCACCAGCATGCTCACGGCCGACCCGCCCCGGCACACCCGGCTGCGCCGGCTGGTGAGCTCGACGTTCACGGCGCGGCGGGTGGCGGCCCTGCGGCCGGCGATCGGGGCGATGGTCGACGACCTGCTCGACGGGCTCGCCTCCGGCAAGGCCGATCTCGTCGACGCGTTCGCGTTCCCGCTGCCGGTCAACGTGATCGGTGAGCTGCTCGGTGTCCCGGTGGCCGACCGGGCGCAGTTCAAGACCCTCGTGCGCGACTGGACCCGGATCCTGGAGGTCGTCGACGGCGACGTGCTGCGCACCGCCGACCCGGCCGCCGCGACGATCATGCGGTACCTCTCCGAGCTGGCCGACGAGCGCCGCCGCGCGCCGGGCGACGACCTGCTCAGCGCGCTGGTCGCCGTCGACGGGCTCACCGACGACGAGGTCGTCACGATGGCCGCGCTGCTGTTCGCGGCCGGGTTCGAGACCACCACCAACCTGCTCGCCAACAGCGTCGTCGCGTTGCTGCGCCACCCGTCCCAGCTGGCGCGCCTGCGCGACGAGCCGGAGCTGGCGGAGCCGGCGGTCGAGGAGCTGCTGCGCTGGGACTCCCCCGTGCAGATCGTCAGCCGGCTCGTGAACGAGCCGGTCGAGCTCGGCGGGGTGACGATCCCCGGCGGCGAACGCGTGGTCGCCTACCTCGGCGCCGGGAACCACGACCCCCTGCGGTTCCCCGACGCGTCCTCACTGGTGCTCGACCGCGCCGACAACGCGCCGCTGTCGTTCGGCGGCGGCATCCACTACTGCCTCGGCGCACCGCTGGCCCGGCTGGAGGCGCAGGTCGCCCTGCCGGCCCTGGTGCGCCGGTTCCCCGACCTCGCCCTCGACTGCGACCCGGTGCGACGCGACAGCCTCAGCATCCGCGGCTACCTGGCGGTTCCTGTCACCACCTGACCTCGAGCACGTGCCGGCCCTTCGTGGTGGCCACGCGCACCTCGGTGCCGCGGTTGGTGTCCACCGTGGAGTGGCGCACCGGCCGGCCGTCGAGCCGGACGTCCACAGTGGACACGCCGGGCGGGAGGACCGCTCCGAGCGCCACCTCGGCCCGCACCCGCACGTCGACCGCGACACGCACCGTGCGCCCGTTCCGCGACACCGCCACGTCGGCCGAGCCGCGGCCGAGCCGGATGTCCCGCGCCGACACGGTGGTGCGGCTGTCGGGGACGATCGCCAGCCGGCCCCGGCCGAGGTCCGGGTCGACGCCGAGGTACTGGCGCACGACCGGCCACAGCACCCCGTACGCGCCCCACGCCTGCAGCACGCTCGACCGGGTCAGGAAGCCCTGGTCGATGTTGGCCACGAAGTCGGGTGACGGCGCGATCTCCGGCATCGCGCCCGGTAGCTCCCAGACCGCCGGATCGAGCTGGATGCGCGCGTTGCCGGTGGTGTACCGGCGCTGCGCGTCGAGCCGGCCGTAGTTGCCCTCCGCCACGGCCATCACCGCGGTGTTGAGCGAGAACGTCGAGCGCTCCGCGGGCACGGTCGACACCACCGGGTCGCAGACCGGGCCGGGGTTGCCGGCGGGCGCCGACGTCGGCCCGGTTCCGGTGTGGAACAGGCCGAACTCGCCCGTATAGCAGGCCTTCTCGCGCTGGTCGAGGGCCTTCGTGGCGGTGTCCTTCGTGGACAGTCCGGTCTCCATGGGCGTCACGCCGGTCCAGTGCCGCTGGAACGTGCCGTACGAGTCGGCGTACGAGACGCCCCGCGGGAACCACCATTCGCGCTCGAACCGTCGCGCGCGCTCGTCGGCTTCCCGGGTCGCCCACTGTCTGGTCGCGTCGTCCTTCCGGGAGGCCGCGAGGTCGGCCAGGTCGCGCAGGCCGCGGATCGTGTAGACGGCGACGTCGAGCTTCTCCTCGGCCATCCCCGGCCGCTCGACGTTGCCCAGCCCTTCCGGCCAGCCGTCGCGGTCGGCGTCGAGCGCCAGGACGTACCGCATCGCCCGGACACTGAAGTCGTACATCTCGTCGCGGAACCGGTCGTCGCCCGACCAGCGCCACAGCAGCGCGACCGCGCTCGGGAACTTCGCCGACTCGTCGGTGTTGCCCGCGTCGTCGTTGGCGCCGAAGTACACCTGCCCGTCGGGGGTGACCTCGTGCACCACCTTGCCGGAGCGGGCGTTCACGAGGTCGCTGATGTCCCTGAGCGCGCGCAGGTGGTCCATCGCCGGCTCGAACTGTCCCGCGGCCACGGCCGCGAACGCGGTGTACTCGCCGTCGGTCGCGAAGATCCAGGGGTAGTCGGGCCACCCCGCGCCGAACCACCGCGCCCTCGGCACGGTGCCGACCGGCGGCGGGTTCTCCCGGCCCTCGTGGCTCGCGAACACGTCGAGGTCCCGGGCCTGCTGCACGGAGTCGGCGAGGTTCTGCTTCG
This sequence comes from Virgisporangium ochraceum, assembly GCF_016863655.1. GTDB lineage: Bacteria > Actinomycetota > Actinomycetes > Mycobacteriales > Micromonosporaceae > Virgisporangium > Virgisporangium ochraceum. The sequence goes on from NZ_BOPH01000027.1 coordinate 96,071, forward strand.
ACCACGCGACGCTGCGGGCGAGCAACGGGTCACAGGGGATGGCCACGGTCGTGTACGCGGCGACGGCCCGGCGCGACGCGATCTTGTCGCGCAGCGCCTTCGCCGGGTCGCGCAGCGCGGTCGCGAGGTCGGCCGCGGCGGGACCCGCACCGCCGTCGCCGCCGGCGACCGCGAACCACACGGTGTGGCCGTTCGCCGGAACGTCCACCGTGTACGTCAGCTCGCCGCCGGTGCCGCGGCCGAACGGACCGTCGTCGCAGCGCGGCGGCGCGGGATCCTCCTCGGGGCAGACGACGGCCGGTTCCCGCGGCCCGCGCATGCCGGCGCCGAGCCGGTGCCCGTCGGGGCGCCGGGTCGAGCCGACGAGCGCGGCGTAGCCGCCGTCGCGGAAGACGAGGTTGCGGCCGTCGAAGGCGCCCGTGTCTGGCCGGTTGGTGTCGCCGGCGCCCGGGGTGGTCCAGCCCCACGGGTACGCGGGGAGCAGTTCGGAGTGGGCCTGCACGGTGAGCGTCACGGTGCGCGCCGGTCCCGTGAACCGCAGCCCGATCAGCGCGGCCCGCGTGCCGTCGGGCGCGAAGTCGGTGCGCTCGACGCCCTGGGGGAACGCCATGCGCGTGTACCCGGCGCCGTTGGTGAACCTCGTCGCCGTCAGCCACTGACCGTCGACGGCGAACCAGATGCCGTCGAGCAGCTTCACCGGCGGCGTCCAGAAGCCGCCCATCTCCCCGCGGATGTGCCACCCGGTGGCCGGGTAGCTCCCGTCGGCCGCGCCGACCTGGTACATCCGGTCACCGGAGACGACCGTCCGCCGGTCGGCGAGCCGCGTGGTCTCCGACAGCTCCGGCACCACCGACGGCACCACCGACCCTGCCCCGCCGGGCGCGGCCCGGACCGCGCCCGGCATCAGCCCCGTCACGGTCGCGGTGATCGTGAGCACGGCCAGGAATCGGCGGGCTGGACCCATGACAGCTCCTCGGCGGACCGGCCGGCAACAGCTGATCCGTCGCCGAGGGGCGACGCCGACCGCCGCACCCAGATTGATCCCGCTCGAAGCGTCCCGCAACTCGTGGCGGGCGCCGGCCCGGTACCTCAGCCCTGGTACTTCGGGCCGGCCCTGGTGATCGTCACGCGGACCATGACCCGCTTCTCGCGGACCATCGCCGAGCGGTAGTCGTCCCAGTCGGGGTGCTCGCCGCTGATGCCGCGGTAGTAGTCGACCAGCAGGTCGAGGGCGTCGGGCAGCGGCACCACCTCGGCCGCACCCTCCACCAGCGCCCACTCGCCGTAGAACGAGTCGGGCATCACGCACAGCACAGCCCGCGGATCGCGGCGCAGGTTGCGGGTCTTGACCGCGGTCTCCCGGGTGCTGACCAGCACCCGGCCCTCCGGATCGACCCCGACCGTCACCGGCGACAGCTGCGCCCGCCCGTCGGCGTGGTACGTGCCGAGGACGGCCCGGTGGTTGGTACGCAGGAACTCCTGGGCAGCGGCGATATCCATGCCCCGAACCTAACGTTTGCGCGGGCCGGCGGTGGGGGCAGTCTCAGGACATGACCGGCCAGGCCGACGTCAGGTGGATCTGGATGGCCGTGGCGCTCGTCGTGGTCGCGGTGCCGGTGCTCACCGTGCTGTTCAACCGCGAGATCAGGGCCCTCCAGCAGCGGGTGGCCCAGCTGGAACGCCGCCCGGACCCGCCGGCGGCGCGACCCCGGCCGGACGCGCCCGCCGCCCAGCCGGAGACGCCCGCGGCGCAGCCACGGCCCGAGCTGCTGGACGTGCTGCGCACCCTCAGCGCGCTGCGCCCGGCCGAGCCGGAGTTCGTCGAGGAGTACTACGTCGAGGCCGACCGTGACTGACGACGGCGCCGTCCGCTACGCGGTGAACGTCGACCTGGTCTGGGTGCCCGATCCGCGGCTGCCCGACCGGCACGGCCGGCTGCTCCTGCGCCGCACCGTGCACCCGCGCTGGCCCGGCGTCGAGGCCGCGCCGGTCACCGGGTTCTGGATCTCCGCGCCCGGGTCCGAGGACGCGGTGCTGCTGGCGACCGACCGGCCACCGGCACAGCCGTGGAGCAGGATCGTGCTCGGCCAGCCGATGACGACCGTCGCCGCGCCGGTCCCGCTGCGGCCACCGACCGACGGTGACCGGCGCGACCTGCGCACCCTGCTCGGCCGCCCCGCACCGGCGGACCAGCCGCCCGCGCACACGACCCGGCCGCTGGTCGACCTCGACGTCACCGTGCGGGTCGCCGACGACGCGCCGGCGATCGAGCGGGCGCGGATCGCCCGGGCCGCCGCCGACGTGCTGACCGTGTCGCTGCGGCCGGCGGTCGAGGGCGCGCTCGCCGCGTTGCGGAAGATCGCCGGGCATCCGGGGACGCCCGCACCGGCCGGCGGACACGAGCGGTCCTCGCGGCGCAGCCACTGGTACCGGGAGGCGGAGCTGACCCGCGCCGTCTTCGCCGACCTCGAGCTCAGGGACGCGCTCGGCGAGGACGACGACGTGACCGTCGCGCGCTACCGCGGCGCCGACCGGCTTCCGGACCCGCTGCCGGTGCGCGCGGCCGGCGCGTTCGGCCGGTTCCTGCGCGGTCTGATGATCGTCTCCGCCTCCGACGGCACCGACCTCCTGACCCGCTCGCCCGCCGGCGCGGCCCTGCTGCGCGACGCCGCGACCGCCCGCGCCCTGGCCGGCGCGCTCGCGCCCACGACGGCCGACCACGATGTCGTCACCCTTCAGGGTCTGCTGCGTGCGGTCGCCGACGACCTGCCGACGGACTGGAAGGACGGCCGTGACCTGGAGCTTGATCCGGTCGGCGAGGTCGTGGCGGTGCGTGTCGACCGTCGGTAAGGAGGGTGTGTCTTCGCGGTCGGATGGGTACCCTGCGTGGCACGACCAGCGTCGATGCCGATGGGAGGCAAGCCGTGAGTGAGCGAGCCGCCCACCGTGGCCCGTCCAACATCAACCGAGCGGCGGCGGTGGCCGCCTCTGTCGTGTTGATCTTCCTGGTGCTCCTCCTCGCCGCGTACTGCGCCACCGCCGACGACGACGACACCGGCGGCGGACCGGCCCCCGGACCGACCGGCACGGCGTCCGTCTCCGGTTCCGCGCCGCCGGCGTCCGGCGGCGCGTCGGCGGGCGGTGGGACCTCCACCGGGGCGCCCGGCGGTGGCACCGCCTCCCCCGGCCCGGGCGGAGGCACCGCGACCGGCACAGCGGCGCCCGGCAACCCGAACAACCCCGACAACGGCAACGGCGGTGGCGGGAACGGCACCTCCGCGCCCGAGGCCGGCTCCACCCCGAGCGGGGCGCCGCGCACCGGCGGTGGCAGCGGCGAGGGCGTCCGCAGCCCGCTGCTGCTCGGTGGCGGCATCGTGCTGCTGCTGGCCGCGGCGGTGCTGCTGCTCGTGCGGATCTGGCCGTCGGTGCGGGTCTAGGAACGCAGACACCGATGACCCGCCGCCGGATCCTGCTCGACGCGCTCACCGTCGTGCTCGCGGTCGCCGGGGTCACGCTGGTGGTGATCGGCGGTGGCCCGCCGGCCGCCCGCGAACGCGGGTCGGCCACCGTGGCGGAGGCGGCGACACCCGGCGGCACCGGGCCGCCGGCCTCCTCCGGCGACGCCGCCCCTCCACCGCCACCCGGGCCGCCGGCGCCGGCCGCCGCGGCACCGACGGCCTCGACGTTCGACGGGGTCGGCCCGGCACCCCTCGGCCGGTCGGCACCCGTGCGGCTGACGATCCCGGCGATCGGGGTCGACACCCCGCTCCTCCCGCTCGGCCTGCACGCCGACGGCACGATCGAGGTGCCGCCGGTCGCCGGTGACGCGCCGGCGGGCTGGTACCGCAACCTCGCCTCGCCCGGCGAGGTCGGTCCGGCGGTGGTGCTCGGTCACGTCGACTCGGCCCGCGACGGGCCGGCCGTGTTCTTCCGGCTGCGCGAGCTGCGGGCCGGCGACCAGATCGCGGTCCACCGCCAGGACGGCCGCACGGCGGTCTTCACCGTCGACCGCGTGGCCGCGTACGCGAAGGCGGCGTTCCCCACCGGCGAGGTGTACGGCGGGCTCGACCACTCGGCGCTGCGGCTGGTGACCTGCGGCGGCGAGTTCGACCGCTACCGCCGCGAGTACAAGGGCAACGTGGTCGCGTTCGCCACACTCACATCGACGGCGTGAGACCGGGCAGCCAGTCGAGGACGGTGCGGATCTCGTCGTCCCAGAACTGCCACTCGTGCTCGCCGGGCCGGAAGTCGACGGTGAGCGGCACCCCGGCCTTCTCCGCCGCGGCGGCGAGGCGCTCGTTCGCCGCGAACAGGTAGTCCTCGGTGCCGCAGCTGAGGTGCAGGGCCGGCAGCGTCGCCGGGTCGGCGGCGGCCAGCAGCGCGAACAGGTCGTCCTCCGGCGGCACCGGCCCGTCGTAGACCCGCTCGAACAGCGACGCCCGGTCACTGTCCGAGCGGGCCAGGTCGACCGCGTCGACAGCACCCGACATGCTCGCCGCCGCCGCGAACCGCTCCGGCTGGCGCAGGGCCCACTTGAACGCGCCGTACCCGCCCATCGACAGGCCGGCGACGTAGGTGTCCTCGCGGCGGGTCGAGACCCGGAAGAACTGGCTCACCAGGTCAGGTAGCTCCTCGCTGAGGAACGTCCAGAAGCGGCCGCCGTGCCGCTCGTCGGCGTAGAAGCTGCGGTGCACGGCCGGCATCACCACGGCCAGCCCCAGCGGAGCCGCGTACCGCTCGATCGACGTGCGACGCTGCCAGATCGTGTGGTCGTCAGACAGCCCGTGCAGCAGGTACAGCACCGGGGCGCCGTGCTCACCGGCGGGCGCCCCGGTCATGCCGATCTGCGTGCGGGTCCGCTGCGGCAGGAGCACGGTCATCGACGTGCTCAGCTCGAGCGTCTCCGAGAAGAAGTCACAGTGGATCAGCGCCATCCCCCGAGGCTAGCCTCCCGCTCACTCGTACCGGACGGCGTCGAAGCGGGTGGCCCGGTCCATCAGCGGCAGCGTCACCAGGCACACGGCCAGGGCCACCAGCACCGCCGCCGCCACGCTGGCGAAGAACGCCGGCCGCGGCATCGTGAACCCGGGGTCGCCCAGGTACGCGCCCAGCAGCGCCACCGCCATCGCGACGAGCACCGTCAGCACCAGGGGCACGGCCGTCTCCAGCATGGCGATGCGGCGCAGGTCCGCCAGCCGCACCCCCGACGCGCGGAGCAACGCGAACGGGCGCCGCCGCTCCATCAGGCCGGCGACCAGCGCCACGGTGAGGCTGCACGCCGCGACCAGCAGCACGAACGCCATCATCAGCCACACGCCGCTCTCGACGCCGCCGAGCCGGCCGGCGTCGGACCCGCTGCGGTCGTCGTCGACGCGCGCGAGCGAGGACGGAGCGACCACCGCGGCCAGGGTACGGACGCGTTCCTGCGCGGCGGCCGACCCGTCGGTGGGCACGAAGACCGTGTGCACGGGCAGGTCGGGCGTGGGGGTGGTGAACCCCGTCGGGCCGCCCAGCTCGGTCAGATCCAGGTCGGAGACGGCCGGGAACGGGCAGCTCAGCCTGGTCACCCGGGCGAGGTCCGCACACCCGACGGCGAGCCGGCCGCCGGAGCCGGCGCGGGCGACGACGGCGCCCGGCGCGAGGAGCGGGCCGAGCGCGGCCTCGGATGCGCCGCGGACCTGCACCGCGACGACGCCGTCGCCGAGCACGGAGCGGTCGGGCGGGTCGGCCGCGGCCGCGCCGGCGACCGTGGCGACGAACACCGCGACCGCGACGCCGCCGACGGCGCGGAACGCCGAGTACGGGTCGGCGGCGATGCGCCGGGCGGCCACGAGCGTCGGCATGCGGCGGCTGAGCCGGGCGAGCGCGCGGCTGGCCCACATGCACACCCACGGGCCGGCGACGACCAGCCCGGCGATCACGGCGAGCGGCGAGTACAGGTTCAGCGCGTTGCGCAGCGACGACGGGTCCAGGTCGGCGGCGACCGCGACAGCCAGGATCCCCGATCCCAGGAGCAGCAGGCGCAGCGGACCGGGCGGGGTGCGCCGCGTGCGCCGGCCGACGCCCAGCGGCGTGACCTGTGCCCGGTGCAGCGACACCAGCGTCGTCAGCACGGCGATCACGGGCAGCCCGAGCAGCACCAGCGCGACCTGCCACCCGGGAACCGCGACGTCGGCGGGGGCGAACGGCGTGCCGGAGTGCAGGCCGGTGTCGGCGTCGAACGTCACGCGCGCGACGACCACCGGCCGCACCGCGAGGAACGCCAGCCAGCCGACGACGGCGCCGACGACCGCGGCGCCGGCAGTCTCGCAGGCGGCCAGCACGCCGGTCTGCAGGCGGGTGGCGCCGGCGAGCCGGATCGCGGCGAACCGCTGCTCGCGCCGGGCCGCACCGACCCGGGTGACCATCGAGATGAAAACCACGACCGGTCCGACCAGCAGGATCACGATGGTCAGGATCGCGATGCGCAGCACCACGGCCAGGTCGATCTCGGCGCCCGGTTGCTCGATGCCGCGGATCTCCATCGTTCCCGGCACGGCGCGCAGGTCGTCGGGCGCGCGGCCGACGACCGCCACCAGCTCGTCGGGCGTGGTCAGCCCGGCCGGCCCGATCTCACCGGCGATCCGGCCGGGGAACCGGTCGCCGAGCTCGGCGGCGGGCTCCGTGCGCATCAGCCGGGCCAGCGCCGGCGACGCGAACACCTCGCCGGCCGCGGGCAGACGCGTCATCCCGGGCGGCACCGGCGGTCGCGGCCCGAGCGCGGCCACGTGCACGCGCGTGATCTGCCGGCCCTCCCACCGGTCGGTGGCGGGCAGCCACAACGCGGGGTCGGGCGCCGTCGCCGCGCTCGCGGCCGTCGTCCGATGCCACGCGAGGCGGTCGATCCGCCCCTGCATCGCCGGCATCGCGGCAAGAGCGAACAACAGCAGTGTGACGCCCACCGCACAGCCGGTCGCCACGAGTCCCGTACGGGCCGCGGCCTCCCGGCCGCCCGCTAGCGCGAGACGTGTGCCGAAGCGGACGGTCCCGAACCGGACGGTGGCCCCGCCGCGGCCGGTCACGGGACACCGGCCGGCTGCACGAGAACCCCGTCGCGCACGGTGATCCGGCGGTCGGCGAACGCGGCGACCCGCGGCTCGTGGGTCACCACCACCACGCCCGCGTTCTCCGCCTTCGCGACGTCAACGAGCAGCTCCATCACCTCGTCGCCGGCGACGGAGTCGAGCGATCCGGTCGGCTCGTCGGCGAACACCAGCCGCGGACCGGCGATCAGCGCGCGGGCGATCGCGACCCGCTGGGCCTGCCCGCCCGACAGCTCACCGGGCAGCCGGTGACCGAGCCCGGCCAGCCCCAGCCGCGGCAGCCACCCGTCGGCGGCGGCGATGGCCGCGGTGCGCCGCCGACCGGCGAGCAGCAGCGGCAACGCGACGTTCTCCACGACTGGCAGCTCCGGGACGAGCTGGCCGAACTGGAACACGAACCCGAACGCGCCACGGCGCAGCCGGCTGCGGTCCCGGTCGGGAAGCCGGTCGACGCGCCGGCCGTCGAAGGACACCTCGCCCTCCTCCGGGGTGAGGATGCCGGCCAGGCAGTGCAGCAGCGTCGACTTGCCCGAGCCGCTCGGACCCATCACGGCGAGCACCTCGCCGGCACCGACCTCGACGTCGACGCCGCGCAGTGCGGGCGTCACACCGAAGCTCTTCCGGAGGCCGCGCGCGACCAGCATCACAGCTCCCTGATCTCGTCGGCTCTGATTTCCTGGGAGAGCGCCTCCAGGCGGCCCGCCGCGTGGTCGATCCAGCGCAGGTCGGCCTCGATGTGGAACAGCTGGTAGTCGGCCCGCAGGCTGTCCTGCAACGAGCTGCCGCGCCGGGCGGCGGTGAGCTCGCGCATCGCCGACAGGTGCAGGTCGCGCTGCGCGTCGAGGAACGCGTGGGCCGGCCGGCCGCTGAGCAGCGCCAGCACCACCTTCGTGAACAGCACCGCCTGCAGGTGCGGCTGCGGGGCCTCCGGTTCGGCCAGCCACTGTTCCAGGTCGGTCGCCCCCTCCGAGGTGATCGCGTACCGCTTGCGGTCGGGACCCGCACCCGCCTCGACGCCCACGATCTCGACGAGGCCGTCGCGTTGCAGCTGGGCGAGCGTGCGGTAGACCTGCCCGAACCGCAGCGGCCGGACCCCGCCGAAGCGCTTGTCGTAGGACTGCTTGAGGTCGTATCCATGGCGGTCGGCCTCCTCGAGGAGGCCGAGCAGTGCGTACGAGACCGTCATGCCGGCCGACTATACCCGGCGGGTATACCCGGTGGGTAGAGCCTTCGAGGGCAGGAACTTCTCGTCCTCAAGCCGGAGCCGCTTCGTCCTCATTGCGGAGGAGATGGGCCGGTGGCCGTGGATAGCCTGCCCCTGATGGCAACGCTCGAGATCTCACACCTGTCGAAACGCTTCGGCGACGTGGTCGCCCTGGACGACATGACCTTCGACGTCCGTGCCGGCGAGCTCTTCGGGTTCGTCGGCAGCAACGGCGCGGGTAAGACCACCACGATGCGCGTCGCGCTCGGCGTGCTCGAACCCGACGCGGGCGAGGTGCGGTGGGACGGCCACCCGCTGACCCTGGAGACCCGCCGCCAGATCGGGTACATGCCCGAGGAGCGCGGCCTGTACCCGCGCATGAAGGTCCGCGACCAGCTCGTCTACCTGGCCCGGCTGCACGGCATGTCGAAGAGCGACGCGTCGACGTCGGCCGACCGGTGGCTCGACCGCCTCGGCGTGACCGCCCGCCGCGACGACGAGGTGCAGAAGCTGAGCCTGGGCAACCAGCAACGCGTGCAGCTCGCCGCGTCGCTGGTGCACGACCCGCGGATCCTCGTGCTCGACGAGCCGTTCTCCGGGCTCGACCCGGTGGCCGTCGACGTGATGAGCCAGGTGATGCGCGAGAAGGCCGCCGAGGGGATCCCGGTGGTGTTCTCGTCGCACCAGCTCGATCTCGTGGAGCGGCTGTGCGACCGGGTCGGGATCGTCCGCAGTGGACAGATGGTGGCCGTCGGCCGGGTCGACGAGCTGCGGGCGGCCGGCCCGCGCCGGCTCGTGGTCGAGGCGCCCACGGCCGGGCCGGGATGGGCCGACGGGCTGCCCGGGGTGCGCGTCCTCGGGTCCGGCAACGGGAGGACGGAGCTGGAGCTCGCCGACGGCGCCGACGACCAGGCGGTGCTGCGCGCCGCGCTGGGCGCGGGGCCCGTGCGCCGGTTCGGCGACCGCCGTCCGACGTTGACAGAGCTTTTCCGTGACGTGGTGAGCGAGGGAACCCCATGAGCGAGCGTCAGCGAGCGAACCATCGACTCAGTGCCCGCGAACGCATCGCGGAACGAAGTGGAGCGATCGCGTGAGCGCCCCGGTGGGTTCGGGTGGTGCCGTACGGCTGGTGGCCGAGCGCGAGATCCGGACGCGGGTCGCCTCCAAGGCCTTCAAAATCACCAGCATCGCGACGGTGGTCGTGGTGGTCGGCTTCGTGATCGTCGCGAAGCTCGTCAGCGGCAGCGACTCCGCCCAGAAGGTCGGCTTCGCGCCGTCGGCGGCGGCGCTCGCGCCGGCGTTCGAGGCCGTCGCCGTCGCGGTCGACGCGGAGGTGACCACCAGCGAGGTCGACGAGGCGACCGGCGAGACGCGGGTACGCGAGGGCGACCTCGACGCGTACGTCACCGGCACGCCGGCCGACCTCCAGGTGGTGGTCAAGGAGGACCTGCCCGAGGACCTGCGCAACGCGTTCACCGTGCTCGTGCGTCAGATCACCCTGAACGAGGAGATCGCGCGCGCCGGCGGTGACCCGGCGGCGGTGGGCACGGCCGTCGAGGCGGCCTCGTTCGACCTGCGCACGCTGGAGCCGCCGCGCGACCACCAGGGCCCCCGGATCCTGCTGGGCATGATCGTCGGCGTTCTCGTGTACATCTCGATCCTCATGTACGGCAGCACCGTCACGCAGGGCGTCGTCGAGGAGAAGGCCAACCGCATCGTCGAGCTGCTGCTGACGTCGATCAAGCCGTGGCAGCTGCTGCTCGGCAAGGTGCTCGGCATCGGGGCGGTGGCCCTGGCCCAGATGGTGCTGACGTTCGGCGCGGGGATCGCGGCCGGTTTCCTGACCGACGCCTACACGTTCCCGTCGTCGATCGCGAGCGGCGTGGCCGTGTGGGCCGTGGTCTGGTTCCTCATCGGGTACCTGATGTACGCGTTCGTGTTCGCGGCGCTCGGCGCGCTCGTCTCGCGCCAGGAGGACGTCGGCGGCGCTACCGCGCCGGCCGTCATGCTGATCATCCTGCCGTACCTCGCCGGGGTGTCGATCCTGCCGTCGGAGCCCGACAACGGCCTCATGGCGCTGCTGTCGATGTTCCCGTTGTTCGCGCCGATGCTGATGCCGATGCGCATCGCCCTCGACGTGGCCGCCGGGTGGGAGATCGCGGTGTCGCTGGGCGTGTCGGTGCTGACGATCGCGGCGCTGGCCTGGTTCTCCGCGCGCATCTACCGCAACGCGGTGCTGCGCACGGGCGCGAAGGTCAAGCTCTTCAGCGCCCTCAAGGGCTAGCGGTCGGGTCGCAGGTTCGCGCGCAGTCGTGGATCGGGCAAGCCGACACTTCGGCCCGGACGGACCCCCGCCGCCACTGTCCGTCACCGCAAATCCGCCTACCAGGTATGTACCGGCCGCCTTGATCGTCG
>NZ_BOPH01000028.1 GCF_016863655.1 Virgisporangium ochraceum
AACGATCAACACACACCCACGACCGCATACGAATCAGGACACTAGCGGCTGGGGTGCACCGTGCGGAGGCGGTGCCATCGGGAGCAGGACAGGCGACGGCGGCCCCGCGGAGCGGAGCCGCCGTCACTCGGGGGCGGGGGTAATGACTCAGGCGGCCGGTTCCACCCAGATGTTGCGGTAGCGGACGTTGGCGCCGGCGTCGCCGTGGTCCTGGAGGCGGATCGGGCCCACGGCCGGGCCTTCCGCCGCGCCGCCGCCGGTGGAGCCGTTGATCTCGACGTTGTTGTGCACGACCACGCCGTTCCAGACCACCGTCACCCGCGCGTTCTCGGTCTTCGTGGTGCCGTTGTACCGGGCGGCGCGGAACGTGATGTCGTAGGTCTGCCAGGTCTCCGGCGCGGTGGCCCGGTTGCTGTCGGGCGCCCGCTTCTCGTAGAACGCACCGCACTCGTTCGTCGCCGTGGGCTTGCCGAACGAGTCCAGCACCTGCAGTTCGTACCGGTCCTGCAGGTACACGCCGCTGTTGCCGCGCGCCTGCCCGGTGACCTCCGGCGGCAGGTTCGGGATCCAGAACTCGATGTGCAGCGTGAAGTCGCCGAAGGACTGCTTCGACCGGATGTCACCGCCGAGCACCTCGGCCGAGCCACCCGACACCGGCCACGTCGCCGCGGCGCCGTTGGTGTGCTCCCACGCGTTCAGGTTGGTGCCGTCGAACAGCGTCACGCGCCCGCTGCCGCCGGTCCCCCACGCCTCGAACTCGTAGATGCGCGCGGCCGCGTCCCCGCCGGGGGCGGTGATGTTGAGCCGCACGTATCTCGCCGACACGGCGGTGAAGTCGTGCGTCGTGGTCGAGGCCGTGTTGCCGGTCACCGTCGCGACGGTGGTCCAACTGGACCCGTTGGAGCTGACCTGGAGGGTGAAGTCGCGCGTGTTCCATGCGGTGTTCTCGCCACCGGCACCGGCGTGCTTGACGACGAACCGCGAGATGGTGCGCGCGGCGCCGAGGTCGACCTGAAGCCACTTCGACGCGCCGGTCGAGCACCATTTGTCGGTGTTGCCGCCGGTCGTGCTGCCGTTGACCGCCTTCGCCGGTCCCTCGTTGGCGTTGCACGACGAGTCGGCGGTGGCTGTCGCGCCCAGCGCCAGGTTCGACAGCGCGGGACCGCTCGATCCGTACGCCTCGAGCTCGTAGATGCGCGCGGCCGCGTTGCCGTTGCTCGTCGGTGTCGTGACGTTCAGGCGGATGTATCTGGCCGAGACCGCCGTGAACGTGTGCGTGGTCGTCGAAGCCGTGTTCCCCGTGACCGTGGCGACCGTGGTCCACGCGGTCCCGTTGGAACTGACCTGGAGGGTGAAGTCGCGCGTATTCCAGGCGGCGTCCTCGCCGCCGGCACCGGCGTGCTTGACCACGAACCGGTTGAGCGTCTGCGCCGAGCCGAGGTCGACCTGGAGCCACTTGGTGGCGCCGAGCGAGCACCACTTGTCGGTGTTGCCCTGGCTGACGCTGCCGTTGACGGCCTTCGCCGGTCCCTCGGTGGTGCTGCACGACGAGTCGGCGGTGGCCGCCCTGCCCAGCGCGAGGTTGGTCTCGGCGACGGTGCCGGGGATCGCGTTGAGCGTGTACCACGCCTCGGTGCTCCACAGCGACTGACCGGTCGACGACGAGAACGGCTTCGGCGAACGGATGTGAACCACGCGGTCGGTCTGCAGCCCCGGGATCACGAGCGTCACCTTGCGGCCGTCGGCCGACAGCGACGCCGACGAGACCGACAGCGTCTGCTCGTTGAGCTTCGGGCCGCCGTAGTCGGCGGTCGGCTGGTACCGCCACTGCTTCACCGTGTACTTCGAGGCGAGCGCGGTGGCCGTCTCGGCCGACAGCGGCTGGGTGTACTCGATCTCGAACCCGTTCGGCGTCGCCCGCATCGCGAGCATGTCGAACACGGCGTTGCCGTTGGGCGTGATCTTCTGCAGGCCGAACTTCAGCTTGCCGGCCTGTCCCCAGTTGCCGTCGGCGCCGAGGCCGCCGGCGTAGATGGCGCCGTCGGGCCCCTGCGCCAGCTCGGTGACACCGGCCTCCAGGCCCTGCGTCATGCGGAACAGCGCGCCCTGGTACTCACCGTTGACCTTCTCCAGGAAGCCGCGCTGGATGCCGCCGTACGTCACGTCGGAGATCAGCATCTGTCCCGCGTACGGTCCGTTCTGGACCCACAGCGGCGTGCTCGGCGAGTTCGCGATCTCGTTCTGCGGCATCCACAGGACCGGCCTGGTCACCGGGTTGTTGTCGAACGGGCCGGCCGGGTTCATGTAGTGGTTGAAGAACCGGTTCTGCTTGACGTGCAGCAGCTTCGACGACGGCAGCCAGCCACCCTGGTTGTCGGTGACGAAGATGCCGCCCTCGGGTCCCCACCCGATCCCGTGCGGGGTCCGCAGGCCGCCGGCGATGTACTCCACCGCGCCGTTCGAGCGGTTGACGCGGATCGTGGTGCCCCGGTTGGGCGCCGGCTGCGGGTCGGTGGTGGCGCCGCCGTAGTTGATCGATACCGACAGGTTCAGGTAGAAGTAGCCGCTCTGGTAGAGCAGGCCGAACGCGAACTCGTGGAAGTTCTGGCCGAACGGCCACGTCGCGACCGTGCGGTAGACGTCGGTGACGCCGTCGCCGTTGGTGTCCTGGAGTTCGGTCAGGCGGTGCTTCTCCGAGACGTAGATGATCCCGTCGACGATCTTTATGCCCATCGGTTCCCGCAGACCCGTCGCGACGCGCGTGCGCGTCACGTTGTTCGGGTTGGTGTTCCCGGTGACGTTGCCGAGGATCCAGACCTCGCCGAGGGTGTTGAGGCTTCCGCCCCACGTGGTGATCGCGAGGCGCCCGTCGGCGAAGAAGTCCATGCCGGTCACCTGCGGCTCGAAGCCGCTGGCGCGCAGGTTGGTGAGCGTGTAGCCGGGGTGCAGGCCGGTGAGCGGCAGCCCGTCGCCGGGCGAGTCGCCGCTGGCCTCGCACTCCTTGCGACCGGGCGCGGTGACGCGCACGACGCCGGCGTCGGTGCTCAGCACCGAGTTCGGCACGGTGACGAACCCGCTGGCGCCCGGGGGCTGCCACTGCAGGGTGAGCTGCTGGCCGCCGCCGGCCTCGAAGTGGTCGACGCGCAGCGAGTGGTAGCCGGTGGTGAGGGTGACCGCGCCGTCCTTGGCCGTGACGCCGTGCAGCCCGTCGTGGTCGATCACCGTCGAGTTGTCGATGATCAGGCGGGACCCGTCGTCGCTGAGCAGCCGGAACGTGTAGTTCCCCGCCGTGGCGATGTTGATGTTCCCCAGGACCTGCGAGACGAAGTTGTCGGCGATGCCGAAGTCGGTGATGTCGACGGTCGGCACGAGCCGGTCGATGTTGGGTGTCTGTGCCGGTTTGAGGGTGCACAGCTTGCTGAGCGCCGTCTGCACGTCGAACACGCGCAGCGTGACACCGGGTTCCTGGGGTGGTGGGTCGGCGGCGAGGGCGGGCGGGGCCTGCGCCGTGACCGCGAGGAGGAAGGCAGCCGTTGCGAGCGCACGGCGATACCAGCGTCGGTGCATGGTGGCTCCTGGCGTCGTGATGGTGGGCGGTCCAACACAAACGCGACGTGCCGGGTGGGTCCCCCGAAGGTCCACACCGGCGACGACTTCGCCGATAAGCCGGTCGCTGCCGGTCAGCGTAGGGGCGCCGACACGGCGTGTCCAGGACTTCCATTGAAGTTCTACGAACTTTTGTCGATCTATATCGAAAGTTGGCCAAGCGTCACTCTTTCTTTTCCGGACGCCCCGGGATAGCGTTCGATCCCACCCACGGAAAGCACGGCAAGACACCCCATTCCTGTGTCCAGCCAGCGGAAAGGGGCGAGAAACATGCGAACGGGCATCTGGCTGATCGGGGCGCGGGGATCGGTGGCGGTCACTGCCACGGTCGGCGCGTTCGCGTTGCGCGCGCGGCTGGTCGAGCCGACCGGATGCGTCACCGAACTGCCCGAGTTCGGCCCGGCCGGGCTGGCCGGCTGGTCCGAGCTCGTGATCGGCGGACACGACGTCGTCACCACCCCGGTGCTGAAGAAGGCCGAGGCGCTCGGCGCCGCCGGCGTGGTGCCCGCCCGGCTGGTGGCCGCGCTCGCCGGCGAGCTGGCGGCGCACGAGGACGACCTGCGTCCGCTTCCCGCGGGTGGCACCCAGGCGGAGACCGCCGAGCTGATAGCGGCAGACCTCACCGCGTTCCGCGAGGTGCACGATCTCGCCACGGTCGTGGTCATCAACGTGTCGACCACCGAGCCGGCGCCGCAGCCGCACCCCGCGTTCGCCGACCTGGCCGCGTTGCGCGCGGCGCTGGCGTCCGGCGACGCCGTGCTCCCGCCGAGCGCGCTCGGCGCGTACGCCGCGTTCACGGCCGGCTGCGGCTACGTCGACTTCACGCCCTCCACCGGTGCCCGGCTCCCGGCGCTGCACGAGCTCGCGGTGGAAGCCGGCGTGCCGTACGGCGGCAACGACGGGAAGACCGGCGAGACGCTCGTCAAGTCGGTGCTGGCGCCCATGTTCGCGCTGCGGAACCTGCGCGTGAACACGTGGAGCGGCCTCAACCTGCTCGGGGGCGGCGACGGCGCGAACCTCGCCGACCCGGCGGCCAACGCCGCGAAGGTCGCCAGCAAGCAGCGCGTGCTCAGCGACGTGCTCGGCTACCAGCCGCAGGGCACCAGCCGCATCGACTACGTCGAGGACATCGGCGACTTCAAGACCGCCTGGGACCTCGTCACGTTCTCCGGTTTCCTCGGCACCGGCATGCGCGTCGAGTTCACCTGGCACGGCTGCGACTCCGCGCTCGCCGCGCCGCTCGTGCTCGACCTCGGCCGGCTCACCGCCGCCGCGCACCACGCCCGCCGCAGCGGCCCGCTGCCCGAGCTCGCCTTCTTCTTCAAGGACCCGCTGGGGTGCACCTCCGCCGGCCTCTCCGACCAGTGGGCAACGCTCGTCGCGTTCGCGTCCGGACTGTCCACATGAGACTGGGTGCGCTGGCGGAACTCGTCCGCGCCCCCGCCGCACTCTCCGTGCCCGGCGACGTGGTGGCCGGTGCCGGCGCGGCCGACGTGCTCGACCGCCGCACCGCCGGGCTCGCCTGCGCCTCCGTCTGCCTGTACTGGGCCGGGATGGCCGCCAACGACTGGGCCGACCGTGACCTCGACGCCGTCGAGCGTCCGCGGCGGCCGATCCCGTCGGGCCGCATCAGCGCGCCCGCCGCGCTCGGTGTCGCCGGCGCGTTGACCGCCGCCGGGCTCGCGCTCGCCGGTGCCGCCGGCGGACGGCGCGCGCTCGCGGTGGCCGGCCCGCTCGCCGCCGCGGTGTGGGCGTACGACCTGAAGGCCAAGAACACCGGCGCCGGGCCGTTCGCGATGGCCGCCTGCCGCGCGCTCGACGTGCTGCTCGGTGCGAGCACCGGCCGGGTCGCGCGCGCCCTGCCGGCGGCGCTGACGGTGGGCGTGCACACCTACACGGTCACGGCCCTGTCGCGCGGGGAGGTCGCCGGCACACGGCCGCGCGTCGCCGCCGCGACCCTCGCCACGACCGCCGCCGTCGCCCTCACCACGGCCTCCGGACCCGCGTCGACGGTGCTGGCGGCCGACTACGCCCGCCGGTACGCAACGGCACAGGCGCGCGTGCTCACCGACCCGGCCGCGCCCCGCGTCCGCGCCGCGGTGGGCGCCGGAATCATGGCGCTGCCGGCCCTGCAGGGCGCGCTCACCGCCCGCGCGGGGCGGCCGGTCGCCGGGATCCTGGTCGCCGCGGCGGCACCCCTGGGCCGGAGACTCGCCCGCTGGATCTCACCGACATGACCGGCCACGGGTCCGGCCTCAGGTTCGGCTACGGCACCAACGGGTTCGCCAACCACCGGCTGGCCGACGCGATCGCGGTCATCGCCGACCTCGGGTACGTCGGCGTCGCGCTGACCCTCGACCACGACCACCTCGACCCGTTCTCCCCCGGGCTGGCCCGGGAGGTGGCCCGCACGGCCGACCTCCTGCGCGACCGGGACCTCGGCGTCGTCGTCGAGACCGGCGCCCGCTACCTGCTCGACCCGTGGCGCAAGCACGCGCCCACGTTCCTCCACGACGACCGCGCGGTGCGCGTCGACTTCCTGCGCCGCGCCGTGGCGATCGGTGCCGACCTCGGTGCCGAGGCCGTCTCCTGCTGGGCCGGCGTGCGACCGTCCGATGTGGACGACGCGACCGCCTGGTGCCGGCTCGTCGCCGGCGTGGCCGACGTCGTCGCGGCCGCCGACGGGCGCGGGGTGCCGATCGGTTTCGAGCCCGAGCCGGGCATGCTGGTCGAGAACATCGCCGGGTGGAAGCGGCTGCGGGCGGCGCTCGGCGAACCCGCGGCGTTCGGGCTGACCCTCGACATCGGACACTGCCGGTGCCTCGAACCGGTGGGGGTGCCCGAGTGCGTCGCCGACGTGGCGGAGCACCTCGTGAACGTGCAGATCGACGACATGGTCCGCGGCGTGCACGAACACCTCGAGTTCGGCACCGGCGAGATCGACTTCCCGCCCGTGCTGCGCGCCCTGCGCGACGGCGGCTACCGCGGGCTGGTCGCGGTGGAGCTGCCCCGGCACTCCCACGCCGCACCCGACGTGGCGCGCCGGTCGCTCCACTTCCTCCAGGCCGCTTCCCAGGAGGTGACTCAATGACGCTCGACCAGCTGCGGACGGCGCTCACGGGCGTCCCCCAGCACGGCTGGCTCACCGGTGCGGAGGCGAGCGTCCGCGCGGACCCCGACACCGTCGGACGATTCTTCGCCCAGGCCGACCGCCGGCTCGGCCGCGACCCGTTACCCGACCATCCGGACCTCACCGGCGGCCAGGCGGGGCGGGCGCTGCTGCTCGCGGCGCTCCTCGACGCCCCCGACCCGGTCGAACGGATCGTCGCCGTGTACCAGCAGGGCGACGCCGCCGAGCGGCTGGCCGTGCTGAAGGCGTTGCCCCTGCTGCCGATCGGCGCCGCCGCCGCGCCACTGCTGCACGACGCCCTGCGCACCAATGACACCCGGCTGGTGGCCGCCGCCCTCGGCCCCTACGCATCGCACCTCGACGTCGCCACCTGGCGTCAGGGCGTCATCAAGTGCGTGTTCATGGGTGTCCCCCTGAAGAACGTCGACGCGCTCGACGAGCGCGCCGACGGTGACCTCGCGGCGATGCTCGCCGCGCTCGCGGAGGAGCGCCTCGCCGCCGGCCGCACCATGCCGGCCGACGCGGTGGCGCTGCTCGACCGGCTCTCGCTACGCAAGGAGCGCTAATGCGCGTCTTCGACCCCCACATCCACATGACCTCCCGCACCACCGACGACTACCGGCGGATGGCCGACGCCGGCGTCCGCGCGGTCGTGGAGCCGGCCTTCTGGCTCGGCCAGCCGCGCACCAACCCGGGTTCGTTCGTCGACTACTTCGACTCCCTGATCGGCTGGGAGCCGTACCGGGCCTCGCAGTTCGGCATCCGGCACCACGCGACGATCGCGCTGAACCCCAAGGAGGCCAACGACCCGCGGTGCCTCGGCGTGCTCGACCTGATGCCCCGGTACCTGGAGAAGGACGGCGTCGTCGCGGTCGGCGAGATCGGCTACGACTCGATGACCCCGGCCGAGGACCGGGCACTGGCCGCCCAGCTCGCGATGGCGCTGGGCTCGGAGCTGCCGGTGCTCGTGCACACGCCGCACCGCGACAAGGCCGCCGGCACGAAGCGGACGCTCGACGTGGTCGGAGAGTCCACGATGGACCCCGGCATGGTGCTGATCGACCACCTGAACGAGGTCACCGTGCCGCTGGTGCGCGACACCGGCTGCTGGATGGGCTTCTCCATCTACCCGGAGACCAAGATGTCGCCGCCGCGCATGGTCGGCATCCTCAAGGAGCACGGCCTGGAGCGGATGCTGGTGAACTCCGCGGCCGACTGGGGCCACTCCGACCCGCTGCTCACCGTCGAGACCGGCCGGGCCATGCTGGCGGCCGGCTTCAGCGACGACGACGTCGACCGCGTGCTCTGGCGCAACCCGGTGGAGTTCTACGGCCAGTCGGGCCGGCTGGACCTCTCCGACATCCCGGCTCCGGCCGCCACGTTCGCGGGGAGCTCGATCGCGCGCGGCGGCGGGTGATGCGCCTGCACCACCGCGACGGCACCGTGGTGCACCTGTCGTACTGCACCAACGTGCACGCCGCGGAGGACCTCGCCGGCATCGTCGCCCAGTTCGACACGTTCGCGCTGCCGATCCGGCTGCGGCTGGGCAGTTCCGTGCTCGGCCTCGGGCTGTGGCTCGCGGCACCGGTCGCGGCCGAGCTCGCCGCCGACCCGCGGGCCCGGCGCTGGCTCAAGGGCGCGCTCGACGAACGCGGCCTGGAGGTGGTGACCCTCAACGGCTTCCCGTACGCCGCGTTCCAGGACCCGGTGGTCAAGTACGCGGTCTACCGGCCCGACTGGACCGAGCCGCAGCGGCTGCGGTACACGGTGAACCTGGCGACGGTCCTGGCCGACCTGCTGCCCGACGACGCCGTCCGGGGCTCCATCTCGACGCTGCCGCTGGCCTGGCGCACCCCGTGGACGCCGGAGCGGTCCGACGCCTGCCGCCGCTCGCTGAACCTCCTCGCCCGTGAGCTGGCCGCGCTGGAGAGCCGCACCGGCCGGCTGATCCGCATCGCGGTGGAGCCCGAGCCCGGCTGCGTCGTCGAGAGCACGACGCAGGCCGCCACCGAACTGTCCGGTGTGGACACCCGGTACATCGGGGTGTGCCTGGACCTCGCCCACCTGGCGTGCGCGTGGGAGGAGCCGGCCGCCGCGCTGGGCCGGCTACGCGAGGCCGGCCTGCCGGTGGTGAAGACCCAGGTGTCGGCGGCGCTGGAGAGCACCGACCCGGCCCGCGACCGCGACGCGCTGGGCGGCTACGTCGAGCCGCGGTTCCTGCACCAGACCCGCGGCTGGGACGGGATGTCGGCCGACGACCTGCCCGAGGCGCTCGGCAGCACGTCGAGCTCGCCGTGGCGGGTGCACTACCACGTCCCGCTGCACGCCGACCCGGTGCCGCCGTTGCGCGCGACGACGGGTGTGCTCACCGAGTCGCTGGAGGTGCTGCTCGGCGGCTCCGAGGCCGGCTGCGACCACCTCGACGTCGAGACCTACACCTGGAACGTGCTGCCGCCGGGATCGCGCCCGGAGACGCCCACGCAACTGGCCGCCGGCATCGCCGCCGAGCTCGCGTGGGCCCGCGACCGCCTCACCGACCTCGACCTGAAGGAGCTGCCGTCGTGACGCAGCCTGTACTCGTTCTCGACGTCGTCGGGCTGACGCCCCGCCTCCTGGAGCACATGCCGCGCCTGCGGAAGCTGGCGTCCCAGGGCTGGCAGGCCCCACTGGGGACGGTGCTGCCGGCGGTGACGTGCTCGGTGCAGTCGACGTTCCTCACCGGCGCGCTGCCCGCCGAACACGGGATCGTGGGCAACGGCTGGTACTTCCGCGACCTCGGCGAGGTCTTCCTGTGGCGCCAGCACAACGGGCTCGTCGGCGGCGAGAAGCTGTGGCACGCGGCCCGCAAGCGGAAGCCGGAGCTCACCGTCGCCAACGTGTGCTGGTGGTACGCGATGGGCGCCGACGTCAACTGGACGGTCACCCCCCGGCCGGTGTACCACGCCGACGGCCGCAAGGACCCCGACTGCTACACGGACCCACCCGAGCTGCACGACGACCTGACCGACGCCCTGGGCACGTTCCCGTTGTTCAGCTACTGGGGTGCCGGCGCCGGCATCGCGTCGTCCGCCTGGATCGTGAAGGCGGCGCAACGCATCCGCGACCGGCACAACCCCGACCTGACCCTGGTGTACGTGCCGCACCTCGACTACGACCTGCAGCGGTTCGGCCCCGACTCCCCCATGGCCGCGAAGGCGGCCGCCGACCTCGACGAGACGATGACCCCGCTGCTCGACGCGGCGTCGGACGCGACGGTCGTGGTGCTGTCGGAGTACGGCATCACGCCCGTGTCGCGGCCGGTCGACATCAACCGGGCGCTGCGCGCCGAGGGCCTGCTGCACGTCTACACGCAGGCCGGCATGGAGTACCTCGACCCCTGGACGTCGCGGGCGTTCGCGGTGGCCGACCACCAGGTCGCGCACGTCTACGTGCGCGATCCGGCCGACGTGCCGGCCGTGGCCAAGCTGTGCGCGGGAGTCGCGGGCGTCGCCGAGGTGCTGGACCAGGACGGAAAGGCGGCACACGGCCTGAACCACGACCGCGCCGGCGATCTGGTGCTGGTGGCCGGGCCCGACTCCTGGTTCACCTACTACTACTGGCTCGACGACGCCCGCGCGCCCGACTTCGCGACGCTGGTGGAGATCCACCGCAAGCCCGGATACGACCCGGCCGAGCTCTTCTTCGACCCGGCCAACCCCGGCGCCGCCAAGGCCCGGGCGGCCAAGGCGCTGCTCCGCAAGAAGCTCGGCATGCGGTACCTGATGTCGGTGGTCGGTCTCGACGCCGGCGCGAAGGCCGTCCGCGGCTCGCACGGCCGGCTCCCCGACGACCCGCGCGACGCGCCGGTGATCCTCTGCTCCGACCCGTCGTCGGCGCGCACGGAGGTGGCCGCCACGGAGGTCAGGGACCTCCTTCTCGGAATGCTTCAGTAGATCTCGACGTTCGTCAGCTCCGCGGGTGACGGCAGCGCCGGCCGCAGGCCGTCATCCTCGTACACCTCGAGCTCGTCGATCACTCCCTGCAGCACGTGCACGACGATCTCGACGTCGCCGCCGTACCCGTGCACGCCGAAGTAGTCGTCGCGGCCGTACCTGCTGAACCTCGCCATGTCCACTGTGGACAGCCGCGGCCCGGTGACGCGCAGCCCGGCCGACGGGCACCCGCACGAACACGCCGACCAGACCACCGCCGTGCTGGCCTGCGCCCGCAGGTCGTCGTGGCCGGTACGGTCGACGAGCGCGTCGAGCAACGCGCGTTCGGCGGTGGAGAGCGGACGTGGCTCCGCCAGCGGGACCATGACGGGAGCGGTCTCGGACACACCCATACCGTAACGTGTGGACAAGCAGCCATCACCGAGCTACTCTCGGCGCAGTACCACCGGATGCCGGCGCACGATTCAGCGAATGACACAGCGCCCCCGGTTGGGTTTCTCCCGGTTTCGCACTCTTTCACCTGTGTATTTCCCCGGAAGACGAAACCGTTCTGAAACGCCACCGTGCGACCGTCGAGGTGCGCACGGCTGGTTCACCTTCCGCGCAACGGAGAACGCATGACAATCACCGAAGTTCCCCGGCGGCGCCGTACCCGCGCCGCCAGCACACCCGCCACCACCACGGACGCACCATCGGTCACCGGCATCGTGGCCGTCCACCGTGGCAAGGCGTCGCTGCGCCTCAACGGTCTTCTCCCCCACCGCGACGAGCCGCGGATCCCGCAGAACCTCCAGGACCGCTTCGACCTGCGTCCCGGAGACCTGGTCGACGCGACCGTCCACAATGGCGCGCTCACGGAGGTCCACTCGATAAACGGCCGTGCGCCCGGCGGACGCCGGCGCCCCGCCTTCGACGCCCTCTCGGCCACCCACCCCGACGAACGGATCCGGCTCGAGACCGAGCCGCACCTGATGACCACGCGGGTCATCGACCTCGTGATGCCGCTGGGCAAGGGGCAGCGCGCGCTGATCGTCGCTCCGCCCAAGGCGGGCAAGACCACCGTGCTGCGCGACATCGCCAACGCCGTGTCGCGCAACCATCCCGAGTGCCACCTGATCGTGCTGCTCGTCGACGAACGGCCGGAGGAGGTCACCGAGTGGCGGAGGACGGTGCGCGGCGAGGTCGTCGCGTCGACGTTCGACCGCTCGCCGGCCGACCACATCGCGGTCGCCGACCTCACGATCGAGCGCGCGAAGCGCATGGTGGAACTCGGCCGCGACGTCGTGGTCATCGTCGACTCCATCACGCGGCTCGGCCGCGCGCACAACAACGCCGCGCCCGGCGGCGGCCGCACGCTCACCGGCGGCATCGACTCGGCGGCGCTGCAGGCACCGAAACGGTTGCTGGGAGCCGCCCGCAACACCGAGTCGGCCGGTTCGCTCACGGTCGTCGCGAGCGCGCTCGTCGAGACCGGATCGGCCGGCGACAAGCTGCTCTTCGAGGAGTACAAGGGCACCGGCAACGCCGAACTGCGGCTCGACCGGCAGATCGCCGAGCGCCGCGTGTTCCCGGCCGTCGACGTCAACGCGTCCGGCACCCGCCGTGAAGACCTTCTTCTGGACCCGCGTGAGCTCACCGCCACACACGCGCTGCGCCGGGCACTCGCCCAGCTCCCCGCGCCCCAGGCCCTCGACCAGTTGCTCGACCGGCTGCGCCGCACGCAGTCGAACGCGGAGTTCCTGTACCGCCTCACCGCCCGCTGAGGTTTGACTTCGAGCGAACTCGAAGTCGTACGGTCCTCCCCATGGAAACGAGGACCTTCGGACGGCTCGGCAGTGTCAGCGCACTCACCCTCGGCGGTGGCGGCATCGGTCAGGTGTGGGGCAGCACCGACCGGGCGGAGGCGGTGGCCACCGTCCACGCGGCCATCGACGCCGGCATCACCCATCTCGACCTGGCGCCCAGCTACGGCGACGACTTCGAGTCCGAGCGCGTGGTCGGCGACGCGCGTCCACCGGCCGACATCCTGGTGACGACGAAGGTGCAGCTTCCCGAGCGCCGGATCGACGACCCGGTGGCCGAGATGCGGCGCAGCCTGCGGGCGAGCCTGTCACGCATCGGCCGCGACCACCTCGACCTGTACCTCCTGCACACCCAGCTCGACCCCGACGACCGGTCGGTGTCGGCGCCGGACAACGTGAGCTGGAGCCGCTACCGCGACGTCATCGTCCCCGAGTTCGAGCGGATGCGCGCGGCCGGGTCGATCCGGGCGTGGGGCATCACCGGTGTCGGCGTCCCGCGCCAGGTACTCGACGCGGTCACCACCGACCCGAAGCCCGACGCGGCCCAGGTGGTCGTCAACGCCCTCGACATGAGCGGCGACATGTGGCCCTACGGCGCCGCGGACGAGCCGCGCAACCCGGAGATCGTGTCGGCCGCCGCCGGCGCGGGGGTGTCGGTGATCGCCATCCGCGCGGTCGCGGCCGGTTCGCTGACCGCGTCGGTCGACCGTCCACTGGAGACGGCCCACCCGGCCGCCCGCGACTTCGCGCGGGCCGAGCCCTTCCGCAAGCTGGCCGCCGAGCTCGGCCAGCCGGCGGCGGTGCTCGCCCACCGGTACGCGCTGAGCGTTCCCGGTGTCACGACCGTGGTGCTGGGCGTCAAGAACCGCGCCGAGCTCGACGAGTGCGTCGCCGCCGCGGAGCGCGGACCGCTGTCGGCCGAGGAGCTGGCGGCGGTGGACGCCCTGCGCGGGTAACGGGTTCTCAGTCGGCGGTCAGGCCGGCGTCGTGGACGAGCAGCGCGATCTGGGTGCGGTTGTTGAGGCCGAGCTTGGTGAGGATCGACGACACGTGCGCCTTCACGGTGCCGATGCCCATGAACAGCTCCTCGCCGATCTCCGCGTTGGACCGCCCCCGGCCCACGGCCATGGCGACGTCGCGTTCCCGGTCACTCAGCCGGGCCAGCGTCTGCCGGGCGCGGCGGTACCGGTCGTTCACCCCGGTGACCCCGACGTGGGCGATCAGCCGCCGCGTGACCGCCGGGGACAGGATCGGCTCCCCTGCGGCCACGCGGTGGATCGCGCGCAGGATCTCCGCCGGCGGCGTGTCCTTCAACAGGAAGCCGCTGGCGCCCGCGCGCAGCGCCCGCAGCACGTACTCGTCGGCCTGGAAGGTGGTCAGCACGATCACCTCGGGCGGGTCGGGGCGCACGCGCAGCAGCTCGGTGGCGGTGAGACCGTCGAGCCGGGGCATCCGGATGTCCATCAGCACGACGTCGGGGCGGTGCTCGTCGACGGCCCGGGCCACCTCGGTGCCGTCGGCCGCCTCGCCGACGAGGGTGATGTCGGGCGTGGTGTCGAGGATCAGCGCGAGACCGGCCCGCACGAGCGGGTCGTCGTCGACGACCAGGACGCGCACAGCGTCGGTCACGGGGCCCACGGCAGCCAGGCCCGGAGCTCGAAGTCGCCGGCCGCCGTGCGGCCGTGCTCCAGCCGTCCGCCGGCGAGACCGGCCCGCTCGGCGAGCCCGACGATGCCGCTGCCCGCGCCGGGCACCGCGGTGGCGTGCGCCGCGTCGCCCGGGAACGGGTTGCGGACCGCGACGGTCAGCCCGTCGCCCCGGCGGCCGCTCACGCTGACCGACACGTCGGCGCCGTGGGCGTGCTTGCGCGCGTTGGTCAGCCCCTCCTGCACGATCCGGTAGGCACTGCGCCCGACCGCGACCGGCACCGTCGCGGCCTCGGCGACCCGGCAGTCCAGCTCGACGCGGGTACCGGCCCGCCGCGCCTCGGCGGCCAGCTCGGGCAGGTCGGCCAGCGTCGGCTGGGGCCGGTCCGGCTCGTCACCGGTCCAGTCGGCACCGGCCGGTTCGGCGCGGAGCACCCCGATCACCGTGCGCAGCTCCTCCAGGGCCTGGTGGGCACTGTCCCGGATGACGCCCGCGGCCCGGGCGACCTCCTCCGCCGGTCGGTCGGGACGCAGCTCCAGCGCGCCGGCGTGCAGGCTCACCAACGAGATCCGGTGGGCGAGCACGTCGTGCATCTCCCGCGCGATGCGCAACCGCTCCTGCCGGCGGGCCTGCTCGACCTGGTCGACCTCGGCCCGCCGGTCGCGTTCCCGCACCGACCGGGCGAGCTGGCGGCGGGCCCGGACATACATGCCCCACGCCACGACCGTCGAGAAGAACACCACGCTGAGCCCGGCCTGCCACAGGGCCGTCGACGTGTCGAGCCCGACCAGCACGCTGCCGACACAGGCGGCCACCGCACCGGCCGCGACCGCCGCGGCCACCGCGAACCGCCGGTGCACCGCCACGGTGAACAACGCGATGAACAGCGCGAAGGCGGCCGCACCCGACACCAGGGCACATACGACGCAGGTGACCGCGAAGCCGACCGGCCAGCGCCGGCGCAGCCACACGCCGAGGCTGCACAGCACCCCGACCGTGACGTCGAGCGCGAGCGGCACCGGGCCGAACCGTTGACCGTCGACCCCGGCGATCACCGCGAACGCGACGGCGAGCAGGAAGCAGGCGACGTCGACCGCCCAATCGCGCGGCGACCGGACCGGGTTCCTCATGGCGACACCGTACGGCGGCTGGCCGTCCGGCCGCATCCGACCAAAGTTCATCGCCGGAGCGGTCCAAAGTCGGCGGGTCCGGCCTTTGGACAGCAGCGGCGGACCCGCCGCCGGTCCGACGCTTACGGCGTGACGAACACACCCTTCTCCGCAGGCCGACGCGTGGCGTGGCTCGGCCTGATCCTGTGGGCGGTGGCCGCCGCGCTGCTGCTGCCGCTGGCCGGAAAGAGCGCCGATGCCGAGTCGACCGAGGCGGCGGGTGCCCTGCCGCGCGACGCCGAGACCGCCCGGGCGCTCGACCGGGCGCGGTCGGCCTTCCCCGGCTCCGACCTGCCGGTGGCGGTGGTGGTCTACGTGCGCGAGGCCGGGCTCACCGCGGACGACCGGGCGGCCGTGGAGGCGCACCGGAGCACGTTCGCCACCCTGGTCGCCGGAAGTTCCGTCGGCCGCGCCGTGGACAGCGACGACGGGAAGGCGGTCCTGGTGGCTGTTCCGGTTCCCGGCCGGGGCGCCGAGGTCGGTGCCACCGTCGAACGGATCCGGGAGGAGGCTTCCCGCGGCCCGGCCGGCCTGCGGGCGGCGGTCACCGGGTCGGCCGCGGTGGAGGCCGACGGTGACGCGGCCGGCAGCGGCGTCGAGACCACCCTCCTGGCCGTGACGGTCGCCGTGGTGGCCGTGCTGCTCCTGGTCACCTACCGGAGCCCGGTGCTGTGGCTCGTTCCGCTCGTCGTGGTCGGGCTGGCCAGCCAGGTCGCCGCCGGGGTGGCGTACCTCCTGTCCCGCCACGCGGGCGTGACGGTCACCGAGAGCGGCAGCACGGTCATGCTGATCCTCGTCTTCGGCGCGGGAACCGACTACGCCCTGCTGGTCATCGCGCGCTACCGCGAGGAGCTGCGCCGCCACCGCGACCGGTACGCCGCGATGGCCGTCGCGTGGCGCCGGTCCTTCCCGGCGATCCTGGCCTCCGCGGCCACCGTCGCGGTGGGGCTGCTGTGCCTGCTGCTCGCGCGGTCGAACGACGTGCGCGGCATCGGACCGGTCGCGGCGGCCGGCATCGCCGTCGCGTTCGTGGCGATGACCACGCTGCTGCCGGTCCTGCTGGTGCTGCTCGGCCGCTGGGTGTTCTGGCCGTTCGTGCCGCGGTACTCCGCTGACACCCCCGCCGACACCTCCGCCGACCCGGGGCGCGGGCGCCGGGCGTGGCGACGGCTGGCCGACGCGATCGGCCGTCGACCCCGCGTGGTCTGGACGGTCACCACGCTCGTGCTCGTCGGCCTGACGCTCGGCGTGTTCGGGCTGCGGCTCGGCCAGCCCGTCGACCGGATGTTCACCACCGAGGTCGAGTCGGTGACGGCGCTGCGGACCGTCGAGCGGCACTTCCCCGGCGGTGCCTCGGCCCCGGCCGAGGTCGTCGCGGCCGCGGCACGCGCCGACGACGTGGTCGCGACCGCCGCCGCGGTCGACGGGGTGGCCGAGGTCGTCCGGGTCGGCGTGTCGGCCGACGGCCGGTGGGTGCGCGTCGACGCCGTCCTGCGCCACCCGCCCGACTCCGCGGCCGCCAAGGCGACCGTCGAGCGCCTCCGCGCCGCGCTGCACGCGGTTCCCGGCGCGGACGCCCTCGTCGGTGGCGGAACCGCCGCCGCCCTCGACACCGAGCGCGGTGCCAGCCGCGACAACCGGCTCCTGATACCGCTCATCCTGCTGGTGGTGTTCGCCGTGCTGGTGCTGCTCCTGAGGGCGGTGGTGGCGCCGCTGCTGCTCGTCGCGAGCGTCGTGCTGTCCTACGCCGCGGCCATGGGACTGGTCGGCATCATCTGCCGGGCGATCGGCTACCCCTACGTCATGCCGTCGCTGCCCATCCTCGGGTTCGTCTTCCTCGTCACGCTCGGGGTCGACTACACGATCTTCCTCATGACCCGGGCCCGCGAGGAGGTCGCCCGGGTCGGCCACCGCGAGGGGGTCCTGTCGGCGCTCGTGGTCACCGGCGGCGTGATCACCAGCGCCGGCGTGGTCCTGGCGGCCACGTTCTCGGTGCTGCTGGTGGTGCCGTACGTCACCGCGCTGCACCTCGGGCTGGTGGTCGCCGTCGGCGTGCTCATCGACACGTTCCTGGTGCGGACGCTGCTGGTCCCGGCACTCGCGATCGACCTCGGCGAGCGGGTGTGGTGGCCCGCCCGCCCCGTCACCGCAGCTGGCCCGCCGACAGTCCGCTCTGCACCTGACGGTGGAAGGCCACGTATCCGATCAGCACCGGCACCATAGCGATCGTCATTCCCGCGAAGAGTCCGGAGAAGTCACCCCGGTACCCCTCGTTCACGGCGAGCGCCGTCAGGCCCTGGGCCAGCACCCACCGCCTGTCGGCGCCCTCGCCCTGCATCAGCACGATCGGCAGGACGTACTGGTTCCACTGGAACAGGAAGTTGAAGATGCCAACGCTCACCAGCCCGGGCCGGGCCATCGGCAGCATCACGCGGAAGAACAGTCCATAGTGGCCACACCCGTCGACCATCGCGGCCTCGGCCACCGACGTCGGCAGCGTGCGGAAGAACGCGGTCAGGAAGAACACCGTGAACGGCAACGAGTACGCGGCGTACACCAGCATCAGCCCGGGCAGCGTGCCGAGCAGCCCGAGGTTCTTCACCACGAAGAACAGCGGCACCAGCGCCAGGAACACCGGGAACATCATGCCGCCGACGAACGCGTAGTACACCACGCGCTGGCCCCGGAACCGGTAGCGCGCCAGCACGTAGGCCGCCATCGCGCCGAACAGCATCGTGAGGAACAGCGCGCCGGCCACCACGACCGCGCTGTTGAGGAAGTAGCGGCCGATGTGGGCCTCGTTCCAGGCGCGTCCCCAGTTCTCCCACCGGATCTCACCCGGCAGCCCCCACGGGTCGGTGAGGATCTCCGCGTCGCTCTTGAACGAGCTGAGCACCGCCCAGGCCAACGGCAGCGTGGTGAGCAGCGCCCACAGCACCAGGAACGCGTGGGAGAACAGGGGAAAGCCGTCGCGCGCCGGCTTCTCGGCGGGGGCGACGGGATCCGCGACGACGGGCTTCGTCAGAACGGCCATCTACAGCTCCACCCGGTCTCGGCGGGTGACCCGCAGGAACATGGCCGCCACCGTCAGCGTCAGGAAGAACATCGCCACCCCGATCGCCGACGCGTAGCCGAACTGGGCGTCCTTGAACGCGGTGTCGTACAGGCGCAGGCCCACCACGTCGGAGGAGAAGCCGGGACCGCCCTCGGTGATGATCTGTACCACGGCGAAGCCGTCGATCGCGAGGATCGCGAGGTACACCCAGGCCACCTGGATCGTGTCCCACAGCAGCGGAACGGTGACCCGTACCAGGGTGGTGACGCGGTTCGCGCCGTCGAGCAGCGCCGCCTCGTAGATGTCACGCGGGATCGACTGCATCGCGGCGCTGAACAGCACCACGTAGAAGCCCACGTTGCTCCACAGCAGCACCAACGCGACGCACCAGAACGCGAACCGCGGGTCACCCAACCAGGGCTGTGCCCACGAGTCCAGCCCCACCGCGCGCAGGGCCCCGTTGATGAGCCCGCTCTTCGGCGCGTACATCTCCTTCCACAGAACGCCGATGATGGCCACCGACAGCACCTGCGGGAAGAAGTACACGATGCGGTAGACGCCCGCACCGCGCACCCCGTGCACGCCCGCCCGGTCGCGCCGGCCGCCGACGCTGATCATCGACGCGAAGAACAGCCCGAGCACGATCGTCGCCACCGGCAGCAGCAGGAGCAGCAACCCGTTGTGCTTCAACGCGTTCCAGAAGTAGTTGTCACCGAGCAGCCGCTGGAAGTTGTCGAGCCCGACGAACTCGAAGTCCGGCGACAGCCCGCCCCAGTTCGTCCCCGCGATCTGGAACGCCTGCGCGTACGGCGACACCACGAAGATGCCGTACAGCAACAGGGGCGGTACGAGGAAGGAGACGATGAACAGCCTTTTGCCACGCCTGTCTTTCGAGAGCACTGTCAGGTCCGCTTGTACTTCTTGATCGAGCTGTCCTTCGCGATCTCGTCGGCGGCCTGCTGGCACCGGTCGACGAACTGGGCCGAGTTGATGCGCTTGCTGAACAGGTCGGCGCACGCGGCGTCGACGAGGGTGCGTTCGAGCTTGCGGTAGTACGAGTTGTAGAGCCAGTTGAACGTGTTCTTCCCGGCCGTGTCGATCAGCTTCGTCACCGACGTCAGGCCCGGCGACAGCTCGATGCCCTCGATCGGCCCGGCGACCACGGTGAGGCTGCTGACCTTGCGGGTGAAGTCGGAGGAGCCCTTCTTCGACAGCATCACCCGCAGGTACTCCAGCCCGCCGCGCAGGTTCTTCGCCTTGGCCGGCACCACGAACGGCTCGCTGCCGGTGCCCCGGAACGCCTCGAACGGCAGCTTGTCGCCCTTGGTCAGGCTGGGGGTCGGCGAGACGGCCATGGCGAAGCCGGGCGGGGTGACCGACTTCTGCTCGTTCTCCAGCCACGACCCGCACGAGATGAACACCGCGTTGCCGCGGCTCCACTCGGTCTGTGACTGGATGTGGTCCATGCCCTCCGCGCCCGGCTGGATGAACCCGTCGACGGCGAGCTGGTAGTACGCGTCGGCGGCCGCCCTGACGGCCTCGTGCTTCCACGCGTTGGGCTCGAGGTTGTCGATCGCCATGAGCACGTCGGTGCCGCCGAGCTTGGCCGCGGCGCTGAGGATCGGCCAGCTCATGTAGCGGGCGTGCTTGCCCTGGTACGTCCACGGGTTCATGCCGGCGGCCTTGATGGTGCGGCACAACGAGATCATCTCGTCCCACGTCTTCGGGTACTGCCAGCCCCTGTCGTCGAGCAGCTTCTTCGAATACCAGATGCCGTAGGCGGAGTAGGCGTAGTTCAGCGACAGGAACCTGCCGTCGTACGACCCGAGGTCGACGATGCCGGGCCGCAGCGTGTCCTTGACCGTCTTCTTCGGGTCGTCGAGGCTCGGCGCGGCGAGCAGCTCGCCGAGGTCGGCCAGCGCGCCCTGCGACACCAGGCCGTTGAAGTCGATCTGGTTGCCGCCGGAGTTGTTCAGCACGTCGGGCGGGTCGCCGGCGACGAACCGCGGCTGCAGGGTCTGCGAGATCTGCTGGGTGGCGGAGTGCTTGATCTCGGCCTTCGGCCAGCGCTCCTTGTACATGGCCTCGTGCGCCTTGGCGTACTCCTCGCCGAAGCCGCCGTTGAAGATGACCACCTCGAGGGGCGCGTCCTCCTTGACGCCCAACGGGTTCTGGGCGTTGGCGTCGGACTTCGCGCCCTCGGTGTCGTCGCCGCCGCCCATCGCGCAACCGGTCAGCGCGCTCGCGCCGGCCACGGCGCCGATCGTCGCGCCCGCCTGCAGTAGGCCGCGCCGACTGATCGTCTGTGACATGTCGTTGCTCCTGCCCTATGTGGTGGTTCCTGGGAGTCCGTTCTCAGGAGGTGGCCGGTGCCCACCCGTCGGCGACGAACTTTCCGGCGTCGGTGGTCTCGCCGGCGAACAGCACGCCGCCGGTGGTGCGCGGGTCGAGCACGAGGACGTGGTCGACGTAGACGCCGCGGCCCTGCTGCGCGGTGTCCGTCCGGTAGCTCCACCGCAGGTGCGTGGTGCCGGCCGGCATCGGTGCGGTGACGTGCCACCACTCGCGGCCGCCGTACCCGGTGAGGCTTCCGGTGGTCACGGCGAAGCGGCGGTGCAGCGTGCGCAGGGACAGCGTCGCCGGAAGCCAGTTCCGCCCGTCGGGTGAGGTCTCGACGAGCACGGTGTCGTAGCGGGGTTCGGTGTCGTACCAGAACAGGAACGAGGCGACCGCGGCGGCGCCGGCCGCGCTCCGCAGCGGCGCGGTGAGCGTCACGGTGGCGTTGTCGCGCCGTTCGGTGCGCCACGCGGTGCCGCCGAGGGCCGGCCGCACCGGGTGCGCGTCGGCGAACGACCGGGCGAGCGCGCGCCGCGCGACCGTGTTCGTGCCCCAGCCCCGGTCGGGGTGCACCCGGTTGCTCAGCAGGATGAGGAACGAGTGCGTGAGCGGGTCGATGACGACCGAGGTACCGGTGAACCCGGTGTGCCCGAACGTCACCGGCGACGCCAGCGCGTCCATGTACAGGTGCTTGCCCAGTTCGAAGCCGAGGCCGCGGTCGCTCTCCGGGTACCGCTCCTCGAGGTCCGCGTTGTAGTTGACCAGCGCCTGCCGCACGGTCGCCTCGCCCAGGATCCGCCGGCCCCGGTACGTGCCGCCGTTCAGCAGCATCTGGCACAGGATCGCGAGGTCGTCGGCGGTGGAGAACAGGCCGGCGTGTCCGGAGACGCCACCCAGGGCCCACGCGTTCTCGTCGTGCACCTCGCCCCACACCATCCCGCGTCCCACGTAGGGCTGGTACTCGGTGGCGGCGATCCGGTTCCGCTTGTCGGCGCCGGGGTTGTAGCCGGTGTCGCGCATGCCCAGCGGGGTGGTGACGCCGTCGCGGACAGCGGTGGCGAGGTCCTTTCCGGTGACCCGCCCGATCAGCTCGCCGAGCGCGATCAGCCCGATGTCGGAGTACACGTACTGGTTTCCGGGTGCGGTTCCCGCGGTGACCGG
The DNA here is from genome assembly GCF_016863655.1 of Virgisporangium ochraceum. Taxonomy (GTDB): domain Bacteria; phylum Actinomycetota; class Actinomycetes; order Mycobacteriales; family Micromonosporaceae; genus Virgisporangium; species Virgisporangium ochraceum. The sequence goes on from NZ_BOPH01000028.1 coordinate 21,840, forward strand.
CGTCGTCAGCGCCGCCGCGAGCCGTGTCTCCGGCGTGGGGTGGGTGCTGTAGAACGGCAGGAACGCCGGCAGGCCCGACGTGTGCGTGAGCAGGTGCCGGACCGTCACCGCGGCCTTGCCGCCCTCGGCGAACTCCGGGACGTACCGCGCCACCGGCGCGTCGAGGTCGACGCGTCGGCGCTCGACCTGTTGCAGCAGCACGATCGTGGTGAACAGCTTGGAGATCGACGCCAGATCGTAGATGGTGTCGACGCGGGCCGGTATCCGCTCCGACTCCGGCAGTTCGGTGCCGATCCGCAGCGGCGGCGCGCCGACCGCGCTGTACCGCACGGCATCGCCGACCGCGAACCGCTGCACCACCACGCCGTCGTGTGCCGCGAGCACCACGGCGCCGGCGTACGCCGGCCAGTTCTGGTGGTCGGGCGTGGGTCGGAGGTACGACTCCGCGATGCCGCGCAGCGCGTCGACCTTCTCGGACAGCAGCCCGACGTCGCGGGCGGAGCCGGGGCGCAGGGTGTCGCGCCGGAACCGGATCTCGGTGGGGCTGACCGTGGGCGGCCCCTCCACGGGTGCCGCCGCCGTTTCAGGTTCCACCGGCGCGGCGGCGGCCGGGCCGGTGGAGGCCGGGCCGGCGACCGTGAACGCGGCCGTGACGCCGACAGTGAGGCAGGCGAGCACGCACAACGGTACCGACCATCGCCGCATCATCAACACCTCTCCACATGTCGATGGCTAGGATGAATGTTTCCTTCGTGACTTTCAAGTGGGTCGAAGGTTATTGCCATCGAACGGTGACCCTAGTACGTTCAGGCGCCATGTGGACGCGTACCGTCGCCGTTCCCACCCGCACCGGAGTTCCCACCGTGACGGGTGCGCCGGCTGTGACGGGTGCTGTGGCGGCTGCTGTGGCGACGGCTGTGCCCACCGCGTCCCCCGACCGCCCGGGCACCGCCGGCACGCTGACCGCTCGGGGGGTCAGCGCGACGGCACCGTCCACGGTGCTCAACCCGTTCGGCCACCGTCTCGAGTGGAGGGTCCAACATGACGTCGGGTCTGGATAGGCGGCGCCTGCTGCGGACGGGTGCCGCGATGGGTGTCGCGGGGGTGGCCGCCGGCGGCCTGGGTGGTGCCGCGCTGACAGCAGCTGATTTGTCGCCGAGAGAGGCGACGGCGGCCGCCCGGCCCGGGCTGATCCCCCGCATCCCGGTGCGCACCGGGCTCGACAAGCAGGCGGCCGCCAACTGGAGCCTGTTCCGCGGCAGGCGGATCGGCGTGCTGTCGAACCACACCGGCGTCGACCGCGAGTACCGGCACCTCGTCGACCGCATGCACGCCGACGGCGTGACCATCGGCGGGGTCTTCGGCCCGGAGCACGGGTTCCGCGGCTCGGCACAGGCGGGCGGCAGCGAGGGGACGGGCATCGACGCCCGCACCGGGCTCACCGTCTACGACGCGTACACGGCCACCCAGACCAAGTGGCAGCAGATGCTGACCGCGGCCGCCGTCGACACGGTGGTGTTCGACATCCAGGATGTCGGATGCCGCTTCTACACGTACATCTACGCGCTCTACGACTCGATGGTCGTGGCCGCGCGCATGGGGTTGCGCTACGTCGTGCTCGACCGCCCGAACCCCATCGGTGGACGCGCGTACGGCCCGATGATGACCGCGGGCTACACGTCCGGCGTGGGCCGCAAGGAGATCGTGCAGCAGCACGGCATGACGGTCGGCGAGCTCGCGAAGTTCTACAACGGCGAGTTCCTGCCGGCCGAGGCCGGCCGGTCGGTCGACCTCGAGGTGGTCACCTGCTCCGGCTGGTTCGGCCGCCTGCGGGCCGGCGACACCGACCTCCCCTGGGTGCTGCCGAGCCCCAACATGCCCACGCCCGACACGGCGGTGGTGTATCCGGGCACCGGCATGTTCGAGGGTGTGGCGTCGCTGTCGGAGGGGCGCGGCACCACCCGCCCGTTCGAGCTCATCGGCGGACCGGCCTGGGACTACCACTGGTGCGACGCGGTCAACGCGCAGAACCTGCCCGGCGTGGAGTTCCGCGAGGCCTACTTCACGCCGACGTTCAACAAGTTCGCCAACCAGCTCTGCGCCGGCGTCGAGGTGAAGGTCACCGACCAGAACGCGTTCGACCCGATCCGCACCGGGGTGGCGATGCTCGTCGAGGCCCGGAAGTTCGCCGCGTTCCAGTGGCGGGTCGACGGTGGCGCCCGGCCGTACTGGATCGACCTGCTCACGGGGTCCACCCGCATGCGCACGATGATCGACGCCGGCGCCGGCACCGACGAGGTCGTCGGCGCGTGGAAGGACGAACTGGCCGCCTTCGACGCCCGGCGGCGCAGGTACCTGCTCTACTCGCGGCTCGGGTCATGACCGCCCGGCGCGCGATGCCCGACCTGTTCGGGCTCAGCCTTCAACCCGGTCCCGTGGGCCGCGCCGGTGGGGTCAGCACCGGCGCGGCCCACACCTCCGGTTCAGCCTCCCGTGAGCCGCGCGTGCACGTCTGCCGCGACGGGCGCGCCGGTGACGCGGGCGATCGCCAGCGCCGCCGCGCCCGCGGCGCCGTCGACCGCCTCGCGGGGGTCGATGCCGAGCCCGGCCGCGATCCCGGCACGCACCTCGCGGGCCACCGGCCCGGGCGAGAGCAGCACCGAGCCGCCGAGCACCACCGGCGCGTGCGGGGGCGGTTCCACAGTGGACAGCGTGCGCAGCAGCCGGTCGGCGGCGGCGTGGCAGATCGCCTGCGCCACCCCGTCACCGGCGTCGGCGGCCGCGCTCACGTCGCGGGCGAACGCGCCGAGGTCGGCCGGCGGGCGCGCGAACGCGGCGGCCAGCAGGGCCTGGGCGAGCGCCTCGTCGTCGTCGGGACGCTCGACCCCCAGCGCCGCGCACGCGGGGTCGACGAGCGCGGTCCTACGGTCGCGGCCGTCGAGATCGGCCAGGACAGCGCGGAGACCGCGCACGCCGATCCACACCGCGGAGCCCTCGTCGCCGAGCAGCCAGCCGTACCCGTCGGCGCGGCGCACCGGCACCCCGCCCTCGAACCGGGCCGCGATCGCACCGGTGCCGGCGATCAGCAGCGTGCCCGTCGGTGCCGCGGTACCCGCGGCGTAGGCGACCTCCAGGTCGGTGACCGTGACCACCTCGCCCCCGAGCCCGGCGTCCGACCACGCCTCGTCGGCCGCGGCCCGGAAGACGGGCCCGCCCGCTCCCCCCGCGCCGGCGGCGCCCAGCACGCCGAGGGCCACCTGCTCCCGGTCCACTGTAGACAGAGCGGGACCGAGGGCGGCGCCGAGCGTCTCGGCGAGGCGCCCGCCGCTGCTATTTTTGTTCGCGCCACCGGCGCGACCCCGCGCCACGACAGTGCCGTCGAGCGTGGCCACCACGCACCGGGTCGACGTGCCACCGGCGTCGACCCCCACCACCAACGTTCGGCTCATAGTCCGCTGACCGTACCGGTTCCACCCGGTGACGGTGGCACCGATTGACCGTCTTCCCGAGGCAAAGGACAGTCTCCTACATGACAGGCCGGAAGCGTCCACCCGCAAGTGAACCGGCGGACCGCAGGGTCGCCGACCGCTCGCCCACGACGGTGCGGGCGCGCGGCCTGCTGCCCAGCCTGTCGCCGGCCGAACGCCGGGTGGCCCAGGTCGTCATCGACGAGGCCGCCACCGCCGCTCACCTGACGATCAGCGACCTCGCCGAACGCGCCGGCTCCTCGGAGACCACCGTGATCCGGTTCTGCCGCGCCATGGGCTTCGGCGGGTACTCGGAACTGCGACTCACGCTCGCCGCCGAGGCCGGCCGCGCCGCCGACTCGGCGGGTGCCGACGAGGCGATCGGCAGCGACATCAGCGAGACCGACGACCTCTCCCAGGTCGTCAAGAAGATCGCGTTCGCCGACGCGCGTGCCGTGGAGGACACGGCGATGCAGATCGACATCGCGGTGCTGGAACAGGTCGTCGACCTCGTCGCCGGCGCGCGCCGCGTCGACATCTACGGCGTGGGTGCCAGCGGCTTCGTGGCGCAGGACTTCCAGCAGAAGCTGCACCGCGTCGGGCGCATCGCCTACGCGTGGAGCGACCTGCACCTGGCGCTGACGAGTGCCGCCCTCCTCGACGAACGCGACGTCGCTTTCGGCATCTCGCACACCGGCACCACCGTCGACACCATCGAGGCGTTCACCGAGGCGGGCCGGCACGGCGCGCGCATGGTCGCGCTGACCAACTTCCCCAAGTCGCCGATCGCCCGCGTGGCCGACCACGTGCTCACGACCGCCGCGCGCGAGACCACGTTCCGGTCCGGTGCGATGTCCAGCCGGCTGGCCCAGCTCACCGTCATCGACTGCGTCTTCGTCGGGGTGGCCCAACGCACCTACTCGGAGACCCGGATGGCCCTCGACGTCACGCGTGAGGCGGTCAGCGGCCGGCGGGTGCCCACCGACCGGCGGCCGGCATGATCGGCGGCGTCGAGCCGGTGCCGTTGTCGCGCACGGAGCAGCGCAACCCGCGCAGCGGCTCCCTCGACCGCATGCCCGTTCCCGACCTGCTGCGGCTGATCAACGACGAGGACCACACGGTTCCCGCCGCCGTCGGCCTCGTCCTTCCGCTCATCGCGAGCGCGGTGGACCTGGCGGTGGAGGCGTTGGGCTCCGGCCACCGGGTGCACTACGTGGGCGCCGGAACGTCGGGGCGCATCGCGGTGCTCGACGCGGCCGAGCTGATCCCCACGTTCGGCCTGGAACCGGGCCGCGTCGTGGCGCACATCGCCGGTGGCTCGCACGCGCTGACGAACCCGTCGGAGAACGCGGAGGACGACGAGGCGGCGGGCGTCAGCGCCGTGGCCGCGGTCACCGCCGGCGATCTGGTCGTCGGGGTCAGTGCGAGTGGACGGACGCCGTACGTGCGCGCCGCTCTCGCGATGGCCCGGTCGCGCGGCGCCGCCACGGTGCTGGTCTCGGCCAACCCGCTCTCACCGATAGCGTCCGCTGTGGACATCCACATCGCGCCCGACACGGGACCCGAGGTGCTCACCGGGTCGACGCGGATGAAGGCCGGCACGGCGGCGAAGCTCGTCCTGAACACGTTCTCGACGGCGACGATGGTGCGCCTCGGCCGCACGTACTCGAACCTGATGACCGACATGCTCGCGTCGAACGACAAGCTGCGGGCCCGTCAGCTCCGCATCGTCGCCGAGGCGACCGGCGCCGACGTCGCGGCGTGCCGGGCCGCCCTCCGCTCCGCCGACGGCGACGCCAAGGTGGCGGTGCTGACGCTGGTGGCGGGTGCGAGCGTCGAGCGGGCGCGGGAGGTGCTGGCCGCGACCGAGGGGCACGTGCACCGGGCGATGCGCCTGTTGAACGGCTCCGCTATGTGAGGAAGATCCGGCGCATGTCGGCGCCGAGGTTGATGCCGCCCACCACCACGTTGTTCGCGTCGACGACGTTGGTGGTGCGGTTGCTGCGCATCGTCTCCCGAACGGGCGGCGGCAGCGGCGGCGGCTCGTCCATCGTGTCGATCACCTGCCGCGACACCGAGATGAGCCGGCTGGCCAGATGGGCGGCGTCGGTGCCGACCGGCACACTGCCGAACTCCCAGCCCGACGTCGTCAGGTCGAGGATCTCGAGCAGGTGGGCGAGGAGCGCGTTCGCGCCCGGCAGTTTCATCACGCGGGCCGGATGCACCCCGATGACGGCGACCGCGCCGGCCACGTGGATGTACGGGTGGAACCCGCACGGCAGGTTGAACAGCGGCGTACGCAGGTGCGGACCGAAGTGCCGCCACAGCGCCCGGTAGTTACGCCGGTCGACCGCATACTGGTGCCCACTCCGCCGACTGACGTCGCTGACCTGCGCATACACGTCGGCATAAGCCTCTTCGGCAACGTCCCGGACAATCCTGACGGCGACCGCCAACGCGTTGTCGTCGGTGCCCAGCATCGGCGCCAACGCGGCGGCCTGCTCGTCGAACCGCACCCGCGCCGACGGGCTGAACCGCTGCCGGATCTCCTGGACGAGCGCCTGCTGCCGCCCGGGATCGAGCATGATCTGGTTGTCGGCCGACCCCCGCCGGAACCACCGCATGCCGCCTCGCTTCACCAGTCGCCTCGGACCGCGTCATGCTAGCCCAGCAGACCAACGCCCCGTCGAGGCGAGGCGCCACCCCACCCTCCGTGCCCGGCTGCGCCGATCTTGCAGTTGTGGCCGCCGTTATTTCGTGCTATGTCTGGACTTGTCAGGGGCCACAACTGCAAGATCGCGGGGAGACCGGCAGCGCGGCCGGCGGCGGGCGGAGCGGCGGGCGGGCGGCGGCGACGCAGCGCGGGCGCACGATGGAACATCGATGTCGGTGAGCGGCCGGGCACTCAGGCACCTCATGCGACCCGGATGGGGTGCCTCAGCGCCCAGTCGCTGACGATCGTCGATGCGGGCCAGGCGTAGCAGTACCGAGACGCAGGGCGGAGCGAGCGGCCGGCGGAACGCTATGCGCGGACGGAAGCCGGGACCGGAGACACCGGACATTGACAACTTTCGACGAAAGCGCCACCCTGGGCAACCAGAGAGCGCTCTCCCTGCGCTCAAAGCCGCTGTCCGGCGATCGGCCGTCCCGCCCGGCGGCCGGTCGCCCCAGCACGATCGGCACACCCGCCCGCCAGCACCGCCCGCCAGCACCGCCCGCCAGCACCGCCCGCCAGCACCGCCCGCCAGCACCGCCCACCGGGCTCGCCCCGGACCCCTCGCACCCATGGGCCACCGGTCCGGCACGCGCCGACCCCCGAAGGAGTGCCGATGAGCCGCCGCCAGCCGCCGACCCGCCACCACCCGCGGCCGGCCCGGATCCTCGCGCACCGCCCACCTACGCCGGCCCTGCACCGACGAGCCCGACCGCCGGCACGCGACGCGATGCGGCGCCCGGCCGCCACCCACTGCCCGGCCGCCTTCGCCGCGGCCGTCCTGCTCGCCGTCGCCCACCTACCTCGCCGTCGCCGCAGCGCCGGCCACGGCCGCCGAGGCATTCCTCTCCCAGGGCATGCCGGCCACCGCGTCGCCCACGGAGAACGCCGCGTTCACCGCGGCCTCCGCCGCGCCACCACGCCGTTCCCGTCGCGCATGCTCGTCGACTACGTGCGGGTGTACAAGCAGGGCTTCCCCGCTCCGGACGGTGCCGCCGACGCCGCCCGGAGCGGGGATACTGGCGCGATGTACAGGTTCTTCGGAGTCGCCGCCGGATCGACCGACGACGCGCGCACCCTCGTCGCCACGGCCCGGAAAGCGGAGTCGGCCGGCTTCGCCGGCCTGGTGCTGCCCGACCATCTCATCGAACAGCACGCGCCGCTGCCGGTGCTGGCGACGGTCGCCGCGGTCACCGAGCGGCTGCGCGTCATGCCGTTCGTGCTCAACAGTGGGCTGCGGCACCCGGCCGTGCTGGCGCAGGATCTCGCCACCATCGACGTCCTCTCCGGCGGTCGCCTCGAGATCGGCATCGGCGCCGGCTGGAACAAGGCCGAGCACGACGCGGTCGGGCTGCCGTTCGACCCGCCCGCCGTGCGCACCGCGCGGCTGGAGGAGACCGTCGCCGTGCTGAAGGGCTGCTTCGCCGACCAGCCGTTCTCCTACCGCGGCGAATTCTTCACCATCGACGGGCACAACGGTTTCCCGAAGCCGGTCCAGAAGCCGCATCCACCGGTGTTCATCGGTGGTGGCGGCCGTCGCACGCTCACGCTCGCCGCCCGCGAGGCCGACATCGTGGGACTGGCGCCGCGCATCCGACCGGTCGCGAGCGGCATGCCGCCGCCCGACGCGCACAGCGTCACGATCGCCGCGGCCGAGGAGAAGGTCGCCTGGGTCCGCGAGGCGGCCGGCGAGCGGTTCGCGTCGCTGGAGCTGAACGTGTATCCGAGCGGCGGTCCGCTGGTCATCACCGACAACGCGAGGTCGGTCGCGCAGGACCGCGCCGACCGGCTCCGGCAGGCGACCGGCGTCGAGCTCAGCGCCACCGACATCCTCGAGTCGCCGCACGTGTTCATCGGCACGGTCGACGCGCTGGTCGCCAAGGTGCACGAGCTGCGCGAGCGGCTCGGGGTCACGTCGTTCATGCTCGGTGACGTCGACGAGGCGCTACCCGTGGTCGAGCGGCTCGCCGGATAGGCAGCGGTCGGGCGGCTCGCCGGACACGCCGCGGCCGAGCGCGGTGACGCGGTGCACGACCGCCTGCCCGTCGCGGACGCTGGTCACCAGGCCGGCCGCGCGCAACGCGGCCAGGTGCTCCGAGGCCGACGACAGGCTCACCCGCACGGCGCGGGCCAGCGCCGTGGTGGTGTGGTTCCCCGGTCGGCCCGCGGCACGCAGCACGGCCGCTCTCGTGCGTCCCATGAGCTCCGCGAGCGGATCGCCGGCGGACCGCACCAGCGCCGCGGCCGGCACCACGACGAGCACCGGCCGCCCGGGCTCGGCGAGCACGCGCGGCCGCGGGCCCGCGAACGGCGACGGGTACAGGAGCAGGCCGCGGCCGCCCGGACGCAGCTCGGCCGGCCGCCGACAGGTGTCGACCTCCAGTACCGGTGCCCGCCACCGGATCGCGGGATGCAGGCCGGCGAGCACACCGTCCACACCGGACAGTGCGTACCGGTGCCCGACCTCGGTGACGTCGCGCCGGTACGCGCGGAGCAGGAGCTGCCAGTCCGGCGCGAGGACGGCGTGGAAGAGATGGCGCAGCGCGCCGGCGACGGCGTCGAGCAGTTCGGGGTCGGCGTCGGCGAACCGCCGGCGCGGCAACGTCGGTCGCAAGTGGACGGACGCCGCGCCGACCTCCGACCGGATGCGGCGCGCCGACGTGGCCCGGAGCACCGAGAGGCCGTCCTCGATCGAGTCGGTGTCGGTGCGCGGCGTGAGGAAGTCCGGCAGCACACCGCGCGCCGGCAACAGGTGCAGCAGCGGACCGAGCTCCGGTGCCGCCAGCCGGAACCGCGCGGCGACCTCCGGAGCCGTCGCCGCGACCGCCGGATCGCGCAGCGCCTGGGTGGCGAGCACCGCCGTTCCGAGCGGGTGCGGCCCGGTGGCGATCCGCACGCGGCCCAGATCCGTTGGCGACAACCGGATGCGGAGCATGCCCGATCGTCGCACCCTTTCGCTCTGCGCCGAAGGGGTTGACCGGTCGCGGTCCGGCGTCGATCGTGCACACCGTGCGGATGTGTCTCGTCGCGGTGTGCGTGGTGATGTCGCTGGTGGCCGGCTGCGGATCCCCGCGGCCGTCCGGTTCGGCGCCCCCTGCGGCCGCGGCGTCGGCCGTGCCGTCAGTGTCGGCCGCGCCGGTGACGCCCGCACCGGGCACCCACACCGTGTCGTTGTCCATCAACGGGACGCGGCGCGCCGCCGTCGTGTACGCGCCGCCGTCGTACGTGCCCGGTACGCCGGTGCCGCTGGTGATCGGGCTGCACTGCCGCCCCTGCACCGGAACGTTCTTCCGCCAGCTGAGCGGCTTCGACGCGGTGGCCGACCGGCACGGTTTCCTGGTCGCGTACCCGGACGGCGTCAACGGCACGTTCAACGGAATGACCTGCTGCGGCTCGGCCGACGACGTGACGTTCCTGCGCGAGCTGGCCCGCGAGCTGGTCACCACGTGGGGCGCCGACGCCGACCGCGTCCACCTCGCCGGCATCTCGAACGGCGGCGACATGAGCTACCGGGCTGCCGTCGAGACCACCGGCGTCTTCGCCGCGATCGGCGTCGTCAGCGCCGGGTACGCCGGCGCCCGCGCGGCCGACGCCGCCTACGTTCCCCGCTCCCCGGTCTCCCTCATCACCGTCATCGGCACCGCCGACGGCGGCTACTCCTCGTACGACACCGGTGTGACCCGGTGGCAGGAGCGCCTGCGCTGCACCCCGGCCCCGGCGACGGCACCGGCCCCGGCGGTCGCCCGCACGGTGGCCGCGTGCGCCGACGGCAGCACCGTCGACGTGTACCGCGTGACCGGGATGGCCCACGTGTGGCCGGGCGCGGCCGGCGGAACGCTGGGCTGGCCCGAAGCACCCTTCTCGGCGACCGAGGTGCTGTGGCGGTTCTTCGCGGAGCACCCCCGCACACGGTGACCGGGCACGCACGAACATCATTTCCGAAGATGATGTTCATGCGTGCCCGGTCGTTGCTGGACCGTATACGCCGCCGGGTCAGCCCCGCGAGTCGCCGGTGGCGTCGGGTGGGCCGGCCGGGGTGTCCGGGGTGTCGACGGCGGGTGCGGGGGTCACCGGGGTCACGGGCGCGTCCGGCTCGGCGGTTGTCGCCGGCGTGATCGGCACGGCCGCGGCCTCCGGCCCGGTGTCCGGCGCGGGCGCGGTGTCGGCCATGCTTGCTGTCTCGGGCGCGGTGGCCAGGCCGGGCACCGCAGCGGGCTCCGGCTCGGCCACCGCCGCCATCCCCGGGACGGGCACCGTCTCCGGCGCCGCCACCGTCTCCGCCGCCGCGGCGACCGAGGCAGCTCCCGCCGCAGCCCCCGTGGCCACCTCCGTTGCGGCCGGCGCGGCAGTGCCCGCCGGCGCGGCTGCCAGTTCCGGCTTCGGCGGTGCCGGGGTCAGCTCCGCCGGGGCCGGGGACGACTCCGCGGCCGGCGGGGGCTGGACCCATTCGGCCAGGCGCGCGAAGTTGATGCTCCACCCCACACCGAAGGCGTGGGGGACGAAGACCTCCGGGTTGTCGGGGTCCCAGGCGGAGCGGCGGAGCTTGTCGGCGGTCGGACGACGGAAGTCGTACGGCACGCCGCCCACCTCGCCGTGCCAGCCGCGCTGGTCGGATGGCTTTTCCAGTTCCTTGGCGACGGCGGCACCGACCAGGGCGCCAGCTGCCGCGGCGATCAGTTTGCCCACGATAGCGACCATTGCTCCAGGCTACGGCGGGTCCACCAGCGGAGCCGACCGGTGCCGAAGAGACCAGGGAAAACTCAGGGAACCCATGGCGCTTCGCCGGTTCACAGGGTAGAAACATCGCATCCACCGTCACCTCTGACCTGTCCCTCACGGGCGTCGCGAGAGAGCGCTCTCACGACGAACGCCACCCCGAGAAAGGACCCCTTCGCATGACCCCCATTACCGAGGAGCAACCGGAGCGGCGCCGTAGCCAGCACAGCCGCAGCCGGGCCCTCGTGATCGGCCTTTCCGTGGCGACGGCGATCGCCGTGACCGGGCCGGCCGCCTCCGCCCACTCGAATCGGCCCAGCACGCCCAGCTTCGGCCCGAATGTCACTATTTTCGATCCCAGCATGCCGGTGAGCCAGATTCAAGCGAAGCTTGACGCCACCCACGCGCAGCAGGTCGACGACGAGATGGGGACGCGTCGCTACGCGTTCCTGTTCAAGCCGGGCACCTACGGCACCGCCGAGCAGCCGCTGCAGTTCAAGGTCGGCTACTACACCGAGGTCTCCGGCCTCGGCGCGGCTCCGACCGACGTCGTCATCAACGGCAAGGTCGAGGTCTACAACCGGTGCCTCACGGAGGGCGGCACCGCCAACTGCCTGGCGCTGGTGAACTTCTGGCGCACGATCTCCAACCTGTCGATCAACATCAACGCACAAGGACAGGACGGCTGCCGCGGAAGCGCGAACTTCTGGGCGGTGTCGCAGGCCGTGTCGATGCGGCGGCTGAACATCACCGGGGGCGGACTGTCCCTCATGGACTACTGCACCGCCGGACCGCAGTACGCCAGCGGCGGCTTCATCGCCGACTCGCGGCTGCCCGCCACCACCAACGGCTCGCAGCAGCAGTGGCTGACCCGCAACAGCGAGGTGGCCGGCTGGTCGAACGGCGTGTGGAACCAGGTGTTCGCCGGTGTGGTCGGCGCGCCCGACGACGCGGCGTTCCCGAACCCGCCCTACACCACGCTGGAGAACACCCCGGTCAGCCGCGAGAAGCCGTACCTGTACGTCGACTCGCGCGGCAAGTACAAGGTCCGCGTTCCGTCGGCCGGTCGCGACACGCGCGGCGTCACGTGGGCGAACGGAATGACACCGGGACGCTCGATCGACCTCGACGACTTCTACGTGGCGAAGCCGGGCGACTCGGTGCACACCATCAACAGCCAGCTCGCCCGCGGCAGGCACCTCCTGCTGACGCCGGGCCTGTACGACATCTCCCGCACCATCGAGGTGAAGAAGGCGAACACCGTCGTGCTGGGCATCGGGCACGCGACGCTCACCGCCGTGAACGGCGCGGTGCCGCTCGAGGTGGCCGACGTTCCCGGCGCGATCGTGGCCGGTGTGACGATCGACGCCGGGCTCCGCGAGTCCCCCGTTCTCCTGCGCGTGGGCAGCAAGCGTGGGCACGGACACAGCGACCGGCGCAACCCGACCACACTGTCCGATGTGTACTTCCGCGTCGGCGGCCCGCACGTCGGCAAGACGCACATCGCGCTTGAGGTCAACAGCGACAACGTGCTCATCGACCACACCTGGGTGTGGCGCGGCGACCACGGCGTCGAGGGCTTCACCGACACCCAGCGGTGGAACACCAACACCGGTCGGTACGGCGCGGTCATCAACGGTGACCACGTGACGGCCACCGGCCTGTTCGTCGAGCACTTCCAGCGCTACAACACGGTGTGGAACGGCGACCACGGCACGACGATCCTGTACCAGAACGAGCTGCCGTACGACCCGCCCACCCAGGCCGACTGGATGAACGGCGACGTCGAGGGCTACGCGGGCTACAAGGTCGGCGACAAGGTGCGCAACCACACCCTGTGGGGCGCCGGCGTGTACGTGTTCAACCAGAACAATCCGTCGATCCACACGGAGAACGGGTTCGAGGTGCCGAACCGTCCGGGTGTGAAGCTGCACCACATCATGACGGTCAACCTCAGCGCCGGGACCATCGACCACGTCGTCAACGGCGTGGGCGACCCGGCCGACACCACGCGGATCGGTGTGCCCGTGTACATCACGGAGTACCCGGCTCCGTAGCGGGAGTAGCAGGACCGGACCGCGGGGCGCCTACCCGGGCAGGAGGCGTCCCGCGGTCCCCCATAGACTCTGCTCTCAGCAGATTCCCTTGGTACGCAAAGCCTCCCGGCTCCATCGTGGGTGCATGACGACAACCACCGTGGCCGGGCTCAGCGGGTCGATCGACGACCAGGTGGCCGCCCGGCTGCTGCACCAACGCATCATCGTGCTCGGCGCGGAGGTCGACGACGGCATCGCCAACCGGCTGTGCGGCCAGTTGCTGCTGCTGTCGGCCGAGGACCCGCGCAGCGACATCAGCCTGTACATCAACTCGCCGGGCGGTTCGGTGAGCGCCGGGCTCGCCATCTACGACACGATGCGCCTGATTCCCAACGACGTCAGCACCCTCGCCATGGGCCTCGCCGGCAGCATGGGCCAGTTCCTGTTGTCGGCCGGCGCGCGCGGCAAGCGGTTCAGCCTGCCGCACGCGCAGATCCTGATGCACCAGGGCTCGGCGGGCTTCGGCGGCACCGCGGCCGACGTGGAGATCTACGCCGGCCAGCTCGAACGGATCGGCCGGACGCTCACCCGGCTCATCGCCGAGCACACCGGCCAGACCGTGGAGACCGTCGAGAAGGACAGCCGGCGCGACCGCTGGTTCACCGCCGAGGAGGCGAAGGACTACGGGTTCATCGACCACATCCTGGAGCGCGTCGACGACGTCCGTCCGACCATCGCGCGGCGGGCCGTGGGGGTGGGCTCATGAGCGAGCCTCGCGAGCGAATCATCAACTCAGTGCGTGGCGAATGCCTCGCGAAGCGAAGCGGAGCGAACGCATGAGCAACTACCTGATTCCCACGGTCGTGGAGAAGACGCCGTTGGGTGAGCGGGCCTTCGACATCTACTCGCGGTTGCTGTCCGAGCGGGTCATCTTCCTCGGCACCGCCATCGACGACGGCGTCGCCAACGTGACGATCGCCCAGCTGATCTACCTCGACTCGGTGAACGAGCAGGAGATCGGCATCTACATCAACTCCCCCGGCGGCTCGTTCAGCGCGTTGACCGCGATCTACGACACGATGAACTTCGTGCGCTCGCCGGTCGCCACGTTCTGCGTGGGACAGGCGGCCTCGGCGGCCGCCGCGCTGCTCGCGGCCGGCACCCCGGGCCGGCGCTCGGTGCTGCGGCACGCCAAGGTGACGCTGCACCAGCCGACCAGCCAGGCCCGCGGGACGCTGCCCGACCTCGCCGTGGAGGCGAAGGAGGTGGCCCGGGTGCGCGCCGAGATGGACGAGATCCTCAGCCGCCACACGGGGAACCCGACCGCGAAGATCCGCGCCGACACTGACCGCAGCATGACGCTGTCGGCGGACGAAGCGGTCGCCTACGGTCTGGCGGACCGCGTGATCAGCTCCCGCAAGCCGGAACCCCTGGCCCGCGTGGGCTGACGGCCGGTGCGCTACGCGGCGAGGAGCACCACGTCGGACGACCCGCGGGCGGGACGGCCGCGCCCGACCGGGCCGCGGCCGGGCACCGGCTCCGCCGCACGCCGCTGGAACGCCGCGACGCGCCCGGCGGCCGGGTCGCGCCGCCGCTGGTCGCCCGGCGCGGCCGGGTCGGCCGGCTCGGCCGCCAGGTCGTGCCACACCTCGGCCAGCAGGTCGGACAGGTCGATCCGCAGCGCGCCGCACACCGCGGCGAGCACCTCGGAACTGGCTTCCTTGCGCCCGCGCTCCACTTCGGACAGGTACGGCATCGAGACCCGCGCGGCCCGCGCCACGTCGGCGAGAGTGCGGCCCTGGCCCTGCCGGTGGCGGCGCAGCACGTCGCCGACGAGCGTGCGCAGCAGTACCGGCCGGGGCCGGCGCCGCGGGTCGAGGAACACCAGGTCCGCCATCGGCACACCATAACGTCGGCCGTACCCGCGCGGGCTCAGGTTTCACCGCCAGCGTAACCGGCGGTCTCCGGCAGCAGGACCCGGAACGTCGCGCCCTCACCCGGTGCCGTCCGCACGTCCACGCGCCCGCCGTGCGCGGCAACGAGCGACCGGACGATGGTCAGGCCCAGCCCGGCGCCGCTGCCGGCGGCCCGGCGGCGGGAGGTGTCCGCGCGGTAGAACCGGTCGAACACGCGCGCCGCGGCGGCGGCGTCGAGGCCGGGACCCTCGTCGGCGAGTTCGAGGACCGCCTCGCCGCCCACCGTGCCGACACCGATGCGCACCGGGGTGCCCGGCGGGGTGTGCGCGATCGCGTTGCCCACCAGGTTCGTCGCCACCTGGCGCAGCCGCGGCTCGTCGCCGAGCACGGCGGCCCGTCCGGGTGGACCCGTGCCGCCGGGACCGGTCACCGTCACCGGCCGCGACGGGTCCAGGGCGCGCAGGTCTCCGTGCATGTCGGCGGCGATCGTGCGCAGGTCCATCGGGGTCGGCGCCAGCACGTCGGGCCGTTCGTCCACTGTGGCCAGGAGGAGCAGGTCCTCGGCCAGCGAGGCGAGCCGCGTGGCCTCGCGTTCGATGTGGCTCATCGTGCGGTCGACGTCGTCGCGGGTGGGCAGGCCGCCCATCCGGTAGAGCTCGGTGAAGCCCTTGATGCCGAACAGCGGTGTGCGCAGCTCGTGGCTCACGTCGCCCAGCAGCGCCCGCATGCGGGCCTCCGAACGCGACCGCGCCGCGAACGCCCGCTCAAGCTGCGCGAGCATCCCGTTCAACGACGCGGCGAGCCGGCCCACCTCCGTGCCGGGACGCGCCACCTCCGGAACGCGGTGGGTCAGGTCACCGCCGGCGATCGCCGTGGCCGTCTCCTCCATGCGCCGCAACGGTCGCAGCCCCACCCGCATCGCGAACCAGCCGAGTGCCGCCAGGACCGCGAGCACCGCCAGGAACGTCAGCCCGCTGACCGTCCACATGCGACGGACGGTCGAGTCGACGGCCGTGAGCCGGGCCGCGACGACGACCACGTTCCCGCCCGCCGGCCGCTGCGCGACCATCACCCGCCACCCGGGCACGTCGAACGTCTCCCCCGCCCGCGCCGCCACCGACGCGGGAAGCCGCGGAACGGCGGCGGGGCCGGGGGTGCGGGCCGCGGCCACCACCGAGCCGTCGGGCGCGACCTCCGCCACGTACACGTCGCTGATCATGTCGAACGACGTGCGGAACTCGGCCGGCAGCTGGCCGGTCGCCTGGATCGGCACCCGTGACAGAACCGTTGCCAGCAAACGGATCTGGCTGTCGACCCGGTCGACGAGGTGCTGGCGCAGCATCGTGACGGCGACCGCGTCGGTCACCAGCACGCCGAGCGTCAGCAACGCCATGCACACCAGCAGGAGCCGCGACCGGAGACTCACGGTCGCGGCCTCTCCAGGACGTAGCCGACGCCGTGCACGGTGCGGACCAGCCGGGCGTCGAGCTTGCGCCGCAGATAGCTGATGTACGTGTCGACGATGCTCGCGTCGCCGCCGAAGTCGTAGTGCCACACGCGGTCCAGGATCTCGGCCTTGCCGACGACAGTGCCCGCGTTGCGCATCAGGAAGTGCAGCAGCCGGAACTCCGTCGGCGACAACCTGACCGGTCGCCCGGTGTAGGTCACCCGGCGACCCGCCGGATCGAGCGAGAGGTCGCCCACGACGATCGTGTCGACCGCCGATCCGCCCGTGCGGCGCAGGATCGCGCGGATGCGGGCGATCAGCTCCTCGAGGTCGAACGGCTTGGTGACGTAGTCGTCGCCGCCGAGCGTCAGCCCCTGCACCTTGTCGGCGGGCGCGTCGCGTGCGGTGAGGAACAGCACCGGTACGCGCGCGCCGCCGTCGCGCAGCCGCCGCACCACGTCGAACCCGTCCATGTCCGGCAGCATCACGTCGAGCAGCACGAGATCGGGCGGCTCGCGGCGCGCCGCGTCGACGGCCGCCGCGCCGGTGGCCGCCGATGTCACCGTGAAACCCGCGAACCGCAACGTCGCCGAGAGCAGTTCCCGCACGGTCGGCTCGTCATCGACGACGAGGAGGGACTCCATGCGTCCTCACTCTAAACGGCGACGGCACTCTGAACGGCCAGGGAACGAGGCCCGCGATCGTTCCGGCCACCGCGCCCACCAGAACCGCTACGAACACGGTGCCCCGCAACGCCATCTCCATCGCGGGCAGCCGCACCACGAACACGGTCGCGGTCGCCGTCGCGGTCGCGGCCGTCGCGACCGTCACCCCCGCGAACCCCGCGGCCACGGCCGCACCCAGCCGCGCCGCCGCCGGCCACCCCCGCTCCGTCGTGAGCACTCCCATCGAGAGGACGGCCACAGGTCCGACCACAGCGACCCCCCACCGCCCCCCGTGGTGCGGAAGCACCTCGCCGAAACGCTCGGCCAGTGGCCCGGCGAGCGGGCCCACGACGTCGGCACGCCACGGCACACCGAGCCCCCACGGCACCAGCGCGACCGCGTCGGCACCGGCGAGCAGCCCGACCCCGGCGGACCGCATGCCGCCCGCGACCGCGCCGACCACCGTTCCCACGACCGTCCCGAGGAGCGCCAGCCCCCCGAGTACCGCCGCGACCACCCCGAACGGCCGTCGCCACCACGGCGGCAGCAGACACGCCCCCAGCACGACCACGGCCAGCACCAGCGCACCCGACACCGCGGAACCCGCGTCCGCCCGGAACACCACCGCCGCCCGCCCGACGTCGACCGGCCCGCCCGTCCCGAAGCGGGCGCACGCCCCCGTGCCCGCGACGAACCCGACCAGCGCCCCGCCCGCGCCGGCCCACGACAGCCGCCGCCACCGGAACGCCAGCACCAGCACCGCCACCCCGGCCAGCGTCACCCCGAGCGGCCGGACGTCGACGGTGCCGTCGACCGTGACGGGCACCCCGCCCCGTACCGGCAACCGGTCGCTGCCGGGTACGGCGGTGCCGCTGACCGTCAGGTCCACGGGCGCGCCGACCGCGAGCGCCACCACCGCCGCACCCGCGCCCACCGTGCCCGCCTCCGGAGCGGCCATCCGGGCCCCGACCATCGCGACCGCGGCCATCGCGACGACCGCCGCGAGCCCGACCGCGACACCCTCCACAGTGGACCTCCAGGACGGCCGCATCACGCGTCCCGCAGCCGCAGCGACAGGTGGCCGAGCAGCAGCACGGCCGCGACGGCCGCGTACATCCAGGCGATGCCGGCGAACGGCGGCAGCGCGTCGGGGTCGCGGACGACCCGGAGGACCTGCTGGCCGGCGGTCGTCGGCCACCACCGCGCGAACCACTCCGGCAGGAGGCCGCTGACCAGCGGCACCAGCAGCGTGCTCGCCACCACGACGGTGAACGCGCCGGCCGTCGACCGCACCAGCATCCCGACGCCGACCCCCAGCAGCGCGACCGCCGTCAGCCACCACCCGGCGCCGAGCACCGCCCGGAGCACGTGCGGATCGTCCAGTGTGGACGAGGGTGCGTCCATTCCGGACAGTGTCGGCTGACCGCCGAGGTAGGCGGCGAACACCGCCACGTTGGCCGCGACGAACGCGGCCGCGCCGAGCACGACCGCCTTGGCCGCGAGCAGCCGGCCCCGCCGGGGCACCGCCGCCAGCGACGGCCGGATCGTGCCGGTGGCGTACTCGGAGGTGACGCTCAGCACCCCGAGCGCGCCGATCGCCAGCTGCGCGAACGTGAAACAGCCGATGAGGCTGACGTACGTGGGGTCGAACGCGGCCCGCTCGGCCGCCGTCAGCTCCGCGTACTGCCGTGCCTGGCCGGAGCTGATGAGCACACCGAATACCACCGCGAGCACGACCGTGAGACCGACGGTGACCAGCACCGACCGCAGGCTGCGGAACTTGGTCCACTCCGCGACCACCACCCCGGTCACCGCGCACCCGCCGGGGCCGCGGCGTACTCGACGCTGTCGGCGGTGAGGTCCATGAAGACCTCCTCCAGCGAGCCGCGTCGCGGGGTGAGCTCCGACAGCACGATCCCGTGCGCCGCGGCCACGCGGCCGACCGCCAGACCGTCCATCGAGGACACGACGAGGCCGTCGTCCGCGGACGACACCACCTGCCCGCCCGCGTCGGTCAGCAGCTTCCCCAGCCGCGCGGGCTCCTCGGCGCGCACCAGCACCTCGGGCCGCGTGTTGTTCCGGAGCACGTCGTCGAGCGGGGCGTCGGCGATCAGGCGTCCGCGGCCGATCACGAGGAGATGGTCGGCGGTCAGGGCCATCTCGCTCATCAGGTGGCTCGACACCAGCACGGTGCGGCCCTCGGCGGCGTAGCCGCGCATGAGGTCCCGGATCCAGCGGATGCCCTCCGGGTCGAGGCCGTTGACCGGCTCGTCGAACATGAGCACGGGCGGGTCGCCGAGGAGCGCGGCGGCCACCCCCAGCCGCTGGCTCATCCCGAGCGAGAACGCCCGGGTCCGCCGACGGGCCACACCGGACAGCCCGACCCGCTCGAGCACCTCGTCGACGCGGGTGCGCGGGATCCGGTTGCTCTGCGCCAGGGCGAGCAGGTGGTGGTAGCCCGTCCGGCCCGGATGCACGGCGCGCGCGTCGAGAAGGGCGCCGACGGTGTGCAGCGGCGTCGGCAGGTCGGCGTACCGGGTACCGGCGACGGTCACCGTGCCCGCCGTGGGCAGGTCGAGACCGAGGACCATCCGCATCGTGGTGGTCTTGCCGGCCCCGTTCGGGCCGAGGAACCCGGTGACCCGGCCCGGCTCGACGGTGAACGTCAGGTCGTCGACGGCGACGGTCGACCCGTACCGCTTCGTGAGGCCCCGCGCCTCGATCCGCACATTCATGGCGGTGACGCTCGCAGCCCCACCTGGCCGGTTCCGCAGAGCTTCTGTGAGAGTCCTGAACGCAAAGGGGGACATAGCACGGAAGACGCCCGCTCCCGCCGGCGAACTCTGCCGGTCCCCGGGTCGTCCCGACCCGTGCCGGGCACCGGCGCGGCGGCGCGCCCCTGCCTGCGCGCCGCCGCCCGGTTCTAGTGCCTGCGCCCCCGTCGCCGGTCGGCGGTGTTACCCGCCGCCCGCCGCAGCATGTGGGCGAACAAGCCGACGCGCTCGTCGGCCCGGCGCCGGGTACGGTCGTCCATGTTCTCCAGGCGCCACATCAGGTTCGCGGCGTGCATGTCGCTCATCGCGCATCCCATCCTCCGTCGTCCGTCGCCGGTCTCTCCGGCACGCTTCGTACCGTAGAAGCTGGAGTGCACTCCAACTCAAGCCCTTTTCCGCGTAGGTGTGACGGACGTCAACCGCTGCTACCGTCCGGGAATGGACAGCGAGGTGCGACCGTTCAGCATCGGCGTCTCCGACGACGACCTCGACGATCTGCGGCGGCGGCTGCGGCGTGCGCGGTGGCCGGAACCGGCGACGGTTCCCGACTGGAGCCAGGGTGTTCCCGTCGGTTGGCTGCGCGACCTGTGCGCGTACTGGGCCGACGGCTACGACTGGCGCGGGCTCGAGGCGCGGCTCGCGGGGCTGCCGCACCACGTCACCGCGATCGACGGCGTCGACGTGCACTTCATCCATCGACGCTCGCCGCATCCGCACGCCGTGCCGCTGATCCTCACGCACGGCTGGCCCGGCTCCGTGGTGGAGTTCCTGGACGTGATCGGTCCGCTGGCCGACGATCCCGACGACCCGTTCCATGTCGTATGTCCGTCGCTGCCGGGCTTCGGGTTCAGCGGAAAGCCGACCGGGCCGGGCTGGGGACCGGCGCGCATCGCGGCCGCGTGGGCCGAGCTGATGGGCCGCCTCGGGTACGACAGGTTCGGCGCGCAGGGCGGCGACTGGGGCTCGGCCGTCACCACCCAGCTCGGCAGCCAGGTTCCCGACCGCCTCATCGGTATCCACCTGAACTACGCGCCGGTCGCGCCGCCACCGTCCACATCGGACGATCCCGACGTGACCGACGAGGAGCGGGAGAGTCTCGCCGCCGTCGCCGAGCACCGCGAGTGGGGCATGGGCTACTCCACGCAGCAGGGCACGCGCCCGCAGACGCTCGGGTACGCGCTCGTCGACTCACCCGTCGGCCAGTGCGCCTGGATCGCCGAGAAGTACTGGGCGTGGACCGACCACGACGGCGACCCGCTCTCGGCCCTGACCCGCGACCAGATGCTCGACAACATCAGCCTCTACTGGCACACGGCCACCGCCGCGTCGTCGGCGCGGATCTACTGGGAGGACGGCTTCGCGCGGCCGTCGCGGCGCAACCAGGTGCGCCAGCAGGCGCCGCTGTCGGTCCCGACGGGGATCTCGGTGTTCCCACGCGAGATCGTGCGCCCCTCGCGTCGCTGGTGTGAGCGGTACTTCCTCGATCTGCGGTTCTACGAGAGGCCCGACCGCGGCGGGCACTTCGCCGCGTGGGAGCAGCCCGCGCTGTTCGTCGACCAGGTCCGGCGCGCCTTCCGGACGATGCGTACCGCGCGTTAGGCTTGCCCGGCCTCCCCGCGCGATCGGCCGAACGGTCGGCCACCGGTGCCGTGGCGACCGACACAAGCCGAACCATCGCCCGTGGGCGACCCCGCGGCCGAAGAACTAGCGTGGCCTCGCGTCGGGACGGCATACGGAGGCACGCTGCAGATGAATAGGCTCGTCGGTCACTATGCACCCTGGCTGCTCACCGCGGTGCTGGGTCTGCTCATCCTGATCACCGTGGTGCCACAGGTGACGGAGGTGCTGCGGTGGCGCGTGCTGATCCTGGTGCTGCTGCTGGTGTTCGCCGCCGCGGTGTACCTCGCCGTCACGCTGTTCGCCCACGGCCGGCGGCTGTGTGAACACTGCATCCGGGCGCTGCCGCTCGACGCGTCGACGGTCGCGCAGCGGTACCGCGTCCGCTTCCGCACCGCGCACCTGTTCGAGCGGCGGCCGTTGGCGTTCGGCTACCTGGGCGTGGTGATCGCGTCGTCGCTGCTCTACGACCACCCGGTGGGGCGGTACGTGTGGGCGGCCGCGCAGGCGACACTGGCGTACCTGCTGGTGGTGTACGTGACCCACCAGCGGCTGCAGCCGTGGTGCCCGCAGTGCCGCGCCGGCGGCGAGGAACTGACCGCGCCGTCGGCGCCGAACCCCGTGACGAGCCAGGTCTAGCCGTCGGGCCACAGGCGGGCGATGGCCGCCTGTGCCCGGGCCGAGTCGCGCCCGCCCAACCGCGCCGAGTGCGTGTAGGTGGCGTAGGCGTCGGACAGCCAGTGCCGTTGCTCGTAGATCCGCCCCAGGTGGTAGTACGCCGAGGCCTTCGTCTCACGGTCGCCGGACCGGCACGCGTCGCGGTACGCCTTCGCCGCCGAGGTGTGGTGGTGCTGCTGCTCGTAGCAGAGCCCGAGGTGGTAGCACGCGTCGGCGGCCACCCTCGGGTCGGAGGACTGGGCGGCCTGTTCGAACGCCCGGATCGCCGCCGACACCTTGTGTTGTCTTTCGCAGGACTCGCCCTCACGCATCCATTCGAGGGCCTGCGCTGAGCTCTTCATCTCGACCTCCATCACCCGACGGAGAGCCCTTCCATGGTAAGCCCGGCGTGGCTCCTCGCACACCGTCAGGCGGGGACCGGGCGTGGGTCAGGTCCGGGAGCGGGTCCCCAGCGGGGCGGCCTGCGCGCGGAGCACGGGAAGGTCGTGGTACAGGAGGCGGCCGTCGCGTTTGAGGACGACGCCGTCCACCAGGACCGTGCGGACGTGCGACGGGGTCAGGCTGCTCACCACGGCACCGGCCAGATCGCCGGCGGTGCCGGTCAGGTGCGACAGGCCGTCGAGGAGCACCAGGTCGGCCCGTTTGCCCACCTCGATCGAGCCGGTCCGGTCGGACAGGCCCGCGGCACGGGCCGAGTCGATGGTCGCCGCCCGGAGGATCGACGCCGCGGGCGGCCGGTCGGCCGACGACGACAGGCGCCGGGTGCGCAGGGTGTCACGCATGGGCTCGAACAGGTCGGGTGCGGAGTTGATGACCACGTCGACCCCCAGCGCCGGACGCGCGCCGGCGTCCTCCAGCCGGCCGTACGCCGACGGGCCGTGGCCCATCACGGCCTCCACCGTCGGGGTGACCACCGCCGGCGTGCCGGTGTCGGCCAGCAGCTTCGCGTCGTCGGGGGTGATGGCGTTCAGGTGGACCAGTTGCAGGTCCGGACCCAGCAGGCCGGCGTCGTGCAACGGTCGGACGACCGGGCCTCCCGCGTGCAGAGCGACCATGAGACCGAGGTCGCGGCCCCACCGGAGCTGCGCGACGAACTCGTCCCAGTCGCCGTACTCGCCACCCAGCACGGCCAGCGCACCGGTCACCCGCCCGTGTCGGGAGGCCAACCGGCGGGCGTCGTCGCCCGGGTCCGTGTGACCGACCACCGCGCGGACGCCCGCCGCCTCGAACGCGTCCAGGACGGCGTCGGTGTGGTCGGGGCCGCGGGTGGTGGCGTTGCTCCAGTCGAAGAGCGTGGTGACGCCCGCGTCCAGCGCCTCCACCGCGCCCAGCAGGGTGGCCAGCCGGGCCTCGGCCGGGGTGTACGAGTGCAGCGCCGCGCCCAGGATCTCCGCGAAGTACCGGGGCATCGCCATGTCCGCGCCGAGGCCGCGCAGCGGGGCCTGCCACACGTGGCGGTGGGCGTCGACGAAGCCCGGAGCCACCACCAGACCGGTCGCGTCGATCACGGGAACGGCGGCGTCCACCGGCGGACCCACCGAGACGATCATCCCGTCGCGGACGAGCACGTCGCCCCGGGGGATCTCGGGCAGGTCGGCGCCGGGCACCACGTGGCCGCCGCGGATCACGATCTCCATGTCCAACTCCTCACTAGAAAGCTTTTCGAAAAGCTATATGTAAAGCTTTCAAGGCGCAAGAGGGCGGGAGACCGTACGATCGACGCGTGCGAAAGGACGTCGTCGACGGCATCGCGGCGGTGTGGGCGCGGGAGCTGGCCGCCGTCAGCGGCCTGCAGTTCGAACTGTCGAAGCGGGCGGCACGGCTGTCGGCGCTGTTCTCCGAGCGGGTCAACGCCGAGCTCGCCAAGCTCGGGCTCACCAAGGCCGAGTACGAGATCCTCGCCGTGCTGCGGGCGGCCGGCGCGCCGTACCGGCTGCGGCCGTCGGACATCGGCGCCCGGCTGATGCTCTCCTCGGGCGGCACCAGCAACCTGCTGCGGCGCCTCGGCGAGGAACGGCTCGTCGAACGCGAGGCCGACGCGTCCGACGCCCGCAGTTCCTGGGTACGGCTGTCGGCCGAGGGCGTCGCGGTCGCCGAGAAGGCGGTGCTCGCGGCCAGCGCGGCCCAACAGGCCCTGCTCACGCGCGTCCCGGAAGAGCGGGCCGAAGCGGCGAACGCCGCGCTGCGCGATCTGCTGATCGCGCTCGGAGACGGCGCCTGACGCGTGACCCGCGGAGATGGGCTCTAGGCCGAGGTGGCGGCGACCCGGCCGGTGCGGACGGCGTCGACCAGGGCGGCGTGGTCGCGTTGGTTCTGGTCGGCGTAGCTCTCCGCGAACTGGGCCACGGCCTGATCGACGACGTCGCTGCCGCCGAGGTACTCGGCGATCGCGATGCGGTCGCCGGACCGTGCGTGCGCGCGGGCGAGCGTGTGGCCGCACAGCTCGCCGAAGCGCAGCATCCCCTCGGGGGTCATCTGTTCGGCGACGGCGATGCCCTTCCAGTCGTAGAGCTGGCGGACGTAGAAGTCCCGCGTTCCGCCGTCGATGCCCCGCACGGCCTGCCAGCCGAGGAAGATGTCGCCGGCCGCCTGCATCATCCGCTGCCCGGCGACCACCCGCTGGCCCTGGTGGTCGTAGCGGCTGGGGCCGACGTACTCGGCGAGCACCGAGGTCGACGCCTCCTTGACCTGCAGCAGCAGCGGGTCCCGTTCGTCGCGTCCGAGCATGAGGATGATCCAGCAGCGGGTGCCCACGCTGCCGACGCCGACCACCTTGCGGGCCATGTCGACGAACTCGAACTGCTCCACCAGCGCGCGCCGTTCCGACGGCAGGGACTCGGTGTAGCCGCGGATCAGCTCCCGGATGGCGGCTTCGAGCTCGGCGCGTTCGACGTCGGGCAGCAGGTCGCCGATCGGCTGGAGCAACGGCGGATCGGCGTTGATCCGCCGCTGTCCGTCGACGACGGAGGTGAGGCGGTCGAAGGCCATCAGGTTGTCCTTCGCGCGTGCCTTCGACGCGGCCCTGACCAGCCGCTCGCGCCCCGCCTTGTGCAGGTGGGTGGCGAAGAGGGTCCGCACGACGTCGGCGTCGACCTTCGCGTACCACACGTCGAGGTTGCGCATCGCCGCGAGGTTGCGCACCGTCTCCCGGTAGGAGCGGACCGTGGAGACGACGATGGAGCGCCGTTGCCGCGTGGTGAACCCGTTCTGCCGGCCGGCGATGACCAGGCTCGTGGCCAGGCGCTTGAGGTCCCACTCGAACGGGCCCGGCAGCGTCTCGTCGAAGTCGTTGATGTCGAACAGCAGGTTCCGCTCGGGCGAGGCGAGCAGGCGGAAGTTCAGCATGTGGGCGTCACCGCACAGCTGCGCGGTGATCCCGGCCCGCGGAGTGTCGGCCAGGTCCATGGCCATGATCGCGGCGGCGCCGCGGTAGAACCGGAACGGCGACTCGGTCATCCGCCCGTAGCGGATGGGGACGAGCTCGGGCACCCGGGTCGCCGACTGCGCCTCGATGACGTCGATCGGGTCGCGCCGCTTCGCGGTCGGCGCGTAGTCGGCGTGGCTGGCCCGGGGGGCCACCTTCCGTGCGGCCCGTCCGGCCGCGGCGCGGTCGCGTGCCGTCGCACGCCGGGTGACCATCGGGGCCTGGTCTGTCGTCATCGTCAACGTGTAGTTCGGCGGCCATGACCGGTGCATCATCCGGCGGGGATGAGTCACGGCCGCCGTGGTCGACGCCTGTGCAGCCCGAACAGGACGAGTCCGACGACGCCGACGAGCACCCCCGCGGCGACGGCGGTGGGTATGCCCCGGCAGCCCGCGGTCGGGCGGTCGAGGCGCAGCGCGCACACCATGAGCGACGCCTTCGCCGCCCCGTACCGGGCCCGCAGTTCGGCGCGGAGGTCACGCCACTGGCGGCGGGTCTCGGTGACCGCGCCCGCCACGGCCCGCGCGAAGTTGCGGCCGACCCGGCCGCGCGCGGTCGTCGGGTCCGTCGCCTCGCCGGTGCGCGGGTCGATCGTCCCGAGGTCCTTGTTGAGACCGGCGTGGGTGACCCGCCGCGCGCACTCCTCGACGCCGGGCACGCTGTCGTGGAGCACGAAGCACCCGGTCGACAGGCCGGGCGGAACGGTCGGTGTCCGGTCGCGGCGCAGGTCGAGAACCGGGCTCGGGGTCGGCAGGCCGAGGCCGGGCGGGTTGTCGGCGCCGGTCGGGCGGGTCGGGTCGGCCTCGTCGGTCCAGTTGCTGTGCGAGTAGAAGTCCTGGACGCCGTGCAGCGCCCGGCCGAAGCTCTCCAGTGCCCGGCACTTGGCCCGCTGCTCGCGGGGTGAGTCGAACTCGCAGTCGGTGCCGAGGTCGACGGCCGCGGGGACGATCGCACCCTCGGCGTCGAGCAGGTGCGCGGCGCGGTCCACGGCCTCCCGGAACCGCCCGCGCAGGTGGTCGACGCACGCGCGGAGGCTCGCGGTCGCCGCGTCGCGGGTGCGCGGGTAGTCACCGTCGAGGTAGTCGGCGCCGTCGCAGTGGGCGGTCGGGTCGAACGGCTCGGTGAGGTCGGGCGCCCCGACCGCGCCGAACCGCTTCCCCTGGCCGGCGAGCTGGTCGGCCGACCGTGGCTCGAAGCAGAAGCGGTCCGGGCCGGTGCAGGCCACCGCGGCGCGCGTGATCCGTTCGTGCTCCCGGTTCTGCCCCGCGGTGTCGATCGTGCCGAACGCCGTCGCCCGGCCCGCCGGCCCCATGATGGCGGCCGCGAGAACCAGGCTGGCGACAACCCTCCGCACCATCGAGGCCCCCTCACGGTCCGCCCGCGCCGATCGTCCCGGCCGCCGGGCGGGGGCCGCCTCATCCGCCGCGGATTCAGTCGCCGGTCACGCCGTCGAGCTGCTCGCGGAGGATGTCGGCGTGACCGGCGTGCCGGGCGTACTCGCGGATCAGGTGTACGAAGACCCAGCGCAGCGACACCCGTCCGAGCCGCTCGTGCGGCACGGTGTGGTCGAGGTCGAACCCCGCCGCGATCCGCCGGGACTCGGCGCAGGCCGCCTCGTGTGCGGCGAGCACGTTGACGGCCGTCTCGTTCCGCGGCAGCACCCAGCTGGCGTCGTCGCCGCGGGAGTTGCCGGCGATCTGCTCCCGCGGCCGCCCGGCCAGGATGTGCTGGAACCAGTTGCGCTCCACGGCGGCGACGTGGCGGAGCAGCCCGAGCAGCGTGGTCTCCGACCCCACCAGCTGGCGGCGGCCGTCGGCGTCGGGAAGGTCGCGCAGCTTGCCACGCAGCACGTACCGGTGGTGGTCGAGGAACCGCTCGAGGGTCTCGCGCTCACCGGCGGTGCTGACCAGGTCCTCGTCGACGGTGTCGGGTACCGGACCGGCGGGCCGGAACTCCCGCGCGCGACCGGGAGGGGCACCGTCGTCGAGATCGCCGAGCCCTTCGATGAGCCTGACGCGGGCGGCGTCGACGCGGGCCCCGTAGTCGGGCGCGAAGATTTCCGTCAACGTGGTCTCGAGCGTTCCGGTGATCCGGTACAGCGGAGCCAGGACGGCCCGGTCGCCGTCGACGAGCGCGCGGAAGTCGTCCTGATCGAGCATCCGGTCCAGCCAATCCGACAGCAGCAGCGCCTCGTCGGGCGTCAGCCTGATCGTGTACTCCCGGTCCGTCACCGGACGAGGATAGAGCGTCTCCCCTCGGAAACCGGGCGCACTTCCTGCGCCTGGCGGTCCACGTCACGGCGCTGGTCGGGGTCCGATCGTCGATCATGACCGCCCTGTCGGAGGTGGCGGAGGCCGCGCACGTGGGTCGGGCTGACGCCACAGGCTTTCCACAGAGTCGTCGGCTTCAGTGGCGGCCATGCGCAGAGCAGTGGCGGCCGGTGTGGCGCTCATGGTGGTGCTGACCGCGTGCGGCCGTGGCCGGGCCGACCCCGAACCCACCCCGCCGCCGGCGGCGACGCACGGGTACACGCTGACCGTCGACGGGCGCGAGCGGCACTACCGGGCCTACACGCCGGCCGGTGCGACGGCGGGCCGGCCGGTGGTCGTGTTCCTCCACGGCGGCGGCGGGAACGGCGAGCTGTTCGAGCGCGTGTCCCACATGAACACCGTCGCCGACGAGGGTGGCTTCGTCGTGGTCTACCCCGACGGCAGCGGCCGCCTCGGCGACCGGCTGCTCACCTGGAACGCCGGCGACTGCTGCGCCTACGCCAAGGACCGGAACATCGACGACGTCGCGTTCGTGCGCGCGCTGATCGACGACGTCACCACGCGGTTCGGGACGGGCGAAGTGTTCGTCACCGGGTTCTCCAACGGCGCGATGATGACCTACCGCCTCGGCTGCGAGCTGGCCGACCGGATCGCCGGCATCGCGGTCGTGTCCGGTGCGATGAACCTCGACACGTGCACGCCGTCGCGCCCGCTGCCGGTGCTCGTCATGCACGGCACCGCCGACACCGCCGTCCCCTACGACGGTGGACCGAGCAGCTCCGAGTTCCCCACGGCCGGCACGTGGACCAACCGCTCCGTCCGGTACGCCGTCGACTTCTGGACCGAGCACAACGGATGCGGGCCCGTTCCGGCCGAGACCCGCGACGGCGAGGTCACCACCCGGACCTACACGTGCGCCGAACCGGTGACCGTCCACACCATCGACGGCGGCGGCCACGGCTGGCCGGGCGGCGAGAAGGCCCGCGCCAACGCCGTCGAGGAGGCGCCGCCGCGTCCCGACGCGAGCCGCGTCGTCTGGGACTTCTTCGCGGCGTCAGGCTGACTCGCGGATCACGAGTTCGGTCGGCAGGATCACCGCCGACGGTGGCTCGCCGTCGATCTGGGCGAGCAGCAGGCGGACCATCTCGGCGCTGATCCGCTCCAGCGGGTGCCGGATCGTCGTGATCGCCGGCTGCGACGCGCCCGCGATCCCGGAGTCGTCGAAGCCGCCGAGAGCCACGTCCTGCGGGACGCGCCGGCCCGCCTGCCGCAGCGCGGCCAGCGCGCCCACGGCCATGAGGTCGGAGGCGGCGAACACCGCGTCGACGTCGGGTGCCTGGGCGAGCAGCGCGGCCATCGCGGCGGCGCCGGCGGCACGGGTGTAGTCGCCGTGGGCGACGAGCGACCCGTCGAAGGAGGAGCCGAGCACGTCGCGGTAGCCGGCCAGCCGGTCGACGCCACCGGACGTGTCGAGCGGGCCGGTGATGATGCCGATGCGCCGGCGTCCGATCGATCTGAGATAACCGACCATCTGGCGGGCGCCGTCGCGGTCGTCGGCCGCGACGTAGGCGATGTCGCGTTCGAACCCGAGCGGACGCCCGCACGCGACCAGCGGCAGCCCGCGCGCCCGGAGGTCGGCCAGCAGCGGGCTGCCCGAATGGGTCGACACCAGCAGCGCGCCGTCGACGTGTCCGGCGGCGAGGTACCGGCCGACCCGCTTGCGGTCGTCGTCGGTGCCGGCCAGGGCCAGCAGCAGCGTGATGTCGTGCTTCGCGAGGGCCCGCGCGCAGAAGTGCAGCAGCACGTTGAAGTTCGGGTCCTCGAAGAGGCGCTCCTGCGGCTCGGAGAGGATGAACGCCACCGACTGCGAGCGCTGCGTGCGCAGGCTGCGGGCGTGCTGGTTGGCGACGTAGCCGGTCTTGGCGACCGCGCGCCGCACCGCCTCCGCCGCCGACACGCTCACGTTGTGACCGCCGTTGAGCGCCCGCGACACGGTTCCGCGGGAGACCCCCGCGACCGCGGCGACGTCGTCGATCGTCGGGCGCGGGCGGCTGCTCCTCACGCCGTCATTGTCCACGATCCGCTAGCTTTTCACCGCGCCGGAGATCAGATCGACGCGCCAGTACCGCTGCAGCGCGAGGAACAGCGCCACCAGCGGCACGATCGACAGCAGCGCGCCGGCGATCACCTGCGAGTACAGCGCCGGCCGGTCTGCGCCCTGCGACAGCAGCGTGTGCAGCCCCACCGTGAGCGGGAACGTCGTGTCGTCGCTGAGCATCACGAACGGCAGCATGAAGTTGTTCCAGATCGCCACGAACTGGAACAGGAACACCGTCACCAGGCCCGGCCGCATGATGGGCAGTGCCACCGACCGGAACACCCGGAACTCGGTGGCGCCGTCGGTGCGGGCCGCCTCGACCAGGGAGTCGGGGACGGCCGCGTCGGCGTACACCCGCGCCAGGTAGATGCCGTACGGGCTGATGACGCTCGGCAGCAGCACCGACCAGTAGGTGCCGGCGAGCCCGAGCTTCGCGAGCAGCAGGTACTGCGGGATCGCGAGCACGATCGCCGGCACCAGCACGCCGGCCAGCAGCACGTTGAACAGCACCGTGCGGCCGGGGAACCGGAACTTCGACAGCGTGTACCCGCTCAGCCCGGAGACGAACGCCGACAGGGCCGCGCCGACGCCCGCGTACAGCGCGGTGTTGGCCATCCACCGCCAGAACAGCCCGTCGCGGTAGGACGAGAGGTCGCCGATGTTCTCCAGCAGCGACCATCCCGGCGCGAACGTCGACGTGTCGAACAGGTCGGCCTTGTCCTTCGAGGCGGCGACGAGCACCCAGGCGACCGGCACCAGGCAGTAGAGCGCGCCCAGCAGCAGTACCGCGGTCGGCACGAGCCCGATCCCGCCCGGCCCCGTGCTCCGCCGCGCGGCGCCGGTGGCCGGCCGGGTGTCCACAGGGGACAGCACGGCGGTCACGCGTCACCTCCGAACGCGCGCCGGCCGAACGACCGCAGGAACGCGAACGACAGCAGGAGCGTCGCGAGCGCGAGCACCAGCGAGGTGGCGGCGGCGCTGTAGTGGTCGCCGATCGCGAACGCGTCCCGGTGGACCTTCATCAACGGCGCCCAGGTCGACGGGATCGCGTTCGTCAACGGTTGCAGGATCATCGGTTCGGCGAACACCTGGATGGTCGCGATGATGGAGAAGAACCCGGTCATGACGAGCGCCGGCAGCACCATCGGCACCTTGATGCGCAGCGCCAGCCGCACCTCCGAGCACCCGTCGATGCGCGCCGACTCGTAGATCTCGGGCGGCACCGCGCGCAACGCCGTGTAGATGACCATCATGTTGAAGCCGGTGCCGCCCCAGACCGCCACGTTCGCGACCGCGAACAGCAGCAGGTCGCCGCCGAGCGGGTCGAGGTCGCCCAGCGGGAACGGGCTGACCGACGGCAGGTACAGGAACCCCCACAGCATCCCGCCGATGAGCGCCGGCACCGCGAACGGCAGGAAGATGGACACGCGCGCGAAGCGCCGCAGCCGGGCCGACGGGGTGTCGAGCAGCAGCGCGAACAGCAGCGCCAGCCCGAGCATCACCGGCACCACGACCGCGCCGTACCCGAGCACGCGCAGGAGGCTCGCGCCGAGTTCGGGGTCGCTCAGCGCGTCCCGGAAGTTCTGCCAACCGGCGAAGACCTCGCGCCGGGCGTCGGCGCCCAGCCCGAGCCCCTCGACCCGCACCCGGCGGAAGCTCAGGTACGCCGTGTACCCGATCGGTACGAGGATGAACGCGGTGAACAGGACGATCGCCGGGGACAGGAAGAGGTAGGGAGCGCGTTTCATGGCTCAGCCGGCCAGCTTGAAGCCGCTCTTGCGCATGTCGGCGACGGTCGCCTCCTGCATCGCGCCGACGGCGGCGCCGAACGGCGACTTCTGGCTGATCGCCTTGCCGAACGCGTCCTTGTACGTCGCGTAGGTGACGTTCACGTTGGGGCCCCACACGAACGGCGCCGCGGTGTCGGCGATCGCCTTGGCGTCGGCGTAGAACGTCGTCTGCTGCGGGAAGAACGCCGGCGGCTGCTGCAGCGCCGGGCCGTTCTGCGCGTCGCGCGCCGCCGGGTAGATGCCACTCTCCCGGACGAGCGTGGTGGTGGCCGCGGCGTCGGTGTTCATCCAGACGGCGAACTTCGTGGCCGCCTCCTTGTGCTTCGAGTCGCGCGTGACGCCGGTGGACGAGCCACCCCAGTTGCCGGTGCGGTTCTCGCCGGCCGTCCACTGTGGAAGCGGTGCCATCGACCACTTTCCCTTGGTGTCGGGCGCGTTGCCGGTCAGCACGCCCGGCGCCCAGATCGCGCTGGGCCAGGCGAGGAGGGTCCCGTCGTTGAGCGCCTTGTTCCACTCCGGGGTGTACATCGGCCGGTTGTCGATCGCGCCCCGACCGACCAGGTCTCCCCAGTAGTTCGCCACCTTCGTCGTGGCCGCGTCGTCGATGGTGACCGACCACGTGTCGCCGTCGATGCCCCACCACCTTCCGCCGGCCTGCTGCACGAGGCCGGTGAACCAGCCCGGGTCGTTGCTGGAGAACGTGGTGAGGTACTTCGACGGGTCCTTCGCGCGCAGCGCGGTCGCCGTGGCGGCGAACTCGTCCCAGGTCTCCGGCACGCTGAGGCCGTACCGCTGGAAGAGGTCGCCGCGGTAGTAGAGCATCATCGGACCGGAGTCCTGCGGCACGGCGTACACCTGGCTGCCGCCCAGTGTCACCTGGCCCCAGACGCCTTCGGCGAACCTGCTCTTCGCGTCGCCGACGTACCTCGAGATGTCGGCGAGAACGTTGTTGCTGACGAGCGTCGGCAGCACCTGGTACTCGGCCTGCACGAGGTCGGGTGCCTCACCGGCCTTGGCGGCGGTGAGCACCTTGGTGAGCAGGTCGTCGCCGCCGGCCTGCTTGCTGAAGGTCACCTTGGTGCCGGGGTTGGCGGCGTTCCACTGGTCGACGACCTTCTCGATGCTGGGCGTCCAGGACCAGAACGTGAGCTCGACCGGTCCGTCGGCGGTGTCGCCGTCGTCGCCGCAGGCGGCGGTACCGGCGAGGAGGGCAAGGCACAGGGTGGACGCGATCAGGCGCAGACGTGTCATCGGTGCACTCCGGAATGAGGGTGGCGGGGAGCGGAACCGGGAAAGGACTGTGAACGTTCCCAGTCTCGATTCACGTTCTTAGATATGTCAATACCTTGCGCCCGGCCGGCGGGCGACCGCATCATCGAGCCTGGAAATGGGAGCGCTCACAGCGGAGGTCGTCTATGGCTCGGGTGGCCTTCGGCGGGGACTACAACCCGGAACAGTGGCCGGAGCCGGTGTGGGCCGAGGACGTCGCGCTGATGCGGGAGGCCGGGGTCACCCTGGTGACCGTCGGCGTGTTCGCGTGGTCGCACCTCGAACCGCGTCCGGGTGAGTTCACGTTCGACTGGCTCGACCGGGTCCTGGACCTGTTGCACGACGGCGGGGTGAGCGTCGACCTCGGCACCCCGACGGCCGCGCCGCCACCGTGGTTCCTGCACCGCAACCCCGGGGCCCGCCCGGTGACGCGCACCGGCACCGTGCTCGGCGGCGGCGCCCGCCAGAGCTTCTGCCCGAGCTCACCCGCGTACGCGCAGGCCGTCACCCGGATCACCGGCGCGCTGGCCGACCGGTACGGCCACCATCCCGCGGTGGTGATGTGGCACGTCAACAACGAGTACGGCAACGGCGTCGACGCCTGCTACTGCGACGGGTGCGCCGCCGCGTTCCGCGGGTGGCTGCGTACCCGCTACGGAGACCTCGACGCGTTGAACACCGCGTGGGGCACGTCGTTCTGGAGCCAGCGGTACGACGCGTTCGACGAGATCACCCCGCCCCGCGCGAGCACCGCCGTCATCAACCCGGCACAGGAGCTCGACTTCGCGCGGTTCGCCAACGACCGGCACCTCGCCAACTACCGCCGCGAGCGGGAGATCCTCAAGCGCCGGGCCCCGGACACGCCGGTCACCACGAACTTCATGCTCGCGAACTGCAAGTCCATCGACTACTGGAAATGGGCGCGCGAGGTCGACGTCGTCGCCAACGACCACTACCTGCAGGCCGAGCGCGCCGACAACCACATCGAGCTCGCGATGTGCGCCGACCTGACCCGCGCGGTCGCCGACGGCGCGCCGTGGATCCTCATGGAGCACTCGACCGGCGCCGTCAACTGGCAGCCACGCAACATCGCCAAGCGGCCCGGCGAGCTGGCCCGCAACAGCCTCGCGCACCTCGCCCGGGGCGCCGACGGGCTGCTGTTCTTCCAGTGGCGGGCGTCGCGGTTCGGCGCCGAGAAGTTCCACTCGGCGATGGTCCCGCACCAGGGCACCGGCAGCCGGATCTGGCGCGAGGTGACGGCGCTCGGCGCCGACCTCGCGCGGCTGAAGGAGGTCGTCGGCAGCCGGGTGCTCGCGGACGTCGCCCTGGTCTGGGACTGGGAGTCGTGGTGGGCGTTGGAGCTCGACGCGCGGCCGTCGTCGGACCTGCGGTACCGCGACCGCGTGGAGGCGTACTACGAGCGGCTGTGGCGGGCGCACCAGACGACCGACTTCGTGCACCCGGAGGGCGACCTCGGCCGGTACCGGCTCGTGGTCGTGCCGAGCCTGTACCTCACCACACCGGCCGCGGCCAAGAACCTCACCGACTTCGTGCGCGGCGGCGGCACGCTCGTCGTCTCGTACTTCTCCGGGATCGTCGACGCGACCGACACGGTGCACGCCGGCGGTGCGCTGAGTGACGTGCTCGGCGTGCGCGTGCAGGAGTTCCTGCCGTTGCGCGCCGGCGAGTCCGTCGCGGTGGGCTCCTTCTCGGCCGACGTCTGGGCCGAGGACGTGGAACTGGCCGGCGCCGTGGCCGTGATGTCCTATGTGGACGGACCGGCGGCGGGCCGGCCTGCCGTCACCCGGCACCGGCACGGCTTCGGGCACGCCTGGTATGTGTCGACCCGGCTCGATGCCGCGGGCCTCGACGCCGTGCTCACCGGCGCGCTCGCCGACGCCGGCATCGCGCCCGTCACCGGGATCCCCGACGAGGTAGAGGTGGTGCGCCGCACCGGCGGGCAGGGCTCGTACCTCGTCGCGATCAACCACGGCTCCGCGCCGGCGCGCCTGTCGACGCCGCCCGGCCACGAGCTCTTCACCGACCTCCCCTGCCCGGACGGGCTGCCGCTGCCCGGCGGCGCCGTACGGGTGTTGCGCGTGTCCTGAACCGTCGAAGGGAGAACCCCCTGATGCGCAGACGAACGATTCTCACGGCCGCGGCGGCCGCCACCGCCCCGGTCCCGCTGCTCGAAGCGCGCGGTCAGGCGGCGCCGCGCCGCGCCGGCCGCCTCGCGCTGCGCGGCGCCGACATCTCGACGCTGAAGAAGAACCTGGACTTCGGCGCGGTCTACCGCGACGCGGGCGGCCGGCGCGCCGACCCGTTCGCGCTCCTCGCGGCGGGCGGCGTGAACGCGGCCCGGCTCAAGGTCTGGGTGAACCCGGCCGACGGCTACAACTCGAAGGCGACCGTGCTCCCGATGGCCGCCCGCGCCAGGGCCGCCGGCATGAAGCTGTTCGTCGACTTCCACTACTCCGACGCCTGGGCCGACCCGGGCAAGCAGAACAAGCCGGCCGCGTGGGCGTCGCTTCCCTTCCCGCAGCTACGCGACGCCGTCTACGGGCACACCGCCGACGTGCTGGGCGCCCTGCGGGCGCAGGGAACCCCGGCCGATCTCGTGCAGATCGGCAACGAGATCAACGGCGGCATGCTGTGGCCCGACGGCCGGTGGGACAACTGGCCGCAACTGGCGGCGCTGCTCACCGCCGGCAGCACGGCCGCGCGGTCGGTGTCGCCGGGGACGCGCGTGGTGCTGCACCTGGCCGAGGGCGGCAACAACTCGCAGCACCGCTGGTGGTTCGACAACGCGGTGTCGTACGGCGTGCCGTTCGACGTGATCGCCGTGTCGCACTACCTGTACTGGCACGGCACGGCGGCGTCGCTGGCCGCGAACCTGGCCGACCTGTCGGCGCGGTACGGCCGCGACGTCATCGTGGCCGAGACCGCCTACGGCTTCACCACCGCCGAGGACGACCACGAGCCGCAGATCTTCAACGCGTCGCTGGCCGCCACCGCCGGCATCCCGGCGAGCCCGGCCGGCCAGGTGACCGCGTTCCGCCGCGTCTGCGACGTGGTGACCGGCGTCCCGAACGGCCGCGGCATCGGCGTCTTCTACTGGGAACCCACCTGGACGGCCGTGCGTGGCGCCGGATGGGACCCGGCCAACCCGGCCTCCGGCGACGGCTGGGAGAATCAGGCGTGGTTCGACTTCAACGACCGGGCGCTGCCGGCCCTGCAGGTGTACAACTCCTACCGGTAGCGTTCCGGTGAGCGCGCTCCTGGTGCGCCACGGCGACGTTCTCGACGGCGCGACCTTCTCCTGGCTCCAGGGGCACGATGTGCTCGCGGTGGACGGTCGCGTCGTCGAGGTCGGCAGGTCGTTGCGGTCCGACGACGCCCGGATGGTCGACGCGCGCGGGCTGCGCGTGGTGCCCGGGCTGATCGACTGCCACGTGCACGTGACCGCGGCCAGCGCCGACCTGGCCGCGCTGGGCCGCTGGCCGGCGACCTACGCCACGGCGCACGCCGCCCGCCTGATGCGCGACATGCTGCACCGCGGCTTCACCACCGTGCGCGACGTCGGCGGTGCCGACTTCGGCCTCGCCCGCGCACAGGCCGAGGGACTGTTCCCCGGGCCCCGGCTGGTCTTCGGCGGCAAGGCGTTGAGCCAGACCGGCGGGCACGGCGACGGCCGGCAGGCGGGCGAGTCGGCGGCCGAGGACCCGTGCCGCCACCTCTCGCTGGGCCGGGTGGTCGACGGCGTCGACGCCGTACGCGCGGCCGCCCGCGACGAGCTGCGCACCGGCGCGCACCACCTCAAGGTGATGGCCGGCGGAGGAGTCGCCTCGCCGACCGACCGCATCGACTCGACCCAGTACTCCATGGACGAGCTGCGCGCGATCGTCGACGAGGCACACGCCGCGAACCGGTACGTGGCCGCGCACGCCTACACCGCGCGGTCGGTGAACCGGGCGCTGGAGGCGGGCGTGCGCAGCATCGAGCACGGCAACCTCATCGACGGGCGCAGCGTCGAGCTGTTCCTGGAACACGACGCCTACCTCGTGCCGACGCTCGTGACCTACTGGGCCCTGCAGGACGAGGGGCGCGAGTTCGGCCTGCCCGAGGACAGCTGGCGCAAGGTGGCCGAGGTGCTCGACGCCGGCCTCGGCGCCCTGTCGCTGGCCGCGGACGCCGGGGTGCGCATCGCCTACGGGTCGGACCTGCTCGGTGGCATGCAGCGGCACCAGCTGCGCGAGTTCCGGATCCGCGCCGAGGTCCAGCCGCCGGCCGACGTGCTGCGCTCGGCCACGACGGTGGCCGCCGACCTGCTGAACCTGACCGGCGAGGTCGGTGTGATCGCCCCGGGCGCCCACGCCGACCTCCTCCTCGTCGACGGCGACCCCCTGACCGACGCGGGCGCCCTGGCCGACCGGATACGCACGGTGATTCAGGGCGGCGAGGTTCTGGTCGGCAACGGTTGAGGCGCAGCCCTGCTCGTGGTTGCACAAAGTAGCCGGCATTCGATGAGACGTGGGCGGTTGTCGCCCTCTCGTGGCCTTGGGCGCATGTGTGGCCATCTAGCTGGTTGAACTGGCCGATCGTATGAGATTGCGCTGGTCGGGCGGGATACTCAAGGCGCGTTCCGTCGAGGGATACATACAACGTACGGGCTTCGTCCGTATGCGATGCGGTCGACGTATGGCTGACGCTCGTCTCGTGGCGCTGAGTAGCGACAGGGCGGTTGAGAGGCCTGTGCCCGGCAGGGCACCATGTGGGCAGAACGGTACCGTCCGCAACAAGCGAACGGCATCCGGTGCCAGCGGATGCCGTTCTACGCCCCAGCACGCTAGGAGCATCCGGAGGCGCATGATGAGTTTACGAGCCAGCCTGAACCGAGCAAGAAAGCAGTTGGGAGGGGTACGGCGTGCGTGTCGGAACCTCCGTCGGACGGCGGCTGCGGCCACCGTGTCGGCCGGAGTCGGGATGCTCGTGTGGAGCAGTCCTGAGACGGCTGCGCCGGTCGCCGTTGCCTGGCGGCCTATACGGCGTTGACCCGACCGGCTGCCTGACGAACCAGACGGCGGTGAGGCTTCGGTCTCGCCGCCGTCATTGCGTCCTGTCTAGCGCAAGGAGCGCGTATGTACAGTCAGCGAGACGGTTGCGCAATGGACCTTGACCTCACCACGGGTCCTGACGGCATGCCGACCAGTAGGGCCTCGGTCGCCGTGATGGAGATTCGGAAGGGTCCTCGTCCATTCGGGTCAGTGTCGCTCAAGGGAACGTTGGCCCGGGTGTGGGCGCAGGCACCGGCAATCGCGCTCCTGTTCACGATGTTCTTCAAAGGCGAAGAAGTGTTGGCACTGCTGGGTGCCATCGCCGTGGTCATGAGCGTGGGGTTGAACCGGCCCACGTCGAGTCGTCAGGGGAAGGCGGATCCGCGTCGATGAGCTCCTCACCGATCAGCCCGCCGCCCGCTACGTCGCCGCCAGCCGCCGTTGGGGGTCAGTTGGTGCGTCTGACCGTCAATCTCACGCCACGAGCGGCGGAGGCCCTCGACAGGCTCGCAAGCACGACGGAGACGTCGAAGACGGACGTTGTCAACCGCGCGCTCCAGATCTACGCGTTGATCGAGCAGCTCGCGGCCGCGAACGACGGACAGCTGAGGATCGTCCACTCCGACGGCTCGGTCGAACGCATCTATCTTGTGTAGACAACGGCATCTGCCCTGATGGCCCGGGTCCGGCCGCGTCGGGTGGCGCAGCGGGGCCCGGGCCACAGCGGTTACGAACCGGTGTACGGGATCGCTTGTGCGAAACGCGTTGCCGGGCTTGTGCGGCGCACCTACCGTGAGGCGGTGAACCGCGTCAACGACCGGCTCGTCAACTGGGCCAGCATCATCGAACCCGCCACGCTCGCGCAGGCGGAGGCGACCGCGTCGCTTCCGTTCATCTTCCCGCACGTGGCGCTCATGCCCGACGCGCATCTGGGCAAGGGCGCCACGGTCGGCTCGGTGATTCCGACACTCGGCGCCATCATCCCGGCGGCGGTCGGCGTCGACATCGGGTGCGGCATGGCCGCCGTGCGCACGCAGTTCTCCCGCGACGAGCTCGAGGGTGATCTGAGCGTGCTCCGGGAGGCGATCGAGAACGCCGTGCCCCTGTCGGCCGGTGCGTACAACACCGCGCTGACGCCGTCGGCGCAGCGCCGGGTCGAGACGCTCACCAAGGCGGCCGAGAAGGCCGGGTTCGACCCGGTGAAGTACGCGGGGAACTGGACGCTGCAGCTGGGTTCGCTCGGTTCCGGCAACCACTTCATCGAGGTGACCGTCGACGAGAACGGCGCCGTCTGGCTGTTCCTGCACTCGGGTTCGCGCGGAGTGGGCAACCGGATCGCCAGCCACCACATCAAGGTCGCGCAGGCGGCGATGAAGCGGTGGTGGATCAGCCTGCCCGACGCCGACCTCGCGTACCTCGTCGAGGGCACCGACGAGTTCTGGGCCTACATCCGCGAGCTGCGGTGGGCGCAGGAGTTCGCGCTCGCCAACCGCGACGAGATGATGGACCGCGTGGTCGCGTGCTTCAGCGAGTGGGTCGGCGGCGACGTCGAGGAGCTCGAGCGGGTGCAGTGCCACCACAACTACACGACGCAGGAGCGGCACTTCGGCAAGGACGTGTGGCTGTCGCGCAAGGGTGCCATCGACGCGTCCGAGGGGACGCCGGGGCTGATCCCGGGCTCGATGGGCGACGCCTCGTACGTGGTGGTGGGCAAGGGGAACAAGCTCGCGCTCGACTCCTCGCCGCACGGCGCGGGGCGCAACTACTCGCGGTCGGCGGCGCGGAGGAACTTCACGCGCGACCAGCTCAAGGAGGCGATGAAGGGCATCGAGTACCGCGACACCGACGCGTTCATCGACGAGATTCCCCAGGCGTACAAGCCGATCGACGTCGTGATGGAGGACGCGGCCGACCTCGTAGAGGTCCGGCACACGCTGCGACAGATCGTCAACGTCAAGGGAGACTGACGGTGTGAACGCTGCCCGGTGGCTCGGCGAACTGGTCTGGGACAAGGTCGACGGAATCTTCGCCCGGGCCGGTCGCTGGGTCGCGTCACTGCCGACGCGGGTCGCGCGGCTCGCCGTCGGGATGTGGCACGGGGTGGCGAGCCTGCGTCCGTGGTCGGTGGAGTGGTGGCGGTCGCTCGCCCGGCCGCGGACGTGGCGGGCCGTGGGCCGCTGGGTCGGCTACCGGGTGGTCGACCTGCTCGAGATCGCGGCGGTCGGCGAGGTGTACGAGACGCTCGTCGACCTGGTCAAGGTGAACACCCGGCGCCTGTCCGAGGAGGAGATCCGCGACGCGAGCGCCGTGTTCGGCAGCTCGCTCAACCTGCGCCTGGTGCGGGTCGACAAGCGGGCTCTCCTCGGCCCGGCCCGCACCAAGCGCGACTACACGAGCTTCCACACGATCAACAGCTGGGGCGAGAGCCGCCGCGACGTGCTCATCCACGAGCTCACCCACGTGTGGCAGTACGAGCGCGCCGGCGCCATCTACATGCCGCAGGCGCTGCACGCGCAGTTCCGCGGCGCGGGCTACGACTACGGGGGACGGGCGGGCCTGCGCGCCGCAGAGTGCGGCTTCCACGGCTTCAACCGGGAGCAGCAGGCCCAGATCGTCCAGGACTTCTTCCGCCTGCGGCAGGGCGACCCGGACCTCGAACTGTACGCGTCGTACGTCCAGGAGGTCTCGACCCTGACCCCGACGCAGCTGATGGCCGGTCGACGGGCCGCTCGTAGCCAGGATCACCCGCCCGCGCGATGAAGTCCTCCAGCCAGGCGATGTCGTGCCGGGTCCGCGAGGCGAAGAACGCCGCCTCGGCCACCTCGAACTGAACCGGAGCGCGCCCACCCTGTCGGCCGGCGAGGTGCGGCGCGCCCGCCCCGCTGAAACCGGCTCACGTGCGTCACCGGCGTCAGCGGCAGTGGGAACCCGCGGTCGAACCCGGCCACCTGCACCAAGGTGTTCGACCGGATCCGCCGGCTGTTCGCGGCGACCCGCCCTCCGAGGTGGCGGCCGGAACCGGTCCGACGGCGCCCTACCCGCGCGCGCTGGGGTAGTGGGTCACCCGGACGGGTGTCCGTCATCGTCAACCTGCCCACCAGGTCTGTGCCGGCCGCCTTGATCGTCG
>NZ_BOPH01000029.1 GCF_016863655.1 Virgisporangium ochraceum
CCCCAGAAGGACTAGCCCTTGGTGGAGCCCAGGGTCAGGCCCGCCACGAACTGGCGCTGCAGGACGAGGAACACCAGCAGCGTCGGCAGTGCCACGATGATCGACCCCGCCGACAGGAGGTTGTAGTCGGTGAAGAACTGGCCCCGCAGGTTGTTCAGCGAGCTGGTGATCGGGAACTTGTCGCCGTCGCTCAGCAGAGCCGTGGCCCAGAAGAACTCGTTGTAGATCCAGGTGACCTGCAACGTGCCGAGCGCCGCCAGCGGCGGTCGGATCAGCGGGAGCGTCAGCTGGAAGAACTGCCGGGCGACACCCGCGCCGTCGACGGCGGCCGACTCGTAGATCTCGTGCGGCAGCGTCTTCATGTAGTTGCTGAGCACGAGCGCGCAGAACCCGATCTGGAACGCGGTGTTCACCAGGATCAGCCCGAGGTAGCTGTTGAGCAGCTCCCCGTCGGAGTTCAGCCAGAGCGGCAGCGGGATCTCGTTGAACGCCTTGTAGATCGGGATGAGCAGCGCCTGCGGCGGCAGCAGGTTCGCCGCCACGAACACGCCCAGCAGCGGGAGGTTGAGCTTGAAGCTGAACCGCGCCAGCACGAACGCCACGCACGCCGACAGGAACAGGGTCAGCAGCACGGCGGGCACCGTGATGTAGACCGAGTTCAGGAACTTCTCGCCGAACTCCGCCCGCTCCCACGCGTTGGTGTAGTTGTCGAACGAGAAGCCGCCGAACGAGAAGTAGCCGTGCTCGGCGGTGTACTCGTAGTCGCGGAACGAGTTGAACGCGCCCCACAGCAGCGGGAGCAGCCACAGGACCGCCATCACGGCCAGGAACACGTGCAGTACCACGCGTTGTGGTCGCGTCGGTTGGCGCCGTCGTCGCACGCCCTGCGGGACGGACGCGGCGCGGGCCGGTGCCTTGGTGGCCGTCATCCGCGGTCCCCCTTCATGGTCGCCCGCAGGTGGAGGACCACGTACGCGGACGAGATGATCAGCATGATGGTCGCCAGGGCCGAGCCGAACCCGATGCGGCTGGCCTCGCCGACGATGTTCTGGACGACGAGCGCGGCGATGACCTCCAGCCCGTTGCGGCCCTTGTTGACGATCCACACGATGTCGAACGCGCGCAGCGACTCGATGATCGTGATCACCAGGACGATCAGGTTGATCGGCCGCATCACGGGGAAGATGACGGCGAAGAACGCGCGCCCTTCGCTGGCACCGTCCATCGTGGCCGCCTCGCGGAGCACCGGGTCGACGGCCTTCAGCCCGGCGAGGTAGATGAGCATGATGTAGCCGGTGTGCTTCCACGACGTGGCGACCAGCACCGCCCACAGGTTCACGCTCGGGTCGCCGTACCAGTCGATCTCGGTGCCGAGCACGGCGTTGAGCAGACCCTGGTCGCGCGAGTAGATGAGCTGCCAGATGAAGCCGGTCAGCGCCAGCGACAGGATCACCGGCAGGTAGAACGCCGTCTGGTAGAAGCGCGAGAAGCGCAGCTGCCGGTCGACGAGCACGGCCAGGAACATGCCCAACGGCGTCGGTATCAGGAAGAGGAAACCGACCCAGATCAGGTTGTGCCACATGGCCGGCCAGAACGGCGGGTAGTTGGTGGCGATGTTCTTGTAGTTCTCGAAGCCGATCCAGTCGATCTCGTCGAGGCCGCCGAAGCCCTCCCAGCGGGAGAACGACAGCACCACCGACGCGAGCGCCGGCAGCCATACCAGGACCACCACGAAGATCAGCGGAACAGCGACCATGAGCGTGACGACGACGCGGTCGCCACCGGTGAGTACGCGCCGGCGGCGCCGCCTGTCGGTAGGCGGCGCCGGGTCAAGGGTTGGAGTGCTCACTCTACGAAGATCGTCTTCTTCTGGCTCTCGATGTTCTTCAGAATACTGTTGGCGTCGTTGGGATTCCTGATGAACTCCTGGAACGCCGGGATGATCACCGTCGACGCGAAGTCGGGCCGGGTGTCGCGGTCGAGGAACTGGGCGATGTTCTTGGCCTGGCTCACCAGTTCCGCCGACTTCTTCTGCAGCGTCGTGTACTTCGCCGTGTCGGCCTTGGAGTTCGACGCGATGAACGGCTCGCCGAGGTTGCTGGCCTGGAGCGACGCGTCGGGGCTCGCCAGGTACTTGAGCAGCTTCTTGGCGCCGGCCTTGTTCTTCGGCTTGGCCGCCATGCAGAAGCCGTCGATCGGCGCGTCGATGGCGCCGGCACCGACCTTCGAGTCGATCTCCGGGAAGTTGAACAGGTCGATGTCCTCGCGGTCGGCCTGCGGGATCTGGTCGATGATGAACGTGCCGAACATGTACATGCCGCTCTTCTTCTGGTGCAGGCCCTGCGCGGCCTCCTGCCAGGTGCGGCCGAGCGCGTCGGTCTGGTGCAGCGGCATCAGCTGCTGCCACTGGGTGAACACCTTCTTCACCTCGGCGCTCTCCCACGACCCCTTGCCGGCCATCAGGTCGACGTGGAACTGGTAGCCGTTGATGCGCAGGTTCAGGATGTCGAACGTGCCCATCGCGGGCCAGCCGTCCTTGTCTGCGAACGCGAACGGCGTGATGCCGTCGGCCTTCATCTTGTCGGCCAGCGTCACCAGCTCGTTGATGTTCCGCGGAACCTGGTACCCGCGCTCGGCGAACAGG
The DNA here is from genome assembly GCF_016863655.1 of Virgisporangium ochraceum. Taxonomy (GTDB): domain Bacteria; phylum Actinomycetota; class Actinomycetes; order Mycobacteriales; family Micromonosporaceae; genus Virgisporangium; species Virgisporangium ochraceum. The sequence continues at coordinate 2,645 of NZ_BOPH01000029.1, forward strand.
CTCTTGCGGTAGAAGACCGCCCACGGGTAGTACGACTGCGGCACGAAGAACTGCTTGCCGCCCTCGCCCGTCGACGCGGCCTTGAACGCCTCGGTGACGTCGAGCGGCCACACGTCGCTGACGTCGCCGATGAGGTTGCGGCGGGCGAAGAACTGCATGCGGTACCCGGCGAACCAGCTGAACACGTCGTCGGGGTTGCCCTGCAGGTAGTTGTTGATGTTCTCCTGGAACGAGTTGTGGTCGATCTCGTTGAGCTTGACCGTGATCCCGGAGTTCTTGCTCTGGAAGTCGGCGACGGCCGCCTGCCGCTGCTTGGCGAACGTCGACCCGACCTCGTTCGAGCCGAACGTCACCTCGCCGCTACCGTCGCCGCCGTCGCCGCTGTCGTCATCGTCGCCGCAGGCGGCGAGCGTGGGCACGGCGGCGAGGGCGCCGACCGCGCCGGCACCGCGGAGCAGGGCCCGGCGGCCGACCGGGAAGCCGACCTCTGACGGAGACGGGGAACGTTGACCCAGCCGGGAATTCAGCCAGCGTGACATCCGGACCTCCAGCGGCGCCTTGTTTAACGTGCAGAAAGTTGTGGCAGCAGACAAACTCCCTCATAGACCCGGGTCGAAAGCAATCGTTCCTGCTTGTTTCGAAATCGTTTCGCAACCTTGACTGCCGTCACAGCCGCTGCAGTCGCCCGTCCAGGTCCGCGAGGTAGTCACGGCCGTACGCTCCGGCTTCCAGGCCGGTGACCAGGTGCGCCGGCACGTCCTGCGGCAGGTCCTCCGCGTACGACCCGGCGGCCAACGCGATCGTGGCGACGGTGTCGACGTCGCCGGTGAACGCGACGCACCGCCGCAGCACGTCGCCCATGCCGGTGCCCGCGACGAGCGCTGTCACGGCGGCCCGCACGCTCATCCAGCCGGGCGCGCCGACCGGGCCGGCCCAGGGAACCGCCCACTCCCCCGGCACGTGCTCGGCGAGGAACCGGCCGAGGTCGGCCCGCGGACCGAGCCGGTACCGGAGGTAGTGCGGCATCAGCGCCGCGGCGCAGGCGGCCGCGATGCCGTCTGGCGTGTTGTGGGTGATCGCGGCCTGGATCCGGGTGCGTTCGAGCACCTCGTCGAGGTCCGGCAGAACGCCCACCGGACAGGCGCGCATCGCCGCGCCGCTCTTGTCGCTGCCCGGATGGATCCGGTCGAGAAACTCGTCGCCGTCGGAGATCTCGTCGAGGAAAGCCTGGAACCGGCCCGCGTAACCGCGCCGCGGGTCGCGCTTGTACACCTCGACGAACTTCGCGGCCAGCACCGACGGCGTCCAGTCGAGCCCGTCGACGAGCGTCTCGGCGATCGCGAGGCTCATCTGCGTGTCGTCGGTGTAGTTGCCGGCGGGGATCCCGTCGAGCGGGTGCGGCCGGTAACCGGACAGGTCGTTGTGCCGCCGGACCACCTCGGGGTTCGCGTACTCGAACCCGGCCCCGTACGCGTCGCCCACCGCGAGTTCGACCAGCACGTCAGTCCCCGACCGTGACGGCGGCGCCCGCGATGCCGCGGACGCCGGCCACGACGACCGCCTCGGCCTCGACCTCGGCGCGGGCCTTCCTCGACAGCTTCCCGAACGGGGTGACCGTGACCGCGAGCTCGCGCTTGCCGGCGGCCTTCGCGCGCCACGTGCCGGCGATCTCGCCGTCGACGAGCACCGCGCCCGGGTTTCCGAGGATGCGCCACACCGCGGCCCGGTGCGCCTTCTCCGGCACCAGCAGGTTCCGGTCGCGCGCCTGCAGCAGCGGGTCGCTCGGGGGCAGCAGCCGGACCACCCGCGGGGTCTCGGCCTTCTCGAACGCCTCGACGGAGTCCTCGGGCAGGTACGCCTTCCGGCCGTCGACCCGGATCTCCACCAGGTCGTCGGCGGGCCAGAACGGGCGCAGGTGGGTCTGGGTCGTGCCGATGAACTTCGCGACCTCGCCGGCGGTGGCGGGCCCGAGCAGGCGCAGGTACGCGAGGACGACCGCCTCCACCCCGGCCGGCTCGGTCGGCAGCTTCCCGCGGTCGGCCAGCGGTTCGATGACGGTCTGCGCGCCGTCGACCCGCACCCCGACGCCGCCGGCCAGCCCGGCCGACTGGAACAGCCCGCCCGAGATGTGGCGGGCGCCGCACGAGCGGCAGTCGTAGGTGAGCGACCGGTCGACCAGCGCGCTGACCGCGGTGCTCGCCTCGCCCTTGGGCATCGGCTTCTTCACGGCCTTCCGGAACGCCCGCGCGGTCTGTTCGAACGCGGCCAGACCCAGCTTCGCCCCGTCCCTGATCGGGCCGGCGCCGAGCCGCGAGACGGCGTCGGCGTCGCTGAACGGCCACAGCGCGGGCATCAGCGTGGTGAGGTCGGCGGTGCGGTGCAGGTGCGGGGCGCCGCGGTGGGTCCAGGCCATCCGCAGGCTGCGGCTTTCCTTCTGGACCGTGGTGCGCGCGGCCAACGCCTGCCGCGCCACCCCGTACGGCGTGTCCTGCACACCGAGGTCGAGCACCGCGAGCGAGTGTGGTGGGTCGTCGACCCGCTGGAGCTGCTGGGCGAGCAGGCGGTAGGCCATGACCCGGGTACGGTCGGCGTCCATCCGGCTCACGATAGTCCCGCCCGAAACCCGTCGCCCGGCGATGGCGCCGGCCACTAGGGTCGGCCGGGTGACGGACGAGATCACCCTGGCCACGTCGGCCGACCGCGAGCGGGTGCTGGGCACGCTCGTGGCGGCGTTCAGCGCCGATCCGGTGCTGCGGCACCTGTTCCCCGCCGACACCACCTACCCGCGGTACGCCGCCGCGTTCTTCGGACGCCTCTTCGACAAGCGCGTCGACGACGGCACGGTCTGGACGATAGGCCGGGGCGGCTCCGTCGCGATGTGGGACGGCCCCAAGGCGTCCGACGCGCCGCCCGGCGCCCTCGACGACCTTCCCGCCGACGCGCGGGCCCGCGTCGACGCCTACAACGCGGCGGTGCACGACGCGCTGCCCGACGAGCCGTTCTGGTACCTCGGCGTGCTCGGCACGCACCCCGACCACCGCGGCCGCCGATGGGGACGGGCACTGCTCGCCGACGGGCTGCGCCGCGCCGCCGACGACGGGCTGGCGGCCGTGCTCGAGACGAGCAACCCGGGCAACGTCGAGGTCTACCGGGCCGCCGGGTTCGAGGTCGCGCGCGAGCTCACGGCCGGGCCGTTGCGGGTGTGGGTCATGGCGCGCCCGGCGGCGTGACGCGCGTCCGGCCGTCGTGGGACGCGCTGGAGCCCGCGCTCCGCGCGGACCTCGAGCGGCTGGCCGGTGGACGGGTCGTCGGCGCCCGGTCGTGCCCCGGCGGCTTCTCGCCCGGGTTCGCGTCCCGGCTGACGCTGGCCGGCGGCGGCCGCGCCTTCGCCAAGGCGATCGACGCCCGGCGGTGGCCGCACGAGGTCGACGCGTACCGCGCGGAGATCCGGGCCAACGCGGCGCTGCCGGCGGGCACGCCCGCGCCGCGGCTCCTCGGCGCCGTCGACGACCGGCGGTGGGTCGCGCTCGTGTTCGAGGACGTCGACGGCGTCCACCCCGACCCGTGGACCCCCGACGCGCTCGACCGCGTCCTCGCCGCGACCGCCGACCTCGGCCGGCCCGCCGGTCCCCTGCCGCGCGACCGTCCCCGGCTCGGCGGCTGGGCCACGCTGACCGCCGACCGGCTCGCCGACCCGTGGACGGCCGCCGCCCTCCCCCGACTCGTCGCCCTGGAGCGGGACGGCCCGGCCGCGGCCCGCGGCGACTCCCTCGTGCACGGCGACCTCCACCCGCACAACGTCCTGCTGACGCCCGACCGGGTCGTCGTGGTCGACTGGCCGCACGCGCGTCCCGGGTCACCGCTCGTCGATCTGGTGACCGTCGTGACGAGCGCCGTGGCCGACGGCATCGACCCCGACGCGGCGCTGCGCCGGCACGCGGGACACGTTCCGCCGCGCGACCTCGACGCGGTTCTCGCCGCCCACGCCGGGTTCCTCGTCGCCGGCGGGCTGGCCACGATGCCGCCCGGGCTGGAGCCGATCGCCGCGGCCAAACGCCGCCTCGGCGCGGCGGCGGTGCGCTGGCTGCGCGGGCGCCTCGGTCCGATCACGGACTGACCACATCCGTCGATGCCCCGGATCGGGCAGGCTGCCGGGTGGGCGCCTGCCCCCGCTGAGCCCACCCGCTGGTTAGGGTAGCCTTCGCTGACCGAGGGCGGATCAAGCGGTAGGGGGCGTGCATGCCGGCGACGGCCGCCGGGGTCCAGTGGCGGGCGTTGCGCCGGCACCGGGCCCGCATCGCCGGCAGCCTGGTGCTGCTGTGCGCCCACCAGGCCACCGAGGCTGCGGTGCCGGTCGCGATCGGGCTCATCATCGACCGCGCCGTGGCGACCGGCGACGCCGCCGCGATCGTCGGTTCGGTCGTCGGCCTCGCCGCGTTGTTCACCGCGCTGTCGATGGCGTGGCGGTACGGCGCCCGGCTGTCGTACACGGCGATGGAGCGGGAGACCCACCTGCTGCGCGTCGAGATCGCCGAGCGGGCCCTGGACCCGCGCGGCCTGAAGGGTTCCCGCTCCGGCGAACTGATCGCGGTGGCCTGCGGTGACGCCGAGGCGGCCGGCCTGGTGATCCGGGCGGTCGGCGTCGCGCTCGCCGCGGCGACCGCCCTGCTCGTCGCCGGCGCCGTGCTGCTGACGATCCACCTGCCGCTCGGCGCCGGCGTGCTGCTCGGCGTTCCGGCCCTGGCGCTGGCGCTGCAGTGGCTGGCCCCGATGCTCACCCGGCGCAGCGAGGCGCAGCAGGCCGCGCTCGCCGACACCAGCGGGCTCGCCACCGACCTCGTGGGCGGGCTGCGGGTGCTGCGCGGCATCGGCGCGCAGGACGCGGCGTCGCGCCGGTACGTCGCGGCCAGCCGGCAGGCGCTCGCGGCGACGCTGCGCGCGGCCACGATGAAGGCTGTCCACCGTGGACTGACGACCACGGTCAACGGGCTGTTCCTCGCGACGGTCGCCGGGTTCGCCGGATGGCTCGCGCTGCGCGGGTCGCTGTCGGTGGGCGAACTCGTCGCCGTGGTCGGGCTGGCCCAGTTCATCGCCGAACCGGTGGGCACGTTCGGGTTCTGCGTGCAGTGGTACGCCACCTCGAAGGCGTCGGCCGGGCGGATCGCGGCCGTGCTGACCGCGCCGACGGGCCTGAGCCCCGGCACGCGGGCAGCGGGCGACCCGCAGGACGTGCGCGTGCGGCTGGAGAAGGTGGCCTACCGCACCCTCGACGGGCTGACGCTGCACGTGCGGGAGGGCGAACTGCTCGGCGTCGTCGCGTACGACCCGCGGGACGCCCAGGCGCTGCGATCCCTGCTCGCCGGCCAGGTACCGGCCGCCGACCACGGGGGCACGCTGCACGTCGACGGCGTGCCGGCCGCGGACCTCGACCTCGCCGCGGGCCGGTCGGTGGTGCTGGTCGAGCACCACTCCGCGCACCTGTTCGACGGCACCCTGCGCGCGAACCTGCCGGCCACCGGTGACATCGCCGGTGCTCTTGCGGCGGCGGCGGCCGACGACGTCGTCGACGCCCACCCCGACGGGCTCGACCACACACTCACCGACGGCGGCGCCAACCTGTCCGGGGGCCAGCGGCAACGGATCGCGCTCGCCCGGGCGCTCGTCACCGACCCACCGGTGCTGGTGCTCCACGACCCCACCACGGCGGTCGACCCGGTCACCGAGGAGGCGATCGCCGCGGGGATCGCGCGGCTGCGGTCCGCGCGCTGCACGGTGCTCATCACCAGCAGCCCGACGCTGCTCAGCCGGGCCACCCGCGTCGTGGTGGTCGACGGCGGGCAGGCGGTCGCCGAGGGGACCCACGCCGACCTCGTCGACACCGACGGGCGCTACCGGGAGGCGGTGCTCCGGTGAGCGACCGGTTGCCGGTCGCGGATGCCCGGGCCACGTGGGCCGAGCTCGGCGCCGAGGTGCGCCGGATGCCCGGCACCGCGACGGCGACCGCGCTCGTCGCGGTCGCGGCCGCCGCGTGCGGCCTGGTGGCGCCGTGGGTGCTCGGCGGGATGGTCGACGACATCATCGCCGGTGCCCCGATCGACCGCGTGTGGTGGGCGGTCGGCGTCGTGGCGGTCGCGGCGCTCGTCGGGGGTGCGCTCACCGCGGCGGGATCGGTGCTCGTCGCCCGCCTCGGCGAGACCGTGCTCGCGCGCGTCCGCGAGCGGGTGCTCGACCGGGCGCTGCACGTCCCGTCGTCCACTGTGGAGCGTGCCGGCACCGGCGACCTCCTCGCCCGCGTCGGCTCCGACGTGTCGGTGGTGACCAACGCCATCACCACCACCGGGCCCGACATGATCGCGGCGATGCTGACGGTGACGCTGACCACCGGCGGGCTGTTCGCGCTCGACTGGCGGCTCGGGCTGGCCGGGCTCGTCGCCGCACCCGTGTACGTGTACGCGCTGCGCTGGTACCTTCCGCGGTCCGCGCCGTTCTACGCGCGGGAGCGGGCGGCCAACGCGGCGCGGACCCAGGCGATGGTCGGCCCGCTGCGCGGCCTGGACACCGTGCACGCGTACCGGTGGGAGAAGGAGCACCTCGACCGGATCTCCGCATGCTCGCAGCAGACCGTCGACCTGACCCTCACCGTGTTCCGGCTGTTCACCCGCTTCGCGTCCTGGATCAACCGGGCCGAGTTCGCCGGGCTGAGCGCGGTGCTGGTGGTCGGCTGGTTCCTGGTCCGCGCCGACCTCGCGACCGTCGGGGCGGTCACCGCCGCCGCGCTGTACTTCCACCGCCTGTTCAACCCGCTGGGCCTGATCGTGCTCGAGTTCGACATGGTGCAGCAGGCCGGCGCCAGCCTGGCCCGGCTCGTCGGCGTGTCGTCGCTGCCCCCGCCGCCGGTCGTGGCGGCGCCGCCGACACCGGCCGACACCGGCATCGAGGTCCGCGACCTGCGGCACCGCTACGACGGCGGCCCGCCGGTGCTGCGCGGCGTCTCGCTGCGGATCGCGCCGGGCGAACGGGTGGCGCTGGTCGGTGCCAGCGGCGCCGGGAAGACCACGCTGGCCGGCCTCGCCACCGGTCTGCTGACCCCGGCGTCCGGCTCGGTGCTGCTGGGCGGCGTCGCGCTGGAGTCGCTGGGTGCCGCCGAGGTACGCGGGCGCATCGGGCTGATCAGCCAGGAGGTCCACGTCTTCTCCGGCACGCTGCTCGACGACGTGACGCTCGCGCGCCCGTCGGCCACCGAGGACGAGGCGACCGCGGCGCTCGACCTGGTCGGCGCGCTGGAGTGGGCGCGGGCGCTGCCCGACGGGCTGCGGACGCAGGTCGGCGAGGGCGCCCACCAGCTGACGGCCGCGCAGGCGCAGCAGCTGGCCCTGGCCCGGCTGGTCCTCATGGACCCCGACGTCGCCGTCCTCGACGAGGCGACCGCGGAGGCCGGCAGCGCCGGCGCGCGCGACCTCGACCGCGCCGCCGACGCGGCCACCGCCGGCCGCACGACGCTGATCGTGGCGCACCGGCTGAGCCAGGCCGCCCGGGCCGACCGCGTGGTGGTGCTCGACCACGGCGAGGTGGTCGAGGTGGGCCGCCACGAGGAGCTGATCGCGAGCGGCGGGCGGTACGCCGAGCTGTGGCGCAGCTGGTCGGGCGGCCGTCAGCCGCGCGGTACGCGTCCCATGGGGTAGAACTCGTCGTTCGGCATCGTCCCGGTCAGGTGGACGAGCCGGTTCGACATCGCGAAGAACGCGGCGATCGCTCCGACGTCCCACACGTCGTCGTCGGTAAGGCCGTGCCGCCGCAGCTCGTCGAGGTGCGCGCCGGTGACCGTCCACGGCTCGACCGCGAACCGCACCGCGACCTCGAGGACCGCCCGCTGCCGGTCGTCGATCTCGGCCCTGCGCCAGTCGGTGGCGACCTGGTCGGCGACGCGCGGGTTGCGGGCCCGGATGCGGGCGATCGCCCCGTGCGCGACCACGCAGTAGAGGCAGTGGTTCTCCGCGCTCGTCGCCACCACGATGAGCTCCCGGTCGGCCTTCGTCAGCGCCGGGGTCTCCCGGTCCATGAGCGCGTCGTGGTAGGCGAAGAACGCCCGCCACTCGTCCGGCCGCCGCGCGAGGGACAGGAAGATGTTCGGCACGAAGCCCGACTTCTCCTCGACGGCGTCGATCCGGTCGCGGAGGTCGGCCGGCAGCTCACCACGGTCGGGGACGTCGAACCTGCTCATGCACGGAGCCTACGGCGCGCGCCTTAGGATCACCGCCCATGGACAACGTGACCCACACGCTGATCAGCGTCCTGGTCGGTGAGGTGGTACACCGGTCCATCCCCCCGTCGGCGGTGCTCGGCGACCGGGGCCGGCGCACCGTCGCCCTCACGGTCATGGCGGTGGGCGGCAACCTCCCCGACGCCGACGTGGTCTACACGAGCTGGGCCGGCTCCACGCTCGACTACCTCCTGCACCACCGTGGCCACACGCACACCGTGCTCGGTTCGCTGGTGCTGTCGCTGGTCCTGTTTCTCGCGGTGCGCCTGTGGTGGCGCTTCCGGAAGGTGACGCCGGAGCGGGCCGATCTCGGGTTCCTCGCCGGCCTGTCGGTGCTGGCGCCGCTGCTGCACATCGCGCTCGACTTCACCAACAGCTACGGCGTGCACCCGTTCTGGCCGGTCGACAACCGCTGGTACTACGGCGACTCCGTCTTCATCGTGGAGCCGCTGCTCTGGGCGTGCGCGGCGGCGCTGCTGTTCGTGCTGCCCAGCCGGACCCTGCGGGTCCTGATCGCGGTCGTGCTCGCGGCCGGGCTCGGGCTGAGCTGGTTCAGCGGCTTCGTGCCGCCGTCGTTCGCCGCGCTGCTCACGGCGCTCACGGTCGGGCTCGTCGCGGTCAGCCGGTTCGCGTCGGCGCGGGCGGCGCTCGCCGGCGGCGCCGCCGCGTGGCTCGCGCTCACGGCGGCGTTCGTGGTGACCGCGCGCAGCGCCGAGAGCCGGTTCGGTGACCTGCTCGCGGACCGGTTCCCGCAGGCCCGCACCCTCGACGTGGTGCTGACCCCGATGCCGGCCAACCCCGTGTGCCGCGAGGTCCTCGCCGTCCAACGGACGTCGGACCGGTACGTGGTGCGCCGGGCGTTCCACTCGCTCGCGCCCGGCTGGATCACGGCGGACCGGTGCGCGGACCTGTACCCGACGGGCGGTACGGGAACCGCCCCGCTCGCGCCGGTGGGGCAGCCGTCGACCGACGAGGTCAGCTGGACCGGTGAGCTGGCCGTCCCGGTCGACCTGCTCGCCACCCTCGCCAGCGAGTACTGCGCGGTCGACGCGTTGCTGCGGTTCGCCCGCGCCCCGGTCGCCACGCGGGTCGGCGACGGCTGGATCGTCGGCGACCTGCGGTACGACCGCGAGCCCGGGCTGGGCCTCGCCGAGGTCGAGGTCGGCCCGTCGGAGGACGGCTGCCCGCGCCTGCGGGCGCCGTGGACCCCGCCCCGGGAGGACCTTCTGGGCGGCGACTGAGGACGTTTCGGCTCCCGGCAGGTGGGTTGCGGGAGAGTAACGCAGGCCCCGACCGGCATTACTCTCCCGCAACCCTCCCGCGCTCCACCGTCGGACGGGGGTGTGGTGGGGCGGCGACCGGACATGCGTGGCGCGTCCGCGAGTGCGCGAACGGCCGGAACAGACGAGAATGGGCACACACACGCCGATCGTGGAGGGGCTTCCTTGAGCGCGGGACTCGCAGCACTGCTGGACGACATTGCGGTTCTGGCGCGCGCGGCGGCCGCGTCCGTCGACGACATCGGCGCGGCCGCGGCCAAGGCCGGGTCGAAGGCCGCCGGCGTGGTCATCGACGACGCGGCGGTCACCCCGCAGTACGTGCGCGGCCTGGCGGCCGAGCGGGAGATCCCGATCGTCAAGCGCATCGCGTTCGGGTCGCTGCGCAACAAGTTCCTCATCATCCTGCCGGTCATCCTGATCCTCAGCCAGTTCCTCGACTGGCTGCTCACCCCGCTGCTCATGATCGGCGGCGCGTACCTCTGCTACGAGGGCGCGGAGAAGATCTGGGAACGGATCGCCCACCACGACGCGCACGCCGACGCCGAACGGCCCGACGAGAAGACCCTGGTGTCCGGTGCGATCCGCACCGACCTCATCCTGTCCGCCGAGATCATGGTGATCTCGCTGAACGAGGTGGCCGACGAGTCGTTCTGGTCGCGCACCGCGATCCTGGCGGTCGTGGCCGTGGCCATGACCGTGCTGGTCTACGGGGCGGTCGGCCTGATCGTGAAGATGGACGACGTGGGTCTGCGGCTGGCCGAGCGTCCCGGAAAGGCGGTCGCCGGGTTCGGCCGCGGCCTCGTGAAGGCGATGCCCCGGGTACTCACCGTGCTGAGCGTCGTCGGCACCGCCGCGATGCTCTGGGTGGGCGGCCACATCCTGCTGGTCGGTGCCGACGAGCTGGGGCTGCACGCGTTGTACGAGGTCGTGCACCACATGGAGGAGGCGGCCCACGACGCCACGGGCGCCGTGGGTGGCGTGGTCGGCTGGCTGGTCAACACCCTGGCGAGCGCGATCGTCGGCCTGATCGTCGGTGCCGTGATCGTGGCCGTGATGAGCGTGACCTTCCACCGCGCGAAGAAGCACGACAAGGCCGGGCACGCCGAGGGCTCCGGGCCGGCGGCCGCGACGCCGGCTGCCGCGACGCCGGCTGCCGCGACGCCGGCTGCCGCGACGCCGGCTGCCGCGACGCCGGCGGCCACGGGGGCGGCGGCCACGGGTCCGGTGGCCGGACGCACGGACGCGCCGGGCGCAATGGGCGCACCGGGCGCGGTCGAGGGTCACGCCGAGCGACCGGAGACTGACGCGCGCGAGCAGCCGTAGGCCCCGGCGCCCCGGTTTGCCGTTCCCGTCACCGGTGCGAGAGGGTCGGTGCCGACACCCCTCGGCGAACGGCGATCCCTCATGTCCTTCGGGTACTCCTGGGGCCGGCAACGGCTCGCGGCAATCCGGGCCGTGCCGCCGGCCGAGCGGCTGATCCTCGCCGGCCTGGTGGTGCTCGCGGTTCTCGTCCGCGTCGTCGGGCGTAACTACGTCACCACCGACCTGGTGGTGTTCCGCGACTGGTACGACCAGCTGTGGGCGGCGGGCGGGATCACGGGCCTGCGCGAACCGATCGGGAACTACAACGCGCCGTTCCTCTACCTGCTGGTCGTCGCCGGGTTCCTCCCCGGGTCCACGCTGCTCAAGATCAAGCTGATCTTCGCGGTGTTCGACGTCATGGTCGTCTACTTCATGTACCGCCTCGTCGCCCTCCGCTACCCGGGCTGGCGGATCCCGACGCTGGCCGCGCTCGTCACCGCGTTCCTGCCGACGGTCGTGGTCAACGCGTCGATGTACGGACAGTGCGAGTCGGTGTGGGCGGGCTTCGCGCTCGGCGGCCTGTACCTGCTGCTGCGTGACCGCCACTGGTGGGCCGTGGCCTTCTTCGCCACGTCCGTGGCGTTCAAGCCGCAGGGCGTGTTCATCCTGCCGGTGCTCCTCCTGCTGGTCCTGGCCGGCCGGGTGCGCTGGCGGGTCCTGCTCGCGCTGCCCGCGGTCTACCTGCTGCTGGCGCTTCCCGCGATCGCCGTCGGCCGCGGTCCGGTCGAGCTGCTCACCGTCTACTCCAGCCAGGCCGACGACAAGGGCGGCCTGGCCCGCTCCGCGCCGTCGGTGTTCCAGTACCTGCAGATCGCTTACGCCGGCGGCATCTTCCGCAACCTGGGCTACCTGTTCACGATCGCGGTCGTGCTCGGCATCTGCTACGCGCTGGTCGCGTCGCGGGTCGACCTCGACCGGACGCGGATCGTCACGGCGGCCGCGTGCTTCGCGGTCACGGTGCCGTTCCTCCTCCCGTCGATGCACGAGCGCTACTTCTACCTGGCCGACCTGCTCACCCTGGCCCTGGCGTTCCACCGCCCCCGCCTGTGGTACCTGCCACTGATCGTGCAGGCCGCGTCGGCGCTGTCCTACCTGCCGTTCCTGTCCAACGGCGGCCCCTACAGCCCGTTCGTCGACGCCCGGATCCTGTCGGCGCTCATGCTCGCGGCCGTCGTGGTCACCACCTACACCCTTCTCCGCGACGCCGCCGCCCCGGCCGCCGCCGCGACACCGACGAACCCTCCGGTCGCACCGACCGCGACCCCGATCGACCCGACGGCGGTGCTCGTGGGACCCGAACCGCCGGCGCCCCTGGCGCGACGGCCGTGACCCGCCGCGCGACGGCGCCTCAGGCGGACCGTCGGGCGGTGTCGTCGTCGCGCAGGCGCTCGAGTTCGGCGTGGTACACCGCCTGCATGCGGCCGTAGTGCCCGACCAGGAACACCAGCTCCTCGACGCGGTAGCCCTCGATGAGCCGCGCCGCCCCCTCGGCGAACCGCTCGTACGGTCGCTCCAGTTCGGCGGCCCGCTCCGGCCGCAGGGTGACGATCGTCCGCCGCCGGTCCGCCGGGTCGCGTTCGGCCGTCACGTAGCCCGCCTGCTGGAGCCGGCGGAGCATGCTGGTCACCGCACCGGTGGTGAGGTTGGTCCGCTCGGCGACCTGCCCCGCGGTGGCGGATCCGACGTCGACCAGGTAGTCCAGGCACTCCAGGTCGCTCACGGTGAGGCCGAGCCGCTCCGCGATGGCGTACCGGAACACCATGGACAGCCGTGAGGTCTCCCGCCCGGCGCGCATCAGGTCGGCGATCGCGGACGCGCGGGCCGGCTCGGTGGACATGCCGGCAATCATGCCTCCGGCACGGTGACCCGGTGCAGCCGAGGTAGCACGCGGGTCAGCACCCAGTGCGGCGCGGCGGCGGTACCCGTGAGCCGGCGCATCAGCCGGGCGGAGTTGTCGACGGCGCGGAAGGCGTAGGACACCATCTCGTCCTGGTAGCCGGCGATCGCGTCCTCCACCGGCGTGCCACCCGTCAGCGCCTCGACGAGCCGGCGGCCGAGCAGGGCGGCGTCGCGGAGCGCGGTGTTGCCGCCGTGCGCGCCGAACGGCGGCATGGCGTGCACGGCGTCGCCGATCATCGTCGCCCGGGGTACCGGCCACCGGTGCGGGCGCCGGCCGGTGGCGAAGAGGTTGAGCACCGTGGCGTCCAGTTCGGCCGTGTCGATCAGCCGTCGGATGAGCGGGTGGAAGCCCACGCTCATCCGGCCGGCCAGGTGCCGCAGCGCCAGCAGGTCGCCGCTGATGCCGGTGGGCACCTCGTCCTGCCTGAGCAGCAGTCCCCACATGACGTAGTCGTGCCCGGTGGGCGCGAAGGTGCCGGGGGCCAGGCGCGCGAACGCCTCCTGCGGGTTCTCGCCGAACCGCATGGAGGTGAAGAAGAACGCGCGCCCCGGCCGGTCGGCGATGGACAGGACCCCGCTGGTCCGCAACGCGTCCGGGATGACGCTCCCGCCGCCCTGCCACAGGGGCGACCGGCCGTAGACGCCGGCCATCGGGGTGTTCGCCGGGTCCGCGTCCGGCATGAGCTGCGCGCGCAGCGCCGAGCCGACGCCGTCCGCGCCCACGACGACGTCCGCCGCGGCGGCCCCGCCGTCGGAGAACCGCAGCCGCAGCTTCGCGGGCCCGCCGCCGTCCACGGCGACGGCGTCCTTGCCGTAGTGGATGCGTCCGTTCAGCCCGGACTGCAGGATCGACCGCAGGGTCAGCCGGTCGACCTGGCGGGTCGCGTGCGGTTCGTCCTTGAACGTGATGGTGAACGCGTCCCGCAGCCGGCTGTCCGTGAACCGCAGGTGGCCGCCGGGCTCGTCGCTGGTGGCCAGCGCCAGTCGGTACAGCGGCACGGGCAGGCTCTCACGCAGCGCGTCCAGCCCGTGCCGGTCGAGGATGAGCCGGTAGCCCTGCCGCCGCACGAACGGTCCCGGGTCCCGCTCGTAGACATGCACGTCGATGCCGGCGCGCATGAGGCGCTGGGCGAGGCAGAGGCCGGAGAGCCCGGCACCGGCGATCGCCACCGTGACGTCGGTCGATATCACCATGCAGTTATCTTAATGACTAAGATGTTTTGGGCAAGGCCGGTGGCCGTCAGGGCGACGGCGGTACCAGCGGCACCACGTCACCCATGAACCGTTCGAGCTGGCGCTCGGCGTCGGCGAGGGGCCAGATGAACAGCTGACCGATGCCGGCGGCGGCGTAGGCCCGGACGACCGCGGCGCACCGCTCGGCCGGGCCGACCAGCAGTCTGCCGGCCAGCGCGTCGACCGGCCGGTTCAGCATGGTGGCGAGCGCGCGGAGGTGCGTCTCGCGCTCGCGCTCGTCGTCGGTGACGTAGGTCCACATCGTCGCCAGCGCACAGGGGAGGTCGTCGATCGTCCGCCCCGTGCGGGACAGCTCCACGGCCAGCGTCGCGCGGGCGTCCACGACCCGCTCCGGCGTGGTGTTGTAGGCCGACGCCAGCCAGCCGTCACCGAGGCGGGCAACCCTCCGCAGGCCGGCCTCCGATCCCCAGCTGGCCAGCCAGATCGGCGGCCCGTCGGCGCGGGCGGGATGCGGACGCAGCGCCCCGTCGGTCGAGTAGAAGCGCCCGTGGAACGGCGGCGCGCCCGGCGTCAGGTAGGACCGCAGCGCCCGGACCGACTCCTCGAAGCGCGGCCACCGCTCGTCGAAGGGCACCCCGGCGGCCGCGTAGTCACGCGGCGACGATCCCGGCCCGACGCCGAGGACCAGCCGCCCACCCGAGACGACGTCCAGGGCCGCCGCCGCCTTGGCCAGCGCGGCCGGCCCCCGGACCACCGGCAGCGCGACGGTCGTGGCCAGTCGCAGGTCGGCGCTCGTCCCGGCGACGCTGGCCAGCGCGACGACGGCGTCCAGCCACGGCCGCTGGAAGACCAGATGGTCGTTGGCGGTGACCGCCGCGTACCCGAGCCGGTGCGCCGCCGCGACGTAGGACACCAGCGTGCCCGGTCGCCAGCCCGCGCCGTCGAGGTCGAGGAGGGGCAGATGGGCGCCGTACCGCATGACCGGCACCGTACCGTCACCGGCCCGACCCGGTCACAGACCGAACATCGCGGCGGTCTCGGGAGACAGGCCGGTGACGGCGCAACCCCGCGACGACCGGGTCCAGTCGGCGCGCCGCAGCGTGAGGTTGACCTGCTCGACCCGTCTTCCCTCGGCCGCCCGGGTCGTGGTGCCGTTGTCGCGGTAACCCATCGCGCGCGAGACGCCCAGTGAGGCGTGGTTCGTGGTCCAGGCCGCCGTGTCGGCGCGCTCGGCGTCCAGCCCGTCGAAGGCCAGATGCAGGACCGCCTCACGCATCGCCTTGCCGTGCCCGGCGCCCTGGAAGCGTCGGCCGACCCACGAGCCGGTCGACACCGTCCGCGTCACCGCGAAGTGCTGGGCACCGATCTCCTGGACCCCGACGAGGTCCCCGTCGACCCGCGCGGCGAGCATCAGGTTCCACTTCTCGGGCCGCCAGTCCGCGAACGCCGCCCAGAAGTAGCGGAGGAACCGGCGCTCGGCCTCCGGCGAGGCGACGTCCTCCCATCCACCGACGGGAATGCGGGGAAGGTACTGGTTCTGCGGGTCGTAGATGCCGTCGGCGGCGAGCCGGGCGAGCGGCTCCAACGCGTCCCCGTCCGGTACGAACAGTTCCACGAGGGGCGTGCGGACTCCGACCCCGAGCACGGGCCACAGATCGGCGAGCGGCATGCACCCATGATGACCGCCGTCAGCCGGACGGGTCCCGGATCCACCGGTCGACGCGGTCGGCCACCCGTTCCCACCCCGCGTCGAGCATCATGTCGTGACCCGCGCCGGCGAAGATCTCGGCCTCGGTCCGGTAGGCGCGGGCGGTGCGCCGCACTTCGTCGACGGTGATCAGCCCGTCCCGCTCCGCGCCCAGGACGAGCATCGGGTCGGCGACCCGTCGGGGTCGCGGCAACGCCAGCGCGAGCATGTCGAGATACGCGAGGTACGACTCGTCCTGCAGGCGGGCGCCGCACGCGTCGACGATCGGCTGGGGTGTGTCGGCCGTGAAGAACAGCGCGCGTACCAGCGCGGGAGAGCCGATCAGCGGACGCAGGCTGAGAAGCCCGTTCGCCTTCGCGAAGAGCAGCGGATGCCGTACGGCCACCCGCGCCGTGATGCCGGCCGCCCCGCCCGGCGGAACGGATGCCAGCAGTACACCGGCTGCGGCCCGGTGACGCTCGAGGTACTTCTGCACCACGAACCCGCCCATCGAATGTCCCACCAGAACCGGAGCCTCGGTGAACCCGGTCACCGCGTCGGCGACGTCGTCGACGTACTCCCGGATCCGGTGCCAGATGCGTCCCGGCCGCTGGTCGTGGCCACGCAACCGCACGGTGCGCACGTCATGGCCACGCTCGCCGAGGTAGCGGGCGAACTCCTCCCAGCACCAGGGCCCGTGCCAGGCGCCGTGCACGAGCAGGATCGCCGCCATGCCCGGCGATCCTAGGCGACCTGTCCCAGTGCCCGGATCATGAGTGGGTGGGAGGTTATCAACGTCAACAAGCGTTCTTGATGTTGATAACCTCCCACCCATCTTGATGCGGTTGATGCCGCCCCGCAGGTCCGGGTCGCCGATCAGGAAGCTGAACTCGCGCGGGATGCCGAGGCTGCCCCTGTCGTCGGCCGACCGCGTGGTCGAGTCGATCTCGGTGTCGCCGGCGAACGCCCCGAAGTAGGCGGTCGAATGCCCCGACGCGCCGCCCGGGGCGGGTCAGCGCGCCGGGGCCAGCCCTTCCATCGCCCGGATGTCGACCAGGTCCTTCGGCCGTCCCAGCTCCCGCTTGTACGCGAGGACGTACTCCAGCCGGACGAACCGCAGGCCACCGATGAGGTCCGCGCCGTCGATGAGCTCGTCGGTGTCCTGCAGCGGTGCGAACCACCGGGCGTACACCTCGATCCGGCCGCCCCAGAGGTGCATGGTCGGGTCCCCGCTGATCCCTCCGGACCGCGGCACGCCGATGGTCCGCGCGCGCTCCCACGCCGATCCCCTGGCGACGATGTCGAGGTCGCCGATGTCGCACCGCAGTCCCCACGCGAGCAGCGGCCCACTGCCGAAGATCGCGAAGTCGTGGCTGTCGAATCCGAGACAGATCAGACGCTGGAGCAGCGGATGTTCGAGGAGACCGGCGGATGCGGCGTGTCCGGCCGCCGCTGGCGGTCGCCCCGAGAGGGGACATAGTGGGTCCATTTCGTCACCTCCGTCCCTTTCTGTTCATACCCTGGCGGTGGGGACCCGGCTACGTCCGCGTGAAGTAACCTCACGTGGACCAGTCCGGGTGCAACCTCGTGCCGAGGTCAGGGCGTCCTAGGAACGGAACGCGTCCGAGACCACCACGCCACCGTCCGAGTCCGCCGCCAGGGAGACCTCGTGGTCGTCGCCACCAGGAGCGTTCAGCGGACCGGCGTGCCCTCACCGCGGTCACCGCAGCGACCCTCCGCGGGCTCCACGCAGCGGGCCCCCGCCTGGTTCCGGCCCGACATCGAGGGTCTGCGCGCGGTCGCCGTGCTGCTCGTCGTGCTCTACCACGCCGGCGTACCGGGCATCCCGGGCGGCTTCGTCGGCGTCGACGTGTTCTTCGTGATCTCCGGGTTCCTCATCACGCAGCTGCTCCTGCGCGAGCTGGCCAGGTCCGGCGAGATCTCCATCCCGGGCTTCTACGCCCGGCGGTTCGTCCGGTTGCTCCCGGCCGCCTCGGTGGTGCTGGTCGCGACGCTCGTGGCGGCCTGGGTGTGGATGCCACCGGTCCGCTTCCGGGGGATCGCCGTCGACGCGTTGTTCACCGTCGGGTACGCGATGAACTACCGCCTCGCCGTCGAGGGCACCGACTACCTGGCGTCGGCACAGACGCCCTCGCCGCTGCAGCACTTCTGGTCACTGGCGGTCGAGGAGCAGTTCTACGTCGTCTGGCCCCTGCTGATCGGGGTGATCGGCCTGATCTGGGGCCGTACCCGGGGACGCCGCCGTCGCCGTCACAGCGCACAGCACCGCCGCACGGTGGTCCCCCACCGGCTGGTCGCCATCCTCGGCGCGGTCATCGTCGTGTCCTTCGCGCTCTCGATCTGGCAGACCGCGGCCTCCGCCCCGTGGGCCTACTTCGGTGCGCACACCCGGGCCTGGGAGCTGGCCGTCGGCGCCCTCGTCGCCGTGCTCGCCCCGCGGCTGCCCGACGTTCCGGTGCTGTACGTCGTGGTAGGCCTCGTCGGGCTCGGGTGCGTCGTGGTCGCCGCGGTCCGGTTCGACGCCGGCACGCCGTTCCCCGGCAGCGCCGCGGCACTGCCCGTCCTCGGCACCGCCGCCGTCATCGCCACCGGGCACCTCCGCCCGCTGCCGGTGCTGCGGCTGCCCGGGCTGGAGCACATCGGCCGGGTCTCGTACTCCTGGTACCTGTGGCACTGGCCCGTCCTGATCATCGGGCCCCACGCGCTCGGGGTCGAGCCGGCGCTCGGATGGAACCTGGCCCTGGCCGCCTTCGCGCTCCTGCTGGCCGCGCTGACGTTGGTGGCCGTGGAGAACCCGGTGCGGCACCGCGGCGTCTTCAAGGTCAGCTCCTGGCGGGGGCTGGGCCTGGGTGTCGGGCTGTCGGCGTACACAGCGGTCGTCGGCGTCGTGGCCATGACCGTGCCGCTGCGCCAGCTGCCCGTCGGCGAGAACGCCGTCGAGGTCAATGTCGCGGGTTCGGACGGGGAGGTCGCCGGCTCGGACGCCAGCCGGGCCCTCGGCGAGCTCATCGCGGCCAGCGCGGCCACCACCACCGTCCCCGCGAACCTGACGCCGTCGCTGGTCGACGCCCCCCGCGACAGCCCTCCCATCTACCCGGACACCTGCCACCGCAGCATCGCCGACGTCGGCATCAAGACGCCCTGTCTGTACGGGGATCCGGCGGGTACCGCCACGATCGTCCTCTACGGCGACTCCCACGCCGGGCACTGGTTCGACGCCCTGGACGCCATCGCCAAGCAGCGGAAGCTGCGCCTGGCGGTCGTCACCAAGAGCTCCTGCACGGCCGCCTCGGTGCGGGTCTACGAACCCACCCTGAAGCGGGAGTACGTCGAGTGCCGGCAGTTCCAGGAGGCCGCCACGGAGTACATCGCCACCCTCGACCCGGTGCTGGTCGTCATGTCGTCCAGCGGTGCCGGCGGCCGGGTCGCATCGGTCGCGGACAGCGGGCAGGACCAGGCCTGGGCCAACGGCTGGGCCGCCGCCGTACGGACCGCCGCGGCGACCGGGGCCCGGGTCGTCGTCATCGAGGACACGCCCTGGCCGAAGGGTGACGTTCCCGAGTGCCTGTCGGCGAACGCCGCCGCCATCGGCGCCTGCGCCAGCTCACCCGAGCAGGCCATCAGGGTGCCCACCCGCCGCCGGATGGTCGCCGCCGCCGTCGCCACCGCCGGCGCGACCGTCATCGACCCGACGCCCTGGCTGTGCACCCCCAAGGTCTGCCCGCCGGTGGTGGGCAACCTGCTGGTGTACCGCGACGGCAGCCACCTGACCACGGCGTACTCGGCCGCCCTCGCACCGGTGCTGGCGGAGAAGCTTCCCTGAACCGGGGAACCGCCGGCCCAGAGCAGGGCGTCGCGGCGCGGGAGCACGCGCCGGTTCACCGACCGCGGTGGTCGGTGACGTGGCCGTGGGTCCCGACGAGCGGCAGGTCGCGGGCCACGCCGAGGCGGTCGAGGCGCGGGGACCGGCTGGCTGGGTCGTACCGGCGCAGGTCGCAGGCGTCGGCGGTGGCCCGGGCGGCGATCATCACGGCGGCGTGGACGGTCGGCGCGTCGGCGAGAGCCAGGAACTCACCGCTCGCGAGGGTGCGGACGGCCGCGACGGAACCGGGTGGGCGCATGGTCACCGCCGCACCGGCAATGAGAACGATCATGTCAGCGTACGACCCTCCGGCGTCGGGCGCCCGCGGGTGCGCCGCCCGTCACGGACCGTCGGTCGTGCGGACGACGAGCTTGCCGCTGACCGCGTTGGTCTCCATGTCGTGGTGGGCCCGGCGGATCCGGTCGAGGGGGTAGACCGTGGTCGGCCACAGCGCGAAGGTTCCGGCCGCGATCCGGTCGAGGATCGTCTGCAGGACCGCGGGAGGCAGGTCGGAGGCGTCGCCGCCGTAGGCGCTGAGCCGGACTCCGCGGGGCAGGTAGCCGATGGGGTAGAACTCGGGGACGGTCCACTCGTTCGACAGCATGCCGGCGAAGCAGACGGTTCCGTGCACCCGCGTGGCGTTCAGGGTGTCGGGCAGGGTGGGCGTGCCGACCAGTTCCAGCGCGGCGTCGACGCCGTCGGGCGCGATCCGGCGGGCCCGCGCGGCGACGTCGCCGTCGTCGAGGATCGGGTGGTCGACGCCGTGGGCGGCGAGATCGTCGAGCCGGTCGCGTTGGCGGGTGGTGGCCAGCACCGTGGCGCCGAGGTCGCGGGCCAGGGCGGCGGTGGCGTAGCCGAGTGCCGACGTGCCACCGCGGATCAGGAGGGTCTGCCCGGCCCGCAGGTCGAGCCCGGTGGTGAGCGACCCGTGGGCGGTCTGCAGGGTCTCCGGCACCGCGCCGAGGACGTCCCACGGCAGGTCGGACCGGAACGGGATCACCTGGCCGCGGGGAACCACGGTGTACTCGGCGTAGCCGCCGTCGTACGTGCGTCCCATGCCGCCCATGAGCGCGGCCACCTGCTGGCCGCGCTCGAGGTCGGTGCCCGGCGCGGCGTCGACAATGCCGACCGCCTCGATGCCGGGCACCACGGGCAGCCGCGCGCCCTCGGCGTAGCCCAGCCGCAGGTGCAGTTCCGACCGGTTGAGTCCGAACGCCTTCACCGCGATCCGCACCCATCCCGGCCGCGGTTCGGGCACGGGAAGGTCCCGGAGGTGCAGGTTCTCGACGGGACCGGGCTGTGTCAACACGACGGCACGCATGCCCACCCCAACTACGTGCCGGGGAACAATATTCCACGGAATATATGTAGGATCCCGGCATGACGCAGCCGGAGGACCGGGTCCAGTGGCTCACCGATCTGGTCCGGCTGGAGATCCTGCTCTGGAACCGGGTCGACGCCGGGCTCAAGCGGAGCCACGACCTGCCGTTGGCGTACTTCGAGGCCCTGCACATGATCTCCCGGTCGCCCGACCGCGGCCTGCGCATCGGCGACCTGGCCACGCTGCTGCGGGTCACCGTCGGTGGCACCAGCAAGCTGGTCGACCGAATCGGGTCGGCCGGCCTCGTCCGCCGCGTCGCCGACCCGGCCGACCGGCGGGCGAGCCGGATCGTGCTCACCCCGAAGGGCCGCCGGGCCCTGGCCGCGGCGACCCGGACCTACGCCACCGACCTCGCGGCCACGCTCGACCCGGTGCTCACGGGCAACCAGCAGCAACAGTTCCACGGCCTGGTCCGGCGCCTCCTCGCCGCGGCCGACCCGATCAGCCCGGAAGAGCGTCCAGAGACCGGATGACGTCGTCGACGAGGTCGTCGGTGTCCTCGATGCCGGCGGACACGCGGACCAGGCCGGGGCTCATCGCGGCGTCACCGAGCTGGTCGGGCCGCAGGATGGCCTGCCACATCGTCGCGGGGTGGACGACCAGGGTCTCGACGCTGCCGAGGCTGGCGGCCCGGCGGGCCAGGCGCAGGCCGTCGATGAAGCGGTCGGCAGCGTCGTAGCCGCCGGCGAGCTCCACGCTCACCACGCCGCCGTAGCCGTCCATCTGCGCGGCCGCGACCCCGTGCGCGGGATGGTCCGGCAGGCCCGGGTAGTGGACCGCCGCGACCGCCGGGTGCGCTCTCATCGCGTGTGCGAGCGCCAAACCGTTGCTGTTGTGCTGGCGGACCCGCAGCGGCAGGGTCCGGAGTCCCCGCAGCAGCAGCCAGGCGTCGACCGGGCCGAGGACGGCGCCGGTGATGATGGCCGTGTCCCAGACCCGGTCGAGCACGTCGGCCGGTCCGGCGAGGACACCGGCGGACAGGTCGCTGTGACCACCGAGGTACTTGGTCGCGCTGTGCCACACCAGGTCCGCCCCGAACGCGAGCGGCCGGCTGTTCACGGGGGTGGCGAACGTGTTGTCGGCGATGGTCAGCGCGCCGGCGTCGCGGGCCAGCGCGGAGACCGCGCGCAGGTCGGTGATGTCCAGCAGCGGGTTGCTCGGCGACTCCACCAGGACCAGCCGCGTCTCCGGCCGCATCGCCGCCGCGAACGCCTCCGTGTCCGTCTGGTCGACCTGCGTGCAGTGCACCCCGAACTTCGGCAGCAGGTTCAGCAGCAGCGAGGGCACGCCGCCGTAGTGCCGTTGCTGCGCCACGACGTGGTCGCCCGACCGCACCAGCGCGAGCACCGCCGTGGTGATGGTGGCCATGCCGGAGGCGAAGACCATCGCGGTCTCCGCGCCCTCCAGGTCGGCGAGCACCGAGGCGACCTGGGCGTGGTTCGGGTTCCCGTAGCGCGTGTAGAAGCCGCTGCCGCGCCGTTCCAGCGCGCGCTCGGTGAACTCCTGCGCCGAGTCCGCCGCGAACGTCGACGACTGGACGATCGGCGGCGACACCGCACCGGCCGCGCGGGGCACCTCCGCGTCTGCGTGAACGGCTCGCGAACTCCACCCTGTCATGCCCCCACCCTTCTCTCCCGGTCGCCTGCGGACCCATCATGGCCGCTACCCTTCGCACCGTGACGGATGCGGTGACGCGGTGGCGCCAGTTCGAGCGGACGGTGGTGGAGCGCGGGCTCGGCCGGGGTCTGGGGTACGCACCGCGGCAGCTGCGTTACGCCCGGTCCGTCGAGCACCGCCACGGGGCCGACGTGTCCCACCTGCTGCCCGCCGACTACCGGGCGTTCGTCGCCGAGGTGGGGTACCCCGTGCTCGGGTTCGGCTACTACGACCGGGAGGGGTTCTCGTTCCTGCCGCCGGAGGCGATGGAGAGCCGGTCCGTCGACCTACCGGGTCCCGACGACGAGTGGCCGGAGGCGACGGAGGGTGGGCCGACGAGGTGCCTCTTCGCGCTGTTCGCCGCGTGGGACCTGTCCGAGATCGAGGGCTACGCGTTCGGCCCGGCCGACGGCGCCGACCGTGCCGGCGGGCCGGCCGTCTGGCTGGTGGAGAACGGCATGGCCCGCGAGGTAGCCCACGCCACGTTCACGGAGTGGCTCGCCGGCGAGCTGACCCGCCAGGAAACGCGGCTGGCCGACGTCTCCCCCGAGTGGGACGACGACCCGCACCGCCTCGTCGACTACTCGGTGGACGGCGGATACGACCAGAAGCCGTACACCGCCGGGGATCTCGACCTCGTCTGGGTCGAGCGCCAGGAGGGCAGCCCGTACTCGTACGGCCTGGTCGACCGCGCGGGGACGTGGCTGATCCCGCTGGGCAAGCGGTTCCGGTCGGTGCGGCCGTTCCGGGACGGGATCGCCGAGGTCATCCTCAACGACCCGACGACGAGCTACGCCGGCCCCTGGAGCCGGATCCGCACCGACGGCTCCGTCGTCGGGTAGCCGGTCGTCGGGTAGCCGGTCGTCGGGTGGACGGGCCGTCATCCCAGGTCGACCCGGACCCGGCTGTCGTGCTCGTCGAGCACGTAGTGCGTCACCGCGCGGGCCCGGTAGAGCCGGAAGCCGGCCGGCTGGGTCGGGTAGTCGCCGCCGCCGTCGGCCACCGACCGGGCCGAGAAGACCCGCAACGCCCCCTCGACCTCGGCGGCCGGAACCCCGTCGGCCACCGCCTCGACGTACACCGCCCGGCCCTGGTTGATGGGCACGGTCGAGTCGAAGACGACGATGGCGACCTCCGGCCGGGCGGCGATGTTGGCCGAGTGCCGCGTGGTCGGGCGGGAGAGCCAGAGGAAGTCGGTGTACCGGTCGTGGGCGAACCAGACGGGCGTGGCCCACGGGCGGCCGTCGGTGTCGGCGGTGGCGAGCGTCAGGTAGCTGTTCCCGTCGATGATGGCGCGTGCCAGGTCCTCGTTCATCGGTCGTTTGTACGCCGGCGACCACGGCCGCGCACAGGGAATCCCGGCGGCCGGACCCGCCGAGCGGCGTCGGCGACCTCCGGGAACCGGCCGCGCGTGAGGGTCCCGCGTTCTGTACGCGCACAGGGCGAGCGGACGTAGCCGGCCGCCCGCATGCGCGTCTCCTACGGGTCTTCTCCGCCGACGACCGCGCGGGTGCGGGCGGCGATGCCCTCGACGGCGCGGATGCCCGGGGTGTAGGACCGGTGGCCGCGCGAGAGGACGGCGATGAGCAGATCCGTCGCGGCGCCGTTGATGCGGCCGACGCTGTTGAGGATCCAGCCGTCGGAGGTGGGGTACCAGCCGTTCTTCAGGGCGGTGCGTTCGCCGGCGGCGGCCGCCGCCGAGACGCCCCAGTTCTGGTCGTCGGCGACGGTGGCCATGAGGTCGAGGACGTAGGCGCCGTTGGGCACGGCTCCGCGCGGATCGGCCAGGTGTGCGAGGAGCCGGAGCTGGTCCTCGGCGGTTGTCGAGGTCTCGCCCCAGTCGCCGTCGGCGCCCTGCCTGGTCGACGTCAGCCCGAAAACCTGTGTGGTGGCGGCGATTCCGCCGGTGCGGCGCCACAGCGTGGAGGCGGCGTCGTTGTCGCTGTGGCGGATCATCGCGGCGGCGAGCCGCTGTTCGCTGGTCGACAGTGACCGGCCCTCGCGGCTCGCCTCGTGTAGCAAGGTCGCGAGGATGTCGACCTTCACGATGCTCGCCGTGCGGAACTGCTTCGTGCCGGCGTAGCCGTAGGCGCGGCCGGTGCGGCGGTCGAGCGCGGCGACGGCCAGGTCGACGGGCTCCGCGGCGAGCGCGGCGGTCAAAGCCGAAACGCGTTGCTGCCACCGGGCCTCGGCGACGGCGGCGGTCGGGTCGGCTGCGGCGGCGACGACGGCGCCGAACCGGCGGGGCTGGTCCACTGTGGACAATTGTCGCCGGTGGGCGCGTCCGGTGAACCCGGCCGGTGCGCCGGCGCGAGCCAGCGCACCGGTGGTGGCCAGCGCGCCGGCGCCGGCCACCGAGAGGAGGAGACGGCGCGTTGTCATGCCGTCGGATGCTTCCGGCCGATCCACAAGGAATCCTGTGACGACCCTCGGTTCCGGCTCCCAGAGTCCTGTGGTTTTTCTGTCAGACCCGCCCGCTACGTTGCCAGGATGGACGAGACCGCACAGACCCGGCACGTGTCGTCGGAGTACGTGGCGCGCCTGGAGGCGCGCGACTGGCCCGGCGTCGCCGCGCTGCTCGACGCCGACGTGGTGTACGAGATGCCGCAGACCCGCGAGCGGATCCGGGGCCGCGACGCGTTCCTGCGCTTCAACACCGAGTACCCCGGCGACTGGCACCTCGCGGTCCGGCGGGTGGTGGCCGACGGCCGCTTCGCGGCGCTGTGGCTCGACACCCGCGTGGGCGACGAGCGTCAGGACGCGTGCGTGTGGCTGGAGGTCGGCGGCACCGGGCTCATCACGCGGGTGGTCGACTACTGGCCCGACTCCTACGAGCCGCCCGCCGGTCGGGAGCACCTGGCGGAGCGCTACTGAGCCAGCAGGCATCCGGCCACGAGGAGGGCGAGTCCGGCGGCCCGCGCGGCGGTGAGGCGACGGCGGGGCAGCCGGAACAGTCCACGGTGGTCGATCAGCGCCGACGCGACCTGCTGCCCGGTGACCGTGAGGGCGATCGTCGTGGCGGCACCGATGCGCGGGATCAGCAGGAACGTCCCGGTCACGTACGCCGCGGCGCACGCGCCACCGAGCCAGCCCCACCACGGCACCGCGCCGAGCGCGCCGACCCGGGGCCGCGGCGTGCGACCCGACGCCAGCAGCACTCCCAGCACCGCGGCGATCGCGAGCGTGGCGACCGTGAAGCTGACCAGCCCGACGGCCAGCGGCGCACCGAGGTCGGCGCGTAGCCGCGCGTTCACCGCGCCCTGAACCGGCAGCGCGGCGCCGGCCACCAGGCCCAGCGCGAGCCAGCCCGGCCGCGCCGCCGGCACCCCGCCCGCCCGTTGCGCCACCACGATCACGGTGATCCCGGCGAGCACGGCCAGGGCGCCGGCCGCCGTGGCGGGCGACAGCGGCCGGCGCGGCACGTCGAGAAGGCCACCGGCGTCGAGCGCGAGCGACGCGAAGACCTGACCGGTGACGAACAGGCCCATCGACAGCACCGCGCCGAGCCGCGGGAACAGCAGGATGCCGCTGGTGATGTAGAGCGGGCTGGCGAGTCCACCCAGGAGATGCCACCAGGTGACGCCGGCCAGCCCGCCGAGCGCGGCGACGGCGCCCGCCACCGTGGCGAGTACGGCGAGGATGCCGGTCGCGACGAGAAGCTGCGCGGTCGAGGCGCCGTACGGGCTGCGGAGAGCCGCACCCAACTGGACGTTGGCCGACGCCTGCACGGCCAGCAGGCACCCGATGGCGAGTGCGGCGAAGATCATCGTCGGCCCCTAAGTGGACGCAGTGTCCATTTAATCTAGGTCGACTCTCCGGTGCTGACAAGCAAGTGGACGGTCTGTCCTTTAATGTGGCGGGATGGAACGGGCCGACGCCGCGCGCAACCGGGCCCGTGTGCTCGCCGCGGCCGCCCGCCTCTTCGCCGAGAACGGCGCCGGCAACACGACCATGGACGACATCGCCCGCGCCGCCGGCGTCGGCCGGGCGACGCTGTACCGCCGCTACCCCGACCGGGCCTCGATCGCGGTCGCCCTCCTCGACGAGCACGAGCGCGCCCTCCAGGAGCGGATGATCCGCGGTGACCCCCCGTTGGGTCCGGGCGCCCCACCGGCCGACCGGCTGGCCGCCTTCTACGCGGCGATGGTCGACCTGCTGGAGACCCACGGTCACCTGGCGCTCGCGACCGAGGTCGGCGCGTCCCGGTACGCCACCGGCGCCTACGGCTTCTGGCGCACGCACGTGCGCGCGCTGGCCCACGACGCGGGTGCGCCCGACCCCGACGTCCTCACCGACGTGCTGCTCGCCCCGCTCGCGCCGGACCTGTACCGGCACCAACGCGGGACCCTCGGGTACGGGCCCGCCCGGATCAGCGCCGCGCTGGCCGAGCTCGCCCGCGCCACGCTGTCCTAGGCTGTGACCATGCGGCGATGGGCGGCGCTCATGCTGGTCCCCCTGATGTGTGCCGCGGCCTGTACCGAACCGCGGCGCTCCGTCTCCCCTCCCGCCTCCCCTCCCGCCGTGCCCTCCTCTTCTCCCTCTCCCGTGCCCTCTCCTTCGCCCTCCCCCTTCACGCTGGCCGTCGCCGGGGACGTGCACTTCACCGGCCGCACCGCGCCGCTCCTGCGCGACCCGGCCACCGCGATCGGTCCCCTGGCCCCCGTGCTGCAGGGCGCCGACGTGGCGGTGCTCAACCTGGAGACCGCGGTCACCGAGCGGGGTACGCCCGAGCCCAAGGAGTTCCACTTCCGCGCGCCGGCGAGCGCGTACGCGGCGGTGCGGGCGGCCGGCGTCGACGCCGTCTCGCTGGCGAACAACCACGTCCTCGACTACGGGCAGGTCGGCCTGGCCGACACCCTCGACGCCGCCGCCGCGGCGGGCATGCCCGTCTTCGGCGCGGGGCGCGACGCCCGGGCGGCCTACGCGCCGTGGGTCACCACGGTCCGCGGCACCAGGGTCGCCGTGCTGGGCTTCAGCCAGATCACCACCCTCGCGGAGACGTGGGGCGCCAGGGACGACCGTCCCGGCGTGGCGCTCTCGTTCGACGCGGCCCGGGTCCGTGCGGCGGTCGCGGCCGCCCGGACCCAGGCCGACGTCGTGGTCGCGTTCAACCATTGGGGACCGGAGGGGGACGGCTGCCCGAGCCAACGCCAGAAGGACTTCCTGGCGATCCTGGTGCAGTCCGGGGTCGACATCGTGCTGGGGGCCCACGCCCACGTCCTTCAGGGCGTCGGCTGGTCGGGCCGCACGTTCGTGGCCTACGGGATGGGCAACTTCGTGTGGTACGGCACCTCCCGGTCGACGGAGACGGGGGTTCTGCTGCTGACCATCAGGGGCCGGGACGTCCTGGGATGGGACCTGGTGCCGGCGGCCATCTCGGCGACGGGCCAGCCTGTGCCGTTGAGCGGAGCGGCGGCGGAACGGTTGGAGGCCCGGTTCGCGGGGCTACGGGGGTGTGCCGGGCT
Source organism: Virgisporangium ochraceum (assembly GCF_016863655.1). Lineage (GTDB taxonomy): Bacteria > Actinomycetota > Actinomycetes > Mycobacteriales > Micromonosporaceae > Virgisporangium > Virgisporangium ochraceum. The sequence continues at coordinate 30,712 of NZ_BOPH01000029.1, forward strand.
GACCGCGGCGCCCGGGTGAGACTTCGGACGGCCTGTCTCTTTTGCGGCCTGACTCTTCTTGCGGCCCGGCTGCTGGTCTTGTGGCCTGTCTTCTCTTGCGGCCTGGCTCCTGGTCTTGTGGCCTGACTCTCCTTGCGGCCTGGCTGCCTGGTCTTGTGGCCTGACTCTCCTTGCGGCCTGGCTGCTGGTCTTGTGGCCTGACTCTTCTTGCGGCCTGGCTGCTGGTCTTGTGGCAACGGCCTGTCGTGCCTGGTCACGGGGGTGCGACGCGCCAAAGGGGTAACCGGTTTGGCATGGGGTGCGGGGCTAGGCTAGAGTTTCCAACCGTCACCGGGTGTACCGGATGGCAATGCGGACGTAGCGCAGTTGGTAGCGCATCACCTTGCCAAGGTGAGGGTCGCGGGTTCGAGTCCCGTCGTCCGCTCGGAGGCCAGCCTCGGTGGAGTGGCCGAGAGGCGAGGCAACGGCCTGCAAAGCCGTGTACACGGGTTCAAATCCCGTCTCCACCTCGAACCCGTTCCAACGGGCATATAACGGGCGATTGGCGCAGTGGGAGCGCGCTTCCTTGACACGGAAGAGGTCACTGGTTCAAACCCAGTATCGCCCACCAAGAGTTTCAGCAGGTCAGCGGCTTGTTACCAGAGTATCGGTAACGAGCCGTTCGCATTGTGTCCGTTACGTTGGGAGCACAACATCATCCCGGTACCGACACTGGCATTGTCCTGTGGGGCTCGAAAATGCGGTTCGGCGGCTGTGACGTGCGAACTTGTCTGGCGACCGCCTCTCGGTCACGGCGACCATCCGACCATGAGCGCCTCGCTGATCTACCTGCTCCTGCGTCAGATCCTCCAGCTGTTGACCCAGCTCGCCCGCGACGGCGGCGCCAAGGACGTTGAACTGCTGGTCCTGCGTCATCAGGTGGCGGTGCTGCGCCGGCAGGTCCACCGCCCGGACCCGCGACCCGCGGACCGGGTTCTGCTGGCGGCGTTGTCCCGGCTACTCCCCCGCGCCCGGTGGTCGGCGTTCTTCGTCACCCCGGCCACCCTGCTGCGGTGGCACCGCCAACTCCTGGCCCGGCATTGGACCTAACCCGCACCGGCCTCGCGGGCGCCCACCGCTCGCCGGTGAGATCCGCAAGCTGGTACTGCGCCTGGCCGCCGAGAACCCGACCTGGGGACACCGCCGGCTGCAGGGTGAACTCGTCGGATTGGGCTACCAGGTGGCGGCCAGCACGGTGTGGAAGATCCTGCACCGGGCCGGTGTCGACCCGGCGCCGACGAGCAGCGGCCCGACCTGGAAGCAGTTCCTGACAGCCCAGGCGCACGCCATCCTGGCCCGCGACTTCTTCACCGTCGACACGGTGTTCCTCAAGCGGATCTACGTCCTGTTCTTCCTGGAACTGGCGACCCGCCGGGTCCACGTCATCAGCGTCACCGCGCACCCGACCGGTGCCTGGGTCACCCAGCAGGCCCGCAACCTGCTCATGGACCTCGACCACCATTTCGACAATCTGCGGTTCCTGGTCCGTGACCGGGACAGCAAGTTCACCGCCGGGTTCGACACGGTATTCACCGCCGCCAGCATCCAGGTGATCCGAACCCCGTCCCAGGCGCCACGGGCGAACGCGTTCGCCGAGCGCTGGGTCGCCACCGTACGCCGGGAGTGCACCGACCGGATCCTCATCGCCAACGAACGGCACCTGACCATGGTGTTGGGCGAGTACACCACCCACTACAACGGGCATCGGCCACACCGCGCCCTCGCCCAGCGACCACCGAACCCACCGTCAGCCAGTAACCCGCCGCCCACCGGCAAGATCAAAGGACGGCAGGTTCTCGGCGGCCTCATCAACGAATACACCCAGGCCGCATAGCCCGAACCGACTTTACGAGCCCCACACGTCGAACAGACCCACGCCTTGCTGCACTGGTTCCGACGCCTACGCATCCGCTGGGAAGTCCGCGACGACATCCACGAAGCACTCCTCCGACTCGGCTGCGCAATCATCTGCTGGCGACGCCTCAGAACCTCAAAGAGTTAGGAGCTCTTACTGTCGATCCCGTCAGCGGCGCTGGCCGTACTCGACCTGACTGACCGCGCCAGAAGCCGGCACCGGGCAGGTGAGCTGGTCGACCGTGCCCCCAGCCTCGCGAGCCGGCAGATAACCATGATCCTGGTCATCGACGAGCGCCGCGTGGAGCTGGCCGCCCTCGATGCCCACCAGGTCCTCGAGCTAGTCAGCAATGGGGCACCGAAATCCGACCCCGCCGCCGCCGACGCCCCGTCAGGTCCGGCGATTGGTCGATCCGAGGCGACATAACGACCGTTATCGAACCCGTGGAACGAAATCCTGATTTATCGTCTCGCGCGGTTCCGTATCACGCGGACTACGTCCGTTTGAGGATCGGCGGTGAACTACGCTGTTGGGTCAGCGTAGTGACCGCCGACCACCATTCGCCAACACGTGATTGTGATGGCTTCGACTGTCGTCGCTCGGAATTCCCGACTTGGGCTCGCCTATTGGTCGACATCGCAAGACCCGCATCCAACCACTGACGAGTGCCTGCCCTCGACGCAGGGCCGTCGGCCCGATTGGCCGAACCCAGCGGTGCGACCTGACTACCAGGGCAAGCGGCCGGTGGCACCGGACCCTAGTGAGCCACCGGTTCACCGCACCCGCCCCGGATGTGGTGTTGTGCGGGACCTGATCGAGATCGTCACCGACGAAGGGAAGCTGTATCTGGCAACGGTGTCGGACCTGCATTCACGGCAGATGCTCGGCTACGCCACGTCCGAGCGGCAGGGAGGAACGCAGGCCCGCCGCTTCAGGTCCCGACTAATGGGGCACATACCGTCCATATCTCACTCTCGAGCTGATCATACTGTTGCGGATCGCCCGCCGACGCACGCAAATCCTTCAACTGCCGCTCAAAATTGGACCATTCCGCATCCTTATCGGCGGCCTTCCCTGCGGCGTCCACCGCTTCATCCAGCCTCCGTTCGATCTCGGCTCGGTCCACCACGACCTTCTCTCGGTCGACACGGAGCTGCCCGAAGAACGTACAGGCATCTTTCACGTCGTCTAACGCCCGCTGTTCCGTGCACGCCGTGCCCGCGGCGAGACAGAGGCCGAGTACAGTAAATAGTGCCCACCTGCGCATGCTGATGAGCCTAGCCACGCCGTGACATATCGAAGCATCCGACCCTACTGCAACCTCCGGCGTCGACCGCGGCCATGACCATTTCGATCGCGGCTTCTGCCGCCTTCCGCATCTGCCCTTCCCCGCCCCGGATCTCCCCCAGGCCGGGGTGATCCGGCGAATTTTCGACTTTCTCGCGAGCCGCGAGTCCGATCTTGATACCCATCTCATTGTTTCGCATGTCAATTCTGGAATCTGTGCTTCCGTAGGTGGGGGCTCCAGATCTCGGTCCGTCAAGTTCATGGGCTACGGCGAGAAGGCGAGCGTCATCAGGCGAAATACCCTGTGCAACCAGAATCGCCATCCACAATCCGTGGTGCCGGGCGTTCCAGTCCGGATCAAATGGATCGCCGCTGCGCGGTACCCCGCCAGAGATTTCTTCCGCCAGTTCTAGTGCCGTCTTGGCGGCCACACAGTCAATGCCCAACATGCGACACCAAGCAATTTCATGGGGACCCAGCCGCTCAGGCAGATCTGCGCAGTACAAGCCAAACAAGAAACACACCTCCCGCGCCGTGCCAAACTTCGCCATCATCTCGTCGGCCCGACGTTTGAGCGCCGCCTCCTCCTCTGTGAGCGGACAGGGAGTTCCGCTTGCACCCTTACAGCGGTTATCTGCCCGGATTCAACCGGTGGTCGCAACACCTCGGGTGTGGAGGTGGCAATGGGCAGGCCGGCCGGGTGGATGAAGGCGTTGACGGGCAGGTCGCCGATGAAGTCGCCGGGTGCGCCGGCGCTTCGGCGAGAGGTCGAGCGCCGGTTCTGGCGTGAGATCGCCAGGGGCTTGAGCAGTGAGGATGCGGCGGTTGCGGTCGGCGTGTCGCAGGCGGCCGGGGGTCGGTGGTTCCGGCAGCGTGGCGGGATGCCGTTGTTCATGGTGTCTGCGCTCAAGGGCCGGTACTTGTCGTTCACCGAGCGAGAGGAGATCGCCGTGTTGAAGGCCCGCAACGTCGGCGTGCGGGAGATCGCCCGGCGGTTGGGCCGCGATCCGTCGACGATTTCGCGGGAGTTGCGCCGCAACGCTGCAACTCGGGGAGCGAAGCTGGACTACCGGGCATCGGTCGCGCAATGGAAGGCAGAGTTGGTCGCCCGCCGTCCCAAGACAGCGAAACTGGTTTCCAACGACCGGCTACGCGAGTACGTGCAGCAGCGGTTGGCAGGTGAGGTTCACCATCTCGACGGCAGGCCGGCGCAGGGGCCGGTAACGGCGCCGTGGAAGGGGCGGAACAAGCCGCATCGGCAGGACCGGCGCTGGGCCACCGCGTGGAGCCCGGAACAGATCTCCAACCGGCTCCGGGTTGATTTCCCGGATGATGAGTCCATGCGCATCTCGCCGGAGGCGATTTACCAGTCCTTGTTCATCCAGGGGCGTGGGGCGTTGAAACGGGACCTGGTCGCGTGTCTGCGCACCGGCCGAGCCTTGCGCGTTCCACGGGCTCGGGCGCGGCAACGGGCCGGCGGTCACGTCACGCCCGAGGTGATGATCAGCGAACGGCCCGCCGAGGTCGACGACCGCGCAGTTCCTGGGCACTGGGAAGGTGATCTGATCATCGGAACCGACCGGTCCGCGATCGGGACACTCGTCGAGCGAACCACCCGGTTCACAATGCTGCTGCACCTGCCACCCATGGACGGCTACGGCGCCGAGGAACGCGTGAAGAACGGTCCGGCGCTGGCCGGCCGTGGCGCCCAAGCCGTCCGGGACGCGATCACCGTCACGATCACCACCCTGCCAGATCACCTGCGTCAGACCCTCACCTGGGACCGCGGGAAGGAACTCGCCCAGCACGCCCAGCTGAAGGTCAACACCGGTATCGAGGTCTACTTCGCCGACCCGCACAGCCCTTGGCAGCGCGGCACGAACGAAAACACCAATGGCCTGCTCCGCCAGTACTTCCCGAAGGGAACCGACCTGGCACGGTGGAGCCGTGACGACCTCGATGCCGTAGCTGCCACACTCAACAGCCGCCCGCGTAAGACACTCCACTGGAAGACACCGGCCGAGGCAATCAACGAACTGCTACTGTCTGCCCAAAGCAACGGTGTTGCGACCACCGGTTGAATCCGGGCAATATACGTCGATCCGTTACACGATAAGACTTTCCGACGTCGGAGTGATGCCATCCGTTGGTAGCGTGGCCGGTTCGTACGGCAACGCGATGGCCGAAGCACTCAACGGCACGTTCAAGGCCGAGCTGATCCACCGGCGCGGGCCGTGGAAGACGCGTGCGCAGACCGAGATCGCGATCTACGAGTGGATCTCCTGGTACAACAACGCCCGGATCCACACCTCGATCGGCGACATGCCACCGATCGAGTACGAGCACCAGTACTACGCTCAGACCATCACCCCGGCGTCGATCGGCGCCACATAACCCGGCCTCCAAGATCCCCGGGGTGGCTCAATGACGATCTGGAGCGAGTGTCGGAAGGCCGCTACCGTCGCGACGGTAATCACGCCGACGTCTCTGGCCTCAAGGTTCTGCGGAATGTCGCCGCCCGCTCGGCGGCAAATCCGTGAACCTGACCATGGCGGCGTGTCCAGGTCCGCTCGCCGCCTCTGTCGTCGACAGCCTCGAGCAACTCCCGTACGGTGATCACGAGCGGCAGTCCGCGATGGCTTGCCACGCCCCGGCCGGTTGATTGTTCGGTGGCTGTACCGCAACAGGACATCGCCAGGATGTGGCAGGCCCACTACGGTCGCTGGTTTCCGCCGTTCCTACGAGGTGCCCGGGTCGGCGACATCGAGGTGGTCCTCCTCGACTTCGACACCGCCGGCTGCGTCAGCACGTGGCTGAGCAATGGGGGGCACCTTGACCCCGAGAGGACACGAATCCTCGCGACCTGTGTCGAAGAGCTCGACACTGTGGTCACTCTTCGGCGAGGCGGAGTTCGATCGTGCGGCGGGTGACGTCGACGTTGATGATCTTTACTTTGACCAGGTCCCCCTCCGTGACCGCCCGTTCGTACAGCCAGAACTTGTGGAGCAGTCCTTCGAAACCGTTGGCCAGGTCTTCGACTCGGACGAACGCGCCGAAGGGCAACAGCTTGGTGACGGGGCCGGTGACGATCGTGCCGACTTGGACATCGAGCAGTGGGTCCGCCTGGAGGCTCTTGAGGGACAGGGCTACTCGTACACGTTCGAGGTCGACATCGAGGACCTCGGCGGAGATCTGCTGTCCCACGGCCACGATGTCGGCGGGGTGGTTGACGTGGCGCCAGGACAGTTCGGGGAGGTTGATGTGCGCGGTAATGCCTCCGATATCGACGAAGGTGACGGAGAAAGGCGCGATCTCGGTCACCGTGCCGGTGACGATCTGTCCGGGGCGCACGGTCGTGAGAACAGCAGACTCCTGGTCGCCGGTCACCTCGTATCTCCCGCCGCCGATGCGGGATCCGCGAAGACGAGGTTCCAGCGTGGTGAGGTCTCGGGGACGCCTGTCTCGGCGGCGATGTTGCCGAGGCTGATGCCCTGGGCTTCAAAGAGCCGGCCGTATTTGATCTTGTTGTCGGGATGGGCGGCGGGGCGGCAGACGCGACGGCCGGCGGCCACGGCGTGGGCGTGTTCGGCGGTGAAGGCGCGTTCCATCTCGGCGAACCGGGCCAGCAGGAGGAAGGCGACGCGGCCCATGCCCTCAGCGGCGGTACTGATCGGCAACGGGTCGGCCAGAGACCGCACGCCGATGTGGCGCTCGGCGAGGTCATGGACGAGATTAGGGACTTCGCGCAGGTTCCGGCCGAGTCGGTCGAGGGTGTACACCACGATCGTGTCGCCGGCGAGGGCGTACGTGAGGAGCGCGGCCAGCCCGTCGCCGGTGAAGATCCGGTCGCCGGTGATGCCGCCGGCGGCCACGGCGTCGAGTTGCCGTTCGAGGCTCTGTTTCGTGGCCGAAACCCGGGCATCGCCGAGGCCCAGCCGGGCGTCGGGGCGACTGGCAGTGGAAGCCACGGGGCGAAATCGTACCGGAGTTGTCACCTTACTGCCGTTTCGGAACGCCAGTTTCGGTACGGCTTGGGACCGAATATCGGCCCGCCACCCATCGTCAATCAAGATCATTCTTAACTGTTCCGGTTACAGGGAAGTGGATCGAGCGCAAATCCGGACGCCGCGCTCCTCGCGGCCAGATCCGGAAACGTGATCAAGCGCCGACAGCGGCTACGCCGAGCGCGTTGATGATCTCGACGCGCCGCCATCGGGCCGCCCCGGGCAATCGTGCTTCGATCTGTGTGACCGAACAGTACGGCTTGACCGTTGCGCAGCAGGTGCCCGTTGTCGGGCACCTGGGCGATCGCCAGCGTGACCCCGGCCGGACCGGAGCACTCCAGGCTGCCCTTGCCGGTGCGGTCGGACACGATCTCGGAGTGGGCCGCCCAGGACCGCTGGCCGCTGAAGAACGTGAACGTGTAGTCGACCTCGAAGACCTTGACGTCGGCCCGGCGACCTCGCCGGTGCAGAACAGATCGACGGGGTCGGTGGGCTGGAGTAGAGCACGACCGGTTCGCCAGCCCGCAGGTCGAGCGGGATCGCCTCGCCGGCCGATCGCCCGCTGCCGGGAAGTCGGCAACTATTGGATTCGACGGGTGGCCAACTCGTGGGACGAGAGGATTCGCACCCTCGGCCGCTGCCCGGAACGTCCGGCGGTGGGCGCACGACATGGGCGCTCTCCCCGCGATCCGGTGCGTCACCCCATCCGATCGCCGTTACCGTCACGCATCGAGCTCACAGTGGCATGTATCTGGGCCGAGCCATTCGGGACGGTGACGTTGCGACCGTCCGTCGCGTGCCGGTCAGAGTCTCAACCGCCACACTGTGAAGTCGTCGCGGCCGGCACATGCCATCCGGCCGTTGGCCGCACCGCAGCTGCCGGGCCGCGCCGTCACGGTTTCGAGTTTCTTGCGGCTCCCGGTGTTCAGGTCCACCTGCATGATGGTGATCGACTGCGGTGTGGCGGCCCAGTCGGCCGTCGCCGCCCCTTTGACCGGGCGGCTCGGTACGAGCACGGCGTCGTTGTCGTAGACCTGCAGGAGGGTTCCGTCGAAGGTGGTCGCGGGGCCGCGCGCGTTGACGGTGATCGAGCCCGCGGACCCGAACGCCAAGGTCGGCACGATCAGGACCGTCGCCGTCGACGCGGTGGGAACGGCGGCGGCGTGCGGGACTGAGACGAGGTCGGGTACCTCGGGAAAGCGGTACACGGTCAGGCCGGTCGTCGTGGCAGCGTTGTTCACCTCGTCGAAGACGCAGAGCTCCGGCTGCTTCGGTCGGCACATGGCGATCCGGACCGGCGTGCGATCGGGTGCACCCTTGAACACCGCCGTACCGTTCCGGAACACCTGGTACCCGGCTTTGTTCTCCGCATACCAGGTGACTCCCGCCTGGTGATCGTGGACAAACAGGGCACCCGGATGGCCCGGCGGTACCGGCGTCGGGGCGATGGCGACGCGTGGGTTGCCAACGGTGAATGAGTACACCCTTCCGTCGGGGCCGGCTACCGTGACGCCGTTACTGTCGACGTTGAAGCTGCCGGCCAGGGTCGCGCCGGGTGGAGCGTTCACCTGGCGTGGCTCAGGGCTGGCGGTGTCGCCGGACCGCAACGTGCCGGTCGCCGCCGCGAAGACGACGTAATGCAGCCGGTCGTGTCCGCCGGACGGAAACATGATGTCCTCGCCCTTAGCGAGCTCGATAGTCGCGTGCCGAGTCCCGTCGAAGACCTCGACGGTCCGGGTACCTTCCGGCGTTGGCCGGGGGAACAGGGCCATCCACGAGCCGATCGCCCGCGCGCTGGCCCACGGACCCTTGCCCGTCGACCGCTGGCGGCGCGTCGAGTCCCCAGCGGACTCGAGGGTGACTACTTCGGCCCTGCCGTCGGCGCGCTCGCCGATGACGAACGTCGGTCCGAAGGTCACCAGGGCCTGCCGGTAGCCGGACGGTGCGAGATCGGCGATGGTGACGGTTCGATCGGGCCGGAACGGGTCGGAGTCGCGGATGTACAGCCAGGTGGCGCCGCCAAGGGCGACCACGCCGACGAGCACGACCACCAGGACCCACGCCCACGCTCCACGCCGCCGGGTGGGCGCGGCGCCGAAGGGCCGTCCGGGCGGTGGCTGTGCGGGGACGGGCATGGCAGAGGGCACCGCACCGGCCCGGCGCGGCGTCGCCGCCGGGCTGTGCCGCGGTACCGCCGGCAGCCCGCCGGAGACGAGCATGCCGGCGGGTGACTGGACGGGGCCGGCGGGCCGGGCCGGACCGGCGGGACCGGTGACCGGGCCGGCGATCGCGCCTTCGGCGACGGGCAGTTCGGGTTGTTCGAGGACGGTGGGTGCGACGCCGGTCTCCACGTGTAGGAGCCGGGCCACGAGAGGGGTACGGCTGGTGCCGCCGACGAGGAAGATCCCGGCCAACCGGTCGGCGCTGAGGCCGGCCTGACGCGTAGCCCGGGTCAGCTCGGCTGTCGCCCGCCGGACCAACGGCGTGGCGAGGTGCTCGAACTCGTCGCGGGTCAGGTGCAGCGACGCGCTGACCCCGGGCACCGGGATCGGGGCGGACGGTGCGCGTGACAGCGTCTCCTTCGCCGCCCGGACGTCGTCCCAGAACATTCGCCGGTTGCGCCGGCCCAGTTCGTCCAACGGGTGGTTGATCTGCGCCCAGACCTCGGGATGCTGAACCGCGAGCGACGGGCCGAGATGCGTGACGATCGCGGCGTCGATGTCCAGACCGCCCAGGTCCTCGGCGCCGCCACTGGCGGCCACCGTGAACGTCGGACCGTCGTTGCGAACCAGCGCCACGTCGAGCGTGCCGCCGCCGAAGTCGAAGATCGCCAGCGTCGACCCTACCGGCACCGGGCGGCGCATCATTCCGGTGAAGTAGCGGGCCGCGGCGATCGGCTCGCTCATCAGGTCCACCGCGGGCCACCCCGCTGCCGAGGCCGCCTGACGTAACCGTCCTGTCCGCGATGCGCCCCACATGGCCGGACAGGTGATGACCGCCGGCGGCAGATGACCCACGGCATCGGTCACCGCCCGTGCCACCGCCCGCAGCGGCGCGGCGAGCGCCTCGACGATCGGCAGTTCCCGGTCACCGAGCAAGAGCACGTCCTCGTCGATCCGTCGCTTCGGGTTGGGTTCGAACCGGGCCGGGTCGAGTTGGGCCATCCGGTTGGCGTCCCGGCCGACCCGCAGGTTCCCGTCGCTGTCCAGGAACAGGGCGCTGGGCAGCACCGGCTGACCGTCGAAGAGCACGGGTCGGGTCCGGCCGTCCGGCCAACGGACGATCGCAATCGTGTTGGACGTGCCCAGGTCGATACCGACCGCGTACCCGCCGTCCACTCGCGCCTCCCCCAGTGCGTCGACGGAGCGCGAGTGTAGACGGATCGTCTATGGGAAAGAGTGTTTCCGGGGTCTCCAATGGCGACAATGCCTGCCTGCTGACCGCGAACAGCGCACCCGACCGACCGCACCAATTGGCGGTCTCTCTTTGTTGTCGAATCCGGGGTCGCCATTGTCGAACGTGCCGTCCATGTCAAGCGCCGGATGACGCGGAGCCCAACGTGCCGGTGGACCGTACGCGTTCCATCAGCTACCGGAAATGGCTTCTCTCCGGTAGCTCGATCCTGGGTTGGGCTACCACAAGATCGTGTTCACTATTCTCGGCATGACCGGGCGCTTGCGAGCGCCCCCCTCCGTCACCGTTGGTGACGAGCGGAATGCGGCAGATCAGCAAGGCCACACTCCTCGCGGCACTTGCGGATATGTGATCGATAGCGGCCGCGGCAGATCAGCAAGGCCACGCTGTCCGCGCCAGATCAGAGCACCCGGGCGCCATTGAGATCTGGGACGTATTCATCCGTTGGAACGCGCCGACATTCGCTTCGCCGCTGGCGGCGTGCGGTCTCGAGTTCCGTTGACCGGTTTGGTGCCTTCCGTCCGCGCGACAAACGCGAGATGCACGATTCGCGCCGAGCGGCAGACGCTGTTCGCGTTTGGCGCACACATCTGAAACAACCACGCGCAAGGACCAAGCTCACAAGAACCTCGACGGACATGCGAATGCATCTTGCCGCCCTCACGACACCAGAAACGTGAATGATAATGCGCTCGGCTCAGGATCGGCACTCAAAGCCTGCCGACCATGCGTGAATGCCGTTAACCTGGCAGTCTCGTCCATGGACGCTCGGCGTGGCTCGGTGATGGCCGTTACGGAGGTGATAAGCCTCGGATGATCGGCGTCGTCGGTTAGCCGTTGAGCCAAACCAAATCATCAGGTCCGACCTATTGCCGCATCCATGACCGGACGATGATGTGGCAGTGACGTCGGGCCGCTCTCGCTATGCAGCCGCGATTTCGAGATCTTGCGACTTGATCCGCTTCAAGCGTCGTGCGGATTGTGTGAGCGTCGACTGGCCCTCGACAGCGTTGAACAACTGCCGGCCGCGCCCTACGGCTCAGTACCGCACCGCCCGACCTGCGCCGTTCCTCAAACCGCAGGTCAGAGCGGTACCAGGACAAATTTGACACGGAAGAGGTCACTGGTTCAAACCCAGTATCGCCCACCAGAGTTTGAGCAGGTCAACGGCTCGTTACCAGGATCTTGGTAACGAGCCGTTCGCGTTGCTCCATTG
>NZ_BOPH01000030.1 GCF_016863655.1 Virgisporangium ochraceum
CAGCACGTTGCACGACGGGACCAGCTTGGCGTCGACGGTGCAGTTCGTCCCTGGCGTCGTGACCGGCCTGGTCGGGGCGGGGGTCTTGAGCGTGAGGATCAGCTGCGGCCCGTTGCCGCCCTTCTCCGTCGACTGGAAGCGCGCGATCGCGTTGGTGGCGCTGGAGGTGACACCGAACGTGTACGTGCCGGCCTTCGCCACCACCGTCGTCACGTCGAAGGACACCGACCCTGCCGACGCGGCCGGCTTCACCGTGGCGACCTCCGCGCCGACCGAGGGGGCGTTCCGGCCGGTGAGGGCGGCCTCGGTCCACGACGTCGCGCCGACCTTGCGCACCGACACCGACGACGGTAACGGCGTCGAGGTGTCCCGCGACAGCTTCACCTCGGCCCTGGCGACCGTCGACCCCGCCGGCAGGGCGGCGACGGTGAACTTGACGAACCCCGTCATCCGGTCTCCACCCTTGGCCCCGGCGACCACCGAGTCGCTGCCACCGAATCCGTACGTCGGCCGGGCGGAGGACACGTAACTGTCGTCCGAGGCGGCAACCCGCACCGTCGACGACGTCCCGGCGGCGGCAGCGGCAGGGGGCGGAACGACTGCCGACACACCGGCCGCGGCGCAGAAGGCGGCAACGGCAACGGAGACCGCACGGCGGAAAGAGGGTTGGGGGTGAGTCACGGGGGGCTCTCCTCGTCACAACGACAACTGCCCGGGGGTGGGCACCACCACAGACTCCCCACCACCCGTAGCCACCCCGGGTCGCCACCGGTTGCCATCCCGGTACCACCACCCCCACCGCGACCATCCACAAAGGACACGCCGCGGTGCGGAACGGTTGCCCGGCCACGCAACCAACTGGCAGCCGTACGTCACCGTCGCTGAACTTCAGTCGCCGCCCCGGCGGCCGTAGCGTTGAGTGCGAGCCAGTGACCGCCCCCACGAGCCAGTGACCGCCCCCCAGAGGAGATGCGCGATGACGCAGATTGTCGTTTCCGAGCCGACCGTCACCGTCGCAGCCGAGCTGCCCGAGCGCTGCGACCGGTGCGGCGCCGCGGGCAAGGTGCGAGCCTTCCTCCCGGGCGGCGGCGACCTCACGTTCTGCGGTCACCACGCCAACCGCTACGCCGAGACCATCCGCACCTGCGCCGACCGTGTCGTCGTCGAGTCCGGCTTCGGCTGGCGCGCCCCCTGACCCACCCGGTATCCCCCTGACCCACCCGGTATCCCCCTGACCCACCCCGCCGCGCACCGCGTACCCGCCCCCCACGGACGCCCGCGCCCCCCGAGCCCCATCCCCGCGCGAGCCCCCGGCGCGCGGGGATGGGGCCGTCGTGTTTCGACCGAGCGACCCAGCAGGTTGATCAGCTTTTCCGGAACAAAGGTGAAGTGCCACTGCACATCCGTTCCGGAAAAGCTGATCAACGCTGAGGTGGGTGCGGTGTGCGGGGGTGGTGTTCGGCGAAGAGGGGGTCGTCAGCGGGGGGCGGTCGCTAGGTTCGGGGAGCGGTCCGACGGCGGGTCACCCGTTCGGGGTCGGCCCGCCGTCCGCGTGTTTTAGGACTTTTGGGGTTGTTTGCACTATAAGTTCTCCGTGGCGCCACAGCGACCGGGTGAGGTTGGCGGGGCGGTCCGTCCCGATCGGCGCCCCCGGCCGTCGGGCGGGCCGGCCGTCAGGCATGCGCCGTACGCGAGAACACCGCGCGAAGCGCGCACCCCCGGCCCGACAGGGCCGGCGGACCCGTACGGCGCCGTACCGGAGACCGTGGTCGCTCCGGACCGCCCGCTACGCCGTCTCGGATGGGTTTTCGCTCTGAGCGTGGGTGTTCCGTTGGCCGCGCTCTCCGCGGTCCTGCCCACGACGGCGGCCGACACCCTCACGCACGCGACCAGGGCCGCGGCCGTGATCGCCGCCGGCGTGGCCGTGGCCCGGCGGCGCAACGGGTGGGCGTTGATCGTCGCGGTGTGCGCGGCGTGGGTGGTGCTGTCGGCGGTGACGGGACCCGGGCTGCCGATGCTGCTGCCCTACCCGGCCGTGGCCGCGGGACTGGTGTGGCTCTCGCGTTCGGGTGGGCCGGTGGCGCCGGGGCTGCTCGTCGACGCGGCGGTGATCACCGGGGCGGCGGCGATCGGTGGCTGGCTGATCGTGCAGCCGACCGGGGGGAGCACCGGGCTCGCGTACGTGGTGCTCGATCTGCTCCTGGTGGCGGCGGCGCTGCGGCTGGTCGGCTTCGGGGGACGGCCACCGCCGGCGCAGCTGATGCTCACCGCCGCCGTGGCGGCCCTGGTCGGCGGCGACCTCCTGCACGCGCTCGGCGCGCCGGCGTATCCGTTGCACACGCTCTGGACGGTCGGGGTGGCGGCCGCGGCCCTTCACCCGGCCAGCGACCGCCGGCCGCGGGGGCGGTCGGGACCGGTGGCCGTGTCGCCGCGGCGGCTGGCCGTGTTCGCCGTGCTGGCGCTGACGGTGCCGGTCGCGCCGGCGCTGGTCGAGGACGCGCCCGCGACCGCGCTCGTGCCCGGGTTCCTCGGCGCGGGCGTGGCGCTGCTGCTCGTGGTGCGGCTGGCGATGCTCGCGTCGCTGGTCGGGAAGACGGCCGAGGCGCTGGCCTACACCCGGGCCCAGCGGGAGGCGCTGCGCAACGAGCTGACCCACCGCGCCAACCACGACCCGCTGACCGGGCTCGCCAGCCGGGCCGCGCTCACCGCCCGGCTGAACGGACCGCAGCGGCAGGGCAGCCTCGTGCTGTTCGACCTCGATGGGTTCGCCGAGATCAACGACGCCCACGGGCACGAGACCGGCGACGCGCTGCTCATGGAGGTCGCCGGCCGGCTGCGGACGGTGTTCCGGAACACGATGCTCGCCCGTCTCGGCGGCGACGAGTTCGCGGTGCTGTGCCGGGGGGATGCCGAGGCGGCGGCCCGGCGGGCCCTGGCCGCGCTGCGTCCGGCGTACCGGATCGGTCCGCGGGAGCTGCACGTCACCGCGAGCGCCGGGATGGTGCGCATCTCCAACCCCGCCGAGGCGCTGCGCGACGCCGACCTGGCCCTGGACGCGGCGAAGACCACCGGCCGCGACCGGCTGGTGCTCTTCCGGCCGGAACTGAAGGAGGCGCTGCTGCGGCGCAGCACGCTCGCCGGCGGCCTGCGGAACGCGCTCGACCGGGGCGAGCTCGAGCTGCACTTCCAGCCGGTGGTGGAGCTGGCGACGGGCCGCATCGTCGCCGCGGAGGCGCTGCTGCGCTGGCGGTACGGCGGCGAGCAGGTGCCGCCGGTGCAGTTCGTGCCGCTGGCCGAGCAGACCGGGCTGATCGTGCCGATCGGCTGGTGGGCGATGCGGGAGGCGTGCGCGCAGGCGGCGCGCTGGTTCTCCCGGCACGGGGTGGCGGTGACGGTGAACGTGTCGGCGCACCAGCTGCGGGAGGAGGGGTTCGCGGAGGGGGTCCTCGACACGCTTTCGGCGGCGGGCGCGCCGGGGGAGGCGCTGATCATCGAGGTGACCGAGTCGGTGCTGATCACCGACGCCGGCTCGACCCGGGCGGCGCTGGAGCGGCTGCGGTCGGAGGGGGTGCGGGTCGCGGTCGACGACTTCGGTACGGGGTACTCGTCGCTGTCGTACCTGATGTCGCTGCCGGTGGACGTCCTCAAACTCGACCGGGCGTTCGTGGCTCCCGAGCACGAGCACCGCCAGTACGCGATCACCGGTGCGGTGCTGCAACTGGCGGCGGTACTCGATCTGGTGACGATCGCGGAGGGTGTCGAGGGCGACGGTCAGGCCCGCGCGCTGACCCGGCTGAAGTGCCCGCTGGCGCAGGGATACCTGTACTCGCCCCCTGTTCCAGCGCCGATCATCGATGCCTTGCTGGATCCGTAACCGATCGTGTGCGGAACGTGGTCTCACTGATTCGCACCGCCTGTGCGTCCCCCCGGCACCCATCCGGCGGTTGTCTTAGTGACGAAGCACACGGTGAGTGACTTCGGGAGGGGATGACATGTCGGTTCAGGAACTCGCGAGCATGCGGGCCGAGGCCCTGTTCGTGTCCGACCTGCAGCGATCCGATGTGCTGACCGCAGATCTCGTGCGGGACGCCGTGTCGCGCAACGTCCGCCGCTACGGTCCGCGCGGCCTGGCCGCCCGGGTCGCGGAGGAGTACGGCGAGCACCCCGAGTGTGCGGTCGGCCGCATGAGCTGGTGCCTTGGCACTGTGGAACTCGCCTACGCGTGAAATCTTAGGTCCGTGCTGTTCGCGGACCTCGCGGCCACGTCGGCCGCGGTGGCGGCCACGTCGGGCCGCCTCGCCAAGATCGACCTGCTCGCCGACTGCCTGCGCCGGCTGGCCGCCGACACGGACGACCCTCGCGTCCTCGCCGCCGGCGCCGCCTACCTCGCCGGCGAGCTCCTCCAACGGCAGACCGGCGTCGGCTACGCCAGCCTCCGCGACCTGCCGCCTCCCGCTTCCGAGCCGTCGCTGACGGTCGCCGACGTCGACCGGCGCGTCGGCGCGATGTCCGTCGTGGCCGGGCGCGGATCGCAGGCCGAGCGCCGTCGTCTCCTCGAAGAGCTTTTTGTGACGGGCACAGTCGACGAACAACGAATGCTCGTCGGCCTGTTGAGTGGTGAGCTGCGCCAGGGCGCCCAGGCGGGTCTGCTCGCGGACGCGATCGCCAAGGCCGCTTCCGTTCCCGCGACGGCGGTTCGCCGGGCGCTGCTGCTGTCGGGGTCGCTCACCGAGGTGGCGGCGGTGGCGCTCACCGGCGGATCGCTCGACGACTTCCGCCTGACGGTCGGGCGGCCGTTGGCTCCGATGCTCGCGTCGAGCGCGCCCGACGTGGCGGCGGCGCTCACGTCTGTCGGCATGCCGGCCATCGCGGACGTGAAGCTCGACGGCATCCGGGTACAGGCGCACCGCGACGGCGACACCGTGAAGGTCTTCAGCCGCAGCCTCGACGACATCACCGCGCGCGTGCCGGGGGTCGTGTCGGTGGTTGGTTCCCTGCCCGTCCGGTCGGTGGTGCTCGACGGCGAGGCGCTGGGCGTCGGCCCCGACGGGCGTCCGCTGCCGTTCCAGGAGACGTCGAGCCGCGCGGCGAGGCGCGACGGCGCGCTGCCGGTGCAGCCGTTCTTCTTCGACGTGCTGCACCTCGACGGCGCCGACCTGCTCGACGCGCCGCTGACCGAGCGGTGGGCGGCGCTGTCCGCGCTGGCCCCTCCATCGGCGCTGGTGGGGCATTACGTGGTCGACTCGCCCGACGCCGCCGACGCCGCCTGGCGTGACGCGCTGGCCGCCGGGCACGAAGGGCTGGTCGTCAAGTCCGCGTCGGCGCCGTACGACGTGGGTCGCCGGGGCGCCGCGTGGGTGAAGGTCAAGCCCCGGCACACGCTCGACCTGGTGATCCTCGGCGTCGAGTGGGGCAGCGGCCGCCGCCGCGGGTGGCTGTCGAACCTGCACCTGGGCGCCCGCTCCGGCGACGGTTTCGTGATGCTGGGCAAGACGTTCAAGGGCCTGACCGACGAGATGCTGAAGTGGCAGACCGAGAAGCTGCTGTCGCTGGCCACAGACAAGGGCGAGTGGGTGGTGAAGGTGCGGCCCGAACTGGTCGCCGAGATCGCGTTCGACGGGGTGCAGCGGTCGTCGCGCTACCCGGGCGGGGTGGCGCTGCGCTTCGCCCGCGTGGTGCGCTACCGCGAGGACAAGACGGCCGCGGAGGCCGACACCATCGAGCAGGTGCGTGCGCTGGCGACCTGGTTGACCTAGCCGATCGATTCCAAGGTCTGGCACGGGATGAC
>NZ_BOPH01000031.1 GCF_016863655.1 Virgisporangium ochraceum
AGAGCTAGTGCCGCCCGCACCCGGCCAGCGCGCCTGCCACCATGGTCAAACAACGATCAACAGGCCGGCGCGCCGTGCTCCGCGCGCGGCGGCGTTTACCGCATCGCCATCGCGCGGGCGTAGTTGACCTGGTTGTGGACGTGCTGGGCCTGCGCCTGGTTGTACACCGGGATGCGGGCGACGTACGTGAACGGCCCGTTGGACACGGTCACCTGGACGACGCCGCTCAGCACGGTCTCCTTGGCCAGCAGGAACAGCAGGCTGAAGAACGTGAGGAAGCAGAAGCCGACGATCGCCAGTACGACGGCCCACGTCGGGGTCTTCTGGCTGGACACCCACTGGTCCTGCGACACCCACGTGGACCCGCGCAGCGGGCAGCCGCCCACCGGGGTGTGCACCATCGTGGTGGTCACGGCGATCTCGCCGATCTGCGCGATCGGCTGCTCACCCGGTCCGCTGACGGGCACCAGGCCGCCGGTGGTCGGCTGGCCGCCGTAGGTGGGGCCGCTCACGGGCTGGGCGCCGTACGTCGGGCCGCTCACCGGCTGGGGGTTGTACGCGGGTCCGCTCACCGGCCCGGGTGCGTACGGCTGCCCGTACTGCGGGCCCTGCTGGGGCGGGTACGGACCGGGAACCTGCGGCGGGTACGGCTGGCCGCCACCGGACATCGGCGCGCCACTCGCCGGCATGGGTGCGCCGCTCGCGGGCATGGGTGGCCCGCTCGCGGGAGCCGGCGGGGGACCGCCGTACGCCGGTTGACCCGACCAGGGTTGGTCAGGCTGCTGCTGGTGTGCCCCGTGGTCCGCCATGGAGGTGAGCCTATCGGTAGCCGCGTGTTCACGGGTCAGCCGGCGGGTGCCGATTCCCTGTCCGGCTCCCCATCCGCCGGTTCCGGCGATTGCGGCCGGTTCTCGCGGACCTGTTTGCGTACCAGATGGACGTACCCCACGAGGGTGAGCGCGGCGAACGCCCACCACTGCAGCGCGTATCCGCCGTTCTGCAGGGTGCCCTCGTACTCCACCGAGACCGGCCGGAGCCCGTCCTGTTCGATCGACACGTAGCCACCCAGCACCGGGTACGGCAGCTCGCGGCCGAGTTGTGCCGGGTTGATGCGGCGTACCTGCAGGCGGCCGCCGGTGCGCTCGACCTTGCCGAGCTGGCGCTCCGGCAGGCGCACCGCACCGGTGACCGTGACGTCGCCGGTCGGCGCGGCCGGGTACTCGGGGATGGCCAGCGCGTTGGCGCCCGCCGGCACCCATCCGCGGTCGACGAGCAGGGCCGTTCCGTCGGGGAGGACCAGCGGGGTCAGGATCTCGTAGCCGACCCGGTCGTCGATGGTGCGGCCGCGGGCCAGGATCTCGTTGGTGGGGTCGTACCGGCCGGTGGCGGTGACCCGGGTGTACCGCTGCTCCCGGGCCGGCGCGCGGCCCGTCACCAGCACGTTCTCCACCGCGACCGGCGCGGCGACCGCGGCCGCGTCGATACGTTCGTTGATCGCGGACTTCTGCTGGTACCTGCTCAGCTGCCAGTTGCCCAGGCCCACCATCACCACGGCGAGCCCGAACATCAGCGCCGCGAGGCCCAGCCATCGCCGCGTGAGCAGGAACCGGTACACGCCCCAACTCTAGTGAGGCTCACGGGCGCTTGTTCGGTCGCGGTATCGTGCGACCCGCCGGTGCCGCCACGCGGTGCCGGCGCACAAGCGTGAGCGTGCTCGGGAGGCTGGACGGGGTATGAGCTCGATTCCGCGGATCGTGATCAGCGCGCCCTCCTCCGGTCACGGCAAGACCGCCGTGTCGGTGGGTGTGCTCGCGGCGTTGGCCGCGCGGGGGCTGCGGCCGTCCGGGTTCAAGATCGGTCCGGACTTCGTCGACGCCGCCTATCTGGGCCTGGCATCCGGCCGTCCGGGCCGCAACCTCGACCCTCGGCTGGTCGGCTCGCACCGCATCGCGCCGCTGTTCACGCACGGTGCGACGGGCAGCGACGTCGCGGTCGTCGAGGGGACGATGGGGCTGTACGACGGGCTCACCAGCCGCACCGACAGCGAGTCGACGGCGCAGATCGCCGGGCTGTTGCGCGCGCCGGTGATCCTGGTGGTCGACGTGGCGGCGATGGGTCAGTCGGCGGCGGCGCTGGTGCACGGGTTCCGCACGTACGACGAGCTGCTGTGGCTCGGCGGAGTGGTGCTCACCCGCACGATCTCCAGCCGGCACGAGCACCTGCTGCGCGAGTCGCTCGCCGACATCGGCGTCCCCGTCCTGGGCGCGCTGCGTCGCCGCGACCTGGCCGCGCTCGGCGCCGGCGGTGCCGCGCTGCCGCCGCGCGAGCACGGGCTCGCGCCGGCGGCGCACCGGAACCTCGACGCGCTGCGCGGCATCCGGCGGCTCGGCGAGCTGATCGCCAACGCGGTGGACCTCGAACGGGTGCTCATGCTGGCGAGGTCGGCGCCGCGGCTGGCGACCGACGCGTGGTCGCCCACCGACGCGCTCGCGCTCGACAGCGTGGTCGACTCGACGGGCGACGTCTTCGCCCCGTACGGCACCGGCCACCGGCCGGTGATCGCTGTCGCGTCGGCCTACGGCTACGCCGAGATGCCCGAGCTGCTCGCCGCGGCCGGTGCCGAGATCGTGCACATCGACCCGCTGCGCGACGACCGGCTGCCCGACCGCGTCGACGCGCTCGTGGTGCCGGGTGGGCTGCCCGAGGCGTACACCGACCAGCTGTCGGCGAACACGCGCCTGCGTGGCGACGTGCTGAACCTGGCCCGCACCGGCCGGCCCATCATCGCCGAGGGCGCGGGCCTGGTCTGGCTGGGTCGCGAGATCGACGGCCTGCCGATGTGCGGCGTCCTGGACGCCACCGCCACGACCACCGACCGGTACGTCGTCGGCTACCGCGAGGCGGCGGCCTGCATGGCCTCGGTCGTCCACGGCCGGGGTGACTCGGTCACCGGGCACAAGCTGCACCGCACCAGCATCACCCCGCGTGCCGGGTCCCGGCCGGCCTGGGTCTGGGCCGGTGGGCATCCGGAGGGCTTCATCGAGGGCGCGGTGCACGCGTCGTACCTGTCGCTGCACTGGGCCGGCGTCCCGCGGATGGCGTCGCGGCTGGTGAGCGCGGCGGCCGCGCTGTCGTCGGCGTACTCGCCGCCGCACCCGGTCACCTCGGCGCCGCCGTCGATGGCCCAGAGCTGGGCGTTGCCGGCCGCCGGCACGTACAAGTCCCCGGCCGCGTCGGTCACCCCGGCCCTGCCCCCGCCGTACGTCACCGACGGCGACGACCTGCCGCCGCTGGAGCCGTGGGCGCCGGAGATCCCGCCGCGCGTCGACCACACGTCGGTGGCGTCCGCGCCCCCCACGGGAACGGCGGCGGTGTCACCGGCGGTGTCCGCGACCACCCCACCGCTGGGAACGCCGGTGGTGTCACCGGCCGGCTCGGTCTCGGCCGGCTCCGCGTCGGCGGGCTCCGTTGCGGCGGGCTCCGTTGCGGCGGGCTCCGTTGCGGCGGGCTCCGTTGCGGCGGGCTCCGCACGGGTCGGTTCGGCGCCGGCGGACGAGGCGTCGGTTCCGGCATCGGCACCGGCGTCACCGGCACCGCTGACCGCGGGGTCGGTGCCGACCCACGATCCCGAGCCGCTCCCCGCCGACACGGGTGGCTGGCCGCGGCTCCCGTCCATGCTCGGCGACCCGAAACAGACCGCCGACGCCGCACCGGCCGGCGAGCCGGTCTCGGCCGTCCCGGCGCCGTCCACGCCCGTGTCGGGCACTCCGGCGCCGTCCACGCCCGTGTCGGGCACTCCGGTGTCGGGCACGCCCGTGTCGGGGGCGCCGGCCGCGGCGCCGGCTTCGTCGGTGCCGGCCCTGTCCGCGCCGGTCTCCGCCGTACCGGTGTCCCCGCCCGCGGGGCCGCCGGCAGAACCCGCGGAACCCGCAGAGCGCGCCGACCAGCCGGACGGAACAGGTCCCGGCAACGACGGGCCGGACGACAGGCCTGACAACGGGCCCGACGACAGGTCCGACGGGAACAGGCCGTCCGGAGCGGAGGCTGTCTGATGCACACCGGCTGGCCGGTGCCCGTGCGACGGTTCCCCGATCTCACCGTCGCCACGCCACGGCTGCACGTGCGGCAGCTCGCGGCCGGCGACGCTGACCCGGTCACCGAGATCTTCGCCGACGCCCGCACCCGGCGGTGGCTGCCGTTCCCGCCGCAACATCTCGTGGTCGACGGCCTCTCCTGGTGCACCGACCTGGCCCAGGAGCGCCGGCACAACGGCGACGGCGACCACTACGGCGCGATCCGGCGCGAGGACGGCTGCCTCGTCGGCTGCCTGTGG
The DNA here is from genome assembly GCF_016863655.1 of Virgisporangium ochraceum. Classification (GTDB taxonomy): domain Bacteria; phylum Actinomycetota; class Actinomycetes; order Mycobacteriales; family Micromonosporaceae; genus Virgisporangium; species Virgisporangium ochraceum. Next base: position 4,334 of record NZ_BOPH01000031.1, read on the forward strand.
ACCCAGCGCGCCGACTGGGTGGCCGGCTCGGTCGAGGTCGCGTACGCGGTCGCACCGGCCGCACGCGGGTTCGGGGTGGCGGCCGAGGCCGTCGACGCGTTGGCGATCGCGTTGCTGTTCGAGCACGGCTTCGAGCGGGTCGAGGTGCGCGTGGCGCCGGGCAACATCGCGTCGCGGCGGGTCGTGGAGAAGGCCGGCTTCAGCTACGAGGGGCTGCTGCGCAACGCCGGGTTCGTCCACAGTGGACGCGTCGACGTCGAGATGTGGTCGCTGGTGAGCGCGGACCTCAGGCCGACCTGAGCCGGGTCACCGGGCGCGTGACGGCTTGGACGCGCCCACCACGTGCGCCGGTGGCGGGGCGAAGCCCAGCACCGGCGCGCCGGCCAGGGCGTCGCGCAGGGTGTAGGCGATCGCCTCCTTCGGCTTCACCCGGTCGTCGGGAGCCACCGTGTGGAACGGGTTGTCCGGGTCGGCGATGAAGCCGGCAGCGGTCAGACCCGGCGTGATGCCGATGAACCAGATCGCGCGGTTGTCGTCGGTGGTGCCGGTCTTGCCGGCCACCGGACGTCCCACGATCTTGTAGACGGCCGGAGCCGTCCCACCGCCGCACGCCCCGCCGGCGGCGTTGTACCCGGTGACGCAGCGGGCCGCGTCGAGTCCGCCGCGGGCGACCTCCGGCGCGATCGCCTGCACGCAGTTCGGCCCGGGAGCGTATGGCTTGCCGTCGGCGTTCACCGTGACGCCGCCCGGCGCGGTGACCGACGCGACCGGCAACGGCGAGCAGTACTTCCCGTCGGCGGCGAGCGTCGCGTAGGCGCCGGCCATCTCCAGTGGGCTCGTGTCGGCGACGCCCAGCGTGAACGCGCCCCACGTGCGGGCCTTGGCGGGGGAGGCCTGCAGCCGGTCGATGTCGGTGTGCCAGGTCAGCCCGAGGCGTTCGGCCATCCGGACGGCCGCCTCGGGCCCGACCCGCTCCTCCAGTTGCACGAAGAACGTGTTCACCGACTTGCCGAAGCCGCTCCACATCGTGTGCCGGCCGGCCATCGACGCCGACGCGTTCGACGGGCACCAGTACTGCCCGTTGCACCGGGCGGGGCTGTTCCACTCGGTCTTCCACCGGGAATGGTACCGGTGCGGGCTGTTGATCGCGGTCGACAGCGGCATGCCGCGTTCGATGGCGGCCAGCATCGTGAACAGCTTGAACGTGGAGCCGGCCTGGTAGCCGGGCAGGTTGCCGCCGCCGAGCAGGGGATTCACGGTCGCCGGGTAGTTGCCGCGGACGCCGAGGCGGGCCCGTTTGGGGTCGGTGTGCCGGCCGTTGCCGGCCTGGTCGAGCGAGTAGACCCGGTTGACGGCCATGGCGCGCACGTTCCCGGTCCCCGGCTCGACCGCCACCGTGCCCAGCGCGAACGCCGAGCCGATCCGCTCGCGGCTGGCGACCTGCGCGTACGCGGCCGCCTGCGCCTTCGGGTCGAGCGTGGTCACCACGGTCAGCCCGCCGCGGCGGAGGAGATCGAGCCGCTCCATCGCGTTGGCGCCGTACTCGGGCCGGGTCATCCACCAGGTCTTGAACAGGTCGCAGAAGAAGCCCCAGTGGTTCACCGCGCCGGGCACGTCGACGCAGTCGTTCGGCGGCTCGTGCAGGTTGAGCTGGATCGGCGCGGCCTGTGCCTCGGTGGCGACCTCCGGGGTCACGAACCCCGACGCGACCATCCGGTCGATGACGTAGTTGCGGCGGTCGTGCGCGGCGGTCCGGTCGCGGGTGGCCGGGTCGTACGCCGACGGCGCCTGCACGAGCCCGGCGAGCAGGGCCGACTCGCCGATGGTCAGCTCGGCGGGTGTCTTGGAGAAGTAGACCTCGGCCGCCGCGTAGATGCCGTACGCCCGGTGCCCGAAGTAGGCGGCGTTGAGGTACCGCTCGAGGATCTCCTGTTTGGAGACCTCCTTCTCCAGGTCGATGGCGAGCCGCATCTCCCGCAGCTTGCGGGTGGGCGTCTGCTCGACGGCGGCGAAGACCTCCTCGGGGGAGTCGGCCGAGTCGCGCAGCGACATGCGCACGTACTGCATGGTGATCGTCGACGCGCCCTGCGAGACGCCGCCGGCCCGCTGGTTGGCGACGAACGCCCGGGCGATGCCGCGCGCGTCGACGCCGTTGTGCTCGAAGAACCGGACGTCCTCGGCGGCGATGATCGCGTGCTGCATGTGCGGCGAGACCGTCTCGAGCTCGACGGGGATGCGGTACTCCTCGTAGAACTGGGTGATCAGCGTGCTGCCGTCGGCGGCGTACACCCGCGACACCTGCGACAGCGGCGCGGTCCTGAGCCGGCCGAGGTCACCGGCCAGTTCGGAGGCACCGGTCTTGATGCCCAGACCGCCGAGGGCCACCAGCGGGTACAGCAGGGCAGCGACCACCACACCCGCGACGATTCCGGTTCGGACGAGGGTCGCGACCCGCCTTATGAAACGGACTCGCGCCATGGCTCTAGGCTAGGACAAATCATCCCAATTCATAGCCGAGTCGAGGTGGCGGATCATATTCCGATGAACCTGTACCCGCTGGGACTGAAGCTCGACGGGTTGCGCGTGCTCGTCGTCGGTGCCGGCGCGGTCGCGACCCGCCGGGTGCCGGCGCTCCTCGACGCCGGCGCGGAGGTCACGGTGGTGGCCCCCGAGGCCACGCCGGCCCTCGAAGGCATGGCGCAGACGGGCCGGATCACGTTGCACCGCCGCCGGTTCGAACCGGCGGACGTCGACGGCGCCTGGTTGGTGACGGTCGCGGTCGACGACCCGGCGGCCGGCGCGCTGGCGAGCGCCGCGGCCCGGGAGCGCAAGGTGTTCTGCGTCCGCGCCGACGACCGGCACGCCGCCACGGCCTGGACCCCGGCGGTCACCCGGCACGGCCCGGTCACGGTCGCGGTCCTCGGCGGCGGCGACCCCAAGCGCTCGGCCGCGGTCCGCGACTCGATCCGCGACCACCTGGAGAGCGCCAACGAGGAAGCGGCCGAACCGCAGCGGGGGACGGTTGCGCTCGTCGGCGGCGGCCCCGGCGATCCGGAGCTGATCACCGTGCGGGGGCGGCGGCTGGTCGCGGCCGCCGACGTCGTCGTGGTGGACCGGCTGGCGCCCGGCCTCCTGCTCGACGAGCTGAGGCCCGAGGCGGAGGTCGTCGACGCGTCCAAGATCCCGTACGGCCCGGCGCGTACCCAGGAGGAGATCAACGCCGTTCTGGTCGACCGCGCTGTCAAAGGGAAGTTCGTCGTGCGGCTGAAGGGCGGCGATCCGTACCTGTTCGGCCGCGGCGGCGAGGAGCTCCTCGCGTGCGCGGCGCACCAGATCCCCGTGCTCGTCGTCCCCGGGGTCACCAGCGCGCTGGCGGCCCCGGCCGCGGCCGGCATCCCGGTGACCCACCGGGGGGTCGCCCACGAGCTGGTCGTCGTCTCGGGTCACCTGCCGCCGGGCCACCCCGAGTCGCTCGTCGACTGGTCGGCGCTCGGCCGACTGCGCGGCACGCTGTGCGTCCTGATGGGTCTGAAGAACCTGCCGGCGATCGCGGCCGCACTCATCGACGGCGGCCGGCCACCGACCACGCCGGCCGCGGTCGTCCAGGAGGCGACCACCGCGGCCCAGCAGGTCGTGCACGCCACCCTGGCCACCGTCGCGGGCGAGGCCGCGCGGGTCGCACCACCCGCGGTGGTGATCATCGGTGACGTCGTGAGGGCGCTAAGCCTGGAGGAAGCCGCGCCGGGTGTCCAGGAGGAGGGCGAGTAGCCGGGCGGCGTCGTGCGGGGTGTCGACCCGGTACCGCGCGCGGGTGTCGCCGGGCCCGACCTTGACGCCCACGTCGGACCCGTCGAGGTGGGCGAACGCGTTCTCGTCGGTGACGTCGTCGCCCACGAACACCACGGCGCTCGCCGACAGCTGCGCGCGCAGCGTGTCGAGCGCGGTGCCCTTGTGGGTGGTGATCACCGACAGCTCGATGACCTCCTTGCCGTTGGTGACCACGACGTCCGGCCAGGTCGCCGGGCCGCCGCGGACCGCCTCGGCGACCCGCTGGGCCACGTCGCGGGCCGCGGTGCGCACGTGGACGGCCACGCTCGCCGGCTTCACCTCCAGCCGCACGCCCGGCTCGTGGCCGACCAGCGTCGTGAGCTCGCGCTCGACGTCGCCGAGCAGCTTCTGCCGGTCTTCGGTGAGCTCGTCGACGAAACCGGTGCCGAACTCCGAACCGTGGCTGCCCACCAGGTGCACGACGGGGGACAGCCCGGTGAGGACGGCCAGGTCGGCGCGGGCCCGGCCGGAGATCAACGCGACCGCGGTCCGCGGCAGCGCGGCGAGGCCCTCGATCGCGGCGACGGCCTCCGGAAGCGGCGCCGCCTCCATCGGGTTCTCCACGATCGGGGCGAGGGTGCCGTCGAAGTCGGCGGACACGAGCAGGGTGGGCACCCGGGCCACCCGCTCGATGGCGCTCGTCAGTTCACTGGTCATGCCGGTCGGCCCGTTCGGTCGAGAGCGGTCAGGAAGGATTCGGCCCACGCCTGCACGTCGTGGGCGCGGAGGTATCGGCGCATGGCGCGCATCCGGCGGGCCGCGTCGCCCGCCTCGATCTTCACGGCGCGCATCAAGAGTTCCTTCACCCCGTCGAGATCGTGTGGATTGCACAGGAACGCCTGGCGAAGCTCCGCCGCCGCTCCGGCGAACTCGCTGAGTACCAGCGCACCCCCGTTGTCGGCCCGGGCCGCCACGTACTCCTTCGCCACGAGGTTCATCCCGTCGCGCAGCGGCGTGACCATCATGACGTCGGCCGCGAGATACAGCGCGGCGAGCTCGGCCCGGTTGTACGACTGGTGGAGGTAGTGGACGGCGGGTTCACCGACCCGACCGTACTCACCGTTGATCCGGCCGACCTCGCGTTCGACCTTCACCCGCAGCGCCTGGTACTGCTCGATGCGCTCCCGGCTCGGCGTCGCCACCTGCACCATCACCGCGCCCGGCACGGTCAGCCGCTTCTCGGCCAGCAGCTCGCGGAAGATCTTGAGCCGGCGCTCGATGCCCTTGGTGTAGTCGAGCCGGTCGACGCCCAGGATGATCGCCGCCGGCCTGCCCAGCTCCTCCCGGATCTCCGCGGCCCGCTGGCGCACCTCCTCGCTCTGCGCCAGCCGCTCCATCTCGACGAAGTCGATCGAGATCGGGAACGCGCCGGCGAGCACGGTGCGCCCGTCGGGCAGCTCGACGCTGTCACCGCGCGGGCGCAGCCCGAGCACGTGCCGGGTGAGCTGCAGGAAGTTGTGGGCGCCGAGCGGACGCTGGAAGCCGACGAGGTCGGCGCCGAGCAGGCCCTTGAGCACCTCGGCCCGCCGCGGCAGCTGCATGAACAGCTCGACCGGCGGGAACGGGATGTGCAGGAAGAAGCCGATGCGCAGGTCGGGCCGCTGCTCGCGGAGCATCGCCGGCACGAGCTGGAGCTGGTAGTCCTGCACCCACACGGTGGCGCCCTGTGCGGCGACCTTCGCGGTGGCGTCGGCGAAGCGCTGGTTGACCTTGCGGTACTCCTCCCACCAGCGCCTCTTGTAGACCGGCGGCTCCACCGCGTCGTGGTACAGCGGCCACAGGCTGGAGTTGGAGAAGCCCTCGTAGTAGCGCTCCATCTCGTCGGCCGACAGTGGCAAGGGGCACAGCTCCATGCCGTCGACCTCGAACGGGTCCGGCGCGGGCCGGCCCGCCTTGGTGATGCCGCCGGTCCAGCCGACCCAGGTGCCCTTGTGCTGGGCCAGGACGGGTTGTAACGCCGTGACCAGGCCTCCCGGGCTGCGCCGCCAGGTGGTCCCCTCGGGGCTGCGCACCTCATCGACCGGCAGTCTGTTGGCGACCACGACGAACGAACTGTTTCCCGTCACCTGGCAATTCCCTCCGGGTTTGCGGCACGTGTCCCCCACGCTACCGACCGTTCTCCCAGATACGTGCCTCGATATCAGGCCGTGCTGGGCGTTCAGCAGGGCGCCTGCGATGCTCTAACCTTTGCCGTTTCTTCATGGGAGCCAGTACATGTCCGACTTCGACGATGAACCGCGTGGCCGTTCGGCGACCGGTGCGGTGGTCATCGCCGTGATATTTCTCGCGCTTCTCGGCACCGGCGTGGGGCTCGTGCTCGGCTCCCAGCACGAGAAGGACGGCGGCGACCGGGCCGCCGGGCCCTCGCCGACGGCAACCGCGCAACCGACGCCGACGGGCACCCCGAAGACCACCGGAACCACCCGACCGCCGACCAACACCGGCGGCTCGTTCCGTCCGACCGCCCGCGACCGGTGCCCCGACCAGACGGTGGCGGCGGCCGGCACGTCCCTGACCGTGAAGCGGTACCTCAAGACCAGCCGCTCCGAGGTGTGGATCTGCTCCGGCGGCGGCAAGCTCTACTACCAGGGCCACACGCTCGGGAATCCGTTCGACGGTGCGACCACCGAGTCGAGCATCTTCCTCCCGGCGGAGGAGGGCGACTCCGACCTCTACTTCGCCCGCAACCGCGACACGACCTACTACGTCGGTGTCGACCGCCTGCGGATCGAGAGCAACGGCGTCGAGCAGAGCAACGAACCCGCCGTGGACCGCTACGAGGGGTGATTTGAGCTAGCGACGGGCCGCCTGGAAGAATTCCGGGCGGCCCGTCGCTGTATATGGCCGAATCATCTCCCAGACATCGAAGGGGCGCCCCACCGTGGCCCAGTACATCTACACGCTCGAGAGGGCACGCAAGGCGCACGGCGACAAGGTCGTGCTCGACAACGTCACGCTGAGCTTCCTGCCCGGGGTGAAGATCGGTGTCGTCGGCCCGAACGGCGCCGGTAAGTCCAGCCTGCTGCGGATCATGGCCGGTGAGGACCAGGTCAGCAACGGCGAGGCCCGCCTGATGCCCGGCTACTCGGTCGGCATGGTGGCCCAGGAGCCGAAGCTCGACGAGTCGCTCACGGTGCTGGAGAACATCGAGCTGGCCGTCGCCGACGTCAAGGCCAAGGTGGCCCGCTACAACGCGATCGCCGAGGAGATGGCCACCGACTACACCGACGAGCTGATGGAGGAGATGGGCCGCCTCCAGGAGGAGCTCGAGCACGCCGACGCGTGGGACCTCGACTCCAAGCTCGAGCAGGCCATGGACGCGCTGCGCTGCCCGCCCGGCGACGCCGAGGTCGGCCCGCTCTCCGGTGGTGAGAAGCGCCGCGTCGCGCTGTGCAAGCTGCTCCTGGAGCAGCCCGACCTGCTGCTGCTCGACGAGCCCACCAACCACCTCGATGCCGAGAGCGTGCTCTGGCTCGAGCAGCACCTCGCCAAGTACCCCGGCACCGTCATCGCGATCACGCACGACCGGTACTTCCTCGACCACGTCGCCTCGTGGATCCTCGAGCTCGACCGCGGCCGCACCTACCCGTACGAAGGCAACTACTCCACGTACCTGGAGAAGAAGGCCGAGCGGATGCAGATGCAGGGCCGCAAGGACACCAAGCTCAAGAAGCGGCTCGAGGACGAGCTCCAGTGGGTGCGGTTGAACGCCAAGGCCCGCCAGACCAAGTCGAAGGCCCGCCTCGACCGGTACGAGGAGATGGCCGCGGAGGCGGAGAAGACCCGCAAGCTCGACTTCGAGGAGATCCAGATCCCGCCGGGCCCGCGCCTGGGCAACACGGTGATCGAGGTCAACGACCTGCAGAAGGGCTTCGGCGACCGCACGCTGATCGACGGCCTGTCGTTCTCGCTGCCGCGCAACGGCATCGTGGGCGTCATCGGTCCGAACGGCGTCGGCAAGACGACGCTGTTCAAGACGATCGTGGGCCTGGAGAAGCCCGACAACGGCACGGTGCGGGTCGGCGAGACGGTCTCGCTGTCGTACGTCGACCAGGGCCGCGAGGGCCTGGAGGGCAAGCAGAGCGTGTGGGAGGTCGTCTCCGACGGGCTCGACCACCTGATGGTCGGCAAGGTCGAGATGCCCTCGCGCGCCTACGTGGCCGCGTTCGGCTTCAAGGGTCCCGACCAGCAGAAGCCGGTCAACGTCCTGTCCGGTGGTGAGCGCAACCGGCTGAACCTGGCGCTGACGCTCAAGCAGGGCGGCAACGTGATCCTGCTCGACGAGCCCACCAACGACCTCGACGTCGAGACGCTCTCCAGCCTGGAGAACGCGCTGCTGGAGTTCCCCGGCTGCGCCGTGGTCATCTCCCACGACCGCATGTTCCTCGACCGGGTGGCCACGCACATGCTGGCCTGGGAGGGCGACGACGAGAACCCGGCCAAGTGGTTCTGGTTCGAGGGCAACTTCGAGGCCTACGAGAAGAACAAGATCGACCGGCTGGGCGCCGAGGCCGCCCGTCCGCACCGGGTCACCCACCGCAGGCTCACCCGCGACTAAGGGGGCACCTCGTGAATCTTCACCGGCCTGCGCCGGGCCCGGACGACGACCGGCGGCGTTGCGGTTCCGCCCGGATACAACACCGGTATCCGGGCGGAACCGCGCCTTGCCGGATCGTCGTCCGGGCCTCGCCGCAGACTCGGCAAGATCCACGAGGCACCCCCTAGTGGCGCGCTTCCACTACGCCGCCTCGTTGCGCTGGTCGGACCTCGACGCGTTCGGACACGTCAACAACTCGCGCTTCCTCACGCTGTACGAGGAGGCGCGGGTGGCGTTGATGTTCGTGGAGGCGCGCAAGGCCGGGGTGGTCGGCTTCGAGCAGGGCGTGGTGGTGTCCCGGCACGAGGTCGACTACCTGCGGCCGGTCGACTACACCGACCCGGTGCACATCGAGATGTGGATCGAGCAGATCCGCTTCAGCCGGTTCACGATCGCCTACGAGCTGTTCGACGGGACAGACCTGGCAAGCCGGGCAAAAACCATCTGCGTCCCCTTCGACCTTGCCGCCGGACGCCCGCGCCGGATGACCGACGCCGAGCGGGAGTTCCTGGAGCCATGGCAGGAGTGATCCCGGCCGAGGCGCGGCCCGACGTCGGCGCGTTCCTGAGTCGCCTCCTGCGCCTCGACAAGGCTGCCGTAATCAGGCTGGTCCCGGGCGTGGGGAGCACCGCGTTGTGGGGGCGGGTGCCGTTCGGGGTCCTGGTCGTCCGCGGGCTTCCGGCCGTCTCCAGCCGTGATGTCACGGTCCGCGCACAGGATCTATTGGACGCGCTACGGGGCGACGCCACTCTTCCAGCTTCGCGTGATCACGAGTGGAGGTGGCTGCTCCCGCCGTCGACGGGTCGACGCATCGAAGAGATCCCGGCGGCAGAGGTGCACCGGGTGGCCGCCGCCGCTGCCGAGACGGCCCGCACGGCCCTCGACCAGGGGGTGGGTGGCCGGGCGGTGGGCAGCCGCCGGGTCCGCGACGCGCTGCTCGACCACGTGCCGATCGTGGTGGAGACCGCCGACGGCCGGGTCGAGGTGCCGCAGCGACTCGTGCAGGCGGTGATCCGCATGAACTTCGTCGGCGGTCCCGACGGCCCGCCGGTGAGCGTGCGCCGGGCCGGCCCGTGGGTCGCGTTGGCGGGGGCGTACGGCACCGGCTGGCATCGACCGATCGGGGAATCCCTCAACCTGCAGGTCTCGCCCTACCGTCCGAACGGCTGAAGGCTTTATCATCCGATCACTCACGGGGGGAAATTGGGGGGATGTCAACCGTCCTCCAAACGGGTACCGTCGTGCCTCGGGTCCAACACGCGGTACTTATATGAATACTCACCGATATGTGTGGGCCCCTGGGGAGAAGCGCGGAAGCAGGGAGCGCGGGCTATGCCATGGTGGTCCTGGCGTGCCGGCCAAGCCGACACGTCGCCGGGTAGCGAGTCGCCGTCAGCGGTCGCGACGGTTGTGGGAAATCCGTCCGATGGAGCCCTTGCCGGGTCCGACGGAGCGGTCCGTCCGGTCACGCTCGACCGGTTGTCGGAGGCATTGGACGCGGTCGACATCCGGTACCTCACCGACGTGTCGGGCAGCCTGCTGGCGCTCTGGGAGCGGCACGCCGTGCTGTTCACGCTGGAAGGGCCGACCGACGAGATCCTGGTGATGCGGGTCCGTCCGCACGCCACGGTGCCGCCCGACTGGGGCGACCGGGCGTACCGCGTGGTCAACGAGTGGAACCACACGCGGCGGTTCTGCAAGGCCTACGTCGGTGACCCCACCGACCGCAACCAGCTTCCGATCTATGCCGAGATGCAGGTGCCGCTCGGTGCCGGCGTGCACGACGCGCTGCTCAACGAGATGGTCGACTGCGCGGCCGCGGTGGCCACCGGCTTCGTCGACTGGCTGCACGACGACGGGGGTCTGCTGTAACCGGGATCATCCGGACGCCGACGGTCGAGAGTCCGGCGCTGTCCGGCCGGCTGGGCCGGCAGGTGTTCCTGAAGCTGGAGAACCTGCAGCGCGGGGGTACGTTCAAGCGGCGCGGGGTGGCGGCGCGGTTCGCCCTCCTGTCCGTCGGGGAGCGGGCGCGGGGCGTGCTGGCGGTGAGCGGCGGCAACTTCGGCCGCGCCGTGGCCGACCTCGCCGGTGAGACGGGTGTCGCCGCCACGATCGTCCTGCCGGCCTCGGCGCCGGCGGCGTCGGTGGGGTACATCCGGTCGGCGGGCGCGCGCACCGAGGTCACCGACACGGTCGAGCAGGCGTTCAAGCGCGCCGACGAACTGGCGGTGTCGACCGGCGCGGTGCTGCTCGACGACGTCTCCGACCTCACGATCGCCACCGGCTACGGCACGCTCGCCCCCGAGATCGTGGAAGACGTTCCCTCGGTGACCGACCTCGTCGTCTCCGTGGGTGGGGGAGCGCTGCTGGCAGGGGTCTGCCGCGCGGTCGACCTGCGGGTCTGGGCCGCGGAGCCCGACGGTGCCGACTGCCTGTCGGCCGCGCTGGCCGCGGGTCGACCGACGCCGGTGCCGGTCACGACGCGGATCTCCACGCTCGGCGTGCCCGAGGTGTCGCCGCTGATCCTCGAGCAGGTGGTGGGCCGTCTCGCCGGGGTGGTCACCGTCTCCGACGAGGACTCCTTCGCCGCGACGAGGTGGCTGATCGAGGAGGCGCGGGTGTGGGCGGAACCGGCCGCGGGCTGCGCGGTGGCGGCCGCGGAGGTCATCGCGGCGACCCTGCCGACCGACGCCGTGGTCTGCGTGATCGTCTGCGGCGGCAACGCGACGCTGGCTGACGCGGCGAGCATGGGACGATAGAGGCTGGCCCTCCCGCGTCACCAAAGAATGGACCTCGTCTGTGCCACCGATGCTCGACCCCGGCAGCCACCCCGGCGCGACCTCGCCGGAGCGCATCCGCAACTTCTGCATCATCGCCCACATCGACCACGGAAAGTCGACGCTGGCCGACCGGATGCTGCAGCTCACCGAGGTGGTCGACGCCCGGCAAATGCGCGCGCAGTACCTCGACCGCATGGACATCGAGCGTGAGCGCGGCATCACGATCAAGAGCCAGGCCGTGCGGATGCCGTGGCAGGTGCGCGAGGGCGATCTGGCCGGCGACCCGTTCGTCCTGAACATGATCGACACGCCCGGTCACGTCGACTTCACCTACGAGGTCTCGCGCAGCCTCGCCGCCTGCGAGGGCGCGGTGCTGCTGGTCGACGCGGCGCAGGGCATCGAGGCGCAGACGCTGGCCAACCTGTACCTGGCGATGGAAAACGACATGACTATCATCCCGGTGCTGAACAAGATCGACCTGCCGGCCGCCCAGCCGGACAAGTACGCCGAGGAACTGGCGCACCTGATCGGCTGTGAGCCGTCCGACTGCCTGCGCGTCTCCGGCAAGACGGGCGACGGGGTGCCCCACCTGCTCGACGAGATCGTGCGCCAGTTCAAGCCGCCGGTCGGCGACGCCGCGGCACCCACCCGCGCGATGATCTTCGACTCGGTGTACGACGTGTACCGGGGTGTGGTCACCTACATCCGGGTCATCGACGGCCGGCTCGACCCGCGCGACCGGATCAAGATGATGTCCACCGGTGCGGTCCACGAGCTGCTCGAGATCGGCGTGATCTCGCCGGAGCCGATCAAGTCCGGTGGCCTGGGTGTCGGCGAGGTCGGCTACCTGATCACCGGCGTGAAAGACGTGCGCCAGTCGCGCGTCGGCGACACGGTCACCCTGAACGGCAAGCCCGCCACCGAGGCGCTCGGCGGGTACAAGGACCCGAAGCCGATGGTCTACTCCGGGCTGTATCCGATCGACGGGTCCGACTACCCGATCCTTCGCGACGCCCTCGACAAGCTCAAGCTCAACGACGCCGCCCTCAACTACGAGCCGGAGACCAGCACCGCGCTCGGCTTCGGCTTCCGGTGCGGCTTCCTCGGCCTGCTCCACCTGGAGATCATCCGCGAGCGGCTCGAGCGCGAGTTCGCCCTCGATCTCATCTCCACCGCTCCGAACGTGGTCTACCGGGTCGACATGGAAGACGGCGCCGAGCACATCGTCACCAACCCGAGCGAGTACCCGGCCGGCAAGATCGGCTCGGTGTACGAGCCCACAGTGCGGGCCACCGTGCTCACGCCCAACGACTACGTCGGCGCGGTGATGGAGCTCTGCCAGGGCCGCCGCGGCCAGCTGCTCGGCATGGACTACCTGAGTGCCGACCGCGTCGAGCTGCGCTACACGCTGCCGCTGGCCGAGATCATCTACGACTTCTTCGACCAGCTCAAGAGCCGTACCAAGGGCTACGCGTCCCTGGACTACGAGCCCTCCGGCGAGCAGGAGAGCGACCTGGTGAAGGTCGACATCCTGCTGCACGGCGAGCCTGTCGACGCGTTCAGCGCGATCGTGCACAAGGACAAGGCGTACAACTACGGCGTCACGATCGCGGCGAAGCTGCGCGGGCTGATCCCGCGGCAGCAGTTCGAGGTCCCGATCCAGGCGGCGATCGGCAGCCGGGTGATCGCCCGCGAGACGATCCGCGCCATCCGCAAGGACGTGCTCGCCAAGTGCTACGGCGGCGACATCACGCGGAAGCGCAAGCTGATCGAGAAGCAGAAGGAAGGCAAGAAGCGGATGAAGATGGTCGGCCGCGTCGAGGTGCCGCAGGAGGCGTTCATCGCCGCCCTGTCGACCTCCGACGGCACCGACGGCAAGGCGTCCGCGAAGAAGTGATCCGGTTCTGCCCCGCCTGCGCGGCGGCGCTGCCCGGCCTGCCGCCCGTCTCCTGCGTCTCGTGCGGGTACGCCCTGTTCGTCAACCCGAGGCCCACCGGGTTGACGATCATCATGGACGGCACGCGCGTGCTCGTCATTCTGCGCGCGCACGAGCCCCGGTCGGGAATGTGGGCCCTGCCGGGCGGATTCTGCGATGGCTGGGAAACCCCCGCCGATGCCGCCGTACGTGAGGCGCGCGAGGAACTAGGTGTCGACGTGGCGCTCACCGGATTCGTGGGCATGTATATCGGAGACTACGAATACCAAAACGAGACATTGCCCGTTCTCGATTGCTTCTGGCTGGCCCGCATCGTGGCCGGAGACCTCCGCGTCGACCCCACCGAGCTGGCCGGATACACATGGGCGGAGATAGGTTCTACCCCGCCAATGGCCTTTGAAACCATGCAATCTGCACTCGATGAGGTGGCCCGAAATCTCATTGGTGGTGTTTGACTTCCGATATCCCGGGGCATCCCTCTAGCAACAAGCCAATACCCCCGGATCGGGAGAGGAACTCGACCGTGACTGTCACTGGCATTATCACTGCGCTGATCGTGGGTCTGATCATCGGCGCGCTCGGTCGGCTCGTGGTACCAGGTCGGCAGAGCATTCCGATCTGGTTGACCATGGTCATCGGTGTCGTCGCCGCCCTGCTGGGCACCGTGCTGGCCCGCGCCCTCGGAATCGCCACCGCCACCAGCGGCATCGACTGGCTCGAACTGCTGGTCCAGGTCGCCCTGGCCGCCGTCGGTGTGGCCCTGGTCGCCGGCTACGCCGGTCGCGGTCGCACCCGCCGCACGTACTGACCAGCACGTAACCAACACACGGAGCGGCCCCGAGGCGTGAGCCTCGGGGCCGCTCCGTGTCGTGTGGAAGAGGTGCTAGCGGAGCCAGGGGACCGAGCGGTCGAGCAGACCGCGGGTCTTCAGTTCCTTGCGCAGCGGGATCTCGTCGTCGACGTAGCCGTTCCAGTTGATGCCCCAGTAGTTGGCGCTGCTGGTGGCCTCGCCGCAGATCTGGCGCTGCACCGGCGTGCGGTTCTGCCACCACTCGCCGTTGTAGTCGATCGGCATGTCGTCGAGGTGGCGGATCCACCGGTAGGTGTAGCCGACGAACAGCATCTTGCGGGTCACGTCGCTGTAGTTGGGCGAGCGCGAGTGCCACAGACGCCGGTCGAAGATGAAGCAGTCACCCGGGTTGGCCGTGATCTCGACCGTGCCCTCCGGGTCGGGGTTGTGGACCGTGGTGTCGGCCGGCCGGGGAAGCGAGTTCCACAGGTGGCTGCCCGGGATGACCTTCGTGGCACCGCGACCGGTCTCGGACAGGTCCGACAGAACGTACGCGACCTTCAACGAGAACATCGGGCGCGGGAGGTTCGGGTCCATCGTCTCCGGGTCGGAGTTCTGGCGGTACCCGTCCTGGTGCCAGCCCCACGACGGGGGCTCCTCCTCGGGCGTCGGCGGCGTGACGTCGAGGTGGTTGTGGTGCGTGTAGATGTTCCAGCCGGCCAGGCCCCACATGTACGGGAACACGGTCGGGTGGGTGAGGAGCTGGCCGAACAGCTCGTCCCGGTTCAGGAACCCGAGCAGGTGCAGGACGCCGGTCTTCTCCTTGACGTTGCCGGCGACCTTCTCTTCCTCGTACACGCGGTCGACCGCGGCAACGAGTGCGGCCCGGTGCTCCTCGGTGAGCACGTTGCGTACCTGGAGGAAGCCCTGCTCGAGAAACTCCTTCCGGTCGGCGTCGCTGATCGGCTCGTAGCCGGTCAATCCGCCGTAGTCGAACGGTGCCGACACGTTTCCACCCCTTGTTGCGGCTCGGTGGGACAAAGAACGCCCGATAGTAACCCCTGGGCACCACGGGGCAACCTGACCGCGGGAAGCCTCACATCTCGTAACGCAAAGCAACGGTGGGACCGTCAGGAGTGGACCTCGGCGACCACGACCGTGCCGGTGGCGGTGCCGTCACCGGACGCCCAGGAGCCGGACTCGGCGTCCCACTGCCGGCCACCGAACGTGACCCGCCTGACCCCCCGGTCGGTGGCGTGCGCGACCAGCCAGTGCGCGTACTGCCAGCCGGCCTGCTCGTTCCTGACGGTCACCGAGACACCGGCGGCGTCGAGCGTGCCGGTCTTGTCGCCCCAGTCGAGGCGCAGCCCCTGCACGAGCGCCTCGGCGGCGGCCACCCCGCGCGACTCCGGCTTGCCGTCGACGGTGCAGCCGACCGAGCCGCCGGCCTCGCCGGCCAACGCGGTGGCCAGCACGAGGGACTCGTCGGCCCACTTCTCGTACGCCTCCGGGTAGGCGCTGCGCTGCACCGCCTGCGCGGCGTCGGTGACCCGCATGTCCTGCCAGCCCTTGACCCGCACCAGCGCGTTGTAGAACCGGGCCGACGCGTACCGCGGGTCGGCGATCTCCTCCGCCTTGCCCCAGCCCTGGCTGGGACGCTGCTGGAACAGGCCGATCGAGTCGCGGTCGCCGCCGGTGAGGTTCTCCAGCTTCGACTCCTGCCACGCGGTGGCGAGCGCGACCACGATGCCCTGGCGCGGAATCCCACGCCGGATGCCTACCGCGGCGATCGTGGCGGCATTGGCCAGCTGACCGGCCTCGAGCTCGACCTCGGTGCCGGCCGGCACGCCGACCTTGCACGGGTACCCGGACGGCAGGAGCTTCGGCACGTTGTCGAGCATCCGGACCACGGCGACGACGCCGAGCCCGGCCAGCACGACAAAGGCCATGAAGCCCGCGAGCGCCGCCCATTTCCGCATGGCGAACAGAGTACGTCCGCTGTGTGGGAAACCTGTGAAGATGCGCTGGCAGTTGGCCCGATCTAGGGAACCCAGCGCGGCGAACGCTTCTCCAGCAGGGCGGAGATCCCTTCCCTGCCCTCGTCGGAGGTGAAGTACCGCACCGACAGGTCGGTCAGGGAAGCCAGCCGCTCCCGCACCGACGACTGCAGCAGTTCCTTCGTCCCCGCCAGCGCGGCGGGGGCGCCGCGCAGCAGAGCCTGCGCATACGCGTCCACCCGTTCGTCGAGCGACGACGCGGGCACCGCCGCCGTGACCAGGCCGATCTCGACGG
Source organism: Virgisporangium ochraceum (assembly GCF_016863655.1). Classification (GTDB taxonomy): domain Bacteria; phylum Actinomycetota; class Actinomycetes; order Mycobacteriales; family Micromonosporaceae; genus Virgisporangium; species Virgisporangium ochraceum. The sequence goes on from NZ_BOPH01000031.1 coordinate 20,557, forward strand.
CGCGACGCGCGTCGAACGTGTCGCCGGTGAGGAACAACTCGGCGGCCGCGCGCGGGGCGAGGCGGGGCAGCACCGTCGCGGAGATCACCGCGGGGATCACCCCGATGCGCACCTCGGTGAACGCGAACGTCACGTCGTCGGCGCACACCGCGATGTCGGCGGCCGCGACGATGCCGAGGCCGCCCGCCCGCGCGGCGCCGCCGACGCGGGCGATCACGGGCTTCGGGGACTCCCACAGCGCCGCCAGCACCTCACCCATCCGACCGGCCGGCACTCTGCTTGATGCGCCCGCCTCTGCGGGCGCGGGCCCCGGGTCCTCTGGGGCGTCGCCTTCCCTCGTCGCTCCAGTCGCTGCGCTCCCTGCGCTCCTCAGTCCAGGCGACGCCGGCCCCGGGGCCTGACCGGAGGAGAAGCCCGCAACGGTCTCCTTGAGATCGGCGCCGGCGCAGAACGCGGGACCGGTGTGCGTGAGCACGATCACCCGCGTGCCCTCGTCGGCGGCCGCGACCCCCAGCGCCGCCAGCAGGTCGGTGATGAGCTGTCGGGACAGCGCGTTCCGGTTCGAAGGGCTGTCGAGCGTGATCGTGGCGATGCCACCCGCGACTGAATGCCGGATCATCGCAGAAAGGTAGCGTGGACGGCATGCCCGGCCCACTCCCCACTGGCGATCCGGTGCCGGCAACCGGGCCGGTCGCAGCCCAACGTCCGAGCGGACGGTTCGGCGTCTACGCGCACGTCCCGTTCTGCGCCAGCCGCTGCGGGTACTGCGACTTCAACACCTACACCCCCGACGAGGGCGTGATCCGCGAAGGCTACGTCGACGCCGTCCTCGCCGAGCTGGGCAGGGCCGCCGACCTGGTCACCCCCGCGCAGGTCGACACGGTGTTCGTCGGTGGCGGCACGCCGACCCTGCTGCCGCCGCGGGATTTGGGCCGCATCCTCGACGGCATCGACAAGGTGTGGGGCCTCAGCGGCGACGCCGAGATCACCACCGAGGCCAACCCCGAGTCGGTCACGCCCGCGTCGCTCCGGGACCTGCGCGCCGCCGGCTTCACCCGGATCTCCCTGGGCATGCAGTCGGCGGCCGCGCACGTCCTCAAGGTCCTCGACCGCCGGCACACGGCGGGCCGCGCGGCCGCCGCCGCGGGCGAGGCCCGCGCGGCGGGTTTCGGCCACGTCAACCTCGACCTCATCTACGGGACCCCCGGAGAGCGGCCCGAGGACTTCGCGGCTTCCCTCGACGCCGTGGTGGCGGCCGGAGTGGACCACGTGAGCGCGTACGCGTTGATCGTCGAGGACGGCACCCGGCTGGCGGCCCGCATCCGGCGCGGCGACCTGCCCTTCCCCGACGACGACGTGGCCGCCGACCGGTACCTGGCGGCCGAGGCGGCCCTCACCGCCGCCGGCTTCCACTGGTACGAGGTGTCCAACTGGGCCACCGGCGACGACGCCCGCTGCCGGCACAACCTGCTCTACTGGCGCGGCGCCGACTGGTGGGGGCTCGGACCGGGCGCGCACAGCCACGTGGGCGGCACCCGGTGGTGGAACGTCAAGCATCCGGCGGCCTACACGGCGGCGCTGGCGCGGGGGGAGTGGCCGGCGGCCGGCCGGGAGGTCCTCGACCCCGAGGAGACCGCCACGGAGGAGATCATGCTCCGGCTGCGCCTGGCCGAGGGCCTGCCGCTGGAGCGGCTCACGCCCGCCGGGGTCGGGGCCGCGCGCACGCTGGTCACCGATGGTCTTCTCAACGGTGACGCGTTCGCGGCCGGAACCGCCGTACTGACGCTGCACGGCCGCCTCCTCGCGGACGCGGCCGTGCGGACGATCCTGCTGGCGTGACTACTTGATGCCCTGCCTACTTAATGAACTGGATCGACATCGGGTAGCGGTAGAACTCGCCGTTGGTGGCCTTGACGCCACCGATGATGCCGAAGACCATCGGGACCAGCCAGACGATCAGCGGCACGAAGAACAGGAAGCCGCAGGTGATGATCGCCACCACGAAGCTCAGCGCGTAGGCGATCGCCCAGGTGATGTGGAAGTTCAGCGCCGAGATCGCGTGCGCCCGCACGGTCGGCGAGACGTTGCCCTTGGCCACGTAGGCGATCAGCGGGCCGACCCAGCCGAGGAAGCCGCCGCCGACGAAGACGCCGGCCGCGCCGCCCCAGTGCGCGATGAGCGCGTAGGTCTTGTCGTCGGCGGTTGGGTAGCCGGGCGGCGGGGTGCCGTATCCGCCCTGCTGCGGGTAGCCGGGCTGCACGCCGTAGCCACCGGCCGCCGCGCCGTACGCCCCGCCGTAGTTCTGGCCGGAGGGCTGCTGGTACGCCTGCTGCTCCGAGGGGTAGGTGTGACCCGCGCCGCTGGACGGGGGCGCGTAGCCGGCGCCGCTGGTCTGGCCGGGTGGCGTGTAGCCGGCGCCGCTCGACTGGCCCGGTGGCGTGTAGCCGGCGCCGCTCGACGGCGGGGCATAGCCGGCGCCGCTCGACGGTGGCGCGTAGCCCGCGCCGCTCGACGGCGTCGACGGGGTGGAGTAGCCGGCGCCGCTCGGCGGCGGGGCGTAGCCGGCGCCGCTCGACGGCGCCGGCGGCTGGTAGTCGCTCCCGCCCGGCATGCTGTACCCACCGCCGGGGCCGCTGCTCGGGGCCGAGGGCGGCGGGCTGTAGCCCGAGCCGGGAGTCTCGCCCGGCATCGTGTAGGGGTTGCTGGGTGCGGAGGGATCCGGGTTCGGATCTCCGCTCGGGCGAGGTGGTTCCGTCATGTTCGCCACGGTAGGACCGCCGTACCAGCCGGCGCCACCGACACACGGCTGATCGTGCCCTGAACTATCCCTGGTGATCGCCCCCGAGGCGGGCATCGCGCTCGGCCGCGCCGCGTCGTAGACTGGCACTCGTTGATGACGAGTGCCAGCCGGCCGCTACGCGGGCCGGCTGAGTCGGTTGTGAGGTGGTGACCATGGCCCTCGACGAACGGAAGCTCGACGTGCTGCGAGCGATCGTCCAGGACTACGTCGCCACCCAGGAGCCGGTCGGCAGCAAGGCCCTCGTCGAGCGGCACCACCTGGGGGTGTCGCCGGCGACGGTCCGTAACGACATGGCCGCGCTGGAGGACGAGGGCTACATCCACCAGCCGCACACGAGCGCCGGGCGGGTACCCACCAACCGGGGCTACCGGCTGTTCGTCGACAAGCTGTCGCGGGTCAAGCCGCTGTCTCCCGCCGAGCGGCGGGCGATCGAGCAGTTCCTGGTCGGCGCCGTCGACCTCGACGACGTGGTGCACCGGTCGGTGCGGCTGCTCGCCCAGCTCACCCGGCAGGTGGCGGTGGTGCAGTACCCGAGCCTGAGCCGGTCGAGCGTGCGTCACCTCGAACTGGTGCCGGTGTCGACCACCCGCATCATCCTGGTGATGATCGCCGACACGGGCCGGGTCGAGCAGCGGCTGGTCGACCTTCCCGGTCCCACCCCCGCCGACGACGTCACCGAGCTGCGCCGCCTGATCAACGACAAGCTGGGCGGCAAGCGGCTCATCGACACGCCGCCGCTGGTCGAGGCGCTGGCCGACGAGGTGCCCCAGAGCCTGCGGGCGCCGATGGCCGCGCTGTCGTCGGTGCTGCTGGAGACGCTTGTCGAGCGCACCGAGGAGCGGGTGGCGCTGGCCGGCACGTCCAACCTGGCCCGCGGCACGATGTACGACTTCCAGGGCACCCTCCGCCCGATTCTGGAGGCGCTCGAGGAACAGGTCATCCTGTTGAAGTTGTTCGGTGAGATGGAGCCGGCGACGCGGGTCCTCATCGGCGACGAGAACGAGATCGAAGACCTGCACAGCACGTCGGTCGTCACCACCGGCTACGGTCCGGGCGTTACCGTCGTCGGAGGGATGGGCGTCCTCGGCCCGACCCGCATGGACTATCCGGGCACGATCGCCACGGTGCGGGCGGTTGCCCGGTACGTCGGCGACCTGCTGGCGCAGAGTTGAGACGAGAGCTTCTGGGATGAGCGGCACGAGCGATAGGGCGGGCGTGGCGAAGGACTACTACGGGATCCTCGGCGTGAACCGGGACGCCGGTCCTGACGACATCAAGCGGGCCTACCGCAGGCTCGCCCGCGAACTGCACCCCGACGTGAACCCCGACCCGGGCGCGCAGGAGCGGTTCAAGGAGGTCAACGCGGCCTACGAGGTCCTCTCCGACCCGCGTAAGCGGGAGATGTTCGACCTCGGCGGCGACCCGATGTCCAGCGCCGGTGCCGGTGCGGCCGGCAGCCCGTTCGTCGACTTCCAGAACATCATGGACGCGTTCTTCGGCACGTCGCAGGCGCGCGGCCCGCGTCCGCGTACCCGTCCGGGTGCCGACGCGATCCTGCGGCTGGAGCTCGAGCTCGACGAGACCGCGTTCGGCGTCGAGGCGCCGATCACCGTCGACACCGCGGTGCTGTGCACCACCTGTTCCGGTGCCGGCACGGCCGCGGGCACCCACCCGGCCACCTGCGACATCTGCGGCGGCCGCGGCGAGGTGCAGGCGGTGCAGCGCACGTTCCTCGGCCAGGTGATCTCGGCCCGCCCGTGCGCCGCCTGCCAGGGCTTCGGCACGGTCATCCCGCACCCGTGCGCCACCTGTGGCGGCGACGGCCGGGTCCGCACGCGGCGCAGCCTCACGGTCAAGATCCCCGCCGGTGTCGAAGACGGGATGCGGATCCGGCTCGCGTCGCAGGGTGAGGTCGGCCCCGGCGGCGGCCCGGCCGGCGACCTGTACGTCGAGATCGCCGAGAAGCCGCACGACGTGTTCTCCCGCAAGGGCGACGACCTGCACTGCCGGGTCACCGTCCCGATGACCGCCGCTGCCCTGGGCACCCGCCTGACGATCAAGACCCTCGACGGCGAGGAGGCGGTCGAGGTCCGCGCCGGCACCCAGCCCGGTGCCACGCTGCGGATCCGCGAGCGGGGTGTGCAGCACCTGCGCGGGGTCGGCCGGGGTGACCTGTTCGTGCACCTCGACGTCCGCACCCCGACCAAGCTCTCCGCCGACGAGGAGCGCCACCTGCGCGAGTTCGCCCGCGCCCGCGGCGAGGAGGTGGCCGAGCTGAGCAAGCACGGCGGCTTCTTCTCCCGGGTGCGAGACGCCTTCAACGGCCACTAATCCCCCCGCCCCGCGCGCCCCGCTGCCCCCGCGCCGCTCGCGCGCCCCTCTCCACGCGCCGATCGTGCACTCCTGGCCGCCACTATTTCGTGCTATGTCCGCCTTTGATGGCGGCCACAAGTGCAAGATCGGCGCGTGGAGAGGGGCGGCGGAGGGCGGCGGAGGGGGCTGGCCGTCGTGCCTGGGGCGGTCGCGGTCGGCGGCGGGTTGGGCTCGTACGCGGGGGCCAGGGCTGGGACGCGGGGAACCGGGGCTGCGACGCGGCCTGGCCGTCCCGTCGAGGCGGCGGGGTTCCGGTCGTCCCGGGGCCGCCCGGTGGGAGCTGATTCCCGGGGCAGCGTGGTCGGCGCGATCGTCGAAGTGCCGGTCGACGCCAGCCGCGCGGGAGGCGGCCGCCGGCCTTCGGGGCGGCCTTGCAGAATGAGCCGGTGAGCCCACCCCTGTTCCTCGTCGACGAGTTGCCGCCCGGCGACGTCCTGCGTCTCGACGGCCCCGAGGGCCACCACGCCGCCGTCGTGCAGCGGCTGCGGGTCGGCGAACGCATCGTCGTGGGTGATGGTCGCGGAACGCGGGCGTCCGCGGTGGTCACGGCCGTGCGCAAGGGCGTATTGGACGCCGAGCTCGTGGCCCGGTCACACCGGTCCGCCGCGCGGCCTTCGATCGCCGTGGTGCAGGGCATCGCGAAAGGTGACCGGGCCGAGCTCGCCGTGGCGACGATGACCGAGGTCGGCGTCGACCGGATCGTTCCCTGGCAGGCGGCGCGCACCGTCGTCCGGTGGAAGGACGACCGGCCGCTGCAGCGCTGGCGGGCGACGGCCCGGGAGGCGACCAAGCAGTCCCGCCGCGCCTGGCTGCCCGACGTGGCCGACCCCGTGAAGACGGCCGACGCCGCGCGGATGCTGGCCGGCACGGCGGTGGCGCTGGTGCTGCACGAGGAGTCCGACCGTCCGCTGTCGACGGTGGACCTGCCGGCCGAAGGGGAGATCGCCGTGGTGGTGGGCCCCGAGGGCGGCATCGACGCCGACGAGCTGTCCGTGTTCGTCGCCGCCGGTGCGTTGCCCGTACGCCTCGGCTCCGACGTGCTACGCACCTCCACGGCCGGCGCCGCGGCGGTGGCCGCCCTGTCGGTGCGCCTCGGACGCTGGTAGCGCCCGCTCCGCGGGCGTGGCCCGTAACATGCCAGAGGTGTCCGATGACTGCCTGTTCTGCCGCATCGTCGCCGGGGAGATCCCGGCGACCGTCGTGTACGGGAACGAGAGCGTGATCGCCTTCCGTGACATCCAGCCGCAGGCGCCGGTGCACGTGCTCGTGATCCCGCGCGCGCACCACCCGAACGCCGCCGCCATCGGTGAGGCCGACCCGGCCGTCGCCGGCGCGATCCTCGCGGCGGCCGGCGCGGTCGCGAAGGCCGAGGGCCTGGCCGACGACGGGTACCGGGTCATCTTCAACACCGGCCCGAACGCGCTGCAGACGGTGTTCCACGTGCATGCCCACGTGCTGGGTGGCGGACCCCTCGGGCCCATGCTGGCCTCATGAAGGCGTACGAACGGCACGTCCGGCTGGCGCAGCGGAAGGGGCGCATCCCCGCCGTGTCGGTGGCCGTCCACCGGGCCGACCGTCCACTATGGACCTTTCAGATCGGGTGCGACGCCGACTCCCGGTTCCGCATCGGCTCGATCACCAAGACGTTCACCGCCGTCCTGGTGCTGCAGTGCCGCGACGACGGCCTGCTCGACCTCGACGAGCCGATCGGCAAGTACCTCGACGTGCCCGCGCACGGCGACGTGACCATCGCCCGCCTGCTGTCGCACCGCGCCGGCCTGCAACGCGAACCGCACGGCGACATGTGGGACACCCTGCGCGCCCCCGACGACGAGGAGCTGCTCGCCACGCTCGACCGGGCCGAGCGGGTGCTGCCACCGGGCCGCCGTACGCACTACTCCAACCTCGCCTACGGGCTGCTCGGCCGTCTCGTCGCGCAGCTGCGCGACCAGCCGTGGGCGGCGGCCCTCGCCGGCCGCGTCCTGGAGCCGCTCGGGCTGGCCGCGACCACGCTGGAGCCCACGTCGCGGGCGGTGCCGGGGTACCTCGTCGACGCGTACTCCGACCACGCCCGGCGCGAGCCGGTGCTCGAGTGCCGCGGCCTGGCCCCGGCCGCCCAGCTGTGGAGCACGGCGGCCGACATGGCCCGCTGGGCCGGTTTCCTGGCCGATCCGTCCACAGTGGACCCGACCGGTGCCGTGCTCGCGTCGTCCACTGTGGACGAGATGCGGTACCCCCGCGCGGTCGCCGACGAGAGCCGCTGGTACGCCGCGTTCGGCCTCGGCCTCAACGTGGTTCCGCAGGCCGGCAACGACCGGATCCTGCACGTGGGGCACGGCGGCGCGATGCCCGGCTTCCTCGCCGCGGCCTACGGCCGGCGCGGCGGCGACGGGGTGCCGCCCGGCCTCGGGGTGGCGAGCCTCGGCTCGTCCGGCACCGGGGCCGAGGTCATGCAGCTGGCCCACACGCTGCTCACCACGGTGGTGGCCGACGACCCCGCCGACCTCGAGCCGTGGCGACCCGGCGAGCCGGCACCGGCCGACCTGCGCTCGGCGCTCGGCCGCTGGTGGGGCGAGGGCTTCGAGTACGTCTTCTTCTGGTGTGACGGGCGGCTGCGGGCCCGCGAGGTCGGCGACCCGCCGAGCCTGCCGCCGGCCGTGTTCGTGCCCGTCGACGGCCGGCCCGACGTGCTGCGTACCGAGTCCGGCCGGGAGGCCGGCGAACTGCTGCGGCTCACGCGCGACGACGCCGGCGCGGTGGTGCGGATGCACTGGGCGACGTACCGGTTCACCCGCGGTCAGGAGGCGTTCGACGGCACCGTCGCCAGCGAGCCCGGCTGATACAACCGTTTCAATCTCTGCGGGGTAGGGTGCGCCGTTATGGTCGTCCAGGTGAGAAAACTGCTGCTGGTCGCGCTGCTCACGGTCGCGTTCACCGCGGGCTGCGCAGGATCGGACGGAGACGCGGGCACGTCGCCCACGGCCAGCGGCACCGCCGCGGCCGACAACACCAAACAGGTGTGCGACGAGGCCAGGGCGCTCGGCGAGGAGTACAAGAAGAAAGCGACCGAGATCCTCACCCGGGCGCTGCAGCAGGCCGGCACCGACGAGACGAAGTCGGAGCAGATCCTGGGCGAGATCGTGCCGCTGTCGAAGGAGTACAAGGCCAAGTTCGAGGCGCTGGGCGCCAGGGCGAACGACCAGAAGTTGAAGGACGCGCTCACCACGCTGTCCAAGGACCTCGACAACGCCTCGGCGGAGACCGCGGCCGAGTCGACCGGCGTCGCCGAGGAGACGCTCACCGGGATCTGCGGCGCGTGAGGCGTACAGACCCCGATTGCCCGACGCGGAGGATAACGGCAGGCCGGGGCGGCCCGGGGCAGATACCATAGGACGGAGTCATCAGTCCCCAGAACCAGGAGTATCTGGCCCCCGTGGGCCGCCCATGACCGAGACGCAGCCCCCCGCCAGCCCCTCCGGCGAACCCGGCGTTCCCGGCGTACCGCCGGTGCACGTGCAGACGAGGATCACCGTCGACGACCCGCACGTCATGGTCAGGTTGCTCGGCGCGCGCGACGAGCTGCTCAAGCAGGTCGAGAGCGCCATCGCCAGCGACATCCACGTGCGCGGCAACCAGATCACGATCACCGGCCAGCCGGCCGACAACGCGCTGGCCGAGCGGATCTTCTCCGAACTGCTCGAACTCATCCAGAAGGGCGAGACACTGACCGCTGACGCCGTGCGGCGCACCGTCGGCATGCTCGAAGAGGGCACCACCGAACGGCCGGCCGAGGTACTGACACTCAACATCCTGTCCCGCCGCGGGCGCACCATCCGCCCCAAGACGCTCGGGCAGAAGAAGTACGTCGACGCGATCGACCAGCACACGATCGTGTTCGGCATCGGCCCCGCCGGTACCGGCAAGACGTACCTGGCCATGGCCAAGGCCGTGCAGTCGCTGCAGGCCAAGCAGGTGAACCGCATCATCCTCACGCGGCCGGCGGTCGAGGCGGGCGAGCGGCTGGGCTTCCTGCCCGGCACGCTCTACGACAAGATCGACCCCTACCTGCGTCCCCTCTACGACGCCCTGCACGACATGATCGACCCCGAGTCGATCCCCAAGCTGATCGCGGCCGGCACCATCGAGGTAGCCCCCTTGGCCTATATGCGTGGTAGGACTTTGAACGACGCGTTCATCATTCTCGACGAGGCGCAGAACACCACGCCCGAACAGATGAAGATGTTCCTCACCCGGCTCGGGTTCGGGTCGAAGATCGTTGTGACCGGTGACGTCACCCAGGTCGACCTGCCCGGGGGGACCCGGAGCGGGCTGCGGGTGGTCCGTGACATCCTCGACGGGCTGGAAGACGTGCACTTCGCGTCGCTGGGCAGTGCCGACGTCGTGCGGCACCGGCTGGTGAGCAATATCGTCGACGCGTACGACCGTTGGGACGCCGCTCAGGAGTCCCAGGAGCAGCAGCAGGGTGTGCACGCGATGCCGGGCCGGCGTTCCGGCCGCCGCCGTTAACCGAATACAAGAGGAACCCGTGTCTATCGAGATCGCCAACGAGAGCGGTGTCGAGGTCGACTCCGACGCCATCCAGTCGGTCGCCCGCCACGCGTTGGACGAGATGGGTGTGAACCCGCTCGCGGAGTTGTCGATCCTGCTCGTCGAGGCCGAGTACATGGCCGAGCTCAACCACCGGTGGATGGACGGCGACGGCCCCACCGACGTGCTCGCGTTCCCCATGGAGGAGAGCAGCGTCGACCACGGCCCCGGCGAGTCCAACGGTGGCGAGCCGGCGCTGCTCGGCGACATCGTGCTCTGCCCCGACGTGGCCGCGAAGCAGGCCGCCCAGGCGGGGCACAGCACGGCCGACGAGTTGGCGCTGCTGACCGTCCACGGCACGCTGCACCTGCTCGGCTACGACCACGCCGAGCCCGACGAGGAGCGCGAGATGTTCGGGCTTCAGGCCCGGCTGCTCGACAGCTGGCGAAGCACCCGTTAGGTAGGACGCGACGATGGCGACGACGACCCTGCTCACCACGGCGGCCGGGTTGGTGGTGCTCGCCGGGCTGTTCGCCAGTACCGAGGCGGCGCTGGCCGCCGTCTCGCCGGCGCGGGCGGCCGAGCTGGCCCGGGAAGGCGCCCGCGGGGCGAAGACCCTGCAGGCGGTCGCGGCCGACGCGCCGCGGCACATCAACCTGCTTCTCCTGCTGCGGCTGGCGTGCGAGCTGGTCGCGACCACGCTCGTCGCGCTGGTCACGATGGGTGAGTACGGCGCCACGTGGAGCGCGGCGCTGATCACGGCGGGGTCGATGACCCTGGTGAGCTTCGTCGTGGTCGGTGTCGGTCCGCGAACTCTCGGCCGTCAGCACGCCTACACGGTGGGACGGGTGACAGCGCCGCTGGTGCGCTGGTTGGGACGCGCGCTGGGCCCGCTGGCGTCGCTGCTGATCCTGATCGGTAACGCGGTGACGCCCGGCAAGGGTTACCGGCAGGGCCCGTTCGCCACCACGGTGGAGCTGCGCGAGCTCGTCGAGCTGGCCGAGCAGCGGGGCGTCGTCGAGCACGGCGAACGCGAAATGATCAACTCGGTGTTCGCGCTGGGTGACACGATCGCCCGCGAGGTCATGGTGCCGCGCACCGAGATGGTGTGGATCGAGGCCACGAAGTCGCTGCGGCAGGCGCTGGTGCTGGCGTTGCGCAGCGGGTTCTCGCGGATCCCGGTGATCGGCGAGAACGTCGACGACGTCCTCGGCATCGTCTACCTCAAGGACCTGGTCCGCCGCACGAGCAACGACGACCCGCTGTCGGCGCAGGAGCCGGTGGGCGGCATCATGCGGCCGGCGACGTTCGTGCCCGAGTCCAAGCCGATCGACGACCTGCTCCGCGAGATGCAGGCCGGCCGCACCCACATGGCCGTGGTGGTCGACGAGTACGGCGGCACGGCGGGGCTGGTCACGATCGAGGACATCGTGGAGGAGATCGTCGGCGAGATCGCCGATGAGTACGATGTCGCGGAGCGTCCACCGGTGGAGCGGCTCGACGACGGTGCGGTGCGGGTCACGGCCCGGCTGCCCGTGGAGGATCTCGGCGAGCTGTTCGGCGTCGAACTCGACGACCGCGAGGTCGAGACCGTCGGCGGCCTGCTCGCCCAGGCGCTCGGCCGGGTGCCCATTCCGGGTGCCGCGGCCGAGATCGGCGGCCTGCGCCTGCTGGCGGAGGGCACCACCGGCCGGCGCAACCGCATCGACACGGTGCTGGTGCAGCGGGTGGACGCTGGTGGTTCAGCCGACCGTGAGTACGAGAACGACGCGCAGGAGAGGCAACCCGCCGATGCTTGAGCAGCTGTCCGCCGAAGACGCGAAGCTGGTGACGCTCGCCCGTCAGGCCCGCGCGCGGATCAACGCGATCGAGGGTGCGGCGGTGCGTGACAGCGACGGCCGCTCGTACGCGGCGGCCGCGGTCACCCTGCCGTCAATGACGCTGTCGGCGCTGCAGCTGGCGGTGGCGAGCGCGGTGTCGGCGGGCGCCGCCCGGCTGGAGGCGGCCGCGGTGGTCACCGAGGCGTCGACCATCGACGACCCCGGCCTGGCCGCGGTGCGCGACCTGGCCGCGACCGCGCCCGTGCACCTCGCCGCACCCGACGGTGCGCTGGTGGGGACGATCGTCAACTGATGGAGTTCAGAGCTGGGTTCGCCTGTTTCGTCGGGCGCCCGAACGCCGGCAAGTCGACGCTGCTGAACGCGCTCGTCGGGCAGAAGATCGCGATCACGTCGAACCGTCCGCAGACCACCCGGCACGTGATCCGGGGCGTCGTGCACCAGCCCGACGCGCAGGTCATCCTCGTCGACACGCCGGGGCTGCACCGGCCGCGCACGCTGCTCGGCGAGCGGCTGGGCGACCTGGTGCGCCAGACCTGGAGCGAGGTCGACGTGATCGGCCTGTGCATGCCCGCCGACGAGGAGGTGGGCCGCGGCGACCGGTTCATCGCCGCCGAGGTCGCCGAGCTGAAGGCTTCCGTGCTGGCCGTCGTCACAAAAACCGATCTTGTGTCGCGGGAGAAGCTGGCCGAACGGCTGCTGGCCGTGCAGGACCTGCACCCGTTCGCCGACATCGTGCCGGTCGGCGCCGTCACCGGCGACAACCTCGACCGGCTCGTCGACGTCCTGAAGAGCCACCTCCCCGCGTCCCCTCAGCTCTATCCCGACGGCATGATCACCGACGAGCCCGAGCAGGTGCTGATCGCGGAGATGGTGCGGGAGGCGGCGCTGGAGGGCGTGCGCGACGAGCTGCCGCACTCGATCGCGGTGGTAGTGGAGGAGATGCTCCCGGAAGAGGGGCTCCTGCGCATCTTCGCCGACGTGTACGTGGAGCGGCCGAGCCAGAAGGCCATCGTCATCGGCCACCGCGGGAGCCGGTTGAAGGCGGTCGGTACGCAGGCCCGCGCGCACATCGAGGAGCTGCTCGGCCGGCGGGTCTACCTCGATCTGCACGTACGGGTGGCCAAAGACTGGCAGCGTGACCCTCGTCAGCTGCGCAAGCTCGGTTTCTAGACTTACCTTCGTGCCCCGCTTCCAGCGCAAGCTCTACCGCGACGACGCCGTCGTCCTGCGGGTGCAGAAGCTGGGCGAGTCCGACCGGATCATCACGATGCTCACCCGGCGGCACGGCCGGGTGCGCGCGGTCGCCAAGGGCGTGCGTCGAACGATGTCGCGTTTCGGTGGCCGGTTGGAGCCGTTCGGGCACATCGACGTGCAACTGGCCGAGGGGCGCACGCTGCACCAGGTCAACCAGGTGGAGGGCATCGACCTGCTGGGCCGGGCCTTCCTCGAGGACTACCCGCGCTACACCGCGGCGAGCGCGATCGCCGAGACGGCCGAGCGGCTGTCGCCGGAGGAGCACGAGCCGTCGCTGCGGCTGTTCCAGCTCACGCTGGGGGCGCTGCGGTCGCTGGGCGCCGGCGAGAAGCCGGCCGCGCTGGTGCTCGACGCGTACCTGCTGCGGGCGATGTCGTACGCGGGGTGGGCGCCGGCGCTGCGCGAGTGTGCCGTGTGCGGGTCGGCGGGGCCGCACCGTGCGTTCTCGGTGCCGGCAGGCGGTAGTGTCTGCCCCGACTGCCGGCCTCCCGGCGCCGCGAACCCCGCCCCCTCGACGCTCAACCTCATGTCCGCCCTGGCCGAGGGCGACTGGGTGAGCGCCGAAGCCAGCCTGGTCTCGGTGCAGCGGGAGGCGAGCGGCCTGGTGGCGGCGCATCTGCAATGGCACCTGGAACGCGCGCTACGCTCGCTGCCGCTGGTCGACCGATCTTTTTGAGGGCTTTGAGGGAGAGAGCGCAGTGAAGTACCGCGACCCGTCGCCGCACCCTTCTGGGGCGAAGCCGCCGGCCATTCCGGCTGAGGCGGTGCCGAAGCACGTCGCGGTGATCATGGACGGGAACGGGCGGTGGGCGAAGTCCCGCGGTCTGCCGCGCACCGCGGGTCACACCGCGGGGGAGCACGCCCTGTTCGAGATCGTCGAGGGTGCGCTCGAGCTCGGCGTCCAGTGGGTGTCGGCGTACGCGTTCTCCACGGAGAACTGGACCCGCTCGCCGGAGGAGGTCCGCTTCCTCATGGGCTTCAGCCGCGACACGATCCACCGCCGGCGCGACGAGCTGCACGAGCGCGGGGTGCGGGTCCGCTGGGCGGGCCGCCGCCCGAGGCTGTGGCGCAGCGTCATCTCCGAGCTGCAGGAGGCCGAGAACCTGACGCGCCGCAACGACCGGATGACGCTCACCATGTGCGTCAACTACGGCGGACGCGCCGAGCTGGCCGACGCCGCGTCCCGCCTGGCCGCTGACGCCGCGGCCGGCCGGCTGAACCCGAACCGCGTGTCCGAGGCCACACTCGCGAAGTACATGTACGTGCCGGAGATGCCCGACGTCGACCTGGTCCTCCGGTCGTCCGGCGAGCAGCGGTTGTCGAACTTCCTGATCTGGCAGGCCGCCTACGCCGAGTTCATCTCCCTGGACACCATGTGGCCCGACTTCGACCGCCGCCACCTCTGGTACGCCTGCGAACTCTTCGCCAAACGCGACCGCAGGTTCGGCGGCGCCCTCCCCAACCCGGTCGCCCCCGAAATCCACTAACTCCTGCGTGCCCCCACGCGTCCCGCGCCCGCGCCGCCGACGACCGGGCCCGCGCCGTCCCGCACCCCCGTTCCCACACCCTCCTGTGGCCCGCGCCCCGGCTCCCGCTCGTGCCCCGCGCTCCTGCCCCGCCCCGCGCTCCGCGCCCCCTCGCGCGCCGATCTTGCACTCCTGGCCCCCGTTATAGGCGGCATATCGGATTTATCGGCGGCCACAACTGCAAGATCGGCGCGAGAGGGGGGCGTGCGGGGCGGGCGGACGATCCGCGCGCCCACCCCGGCGCGATCTTGGACGTCTGTGCATGCCTGAGGGTGCACGATCGTCCAAGATCGCCGAAGCGGGGCGGCGGCGCAAGCGGCTAGAAGAGGGGGCGGAAGGTGCCCAGCCAGATGCTGACCGCGATCGCCGCTGCTCCCAGCCCCACGCTCGCCGCCACCAGGGCCACGTCCGGGGCCCCGAACGCCTGTGGCCGGGCGACCGTCCGCGGGGAGCCGGACGCGAAGCCCCGGGCGTCCATCGCCGCGGCCAGCCGTGTGCCGCGGCGGATGGCGCCCACCAGGAGGGCGAACGTCGTGCCCGCGAACAGGCGGACCCGCGCCACCGGGTTCCAGCCGGCGTCGATGCCCCGGGCACGGCGGGCCAGCGTCAGGGCCTCCCAGTCGGCGGCCAGCAGGGGGGCCAGCCGCCACGCGGCCAGCGCGCCGATCGCGAACCGGGCCGGGACGCGGGCCTGCTGCACCAGCGAGTCGGCCAGGTCGGTGGGGTCGGTCGACGCGAACGCCAGCACACCGGGCAGCGCCATCGCCAGCAGGCGCAGGGCCATGCCCAGCGCCGTGAGCAGGGCCTCGTCGCGGCGGGTGGTGAACAGGAGCGTCACCACGAACACGCCCACCGCCGCGAGCAGCAGCGGCGCCAGCCGCCGGGCCAGCACGGTGAAGCGCACCCCGGCCAGCGGCACGCACAGGAGCACCCCGGCGAGCGCCAGACCGGCGGTCACCGGGTCGGCGGCCACCACCAGCACGAACACCAGCCCGAACGCGCCGAGCAGCTTCGCCACGGGGTTGCGCCGGCCCAGGAACGACGTCGGCGACGCCATCGGTGCCAGCAGCCTCACAACCTGAACCGCCGATCGGCCACCGCCGTCACCAGGGCGTCGTCGTGGGTCACGAGCACGATGCCGCGACCGTCGTCGCGCAGGTCGGCGATCAGGTCGACCAGTTCGGCCCAGGTGCGCCGGTCCTGGCCGAACGTGGGCTCGTCGAGCACGAGCAGCGCCGGCGCCGCCGCCAGCGCCGTGGCCACCGACAGCCGCCGCGCCTCGCCGCCCGACAGCGTGAACGGGTTCGCCTCGGCCAGATGGGCCAGCCGCAGCCGCTCCAGCAACCCGACAGGAACCGGCAACCCCAACCGCCGCGGCCCCAACGCCACCTCGTCAGCCACGCGGGACGTCACGAACTGGTGCTCGGGGTTCTGGAACACCGACCCGATCCGCCCCGCCAGGTGCCGCGCCCGCCACTTCCACGGCGGCGTCGCCGCGTCGGCACCGGCGAGGCGCGCGGTCGCCGCGACGGTCCCGGCCGTCGGCGCCATCAGGCCGCCCAGCACCAGCGCCAACGACGTCTTGCCGGCTCCGTTCGGGCCGAGCACCGCGAGCGCCTCACCCTCCGCGATTTCAAGATCAAGATCCGAGAATACGGGCACAGTCGACCCCGGATAGCAGTGTGCAGCCGCTCGTAGTGCCAGAAGCGGCGCTCCGCGGGTCCCGCCGGTTCTTGCCGCGACGGGCGACGGACCCGGCACCCACACACCCTGCCCGGCCAGCGCGGACCCGTGGTCTTGAAAGATCTTCTCCGGCGGGCCGTCGGCGACGACGCCCGCCGGCGACAGCACCACGACGCGGTCGACCAGCGGCAGCGCCTCGGCGACGCGGTGCTCCACCAGGATCATCGTGGTGTCGAGGTGGGCCAGGAGCTTGCGGATGACGTCGGCGCCGGCCGGGTCGAGGTTCGCGGTTGGCTCGTCGAGCAGCAGCAGGCCCGGCCGCAGCGCCAGCACCCCGGCCAGCGCCAGCCGCTGCTGCTCGCCGCCGCTGAGGGCGTTCGTGTCGCGGTCGCGGTCGTAGGGGAAGCCGACCTCGGCGAGCGCCGCGTCGACGCGCGGCCAGATGTCGGCCCGCGGCACGCCGAGGTTCTCCAGGCCGAACGCGACGTCGTCGCCGGCCCGGGCCATCACCAGCGCGGTCTGCGGGTCCTGGAACAGCATCCCGGCCCGGGCCGCCTGCGGCGGTTCGCCGCCGACCAGGATGGTGCCGGCCTGCTCGCCGGAGTCCTCGGCGAGCAGGCCCGCGAGCGCGGAGAGCAGGGTGCTCTTGCCGGCGCCGGAGGCACCGAGCAGCAGCACCCGCTCGCCGCTGTCGATGCGCAGGTCGACGTCGCGGAGCGCCCAGGCCTTCCGCCCGGCGTGCCGCCACCCGAACCCGCGCAGGTCGACGTGGGTCACACCGCTGCTCTCTCCCGGCCGATCGGGAACCGGTCGAGCACGCCCGTGCCCGCCACCGCCGTGGCGAGGGCCCAGCCGCCCACGCCGGCGATGACCGCCGCGCTGAGTGCCGTGATCACCACGTACGGTACCTGGAAGGTCGCCAGGTTGTTGGTGGCGTAGTAGGCGAAGACGTCCCAGACGGCGGCGAACGCACCCGCCGCCAGGCCGGCCAGCGCCGCCACCGGCAGCGTGAACCGGTGGTACCGGAACGCGGCGAACACGAGTTCGGCACCGGCGCCCTGCACCGCGCCCTGCAGGATGACCAGGCCGCCCCACTGCGACCCGAGCACCGCCGACAGCGTCGAGGCGACCAGTTCGCAGTAGATGGCCGCACCCGGCTTACGGATGATCAACCCGCCGAGCACGGCCGGCATGAGCCAGACGCCGTACAGCACCGACTGCAGCGGGGGATAGAAGGCGAACGCGGTGCCGGTGGCGCTCCAGAGCAGGTTCCAGGCCCAGAACACGACCCCGAACGCGACGGCGATGACCGAGGCGACGACGATGTCGACGGTCCTCCAACGATTGTTGGTCATGATGCTGCCTCCCGATTCGGATGAACCAGGAGAAGACGCACGCCGCGCCCGGAATGTCCGGACGCGGCGCTGCGATCTGAGGTG
Source organism: Virgisporangium ochraceum (assembly GCF_016863655.1). GTDB lineage: Bacteria > Actinomycetota > Actinomycetes > Mycobacteriales > Micromonosporaceae > Virgisporangium > Virgisporangium ochraceum. Next base: position 38,021 of record NZ_BOPH01000031.1, read on the forward strand.
ACCGAACTCCCTGCGCTGGCATTACCCAGATCAGGTTCGAGGGTCTGCGACCTGCGTTCTCAGGCCGCACTCTCAGCGCTGTGCGCTCCCCTGTCGGATATGAAGTTGTCTCTGCACCGTATACCGACCGGACTGCCAGCACATCCGCTGTCCTATGGTGATGTCCGTGACGCAGACCGAGGAGCCCACCGACGCCACCAAGCAGGGCTGGCGGTTCGGGTCGGTCGAGGCGCTGGCCCTGCTGCTCATCGCCGTCGTGGTGTTCCAGGGGCCGATCAGCGACGTCCTGTCGCAGGCCGCCCTGGCGACCTGGGCCACGGTGTTCATCGCGATCGTCACCCAGGCGATGCCGTTCCTCGTGTTCGGGGTGGTGCTGTCGGCGGTGATCGCGGTGTTCGTCCCGGCGTCGTTCTTCGCCCGGGTGCTGCCGTCGAAGCCGGCCCTGGCCGTGCCGGTCGCCACCGGCGCGGGCGTGGTGCTGCCCGGCTGCGAGTGCGCGTCGGTGCCGGTGGCGGGCGCGATGATGCGCCGCGGCGTGACCCCCGCGGCGGCGCTCGCGTTCCTGCTGGCCGCGCCCGCGATCAACCCCATCGTGATGGTGGCGACCGCGGTCGCGTTCCCCGGCAACCCGGAGATGGTCGTCGCCCGGTTCGTGGCCAGCCTGATCGCCGCCTGCATCATGGGCTGGCTGTGGATCCGGCTCGGCCGCACCGAGTGGCTCAAACCACCGTCGCGGCCCTCGTTCGAAGGGCAGGGCAGGGCAGCGGCGTTCTGGGGGTCGGTGCGCCACGACATCATCCACGCCGGCGGGTTCCTGGTGCTCGGCGGCATGGCCGCGGCGACGCTGAAGGCCGTGGTGCCGGAGGAGTGGCTGAGCGCGGTGGCCGACAACCCCGTGCTCGCCGTGATCGCGCTGGCCCTGCTCGCGGTGCTGCTGTCGATCTGCTCCGAGGCCGACGCGTTCGTCGCGGCTTCGCTGAGCCAGTTCTCCCTCAGCGCCCGGCTGACGTTCCTCGTGGTGGGCCCGATGGTCGACCTGAAGCTGATCGCGATGCAGGCCGGCACGTTCGGCCGGAGCTTCGCGATGCGGTTCGCGCCGGCTACGTTCGCGGTGGCGGTGCTGGTGTCGGTCGCGGTAGGGGCGGTGATCCTGTGAATCGTCAGGCTCAGGCGGTCGTGCTGCTGCTCGTCGGCGGTGCGATCCTGCGGGCGTCGTTCACCGACCTGTACCTGCGGTACGTGAAGGAGGGGCTGCGGCCGTTCCTGATCGCGGCCGGGGTGCTCCTGGTGGCGGCGGCCGTCGCGACGCTCTGGTACGAACTGCGCCCCCGGAAGGCCGCCGCCGTGGCTGATCACGACGACGGCCACGGCCACTCGCACCGGGAGCCGGCCGTGGCCTGGCTGCTCGTGCTGCCCGTGTTCGCGTTGCTGCTGGTCGCGCCGCCGGCGCTGGGGTCCTACGCGGCGAACCGGGCCGGCACCGCGCTGCAGGAGACCTCCGACTTCCCACCGCTGCCGGCCGGCGACCCGGTCAAGGTCGGCCTGGTCGACTACGCCACCCGCGCGGTCTACGACGAGGGCAAGTCGCTCGACGGGCGCCGCGTGGTGCTCACCGGGTTCATCCTGATCGGCGACGACAAGGCCCCCTACCTGGCCCGCATGACGCTGAGCTGCTGCGCGGCCGACGCGCGCCCGGTGAAGGTCGGGCTCGACGGGTCGGTGCCGTCGGGGCTCGCGGCCGACACCTGGATCGAGATTGTCGGCCGGTACACCACGAAGTCGACGAAGGACGAGGTCAACGGCGGGGTGATCCCGTACATCGAGATCGAGGAACTCCGTCGCATTGACGCCCCCACCAACCAGTACGAGAGTTGATCACATGCGGGTCGACGCACGCGGGTTCACGTTCGACGTCACGGTGGAGGGGCCGGCCACCGCCACCGCGGTGGTGCTCCTGCTGCACGGCTTCCCCCAGAACAGCCGGATGTGGTCGGGCGTGGTGCCGGCGCTGCACGCCGCCGGGCTGCGCACCGTCGCGCCCGACCTGCGCGGGTACTCGCCGGGCGCGCGTCCCGACGACCCGGCCGCGTACACGGCCGCCGAGGGCGCGGCCGACGCGATCGCGATCCTCGACGGGCTGGGCGAGACCGCGCCGGTGCACCTCGTCGGGCACGACTGGGGCGCGATCATCGGCTGGCACGCCGTCGCCCACCACCCCGGGCGGTTCCGCACCTGGACCGCGGTGTCGGTGGCGCACCAGTCCGCCCTGAACTTCGCCCTGGACACCGACGCAGACCAGCGCAAGCGCTCCGAGTACGTCGGCTTCTTCCGGATCCCCGGCAGATCCGAGGACGCCCTCCTCGAGGACGACGGCCGGCGGCTGCGGGCGATCTTCGCCGACGCGGGCCTCGACGACGCCGGCATCGACCGCTACGTGGCCCCGCTGCTCGACCGGGCGGCCCTGACCGGCGCCCTGAACTGGTACCGCGGCCTGCGCCGCGACGCCCCCGAGCTGCCGCCGGTGACCGTACCCACCACCTACGTGTGGAGCGACGGCGACCTGGCCCTGGGCCGCACCGGCGCGGAGAAGTGCGGCGAGTTCGTCACCGGTGAGTACGAGTTCGTCGAGCTTCCCGGTGTATCGCACTGGATCCCCGACCAGGAGCCGAAGCGGCTGGCCGAGATCATCCTGGCGAGGGTGCTTTAATCGCGCGGTGAGAATCGACGTCAGTATTCCTGACACGGACGACGCCGAACCCGTCCAGTCGTTCTTCGGCTGGATCACCGCCGACACCGAGCTCGCCGGTTCGATCGACGTCACCCGATCCAGCTCCGCGCCGGGTCACATGGGTGCGCTCGACATCATCAACGTCACCCTCACGCACCTGGTCGCGATCTCCAACCTCGCGATGGTGTACGCCGCGTGGCGGCGGTCGCGGCCGGAGGTGCCCACGGTCGTCTTCCGGGTGGGCGCGGTCACCGTGACCGCCTCCGACGCGTCTCCGGAGACCCTCGACCGGCTCTGCGAGACGCTGCGGACGGCGCTCGACACCGACGATGCCTCCTGACCCGAGCCGTTCCTGGGCCGTGCTCGTCGGGGTGTCGGAGTTCGACGACGCCACCCTCGACGACCTGCCCACGGTGGCGGCCGGCGTCGATCGGCTCCGGGACCTGCTGGTGGACCCGTCGGTGTGGGGTCTGCCGCCGGACCGGTGCACGGTCGTCCTCAACCCCCGCTCCGGCGACGAGGTGCTCGACCCCGTCGCCGACGCGAGCGCCGCCGCCGCCGACGCCTTCCTCCTGTACTACGCCGGACACGGGATCCTCGACCCGCGGCCGTTCGAGCTGTACCTGGCCACGGGCGCCACGAAGCTGGCGCCGATCCGCCGGTCGGTGCGCTTCGACGACATCCGCCGCATGCTGGAGCCGAGGCGGACGCTGTCGAAGGTCGTGCTCCTCGACTGCTGCTACAGCGGCCTGGCGATCGCCGGCACCATGGGCGACGGCGTGAAGGTCTCCGACCAGCTCCTGGTCGACCGCAGCTACATCATGACCGCGACGAGCAGCACCCGGCTGGCGCTGGCGCCGCCCGACGAGCCGTTCCCGGCGTTCACCGGCGAGCTGGTCCGGGTGCTCGGCGACGGTATCGCCGGCGGACCCGACGACCTCACGATGGCGTCGATCTACGGCCAGGTGCTGAGCGGGCTCGCGGCCAAGCGCCGGCCGACCCCGCAGGCCTCGGCCGACAACGACGGCCACACGATCGTGCTGGCCCGCAACCGCGCCCTGCGGCCGCGTGCCGGCGCCGGCCCGAACGCGGGCGCCGGCTCCGCCGGACCCGACCTGCCGCCGGAACACCTCCACCTGCTGGACCTGACACCGGCCGGCACCGTCGGATACCTGGCGCAGTACACCGGAGCCGACCTCGACGCGCTCCTGACCGCGATCGGCCGGTCGCGCGAGCCGCAGGGGCTGGCCGCCGTGGTGCACGCCCTGCGGCGCGCCGGCTCCGACCGGTCCGCGGCCACGGTGGTGGCCGCGGCGGCCGGACGCCCCGCCGGAGACCTCCTCGCGATCGTCGACAACCTCGGCGTCCTCGGCATGGACGGCCTGGCCGGAGACCTGGTGCGGGCCGCCGGACGGTCGGACGACGCGCTGGTGTGCGCGATCGGCCCGCACCTGTCCGAGCCGCGGCGGGAGGTGCTGGTCGAGGCGGCCCTGCTGCGGCGCATCGCCGAGCCGGCCGCGGCGATCAGGCTGATCGGCATGCTGTGGGCGACGGAGTCACGCGCAGCCGTGGAGCGCGCGCTGCGGGCGGTCGCCGCGACGATGCCGCACGAGGACGTGGGGGTGTTCGCCGACGCGCTCAGCGACGCCGGGTACGACGAGGCCGCGTTCGAGCTGTACACGCTCGCCGGGGACGTGCTCGCCGCCCGCGGGGCACCGGCGTCGGTGCGGGTGGCCGTGTCGATGAACCTGGCCGGCCGGCACGAGTGGGCCCGGCGGCTGCTGGCGCGCGTCGCCGACCGGTGCGACGACGCCGCCGTCGCCTTCGAGGCCGTCGACGCCCTGTGGAGCGCCGGCCTTCCGGAGGCCGCCGGTGACCTCCTGGAGGCCATGGCGGCCCGGCTCGACGACGCGCAGGTGCGGAACCTGGCCCGCCGGCTGCGCGCCCACGGCCGCGGCGACGAGGCGCTCGACCTGCTGAAACGGGCGGCGTCGCGGCGGCCGGTGACGAGCACACAGGACTACTTCCGGTTCCTGTTCGACCTCGGCCTCCCCATGGACGCGCACAGCCTGCTGCGGCACGTCGGGGCGCTGCTCGACGGCGCCTCGCTCGCCGACGCCGCGGTGTACGTCGACGAGGTGGAGCCGCAGACGTCGTACCCGGCCGACCTGCTGCGGGCGGCGGCGGCCCGCGAGCCGGTGTGCGGCCGCGACCTGCTGGTGCGGCTCTGCGCGCGGCCGGACCCCGCCGCCCGGCGGCTGGTCGGGCGGGCGGAGCGGGAGCTCGTCGCGGCCGGCCCGGAGCACGGGCTGGCGGTCGCCGCGCTGCTGGTCAGCGCCGACCGGATCGCCGAGGCCCGGAGCCTGGTGACGGCCGTCGCCGCGCGGTTCGCGGAGCCGGAGGTCGTGCCGGCGTTCCTGCGGCGCGTCGACGGGCTGGTGGGCGCGGCCGCGCCGCCGGAGGTCGACCCCCTGCCGCCGCGGCCGCCCGCGTCCTGGTTCCCCGCCAGCTCGCCGGCGCGTCCGTCCGGCACGGCCGAGGTGCCGGCGGCGGCGCCGGCGGCGGAACCGGGGGAGGCGGCGCCGCCGCTCCGGATCCCGGTGCCGCCCGGGCCGGCCCTGCCGGAGGCCGGGCGGCAGGACCTCGCCACCGTGCTCCGTGGCCGCGCCGACGACGCGGCGGCGCTGCTCGCGCTGCTCGTCCCGATGCTGCCGGTGGAGCACGCCGGTGCCCTGCTCGGCGCGCTGCTGCGGCTCGTGCCCGCGGCAGCCGGGCCCCTCGTCGGGCGCCTGCTGGCCGACGCGACGCTGCGCGCGGCCGTCGGCCGGGCCGGGCTGTGGCCCGCGTTCCCCACCTACGCCGGTGCGCTGCTCGCGGCCCGGTCGGCGCCGTTCGAGGCCCGGCTCGCGCAGGTCCTCGAGCGGGACGACCGCGCCCTGCTCGGTGCGTTCGCCGTCGAGGTGGCGGCGAACGGCTCGGTGACGGAGATCCTCGACCTGCTCGGCCGCACCGGGATCGACGGGTACGTACTCGACGCGCTCGGGTGGGGCGTCGACGAGGCGCGGGCGGTCGTCGACCTGTGGGACCCGCGCCGTTTCCACGTGGCCGACCGGCTGCTGCGAGCGGGCCGGGAGCCCCGGCCGGTGGTGCCGTTCCCGCTCCGCCGGCCGACGCCGGTGGCCCTCGCGGTGTCGCGGCTGTTCCTGATGTGGTCGCAGACCGACTACCGGCCCTGGGTGCACCGCTGGACCCGGGCCTTCGGCGCCGTCCTCGGCCTCGACCCCGGCGACGAGATCCTGTTCATCGCGTCGGTCGACGGGCCGAAGGTCGTCCTGTTCACCACCACCGGCATGCGGTTCGGCCCGCTGTCGCGGCGGAAGATGACGGTGCTCACGTACGCCGGGGTCGCCGCGGCCCGGTTCGAGGCGTTCAACACCTTCACGGTCCGCGTCCTGCGCCGCGACGCGCCGGCGGCGTTCGTCAACTTCTTCCGTGACGACCCGCCCGGGCTCCTGTCGGGCCTGCTGCGACCGCCGCCACCGCCGGACGTGCCCGGGATCTGGTTCACCGCGGCCGAGTTCGCCGACCGGCTGACCGAGCTCGGGTCGTTCGTGCGCGGTGTGCTCGCGGTCGACCCGGACACCGCACCGGCGCGCCGCGACCTCCCGGTGCGGCCGCACGAGGCCCGGGACCTGCCGCCCGCGCCCCGGCACCGGGCCTGGCGGCCGGTGCCCCGGCCGAGGTCGCCGCTACCGCCCGAGGGCTGAGCCGCCGTTGACGTGGATGACCTGTCCGGTGATGTAGCCCGCGTCGGGCGCGGCCAGATAGGTGACCGCCGCCGCGATGTCGTCGGGTACGCCGCCGCGGCCGACGAGCGTCTGCCGGACGCGCGACTCGTGGAACTCCGGCGACATGCGCTCGCCGAAGAACTCCGTGTCGGCCACGTACCCGGGTGCCACGACGTTGACCGTGATGCCGTCCGGCCCGAGCCGGGTCGCCAACGCGTAGGCCCAGCCGTGCAGGGCGGCCTTGGCCGCGCCGTACACGCCGCCGCCCTTCACCGCCGCCACCGAGCTCATGAACACGATCCGGCCACCGGGCCGGGTGAGCTTCGGCATCAGGGCGGTGGTGAGCAGCGCCGCGGTGAGCACGTTGGCGTCGAGCTCCGCGCGCCACTGCGCGGCCTGATCCTCCAATGTGGACAGTGGACCGTCGTACACGGCGCCGCCGGCGTTGTTCACGACGACGTCGACGCTGTCGAGTGTCGCCGCGACCCGCTCGACGTCGGCCGGCACCGACAGGTCCGCCGCTACCGCCGTCACGGTGTCGAACTCCGCCGCCACCTTCGCCAGCACGTCGGCGCGCCGGCCCACGATCGTCACGTCCTCACCCGCCCGCGCGAACGCCACGGCGATCGCGCGACCGATTCCCGTGCCCCCGCCGGACACCACGATCCTCCGAGTCATGGACGGAAGGCTATCCGGTCGGCCAGCTCCGACGCGTCGTGCGACGCCGAGTCGAGCACGGTGCGCTCGTCGGTCCACGGCTCGTAGGCGCGGGCCGCGACCCGGGCCCAGTCGGGCTTCCAGGGATCGGACGCGTGCCGCGCCTCGACCCGCGCCCGGTGCAGCGCCGGATCGGAGCACACCACCTCGACGAACCGCAGCGTCGCGCCGCTGCGCAGGGCGAGCTCCCGCCACTGCTGCCGCGCCACCTCGACGGCGTTCACCGCGTCGACCACCACGGTGCGCCCGCGCCGCAGGTGCTCCTCGGCCAGCGCCTCCACCACCACGTACGCCGTCACACCCGGCCGGCTCTCCGTGACACCCATCGACTGCATCGAACGGTCGACGGTGTCGACGGCCAGCACCGGCGCGCCGATCCGGTCGCCGTACACCTCGGCCACCGTGCTCTTCCCGGAACCGGGCAGCCCGGCGAACACGATCAGCGCGGTCACAGCGCCCGCCGCCAGATCTGCTCGGCCCGCACCGGCCCGCCCCAGGCCGGCGGCTCGCCCTCGTGGTCGAGCGTGAAGCCGACCCGCTCGTAGATGCGCCGCGCCGCGTGCAGGATCGCGTTGGTCCACAACACGATCTCGCGGTAGCCGGCCTCCTTCGCGAACCGCAGGCACTCGTCGACGAGCGTCGTGCCGACGCCGTGACCCCGGGCCGCGGGCTCCACGAGGAGCATGCGCAGCTGCGCGACGTCGTCGCTCCTGCGCATGCAGAAGATGCTGCCGACGGGCCCGCCGCCCAGTTCGGCGATCCAGCCGGCCTGGCGGGGGTCGGGCGCCGACGCGGTCGCGTACTCGGCGCAGAGGCCGGCCACCACCCCCTCGAACCGCACGTCCCAGCCGTACTCGGCGGCGTACAGCTGACCGTGCCGCTGCACGACCCAGCCGAGGTCGCCCGGACGCAGCGGCCGCAGCGTCACGGGCCCGGTGTCATGGGACGAGAGCACCGTGCGCACCGTCGACAGCGCCGACACCAGCGACCGGCGTTCCGGTTCGCTCGTGTGGGCGAGCAGGCCGGCGACGTGGGCGCTGGAGCGGGCGTCGAGGTCCCGTTGCACCTCGCGGCCGGCGTCGGTGAGGCGCAGCACCTGCTTCCGTCCGTCCACGATGGATCTTTCCCGGACGACGAGCCCGGCGGCCTCGAGCTTGGCGACGATGCGCGACAGGTAGCCGGGGTCGAGGGACAGCCGGGTGCGCAGGTCGAGCGTGTCGGCGGAGTCGGCCTGGCCGAGCTCGTACAGCACCCGCGCCTCGGTGAGCGAGTACGGCTCGGCGAGCTGGTAGCTGCCCAGGAGGCCGATCACCCCGGTATAGAAGCGGCTGAATTCGCGGACGGCGAGGACGGCGTCGGTCATCCGCACAGCGTCCCAGGTTCTTTGACTTTGTCAAACGTCTCGGGGTTTCGACCTACTTAACTCGCGGGTAACGTGGGGCTCACGAGTGCGAGCAGGAGGCCGACCATGACGAGTACGGACAGCCGGCACGTTTCCGAGAAGCAGGCGCGCGAGGTCGCCGAAGCGGCCCGCGAAACCGAGTGGCGCAAGCCGAGCTTCGGTAAGGAACTGTTCCTCGGCCGGTTCCGGCTCGACCTGATCGATCCCCGTCCCGAGCCCGACCCCGCGAAGGTCGCGCGCGCCGAGGTGTTCCTCGGCAAGCTGCGCGAGTTCATGGCCGGCGTCGACGGCATGGCGATCGAGCGCGACGCGAAGATCCCCGACGACGTGCTGCGCGGCCTGGCCGACCTCGGCGCGTTCGGCATGAAGATCGACGAGCAGTACGGCGGCCTCGGCCTGTCGAACCTGCACTACTGCCAGGCGCTCGCGCTCGCCGGCTCGGTGAGCCCCGCGATCGGCGCGCTGCTGTCGGCCCACCAGTCGATCGGCGTGCCGCAGCCGGTGAAGATCTTCGGCACCGAGCAGCAGAAGAAGTCGCTGCTGCCGCGGCTGGCCGCCGGCGAGGTCTCCGCGTTCCTGCTCACCGAGCCCGACGTCGGCTCCGACCCCGCCCGCCTCGGCTGCACCGCCACCCCCACCGAAGACGGCGACTACCTGCTCAACGGCGTGAAGCTGTGGGCCACCAACGGCACGCTCGCCACGCTGCTCGTCGTGATGGCGAAGGTGCCGAAGTCCGAAGGCCGCCGCGGGGGAATCACGGCTTTCGTCGTCGAAGGCGACGCCGAGGGCATCACGGTCGAGCGGCGAAATGCGTTCATGGGACTGCGTGGGCTCGAGAACAGCGTCACCCGCTTCCACAACGTGCGGGTGCCGAAGGAGAACGTCATCGGCGGCGAGGGCCGGGGCCTCAAGATCGCCCTGACCACGTTGAACACCGGCCGCCTCTCGCTGCCCGCGATGTGCGTCGGCGCCGGCAAGTACGCCCTGGCCGCCGCCCGCGACTGGGCCGCCGAGCGGGTGCAGTGGGGCCGGCCGGTCGCCGGTCACGAGGCCGTCGCGAAGAAGATCTCGTTCATCGCCGCGTCGACCTACGGCATGCAGGCGATGCTCGAACTCTGCTGCCTGCTGGCCGACGACGACCGCAACGACATCCGCATCGAGGCCGCGCTGGTCAAGCTGTTCGCCAGCGAGATCGCATGGGACGTCGCCGACGAGCTGATCCAGGTGCGCGGCGGCCGCGGGTACGAGACAGCCGAGTCGCTGAAGGCCCGCGGCGAGAAGCCGGTCGCGGCCGAGCAGATGCTGCGTGACCTGCGCATCAACCGCATCTTCGAGGGCTCGACGGAGATCATGCACCTGCTGATCGCCCGCGAGGCCGTCGACGCGCACCTCTCCGTGGCCGGCGACATCATCGACCCCGAGGCCGACCTGTCGCGCAAGGCGAAGGCGGCCGCGAAGGCCGGCGGGTTCTACGCGAAGTGGCTGCCGAAGCTGGCGGTCGGCAAGGGGCAGCTGCCGACGACGTTCGGGCCCGAGTACGGTCCGCTGGCCGGGCACCTGCGCTACGTCGAGCGGGCCGCCCGCAAGCTGGCCCGCGAGACGTTCTACGGCATGAGCCGCTGGCAGGGGAAGATGGAGTTCCGGCAGGCGTTCCTCGGCCGCATCGTCGACATCGGTGCCGAGCTGTTCGCGATCAGCGCGGCGTGCGTCAAGGCCCGGGCCGAGCGCGACGAGCACCCGGAGGGTTTCGAGCTGGCCGACCTGTTCAGCCGCCAGGCCCGCCACCGCGCCGAGGCGCTGTTCGCGGAGCTGTGGTCGAACACCGACGCCATCGACGTCAAGGCCGCCAAGCGCGTGGTCGACGGCCGGTACGCCTTCCTGGAGGAGGGCATCGTGCCGCCCCCGACGGAGGGCGACCTGGTCCAGCGCTGGGAGAACGGCCCCTCCCAGACCGAGGACGTCCGCCGCCGCCTCTAGGGCGCCCGCCCGGTCTCGCGCGTCGATCTTGCAGTTGTGGCCGCACCTATGTCGGGCCATGTCGCGCTTTTGCGGGGGCCACGACTGCAAGATCGGCGGGGGGTACTTATCGGCGGGGGTTACTTGAGGCCGGAGCCGCCCAGCTCGAGCTTGGCCAGGCGGGCTACCGCGTCTGCGTCGCCCCTTCGCCAGGCGGCGGCGATGTCGGGGTCGAGGGCCACCAGCTTTGTCAGGGGTTGGGTGGCCAGGGCGCGTAGGGCCAGGAGGTCCTTGCCGGCGGCGGTGCCGCGCATCTTCGCGGCGGCGCTCGCGCGCTCGATCCAGCGCAGACGCCGGGGCAGCCAGAACAGCAGCACCACGCTCAGAGACAGCACCAGCAGGCCGACCGACATCCCCAGCGCCACGTTGTGCACGACCTCCTGCTGCTGCCGGCCGGCCTCGGCGACCCCGGCGGCGGCGTCGCCGGCGCTGGTGAACGGGCCGGCCAGGTCGTCGCCGGCGATCGGGACGCGCTTGACCTTGCCGCCCGCGTCGCGGAGTTGCTGGGCGAGGCTGTCACCGGCGTCCTCGAGCTTCTCGCCCGGAACGGCCAGCTTCTCGATCGAGTCGTAGACGCCCTTCGACAGCCGTACCCAGAGGTAGACCCAGAGCACGGCCAGGATGTCGGTGATCAACTGTCGGAGTGCGGTGCCCGGCTTCTCGGCATAGAGCTTCACACCGGAGACGGTGTCACGAAGCGGGCGCCGCCGCAGCACACCTCGGGCAGGTACCGAAGATCTCCAGCGTATGGCTGACGTCGATGTAACCCTGCTCGGCGGCGACCTTGTCGGCCCACGTCTCCACGGCCGGGCCGAGCACCTCGACCGTGCTGCCGCACGACCGGCACACCAGGTGGTGATGGTGCCCGCGGCTGCACCGGCGGTACAGGTGCTCGCCGCCGGGCGGGCGCATCACGTCAACCTCGCCCTCGTCGGCCATCGTCTGCAGGGTGCGGTAGACGGTCGTCAGCCCGACCCGCTCGCCCCGTTCGCGGAGCATCGCGTGCAGGTCCTGGGCGCTGTGGAAGCCCTCGACGTCGTCGAGGATCAGACCCACCGCGCCCCGTTGGCGGGTGTTCCGCTTGACCGGCTGAGTCACGAACCAACCCTAGCCGGGTGGGATGAGCCCTCCGTCGCGTGGCTGACGGCGTCGGCCACGATGCGGGCGATGTGGTCGTCGGTGAGGGAGTAGGCGATCTCGCGTCCGCGGCGGGCGCCGTGCACGACGTTGGCGCCGCGCAGTACCCGCAGGTGCTGGGAGATCAGGGGCTGCGGCGCGCCCAGGGCGTCGACCAGTTCGTGGACGCACCGCGGGCCGGCCGCGAGCTCCGTGACGATCCCGATACGCAGCGGCGCCGCGAGCGCCTTGAGCAGCTCGCCGGCGGCGATGTACCCGGTATCGGTATCCATTGTCGACAACGGTACCGCGTCTCAGGGGTTCAGCACGCACTCCGGATCGTCGGCCGGATCGGGGGTGGCCATGAGCCGGCTGAGCCGCGAACGCACCGCCGCGCCGATGGTCACCAGCACGAACCCGCCGATCGCCACGAGCACGATCGTCGCGCCCGGTGCGCTGTCGACCTTCCACGCGGTCCACAGGCCGCCGGCGCTCGCCGCCACGCCGAGCGCCATCGCGCCGACCATCGTGACCGTGAAGCCGCGGCTCACCCGCTGCGCCGTCGCCACCGGGATCACCATCAGCGCGCTCACCAGCAGCAGGCCCACCGTGCGCATCGCGGCGGTGACCGTGACCGCCGCCGCCACGGCCAGCGTCAGGTTCAGCAGGCGCACCGGCACCCCGCTCACGCGGGCGTGCTCCTCGTCCTGGCACACGGCGAACAGCCACGGCTTGAGCAGCAGGGTCACGGCGAGCACGACGGCCGCCAGCACCCCGGTCACATAAAGATCGTTCTTGGACGCCGTGAGCGGTGACCCGAACAGGTAGGAGATCAGGCTCGACCCGCTCGACCCGCTGGACACGCTCACCAGCATGACCCCGCCGGAGATGCCGCCGTAGAACAGGATCGCCAGGGCCACGTCGCCCGACGTGCGGCCCCGCTCGCGCACCAGCTCGACGGCGACGGCGCCGAGCGCCGCGACGATCACGGCCATGAGCACCGGCTGCTGGTTGAGCAGCAGCCCGACGCCGACGCCGGTGAGCGCGACGTGCCCGAGGCCGTCGCCGATCAGCGACAGCCGCCGCTGCACCAGGTAGATGCCGATCGCCGGCGCGATGAGGCCCGTCATCGTCACCCCGATGAGGGCCCGGACCATGAAGTCGTACTCGAACATCAGGCGCTTCCCCCGAACAGCGACGGGGTCTCCTCGGGGGCGTGCGGGTGCACGTGGTCGTGGTCGGGATCGGCGTGGTGGCCGGCCGGCTCCGGCACCGGTCCATCGTGGACGATGCGACCGAGGTGCACGACCACCGCGCGGTTCACCAGCGGCGCCAACGGTCCCAGCTCGTGGGCCACCAGCAGCACCGTTCCTCCATTGTGGACGAAGTCGCCCAGCGCGCCCGCGAACGCCTGCTGGCTGGACGCGTCGACGCCGGCGGTGGGCTCGTCGAGCACCAGCAGATCGGGCTCGCCGGCCAGCGCGCGGGCGATGAGCACCCGCTGCTGCTGCCCACCCGACAGCGTGTCGGCCCGGTCGTTGGCGCGGTCGGCCAGGCCCACCGCGTCCAGTGCCGTCGAGACCGCGGCGCGATCGGCCGCACGGGTGAACGGCGCCCAGCCACGACGGGCCAGGCGACCCGACGCGACCACCTCGCGCACGGTGGCCGGAACGCCGCTGCCGGCACCGAGCCGCTGCGGCACGTAGCCGACGCGCTTCCAGTCGCGGAACTTCTTCAACGGGACCCCGAACAGCGCGGCCTCGCCCCGGGCGAGCGGAACGAGGCCGAGGGCCGCACGGATCAGCGTCGACTTGCCCGAGCCGTTGGCGCCGAGCACGGCGACCGCCTCGCCCTTCTCCACGGCCACCGAGGCGCCGAGCAGCACGAGGCGGTCGCCGTAGGCGACCACCCCGTCCGTGATGCTGAGGATTACCGGCAACTCAGTGCCGCGCGCAGCTTGCCGAGGTTCTGACGCATGACGGAAAGATAGTCCGTGCCGGGTGCGGCGTCGGAGGCCAGGCCCTCGATCGGGTCGAGCACCTCGGCCTTGGCGCCGACCTCCTTCGCGAGCGTCTCGGCGACCTTCGGGCTCACGAGCGTCTCGAAGAAGATCGTCGTGACGCCCTTCTCCTTCGCGAGCGCGGCGACCTCGGCCACCTGCTGCGGGTTCGGCTCCGCCTCCGGCGAGACCCCGCTGATCGGAACCTGGTTCAGGTTGTACTTCGCCGCGAGATACCCGAACGCGGCGTGGCTGGTGACGATGTCGCGCCGGTCGCACGTCTTCAGCCCGGTCTCGAACTCCGTGTCGAGTGTGGCGAGCTCCTTGCGGAGGGCGGTGGCGCGGTCCTCGTAGGCGTCGGCGTTGTCCTTGTCGACGCTGCCGAGACGCTCGGCGACCTTGTCGGCGATCGCGGCGAGGCGGGTGGGGTCGAGCCAGACGTGCGGGTCCTTACCCTCGTTGGCGTGCTCCTCCTTCTCGCCCTCTTCGTGAGCTTCTTCCGGCGCGTCGCTCAACGGCTGGACAGTGGCGACGTCGAACGCCCTGTCTTTCGCCTCGGCCTCGACGGCCTCGTCGACCGCCGGCTGGAACCCGGCCAGATAGAGGGACAGGTCGGCGTCGGCGATGCCGGCCAGCTGCTTCGGCTGGAGCTCCAGGTCGTGCGGCTCGACGCCGGGCTGGGCGAGGTTGGTGACCTTCACGGCGTCGCCGCCGACGCGCTCGGCCACGAACTGCAACGGGTAGAAGGCGGCGACGACGTCGACCTTGCCGCTGGCGGCCGCGCCGTCATCGGACGAGCAGGCGGCCGTACCCAGCGTGGCGACGGCGATACCGGTGGCAAGCAGGAGGGGGAGCGGTCTCACGCCACCCACTGTGCTCGCTAATGACAATCATTGTCAAAGGCGCATGGGTCCGCGTGGTCGCGGTGCCGCGACGGCGTGATCACAGGATGCGCTGCAGTGCCGTGATCACCAGCAGGGCCAGGATGACGAGCCGGGCGCCCCGCCCGACGAGCGTGAGCCGGTGCCAGGTGCCCATCAGCAGTGCCGCCGCCACCGCGGCCACCAGGAGCAGCAGCACGCCGCCGACCACACCGGGGATGAACAGCGCCGCGAGGACGATGACCGTTCCCACGAGGAACACCACCGTGGGGTTCAGGTTCTTCACGCCGCTACCATCCTCTTTCCGCTGCCGGTGATGGTTCAGCCTAGGGGTGATCGAGGGTGCTGGTGGTCAACCGCTTCGTCGTAGGAGACGAACGGACGTTCCGATCCCGGGCCGAGGCCGCGCTCGCCGCGCTCGCCGGCCGGCCAGGCTACCTGTCGGGCGCGTTCGGCCGGTCCGTCGACGAGCCGGACCACTGGTGCCTGGTGACCCGCTGGGAGTCGGTCGGGGCGTACCGGCGGGCGCTGTCGGCGTTCGAGGTCAAGGTCGAGGCGACGCCGTTGCTGGCCGAGTCGCTCGACGAGCCGTCGGCGTTCGAGGTGCTCATGGAGGCCGAACCCGGCGGAAACGTGACGACGGCTCGCAGTGACCGCGCCAGCGGACAGCCACCCGCATTACCATCTCAGCCATGAGCTACAACCCGGCTGGTGGTGTCGGAGTGGACCCGGGACCCTCGGTTCCGCCTCCGCCGCCGGGTCCGGGCGCCGCGCCGCCGTTCGCGTCGCCGCCCACCGAGCGTGACAAGCGCCGCACCTGGGTCGCGATCGGTGTCGCCGCGGCCGTGCTCGTGCTGTGCTGCGTCGGCGGCGTCGGCGGCATCGGCGTGGTGATCTGGGGCGGGGTCGAGCAGTCCAAGGACCAGGCCGCGGCCGTGGTGGGGGAGTTCCTCGACCGGATCGACCAGAGCGAGTCCGCGGAGGCGCGGCGGCTCGTCTGCGAGGACCTGCCGCCACGGGTCAGCGCCAACGAGCTGGTGAACCGCACCGCCTCGATCGAGTTCCGTAGCTACGAGGTCGGCGAGCCCACGATCACCAACACGATCGACGTGCCGGTGACGCTCACGACCGGCAGCTCCACCCTGCGCCAGCTCTACCTGGTGGGCGCCGAGGGAACGAGCGCCTGCATCCTCGATATCCTCGCTGGGTAATGTGGATGCCCGTGCGGTGCGCGTAACCGTACGCTTCAGGCGCGCGTTGAGATCTAGACCGACTTCGCGCATCAATCCGTTGATCCCCGAATGAACGCGCCGACACCCAGCCGGCGCTTGAAGGAGAGAGCATGGCCGCCGATCGCTTCGACTCCGTCGTCAGCCTCGCCAAACGGCGCGGCTTCGTCTTCCCGTCGAGCGAGATCTACGGTGGAACGCGGTCGGCGTACGACTACGGCCCACTGGGCGTGGAGCTGAAGGAGAACGTCCGCCGGCAGTGGTGGCGGGCGATGGTCCAGCAACGCGACGACGTGGTGGGCCTCGACTCGGCCATCGTGCTCGCCCGCCAGGTGTGGGTCGCCTCCGGTCACGTCGAGGAGTTCACCGACCCGCTCACCGAGTGCCAGTCGTGCCACAAGCGGTTCCGCGCCGACCACCTCGAGGAGGCGTACGCCGAGAAGCACGACGGCGCCACGGTGCCGTTGAGCGAGCTGAACTGCCCCAACTGCGGCAACAAGGGCACCTTCACCGAGCCCAAGCAGTTCAACGGCCTGATGAAGACCTACCTCGGCCCCGTCGACAACGAGGAGGGCCTGCACTACCTGCGGCCCGAGACGGCGCAGGGCATCTTCGTCAACTACAACAACGTCGCGGTCGCCGCGCGCAAGAAGCCGCCGTTCGGCATCGCTCAGGTGGGCAAGAGCTTCCGCAACGAGATCACGCCCGGGAACTTCATCTTCCGCACGCGCGAGTTCGAGCAGATGGAGATGGAGTTCTTCGTCGAGCCCGGCACCGACGAGAAGTGGCACGAGTACTGGCTCACCGAGCGCTGGAACTGGTACGTCGACCTCGGCATCCCCGAGTCGGAGATGCGCTTCTACGAGCACCCCAAGGAGAAGCTCTCCCACTACTCGAAGCGCACCGTCGACATCGAGTACCGGTTCCAGACCGGCGGCAGCGAGTTCGGTGAGCTCGAGGGCATCGCGAACCGCACCGACTTCGACCTCACCACGCACGGCAAGCACTCCGGTGTCGACCTGAGCTACTTCGACCAGGACAAGCAGGAGCGCTGGGTGCCCTACGTGGTGGAGCCGGCGGCCGGTCTCACCCGGGCCACGCTGGCGTTCCTGCTGCAGGCCTACGACGAGGACAGCGCGCCCAACACCAAGGGCGGCGTCGACAAGCGCACCGTGCTGCGCTTCGACCCGCGGCTGGCGCCGGTGAAGGTCGCCGTGCTCCCGCTGTCGCGCAACCCGGAGCTGTCGCCGAAGGCGAAGGAGCTGGCGAAGAACCTGCGCCTGCGCTGGAACACCGACTTCGACGACGCCGGCGCGATCGGCCGCCGGTACCGGCGGCAGGACGAGATCGGCACCCCGTACTGCATCACGGTCGACTTCGACACGTTGCAGGACAACGCCGTGACGGTTCGCGACCGCGACTCGATGAAGCAGGAGCGGATCTCGCTCGACCAGGTGGAGAAGTTCCTGCTGGAGCGCCTTCCGCCCTGTTGAGTTTCACGGCTTGAGAGCATGGGTAACGAGGACCTCCACATCGATTGATGTGGAGGTCCCGCCGTGTCCGTCCTCGATCGGTTCCCCACCAAGCACATTCCACCCGTGACCACCCGGGACGTGCCCGACCCTCCGCGCTCGCTGTGGCGGGTCATCGGGCCGGGTGTGGTCGGCGCCGGTGTCGGCCTGGCATCCGGGGAGTTCGTCCTCTGGCCCTACATCGCCTCCCAGGTGGGGCTGGTGTTCCTGTGGGCGGCCCTCGTCGGCATCGTCACGCAGTGGTTCATCAACATGGAGATCGAGCGGTACACGCTGGCCACCGGCGAGACCGCGCTGACCGGGTTCTCCCGGTTCTGGCGGCACTGGGGCCTGGTGTTCGCCGTCATGATCTACTTCGCGAACCTGTGGCCCGGCTGGGTGACCAGCTCGGCGACGATGGTCACCTACCTGTTCGGCGGCGACGTCACCTGGATCGCGATCGGCATGCTGCTGGTCGTCGGTGTCACGCTGACGCTGGCACCGGTGGTCTACACCGCGCTGGAGCGGGTCGAGTTCGTCAAGGTCGGGCTCGTGCTGCTGTTCATCGTCGTGGCGGTCGTGTTCGCGATCTCCGCGGAGGCGTGGGGCGAACTGCCGTCCACCGTCACGGCGCCCGAGTTCCCGGGTGAGGAGCTGGGCTTCGCGTTGATGCTCTCGGCGCTGGCGTTCGCCGGCGCGGGTGGCGGCCAGAACCTGTGCCAGAGCAACTGGATCCGTGACAAGGGCTACGGGCTCGGCGCGTACGTGCCCCGGCTGGTGTCGCCGCTGACCGGCAAGGAGGAGGCGGCACCCGCGTCGGCCGGTTTCATCTTCGAGCCCACCGACGACAACCTCAGCCGGTGGCGCCGCTGGTGGAAGATCGCCAACATCGAGCAGGCCGTGACGTTCGCGGCGATCTCGTTCATCACGATCGTGTTCATGTCGATGCTCGCCTACTCGACGGTGTTCGGGCAGGAAGGGCTCGCGAACAGCGTCGCGTTCCTCAAGGCCGAGGGCGAGGCGCTGAAGAACACGGTGGGTCCGTGGTTCGGGACGCTGTTCTGGGTGATCGGCGCGCTGTCGCTGTTCGCCGCGGCGATGGGCATCGTCGACTACACCAGCCGGGTGGCGGCCGACGTGCTGAAGGTCTGTTACCTGCGGCAGTTCTCCGAGAGCAAGATCTATTTTGGACTGGTGTGGGGCCTGGTCCTCATCGGCTGCGCGATCCTGCTGCTCGGCTTCGACCAGCCGCTGACGCTGCTGGTGATCTCGGCCTGTGTCGGCGGCATGATGATGTTCGTCTATTCGATCCTGCTTCTTGTGCTGAACCGCAAGGTGCTGCCC
Source organism: Virgisporangium ochraceum (assembly GCF_016863655.1). Taxonomy (GTDB): domain Bacteria; phylum Actinomycetota; class Actinomycetes; order Mycobacteriales; family Micromonosporaceae; genus Virgisporangium; species Virgisporangium ochraceum. Next base: position 56,752 of record NZ_BOPH01000031.1, read on the forward strand.
CCGCAGATCCGGATCCGCTCGTACCGCGTCGCCGCGCTGGTGTGGGCGGTGCTGCTGTTCGGCGTGTTCTCGGTGCTGACGCTGTGGCAGCAGGTGCCGAAACTGTTCGAGTAAGTTGGGGCCCATGCGCATCGGGCCCTTCGAGGTGACGCCACCGGTGGTGCTCGCCCCCATGGCGGGCATCACCAACGTGGCGTTCCGCAAGCTCTGCCGGGAGCAGGGTGCGGGGGTCTACGTCTGCGAGATGGTCACCACCCGCGGCATCGTCGAGCGGAACCCGAAGACGCTGCGCATGATCGCCTTCGACGAGGACGAGCACCCGCGCAGCCTGCAGGTCTACGGCGTCGACCCGAACGTGGTCGGCCGGGCCGTCGGCATGGTCGCCGACCAGGGTCTGGCCGACCACATCGACATCAACTTCGGCTGCCCGGTGCCGAAGGTGACCCGGCGGGGCGGCGGTGCCGCGCTGCCCTGGCGGCACAACCTGTTCGGTCGCATCGTGCGCGCGGCGGTGGACGCCGCCGCGCCGTCGGGTGTCCCGGTGACCATCAAGATGCGCATGGGCATCGACGAGGACCACCTGACCTACCGGCAGGCGGGGCTGATCGCGCAGGAGGCCGGCGTCAAGGCCGTCGCGCTGCACGCCCGCACCGCTGCCCAGCGTTACTCCGGCACCGCCCACTGGGACGCGATCGCCGACCTGGTGTCGGTGCTCGACGTGCCGGTGCTGGGCAACGGCGACATCTGGGAGGCCGACGACGCGCTGCGGATGGTCGCCGAGACCGGCTGCGCCGGCGTGGTCGTCGGCCGCGGCTGCCTCGGGCGTCCCTGGTTGTTCGCCGACCTGGCGGCCGCGTTCGGCGGCTCGTCCCATCGCGTGATGCCGACGCTGGGCGAGGTGGCGGTCGTGATGCGGCGGCACGCGACGCTGCTCGTCGAGTGGGCGGCCACCGAGATCGACCCGCGCGGGAAGATCTCGACCGAGCACCACGGCTGCGCCGACTTCCGCAAGCACGTCGCCTGGTACCTGAAGGGCTTCCCGGTGGGTGGCGAGCTGCGTCGCCGGCTGGCGATGATCTCGTCCCTCGCCGAGCTCGACGACCTGCTGGGCAAGCTCGACCCGGACGTACCGTTCCCCGAGAGCGAACTGGGCCACCCGCGTGGCCGCACCAACTCCCCGGGCAAGGTCGCGCTTCCGGAGGGCTGGCTCCAGGACCCGGCCAACCCGGACGTCCCGGCCGGCGCCGAGCTGGAGCACAGCGGCGGCTGACCCATCTCTTTCCCCGCCGATCTTGCACTCGTGGCCGCCCTGATGTCGTGCTTTATGTGGATTTAGCGGGGGCTACGACTGCAAGATCGGCGGGGTGGGTGGTGGGGAGTGGGCGGGCGGGGTTAACTCGGGGCATGTGTCGGAACATTCGGGTGCTTCACAACTTCGAGCCGCCGGCCACCGAAGACGAGGTGGAGGCGGCGGCCCTGCAGTACGTGCGGAAGGTCAGCGGGACGACCAAGCCGTCCGCCGCGAACCAGGAGGCGTTCGACGAGGCGGTACGGGCCGTCACCGAGGCGACCCGGGTGCTGCTGGAGAGCCTCACCACCAAGGCGCCGCCCCGTGACCGGGAGGTGGAGGCGGCCAAGGCCAAGGCCCGCGCGGCCGAGCGCTACGGCGTCCGCGCGTAACCCCCGTGGCCCGGTGGACCTGCCCCGCGTGTGACCGCGAGTTCGACCGGACCCGCCAGTCGCACGTGTGCGTGCCGGGGTGCACGATCGACGACACGTTCCGGGGCCGCGAGTGGCAGCGTCCCATCTGCGACGAGATCGTGGGCTTTGTCGCCGGCCTCGGCCCGGTTCATGTCGATGCGGTCGGGGTCGGTGTGTTTCTCAAGCGGCAGCGGAAGCTCGCCGAGATCCGGCCGAAGGTGCGGGCGTTGTCGATCTGGGTGTGGCGGCCCGGCCTGTCCGGCGACCGGGCGTGGCAGAAGCGGAACCTCACCGACAGAACGGATGTCGACGACCAGCTGCGGGACTGGCTGACCGAGTCCTACGACGCCGCCGGGTAGCGGGGACCGCCGGAGGGTAGGAACCTGGATACCCACCCTCCCTCCTCCCCCGGAGGTGCCCGCCATGACCGCATCCACGTTCGTCTACGACTTCGCCGACGGTAACCGGGACATGAAGGACCTGCTCGGCGGCAAGGGCGCGAACCTCGCCGAGATGAGCAACCTCGGCCTGCCCGTGCCACCCGGGTTCACCATCACCACCGAGGCCTGCCGGCACCACCTCACCACCGGTGACGTGCCGCCGGAGCTGGCCGGCGAGGTCGACAGCCACCTGGAGGCGCTCGAAGGGGCGATGGGCAAGCGGCTCGGCGACCCGGCCGACCCGCTGCTGGTGTCGGTGCGGTCGGGTGCGGCGTTCTCGATGCCGGGCATGATGGAGACCGTCCTCAACGTCGGGCTGTCCGACGCGAGCGTCACCGGGCTCGCCGAGCGCACCGGCAACGAGCGGTTCGCCTGGGACTCCTACCGCCGGCTCATCCAGATGTTCGGCCGCACCGTCTGCGACGTGCCGGGCGATGCCTTCGAGGACGCGCTCGACGCCGCCCGCCGGGCCAGGGGCGTCGAACACGACACCGGTCTCGACGCGGCCGCGCTCAAGGAGCTCGTCGGCACGTTCAAGGAGATCTTCGCGAAGCACGCCGGCCGCGACTTCCCGCAGGACCCGCGCGAGCAGCTGGAGCTGGCCACCCGCGCGGTCTTCGACTCGTGGAACGCCGACCGCGCCGTGCTGTACCGGCGCCAGGAGCGGATCCCGGCCGACGCGGGCACCGCGGTGAACGTGGTGGCGATGGTGTTCGGCAACATGGGCGACGACTCGGGGACCGGCGTGGCGTTCACGCGCGACCCCGGCACCGGCGCGCAGGGCATCTACGGCGACTACCTGCAGAACGCGCAGGGCGAGGACGTGGTCGCCGGCATCCGCAACACGGTGCCGCTCGGCGACCTCGAACGCATCGACAAGGCCGTGTACGACGAGCTGCTGCGCACGATGTCCACATTGGAGGACCACTACCGCGACCTGTGCGACATCGAGTTCACCGTCGAGCGGGGCAAGCTGTGGATGCTGCAGACCCGCGTCGGCAAGCGCACGGCGGCGGCCGCGTTCACGATCGCCACGCAGCTGCTCGACGAGGGGGTCATCGACCTCGACGAGGCGCTGCGCCGGGTCTCCGGAGCCCAGCTGGGGCAGCTCATGTTCCCGACGTTCGCCACGACCGAGGAGAAGCCCGTGGCGCGCGGGGTCGCGGCGTCGCCGGGCGCGGCCGTGGGCAAGGCCGTGTTCGACTCGGCCCGCGCGGCGGAACTCGGCGCGGCGGGCGAGAACGTGATCCTGGTGCGCCGGGAGACCAACCCCGACGACCTGCCCGGCATGATCGCGGCGCGGGGCGTGCTCACCAGCCGCGGTGGCAAGACCTCGCACGCCGCGGTGGTGGCCCGGGGCATGGGCAAGACGTGCGTGTGCGGCGCCGACAGGCTCGACGTCGACGTCCACAATCGACAGTTCACAGTGGACGGTCAGACGGTGAACGAGGGCGACGTCGTGTCGATCGACGGCAGCACCGGCGACGTGTACCTCGGCGAGGTTCCGGTCGAGCCGTCGCTCGTGGTCCGGTACTTCGAGGGCGAGGTCGAACCCGACAGCGAACCGCTGGTCCGCGCGGTCCATACGCTTCTGACCCACGCCGACGGGAAGCGGACGCTGAACGTGCGCACGAACGCCGACACCGGCGCCGACGCCGCGCGGGCGCGGCGCTTCGGTGCCGAGGGGATCGGCCTGTGCCGCACCGAGCACATGTTCCTCGGCGAGCGCCGGCCGATGGTCGAGCGGCTGATCCTCGCCACCGACGACGCCGAGCGGCAGGCCGCGCTCGACGAGCTGCGACCGTTGCAGCGCAAGGACTTCGCGTCGCTGCTGCGGGAGATGAGCGGGCTGCCGGTGACGATCCGGCTGATCGACCCGCCGCTGCACGAGTTCCTACCGTCCCTTGTGGACCTGGAGGTGTTGGTGGCCATCGCGAAGGAGCGGGGCGAGGACCCCGGCCGCGACGGTGACCTGCTCACGGCGGTGCGCCGCATGCACGAGGAGAACCCGATGCTGGGGCTGCGCGGCGTGCGGCTCGGCCTCGTCGTACCGGGCCTGTTCGACATGCAGGTGCGCGCCGTGGCCGAGGCGGCGCGCGAGGTGCGGGAGGCCGGCGGCGACCCGCGTCCCGAGATCATGGTGCCGCTCGTCGGCGCCGTGCAGGAGCTGGAGACCGTGAAGGCCGCCGCCACCGCCGTGATCGCCGACGTCGACCCGGGCGTCGACGTGATGATCGGCACGATGATCGAGCTGCCGCGGGCGGCCCTCACCGCCGGCCAGATCGCCGGCGCCGCCGAGTTCTTCTCGTTCGGCACCAACGACCTGACCCAGCTCGGCTGGGGCTTCTCCCGCGACGACGTGGAGAGCTCGTTCTTCACCCGCTACCTCGAGCTCGGCATCTTCGGCGTCTCGCCGTTCGAGTCCATCGACACCGAGGGGGTGGGCCGGCTGATCCGCATCGCCGTCGCCGAGGGCCGGGAGGCGCGCGCCGACCTGAAGGTGGGGGTCTGCGGCGAGCACGGCGGCGACCCGGAGTCGGTGCACTTCTTCGCCGACGTCGGCCTGGACTACGTTTCGTGTTCGCCGTTCCGGGTACCCGTGGCCCGCCTGGAGGCGGGTCGGGCAGCTGTCGGGGGGAGTGCGTCCGCCACATCCTGAGTAGGATTCCTTCACCTTTCGCAGAGGGGGCCTGATGGGTAGTCGGTGGCTCGGCCTCGTCGTTGACTCGCGTGACCCCGCCCGGCTGGCCCGCTGGTGGGCCGAGGTGCTCGGGTACCGCGTGACGTTCGAGGATCCCGGTCTGGTCGCGATCGCGGGCGACGACAAGACCCATCCCGGCATCTCGTTCGTGCCGGTGCCCGAGGCGAAGGCCGGCAAGAACCGGCTGCACCTCGACCTCGAGCCCGACGACCAGCCGGCCGAGATCGAGCGGCTGGTCGACATGGGCGCCCGGCACGTCGACGTCGGCCAGCCGGCCCGGCGCGGGTGGACCGTCCTGGCCGACCCGGAGGGCAACGAGTTCTGCGTCCTGCGGGCGAACCGCCCGTGAGCGTCGGTTCCGCGGACAGCTCCGCGGAGGAGATCCTCCGGCGCGAGCCGGCCGGCGGCGCGCCGCCGGCCGACGACAGCGGTCCGCCCGGGCAGGTCGGGTTCGGCCAGGTCTACCGGTGGGCGGTGGCGGCGGCGCTCGGCGTGCTCACGGTCGTGCTGGCGGCGTACTCGCTGTACGTGGTGCGCAGCGTGCTGATCCTGGTGGTCATCGCGCTGTTCATCGCGGTCGGGCTCGATCCGGCGGTGCGGTGGCTGGTGCGGCACGGGCTGCGCCGGGGGCCCGCCGTCGGCATCATCTTCCTCGGCACCTTCACGCTGCTCGCCGCGTTCCTGGCGGCCGTGACCCCGCCGCTGCTGCGCGAGGGCGGCGAGCTGTTCGGCAACCTGCCCGGCTACGTCGAGCGGCTGCCCGAGCAGTCGGGCCTCTACCGCGACCTCGCCGAGCGCTACAACTTCACCGAGAAGCTCAGCCAGTACGCGGCGAACATTCCGCAGAGCATGGTCGGCAACGCGTGGGGCTTCGCCCGCCGGTTCCTCGGCGCGCTGGCGTCGGTGCTCACCGTCATCGTCTTCACGATCTACTTCATGGCCGACCTGCCGCGGCTGCGGCGCGGACTGGTGCGGCTGTTCCCGCGTCCGCGCCGGCCACAGGCGGCCGAGGTGGTCAACGTGGTGGTCGAGAAGGTCGGCGCGTACATGGCCGGCAACCTGATCATCTCGCTGGTCGCGGGCGTCACGGCGTTCGCGGTGCTCATGGTGCTGGGCGTGCCGTACGCGCTGCCGCTGGCCGTCGCGGTGGCGATCACCGACCTGATCCCGCTGGTGGGCGCCACGATCGGCGCGGTGCTGTGCACAGCGATCACGTTCTTCACCAGCGAGCTGTGGCCGGCCACGATCGTCGTGGCGGTGTTCTTCGTCGTGTACCAGCAGTTGGAGAACTACCTGCTGGTGCCGCGGGTCATGCGCAACACCGTCGACATCTCCTCGATCGCGGTGCTGCTGTCGGCCCTGATCGGCGCCACGGTGCTGGGCGTGATGGGCGCGCTGATGGCGATCCCGATCGCGGCGGCGGTCAAGGTGGTGCTCACGCCGTTGATCGAGCGGCACACGGAGGTCCCGGCGCCCGCGCTGCCGGCCCCGCGCGAACCCGACGCCGCTTCTCCGTAGCGGCGATACGCTGGCGCCTGTGATCGACAACGCGGCCCGCTTTGTCGACGAGCCGGTCAAGTACGCCGGCATCGGCACCGGCCGGTTCGAGCGGAGCCCCTACGAGCGCGACCGCGGCCGGGTGCTGCACTCTGCCGGCTTCCGCCGGCTGGCCACGAAGACCCAGGTGCACCCGGCCGGCGAGGACGGCTTCGTGCGTACCCGGCTGACGCACTCGCTCGAGGTCGCCCAGATCGCCCGGGAGCTGGGGGAGCGGCTGGGCTGCGACCCCGACGTCGTCGACACCGCCGGGCTGGCGCACGACCTCGGTCACCCCCCGTTCGGTCACAACGGCGAGGACGCGCTCGACGCGATGGCCCAGCCGTGCGGCGGCTTCGAGGGCAACGCGCAGACGCTGCGGGTCCTGACCCGGCTGGAGGCGAAGGTCTTCGACGCCGACGGCCGGTCGGTGGGCCTGAACCTGACCCGGGCCACGCTCGACGCCGTGTGCAAGTACCCGTGGTTCCGCACCTCCGGCACGCGCAAGTACGGGGTCTACGCCGACGACGCGCCGATCTTCTCGTGGCTGCGCGCCGGTGCCGCCGACCGGTGCCTGGAGGCGCAGGTCATGGACTGGTCCGACGACGTCGCGTACTCGGTGCACGACGTGGAGGACGGCATCCACGGCGGCTACGTCGACCTCGACCCGCTGCGCCGCGACGACGCCGAGCGGGCCGCCCTGTGCGCCGACGTGGCGGCGGTCTACTCCGGCGAGTCGGCCGGCGACCTCGCCGACGTGCTCGACCAGCTGCTCTCCGACCCCGTGTTCACCCCGCTCAGCGGCTACGACGGGAGCCACCGGGCGCAGGCGGCGCTCAAGCGGGTCACGAGCGTGCTGACCGGCCGGTTCGTGGTCGAGACGATCAAGGCGACCCGCGACCGGTACGGCCCGGACCCGGTGCGCCGCTACGACGCCGACCTCGTCGTACCCCGCCGGACCCGGGCGCAGGTGGCCCTGCTGAAGGGGATCGCGCTGCGGTACGTGATGCGCCGGCCGGAGGCGTCACCGTCCTACGCCCGTCAGCAGGACCTGCTCAAGGAGCTGGTGACCGTGCTGATCGAGCGGGCGCCGGACGAGCTCGACCCGGTGTTCGCGCCGCTCTGGCGCACCGCGTCCGACGACGCGGAGAAGCTGCGGGTCGTGATCGACCAGGTCGCGAGCCTCACCGACCCGGCGGCGGTCGCGTGGCACCGGCGCCTCTGCGTGGGTCTCATATAAACGACGCTCTATCCAGTGTGCTTTCGGCGACCGGAGCCGCACTGGGTAGAGCGTCGTTTATGTAAAGCCGAGGTGCGGGGCGGCCTCAGGTGCGGGCGCCGCCCACCACCGTCGGGTTCAGTGCCCAGGCCAGGGCGTAGTCGGCGACCTCTTCCCAGCCGGGCTGGCCGACCGTGAAGTGGGAGCGGCCGGGGAACTCGCGGTACGCGGTCAGCGCGCTCGACCGGCGGTACCTCCGGGCGTTCTCCCGGTTCACGGCCGCCGGGATGACGTGGTCCTCGCCACCGGCCATGAACAGCAGCGGGGCCCGGTTGTGGTTGGCGAAGTCGACCCGCAGCGGGGTCCTGCGGGCCAGGTTGGCGAACGCGCCCTGGAACAGCACGTTCGCCGCGGCCGGCACGTGGTAGCGGTCGTACGCGGCGCGGGACTCGGCCTTCGGCATCGTGTTGCAGAACGCGTACCGGAACTGGTCGGGGGTCAGCGGGACGGCCTTGCGGCGGTTCGCCGGGTTGCGCAGCACCGGCGCGGTGACCCGCAGCGTCGACAAGGGCAGCCGCCGCACGCCCCGCACCGTCGACGAGGCGATCGCCACCCCGGCCGCGCCGAGCCCCCGGTCGAGCAGGAGCTGCACGAACGTTCCCCCGAAGGAGTGACCGATGATCATCGGGGGCCGGTCGAGGTCACGGATGATCCGCTCGTAGTGGTCGACGATCATGGCGACGTCGAGCCTGGTGAGCGGCGAGGGGTCGGTCCGCAACGCGTCGACCTCGCCCTCGAGGCCGGGCCACGCCGGCGCGATGACGCGGTAGCCGGCTTCGGTGTACCGCTCGACCCAGTGCTCCCAGCTGCGCGGGGTCATCCACAGGCCATGGATGAGCACGATCGTGTCGGAGGTCGCGTCGGTCACGCTCGTAACTTACCGGCCAGCTGACGGTTCACCGGCGTGACGGTGCAGGATGTATCTCATGGCCGGGAAGATTCGTCACGAGGACATCACGCTGCTGCGCGAGCGGGTCTCCGTCGTCGACGTCATCTCCGACCACGTCACGCTCAAGTCGGCCGGCGGCGGCAACCTCAAGGGCCTCTGCCCGTTCCACGACGAGAAGACCCCGTCGTTCAACGTCAAGCCGTCACAGGGCGTGTACTACTGCTTCGGCTGCGCCAACGGCGGCGACGCGATCAAGTTCGTGATGGAGATCGACCACCTCACGTTCCCGGAGGCGGCGGAGCGGCTCGCCGCCCGCGCCGGCGTCGAGCTTCGGTACGAGGAGGCCGGTCCGGCGCCGGTCCGGCAGACCGGCCAGAAGCAGCGGCTGATCGCCGCGCACCGCGACGCGGCCGCGTTCTACGCCGAGCAGCTGCTCACCCCGGGGGCCCGGAAGGCGCGGGAGTTCCTCGCCCAGCGCGGCTTCGACCGGGCCGCGGCGGAGCGGTACGGCTGCGGGTTCGCGCCCGACGGCTGGGACCACCTCACGAAGCACCTGCGCAACCAGGGCTACACCGGCCAGGAGCTGGTCACGGCCGGCCTGTCGCGGGAGGCGCGCAGCGGCAGCCTCATCGACCGGTTCCGCCGCCGCCTGCTGTGGCCGATCAAGGAGATCAGCGGCGACGTCATCGGGTTCGGCGCCCGCAAGCTGTTCGACGAGGACGACGGCCCCAAGTACCTGAACACCCCCGAGACGCCGATCTACAAGAAGTCCCACGTGCTCTACGGCATCGACCTGGCCAAGCGGGAGATCGCCAAGCAGGGCCGGGCGGTGATCGTCGAGGGCTACACCGACGTGATGGCCTGCCACCTGGCCGGGGTGCCGGTGGCGGTGGCCACGTGCGGCACGGCGTTCGGCGGCGACCACATCCAGGTGCTGCGGCGGCTGCTGATGGACGTCGACGCCTACACGGGTGAGATCATCTTCACGTTCGACGGCGACGCCGCCGGTCAGAAGGCCGCGCTGCGGGCGTTCGAGGACGACCAGAAGTTCATGGCGCAGACCTACATCGCGGTCGGCCCCGACGGCATGGACCCGTGTGAGCTGCGGCTCGCGCGCGGTGACGCGGCCGTGCGCGACCTGGTCGCCCGGCGCGAGCCGATGATCGACTTCGCGATGCGCGCCAACGCCGCCCGGTTCGACCTCGACACCGTGCCCGGGCAGATCGGGGCGGCGCGCGCGGTCGCGCCGCTCGTCGGCCGGCTCAAGGACCGGTCGCTGCGCGACCAGTACGTCAACCGGATGGCCAACATGCTGGGCGTCGACGTCGACCTGGCCCGGCGCGAGGTGGCCGCGGCGGGGGAGGGTCCGAACCGGCCCGCGCCGGCCCAGCGCCAGGCCGTGCAGGCGGGCGGCGACGGCGCCGAGGCGGCGGTCGAGCGCGAGGCGCTCAAGCTGGCGCTGCAGGCCCCGGCGCTGGCCGGTCCGATGTTCGACCTGATCGGCCCGGAGGCCTACAGTCACCCGGTCCATGCCGTCGTGCGCCGGGCCATCGCGGAGGGTGGCGGCGCCGGCGGCGGCCTGGTCGGTGCCGTCTGGACCGAGAAGGTGCGCGACGCGTGCGGTGACCTCGCCGCGAAGGCGCTGGTGACGGAGCTGTCCGTGGAGTCGCTGCGGATCGACCACGACCCCGACCCGCGCTACGTCGAGGAGACGCTGATCCGGCTGCAGATTCCCGCGGTGAACCGCCGGATCCGCGAGATCAAGTCGAAGCTGCAGCGGCTCAACCCGGTGACGCAGCGGGAGGCGTATCTGACGCTCGCCGGGGAACTGTTCTCCCTGGAGCAGCAGGCGCGTGGGCTCCGTGAGCGTGCGGCGGGAGGGTTCTAGATGCGGTCGCTGTTCCGCCGCCGGCGGCTGCCCGACGGTGCGCGTCCGGCGCTCGACCGGGACGAGCGCATCCTCGCCTGGGGCGGCGCCGCCAACGACGCTGTGGTGATAGTCACAAACTACGGGCTGTGGCTGCCCGGCCTCTCCGGCTCGGCGCGGCTGGGCTGGCACGAGATCCACAAGGCCACGTGGTCGGGCCGGGCGCTGGTGGTGGTGCCCGCCCGCGAGGTGGCCAGCCACGGGACGTACACCGAGATGGCCGACGACGACACGGTGAGTGTCACGCTGCTCGATCCGGACAAGGTGCCGGACCAGGTCCGGGCCCGGGTGACGAAATCCGTCGCGTACACCAGCCACCACGCGCTGCCGGGTGGCGGCGTGCGGGTGGTCGCGCGGCGCGTCCCCGGGCGGGACGGCCTCCGGTGGACCGTGCGCTACGACCCGGGCACGCCGTCCGCGCCCGACGCCGCGGCCGACCTGGTGGCCGCCGCCAGCGCCGCGATAACGGGTGGCCAGACCGTCGCACCCCCGGGTTAGGGTCGCCGGGTGGCCGAGACGCAGTCAGCGGAGAAGCACGCGCCGATGATCACCGCCAAGGGGCTGGTGAAGCGGTTCGGTGCCTTTACCGCGGTCGATGGCATCGACGTCGAGGTGCGGGCCGGCGAGGCGTTCGGCTTCCTCGGGCCCAACGGCGCCGGCAAGTCGTCCACGATGCGCATGATCGGCTGCGTGTCGCCGCCCACCGCCGGCTCGCTGCGCATCCTGGGCATGGACCCGGTGCGCGAGGGTCCGGCGATCCGGGCGCGGCTCGGGGTGTGCCCCCAGCAGGACTCGCTCGACCTCGAGCTCACGGTGCTCGAGAACCTCACCGTCTACGCGCGGTACTTCGGCATCCCGCGCCGCGAGGCCCGCGACCGCGCCCGCGAACTGCTCGACTTCGTGCAGCTGAGCGAGCGGGCCAACGACACCACCGAGCCGCTGTCGGGCGGCATGAAGCGCCGGCTCACCATCGCCCGCGCGCTCATCAACGACCCCGAGATCGTGCTGCTCGACGAGCCGACCACCGGGCTCGACCCGCAGGCGCGTCACCTGGTGTGGGACCGCCTGTTCCGGCTGAAACAGCGCGGGGTGACGCTCGTGCTCACCACCCACTACATGGACGAGGCCGAGCAGCTCTGCGACCGGCTGGTCGTGATGGACGGCGGCCGCATCGTCGCCGAGGACTCGCCGCGGGCGCTCATCGAGGAGCACTCCACCCGCGAGGTGGTCGAGCTGCGGTTCGGCCTCGACCCCCTGGAGCCGATCGCCGAGAAGCTCGACGGCATCGGCGAGCGCGTCGAGGTGCTCCCCGACCGCATCCTCCTCTACGCGCCCGACGGCGACGAGGCGGGCGCCGCGGTCACCAACCGGAAGCTGCACCCGTCGAGCGTGCTCGTGCGGCGCAGCACGCTGGAGGACGTGTTCCTGCACCTCACCGGACGGACGCTGGTCGATTGAGCATGTTGCATCCGTCGATCGCCGTCCTGGAGTACAACCTCGCCACCTACCGCCGGGTGTGGCGGGCGTCGGTGCTCTCGTCGTTCGCGCTGCCGCTGCTGTTCCTGCTCGGCATGGGCGTCTCGGTCGGCTCGTACGTCGACGCGCGCGGCGCGCTGGGCACCGACTACCTCGACTTCATCGCACCGGGTCTGCTGATGTCCACCGCGTTGCAGGTGGCGGTCGGCGAGTCCACCTGGCCCGTGTACGGCAGCTTCTCGTGGACGCGCGTCTACCACTCGATGCTCGCCACCCCGTTGCGCGTCCGCGACATCCTCGCCGGCAGCCTGTCGTTCGTGCTCGTGCGGGTGCTGCTGGCGAGCGTCGGCTTCCTCGTGGTGATGCTCGTCTTCGGTGCCGTGCACTCGTGGCGGGCGGTGGTGGCGCTGCCGGTGTGCGTCGTGCTGGGGCTCGCGATCGCGGCGCCGTGCTTCGCGTACGCGGCGTCGGTCAAGGCCGACGGCATGTTCGCGGTGCTGCTGCGGTTCGGCGTCATCCCGATGACGTTGTTCGCCGGCGTGTTCTTCCCGGTCGACTCGCTGCCCGACGTGCCGCGGTGGCTGGCGTACGCGTCGCCGCTGTGGCACGGCGTCGAGCTGGGCCGGGCGTCGACGCTGGGCATCGACACCGAGTGGGGCTGGCCGGTGCACCTCGGGTACCTGGTGCTGTGGTGCGTGGGCGGGTTCCTGCTGGCCCTGCACCGGTTCACCCGGAAGCTGTCGGACTGATGCTGAGTCGCGGGGGAGGGTCGCGATGGTGAGCACGCTCGCGTTGCCGACGGTGGCGAGGCGCGTCGAGCGGCGCTGGGCCAACTCGGTGGCGGTCGCGGGCCGCAACGCGACGGCCGCCCGGCACTTCGCCTACTGGTGGGTGCTGCTGTCGGGGTTCTTCGAGCCGCTGCTGTACCTGCTGTCGATCGGCATCGGGGTGGGTCAGCTCGTCGGCGACTTCCGGCTGGCCGACGGGCGCATCGTCACGTACCCGACGTTCGTGGCGCCGGCGATGCTCGCCGCGTCGGCGATGAACGGCGCGCTCGCGGAGAGCACCTTCAACTTCTTCGGGAAGATGAAGTACATGAAGGTCTACGACGCGGTGATCGCCACCCCGGTGACACCCGTCGAGATCGCGGTCGGCGAGCTGATGTGGGCGATGCTTCGCGGCGCCGTCTACTCGGCGGCGTTCCTCGGCATCATGGTCTGGATGGACCTCACCACCGCGGGGTGGGCCCTCGCCGCGTTCCCGGCGACGATGGTGGTCGGGTTCGCGTTCGGCGCGGTCGGCATGATGCTGTCGACGTTCGTGCGCAGCTGGCAGGACTTCGACTACGTGATGGTGGCGCAGTTCGCGCTGTTCCTGTTCTCCGGCACGTTCGCGCCGGTCGACTCGTTCCCCATGGTGATGCGGGTACTGGTCGAGCTCACCCCGCTGTACCACGGCGTCGAGGTGGTGCGGGCGCTCACCACCGGGGTACTGGACTGGACGCTCGCGTGGCACCTCGCGTACCTCGTGGCGCTCACGGTGCTGTGCCTGCGGGTCGCCGGCCGGCGGATGAACAACCTGCTCTGCAAGTGAGCCGCGCCGGGCGGGCGCTGCGGCACGTCGCCGCGCTGTCGTCCGGTCCGCCGGTCGACCGCACCCTGCGGATCACCCTGAACCTGCATCCGGACCGCGACGGGATCCTGGCGAAGCTCGGCGCCGGCGGGGTCTACCTGTCGCAGTTCGCCACCGGCACGAGCAACGGCGGGCTCACCGCGTATCCCGGCGGCGACCGCTGGCGCTGGGAGAGCCGCATGTTCGGTGGCGCCTACGACGACGCGCCGGCGCCGGAGCGACCGGTGTACGGCGCGCTGAACCTGCGGCGGAAGGCGGTCGGCGCGGCACCGCGGTTCGGGTCGGCGCACCTGCGTCTCACCGCCGGCTGCCTCGACCGGGCAACGTTCTGCTACCCCGACAGCTTCCTCGAACCCACCGACTTCGGGATCGCCGCGCACCTGCGGCTCGCCGACCTCGCCGCCACCTGGGACGGCGACCCGCTCGACGGCTACGTCGAGGCACACGTGCACGGCCCGGTACGGCTCGACCGCGACGTCGAGGCGATCGTGCTGGACCCGAGCCACCGCTCGACGGAGGTGGCCGCCGCCGCGGCGCGGCTGCCCTGCGCGGTGGAGTGGCACCGGGGGTTCCGGCTGTCGGTCGACGAGCTGCGCCGGCACCCGGAGTACCGCGGGCCCGAGTTCGTGGCGCTGGGCGTCGAGATCGCCGTCGACGGCGTCCTCGACCCGGCGGTGATCGGCGCGGCGGCGGCGACCGGACGCTACGACCCCCAGGCCCTCAAGCGGGTCTGGCACCATGTGGCGCACTTCGGCTGTCCCGTTGACGACTGACGGCCGGACCGCCCGCTGACACTGGCTACGTTCGACCGATGACAATGATCCGTCGTCTCATCCTGGTGCTGGCGGGCGTCGCCGGCCTCGTCGCGGTCGCCGCCGGTCCGGCGGCCGCCGGCACCAGCTTCAACCACACCGAACCGTCCCTCTGAACCGGTGCCCGGCTGGAGCCTGATCCGCGCGCGGCAGGGCCACCAGCGGGCGTTGCGGCTGTGGCGGGCCGGGCGACCGGCCCGCGCGCAGTCCGTGATGGAGCGCGCGGTCGCGCGCTACCGGCCCGGCGACGAACGGGCCGCGGCCCTCGGGGCGCTGGGTGAGATGCAGGCGGCGCGGGGCCGTTACCGCGACGCGGAGGAGACCCTGCGGCGGGCCGGCGCGCCCGTGCGGCTCGGCGACGTGCAACGGCGACGGGGCCGCTACGCGGAGGCCGAGCGGACCCTGCGGGCTGCGGTCGACTCGGCCGACGCGCGCAACGCGCTCGGCGTCCTCCTCAAGGACCTCGGCCGGTACGCCGAGGCCGCGACCTGTTACGCGGCGGCCCTCGCCGACGCCGGCGACGACCGCGACCTCCGCGCGAGCATCCACCACAACCTGGCCGGGCTCGCGTACGCCGAGGGCCGGTTGGCCGACGCGGAGGCGCCGGCCCGGGAAGCGGTCGCGGTGCGGGAGGCCACGCGCGGACCGGACGCCACCGAGGTGGCCGCCGACCGGGCCGTGCTCGCCACCGTGCTCATCGGCCTGCGGCGCCACGACGAGGCGGAGCGGCACGTGGTGGCTGCGCTCGACACCTGGATCCGCCGCCACGGCCCGGACCACCCCGAGGTGGCCGGCTGCCTGAACATCCTCGGCGTGCTGCGGTACCGGCAGGGCCGGGTGGACGAAGCCGTCCGGGTGCTCCGCGACGCCGAGCGGATCCGCACGACGGCGTTGGGGCCGGAGCATCCCGAGGTGGCGGTGGTGCGGAACAACCTCGCGGTGGCGCTGGCATCGGACGGGCCGACCGTCGACGGTCCGGCGGCGGCGAAGATACGTCGCTCGGCGAATGCGGCCCGACGGCGACCGTCCCTAGGGTGACGCCATGCGGGTTCTCATCGTCTCGGCACCGTTGATCGGGCACGTGTTCCCCCTCGTGCCGCTGGCTAGGGCGCTGATGGCCGCCGGGCACGAGGTGTGCGTCGCGACCGGTGCCGACGGGGGGCCGGGCCGGGACCCGCGGGGTGGCGCCCCTGTTCGCGTCGGTCAACGACCGGCTCGCCGACCCTGTTGTCGCGCTCGCGACGCGCTGGCGGCCCGACCTGGTGCTGTACGAGCCGTTGGCCGTGGCCGGAGCACTGGCTGCCGCGACGGTGGGCGTACCGGCCGTGCTGCACGAGAACACGTTGTACGACGGGCCGACGCTGGTGCGGGTCACCTCGGCCCGGATGGGCGCTGCGCTGCGCCGCCACGGCATCGCCGCCCTCCCGGCCGACGCCGCGACGATCGCGATCGCCCCGCCGAGCGTGGTGCCGGGACGGGCCGGCTGGCCGATGCGGCCGGTGCCGCACGCCGACGGCGACCTCGACCTGCCGGCGCCCGAACGGCCCCGCGTGGTGGTGAGCCGCAGCACGGTTCGGGCCTCGGGCGGCGGGCTGATGCCGGTCGTCGCCCGGGTGGCCGGCGCGGTCGACGCCGAGTTCGTGTTCCTCAACCCCGACAAGGGGACCCGGCTGCCGGCGAACGCGCGGGCGGTCACGTGGGCGCCGATGCCGGCACTGCTCGACACGAGCACCGCGGTGATCCACCACGGCGGGGCCGGCACCGCGATCGCGGGACTGTGCGCGGGGGTCCCGCAGCTGGTGGTCAACGGCACCGGCGACCGCCGCCACAACGCGTCCCTGATCGCCGCGCGCGGTGCCGGCCTCGCCACGGAGGAGCGCGACATCACGGCGGACCTGATCACCCGCCTGCTGACCGCCGCGGACCTGAGGACGGCCGCGGCCGAGGTCCGGGCGGAGGTCGCGGCGATGCCCGAGCCGTCGACGCTGGTGCCCCGGCTGGAGTCGCTGACGCGCTGAAGCGGCGGCCCCGCGGATGCGGGACCGCCGCTCGACCTCCCCAGGTTCTACGCGCTCGCCATCGTGAGCATCAGCGAGATCTGGTCGGACCTCGACTCCTTGATGCGCCGCGCGAGGTCCTTCGTCTCCGGGTTCGTGCCGGAGTCGGCGAGCTTGGTCAGCTCCACCGCGTTGTGCTGGTGGCCGATCAGGAGGTTGAGGAACTTCCTGTCGAAGTCGGCGCCCGCCGCCTGCTTCAGCTCGGCCAGCTGCGCCTCGCCCAGAGCGGGCAGCCCGCCGTGGTTGGCGTGCATGTTCGGGTCGTGGGCGGTCTCGGTGGGCTCGCTCCAGCCCTGCAGCCACGCCGTCATCACCTTGGCCTCCTCGCCCTGGGTGGAGTCCACCGCGGAGGCGAGGTTCCTGACGTCGTCCCGGGCGGAGTTCGTCGCGGCCAGCGCGGCCAGCTCGCGGCCCTGCTTGATGTGGACGATCATCATCTGCAGGAACATCACGTCGTCGCCGTTGTGCTCGGCGCTGGCCGCCGGCGCGGCGGTCGCCTCGCCGGCGGCGACCGGGGTGGCCTCCGGGCCGCCGGCCGCATCGTCCTGTGTGGACGATGAGCAGCCGGCGAACCCGGCGGAGCCGACCAAGAGCGCAGCCAGCAACGCGAACGCCGCCAAGTAGCGCTTGACCATCAGACCGGCAGCCACAGCGCGAGCGTGAACACCGACGGCTCCCACGAGCGGATCGACGTGTGCGCCTGGCGGCACTTGAACTTCTGGCCGTTGAAGGTCACGACGTCACCGACCTTGTAGGCGGTGCCCGGAGCCCAGCTTCCGTTGGGTTGCTGGGCTCCGGGCTGTTGGCCCCCGGGCGGAGGGGCCGGCACCGTCGCGGTGGGAGATCCACCGGGCGGTGCTGTCGTGGGTGACTTCGTGGGCGTCGGGTTCGCCGGCGGCGGGTTGCCGGTACCGGGACCCGTGCCGCCGATGTTCACGTCGACGCAGCTGTAGAACGCCATCGGGGTGTCGCCGATGTTCCACACCGCGAGCACGGTCTGGCGGCCCCGGAAGTTGCCGAGGTTCACCTTGTGGGTCACCACGGCCTCGGGCTGGGCGTTGTTTCCGTTGACGATCCCGACGCGGGTGTTGCCGATGAAGTACTCCCAGTTGCTGGTGCGGTGCCGGGCGGTGAACACCCAGGTGAACTCCAGCGAGCTGCCGACGTTGCGGGCCGGCCAGTTGCGGCTGTTGTCGCCGAGCGCCTTGAACGCGGCGATGCCGCCGTCGCAACTGCGGCCACCCTTGGGGGCCTCGACGCTCTGCGGCTCGAACTGGATGGCACCACAGTCGGGCACGGCCTTCGTGGCGCACAGCGCCTGGCGGCTGGGCGGAGCGGAGACGTAGCCGTGGGCGGAGGCGCCGGTCGCGGTGGCGAACACAGCGGCGGTGGCGGCGCCCAGGACCACCGACGGATAGACGAGAGCCTTCTTCCAGAACATGCGCCAGACGCTATGGAGCCCTTGCCTAAAGGGACCTTAACGATGCCGGTTAAACCCCTAAAAACAACGCGACCCGCGCCCCGCCCAGCGGCGAACGCCCGATCTCGAGCCGGCCGCCGGCGGCACGCGCCACCCGCTGGGCGATGTCGAGCCCGAGACCGGTGGACCCCGCGCCGCTCGCGCCACGGCGCACCGCCGCCTCCGGATCGCGGATGCCGGGACCGGCGTCGTCGACGATCATCCCGTGCTCGGAGACGGTCACCTGCAACGGCGTTCCCTCGGGCGTGTGCGCGAACACGTTGCCCAGCAACGCGTCGATCGCGAGGATCAGCTCGCCGCGGGGCACGTTCACGGGAACCGGGTGCTCGCCGCCGACGATGCGGGTGTGCCGTCCCTGGTCCTCGGCCAGCACCGACCAGAACGCCAGCCGGTCGGCGAGCGCCTCCACGAGGTCGGTCGACTGCGCGGTGCGCTTGCTCGCGGACAGGCGCGCACCGGTGATGATGGCCTCCAGCTCGGCGTCGAGCACGTCGAACGCCTGCCGCAGCCGGTCGGCGACGGGGCCCGGTGGCACGGCGTCGGCGTCGAGCCGCAGCGCCGTCAGGGGAGTGCGGAGCCGGTGCGACAGGTCGGCGGCGAGCTCGCGCTCGGCGTCCATGCGCTCGCGGAGGTTGTCGGCCATCGCGTTGAAGTTGCGGGCCGCGTCACGCAGTTCGGGTGGACCCTTCGGCTCGGCGCGCACGGTGAGGTCGCCGGCGCCGAAGCGGCGGGTGACGTCGGCGAGGTCGCGGGTGGCGTGCACGGTGCGGCTGCCGAGCCGGTCGGCGAACAGTGTCGAGCCGATGACCAGGGCCACGGCGAGGCCGGCGAGCGCCAGCCACGCCGGCCACACCCCGCGGTTGAGTTCGTCACCGGGAACGAACACCTCGATGACGGCCACGCGGCTGCCGTCGAGCACGCTCGGCTGCAGGTAGACCAGGCCGCTGGCACCGGTCCGCGTGAACGAGCGCCCGCCCCGCGCGGCCGCGACGTCGGCCGCGGCCGCGTGTGAGACGCCGATCGGATCCGCGCCGGGCAGGTGCACCGCGAGCCGGCCGGCGCCGCCCGCCGCCGTGCTGGCGACGGCCCGCGCGAGCAGTTCCGGGCGGCTGTCGACGGCGAGCGCGGTGACCATCGCGGCCGCCTGCTGGCGCGCGTCGCCGAGCGCGCGGTCGTGCGCCAGCTGCCGGGTGACGCCGGCCAGCGGCACCAGGAACGCCAGTGCCACCATCGCGGTGATGGCCACGGCCAACCGGTTGAGCGCCAGCCTCATTGCGGGTCCACCATCATCACGCCGACGCCGCGCACGGTGACGAGGAACCGTGGCTGGGCGGCGGTCTCGCCGAGTTTGCGGCGCAGCCACGAGATGTGGACGTCGATGGTCTGCTCCTCGCCGATGTGGGCCTGCTGCCACACCTGCGTCATCAGCTCGCGGCGCGAGACCACGCGGCCGGCCCGCTCGGCGAGGTACTGCAGGACGTCGAACTCCCGTCGCGTGAGCCGGAGCGGCTCACCGTCCAATGTGGCCTGTCGCTTGTGCGGCTGGATGGTCAGCGCGCCCACCCGGATCTCCCGCTGCTCCTGCTCGGGCGTCCGGTTGCGCCGGAGCACGGCGTTGACGCGCGCGAGGATGTGCCCGGCGGAGAACGGCTTGGTGACGTAGTCGTCGGCGCCGAGGTTGAGCAGCTTGATGATTTCGCCCTCGCCGCGGCGGGCGGTGGCCACGATGACCGGCACGTCGGACACGCTCCGCATCATGCGCAGCGCGTCGGCGCCGTCGATGTCGGGCAGCCCGAGGTCGAGGATCACCAGGTCCGGTCGGTCGTCATTGACCATCTTCAACGCGTCGGCGGCGGTGCCGGCGGCGCGCACCAGATGGCCCGCATCGGTGAGCGACCGCGCCAACGCCGCGGCGATGATGCGGTCGTCCTCGATCAGCAGGATCACGGCCATAGGGGTGCACGGTACTGTGTTTGACGGCGCCCGCCTGCGCGGGCGCGGGCCCGGGGCCTTGTCGGTGCCGGCTTCCCTCGTCGCTGCGGTCGCTTCGCTCCCTGCGCTCCTCAGTCCAGCCGGCACCGGCCCCGGGCCGGGTGGGGTGGTTCAATGGGCGGGTGCGGTCGCGGGTGGTGCTTCCTGTAGTCGGGTGGTGTGCGGCGACGTTGGCGAGTATCGCGCTGGCGTCGGTGGCGCTACTGCCCGTGCTGCGTACGGGAACGCCCAGTACCGAGACACCGGCTGGTGGCTTTGCGGTGGCACCGGTGGCCACCGTGGTGCCGGCGCCGACGTCGGCTCCGCCTGCGCCGTCGGCCACCGCGGGCAGCGCCTCGTCGTCGCGGGCGGTGGGGGGTCCGGGCAGGTCACCTAGCGCTCCGCCGTCGTCGCAGCAGGTCAGGGTGGTGGACGGGTGGACGGTCACTACGGGCGACGACGGCAGACCCGTGTACCTGCGGTCGTTCCGCGTCGACGGGGGACAGGCGGTCATCCGGATGACCGAGGGCAGCGTGCACCTGGTCACGGCGACCCCGAGCGCCGGGTACACCGTGACCACGACGCAGAACGAGCCGGGCAACCTGGCCGTGCAGTTCACCGAGCAGAACCACTACTTCGTGATCCACGCCCTGTGGCACAACAACGCGCCGTTCGCCCAGGTGAGTGAAGTCGGCTCCTGAAGGTACTTGCCTCCGGCGGCGCCCGGGATCATGCTCTCCGCATGGATTCGCGGACGCGGCGTGCCCGCGTGGCCGTCGCGATGGCGTTCTTCGCGCAGGGCTTCTGCTTCGCCGCGCTGCTGACCCAGACAAACGTCCTCAAGGACCGGTTCGGGTTCAGCGACGGCGAGCTGTCGCTGGTGCTGCTCGTGGTGCCGGTGGTGGCCGGCGTGGGCAGCGTACTCGCCGGCTACGCGGCCACCCGCGTGGGCAGCGGGCCCGTGCTGCGGGTCGGCGGGGTGCTGGTGGCGATCGCGGTCGCCGGCACCGGCGCGTCCACCGAGGTCCCCCAGCTGTTCGCGGCGCTCACCGCGCTGGGCGTCGGGCTCGGCGCCGTCGACGCGACGATGAACATGCAGGGATACGCGGTCGAGCGGCGGTACGCGCGTCCGGTGCTGTCGTCGCTGCACGGGGTATGGAGCGTCGGTGCGATGGCCGGCGCGCTCACCACCGCCGGCACCTCGGAGCTCGACTTCACGACGTTCCAGTCGCTGGGTACGGCGGCGGCGATCGGTGCCGCGATCGCGCTCTGCGCCGGTCCCCTGTTGTTGCGCCGCGCCGAGTTCGACACCGCACCCGCCGACACCGCACCGGCCATCGGCGGACCGGGGGACGCGCCGCTCGGTGCACCGGCCGCCGCACCGCTGCCGTGGGGACCCATCGTGCTCCTCGGTATCGCGATGATGGCGATGTACATCGCCGACTCCGCCACCTCGAACTGGTCGGCCGTGTTCCTCGACGACGTGCTCAGCGCGTCTCAAAGCGTTGCGGCCCTGGGCCTGTTCTTCTACCAGACCTTCATGGTGCTCGGGCGGGCCGTGAACGACCGGCTGGTGCGGCGGTACGGGCCGGTGCCCATCGTGCGCGTGGGCGCCTCGATCGGCGTCGTCGGGCTGCTCGTTGTCGCGGTGGCGCCGGTGCCGGCGGTGGCGCTGGCCGGATTCGCGTTGCAGGGCCTCGGATTGTGCGTCGTGGTCCCGTTGTCGTTCTCGGCCGCGGGCCGGCTCGACCCGGCCGACACCGGTGTGGCGATCGCCCGGGTGAACCTGTTCAACTACGCCGGGTTCGTCATCGGTGCCGGCCTGATCGGTGCGGTGGCGGAGCTGGCGAGCCTGCGGTTGGCGTTCGCGGTTCCGGCCGCGCTCACCCTCGTGATCGTGCTGCTCGCCCGGTCGTTCGCGGGCCGGCCGGCACCGCTGGTGGGTCAGCCGGCGTAGGCGGGCGCCCGACGCCGGCCCAGCACCGGCACCAGAACCGCCGCCACCGCCAGGTGGGCGAGCGCGAGGATCGTCTTCGTGCCGCCGGACGCGCCGACGCCGAGGACGGGCAGGAACGACGCCACCAGGACGACGCCGGCGACGACGGTCCAGATGCGGGCGGCGTGTGCCGTGAACCGGTCGAGGGCCGCGCGCAGCCCCCAGCCGAGCAGCGAGACCACGAGCGTCATCGCGGCGGCGAACGGAAGTGGGATCTCGCCCGGCGGCTGGCCGTTCCTCGGGTCGACGACCATGTCGATGTCGAGGATCGCGGCGACCATCCACAGGGCGACCGTGCTGAGAACCGCGCCGGCGATCGCGTAGAGAGGCTTCATGCCGGAGACGCTATTCGCTGCGCTACGAGACGAGCCATGGTCTGACGTCCTGGCTTCATACGTCATCGTCTCGATGGCGATACGATCGCGGGATGGACGTGCTGAGCGACGTCATCACGGTGCTGCGCACCGGAGAACCGCGGTCGGCCCGGCTGGAGTTCCACGGGCCGTGGGGCCAGTGGTTCGAGCCGTTCCCCGGGTCGGCGGGCTTCCACGTGGTGCTGCGAGGTCCGTGCTGGCTGCTGCGCCCGTCCGAGGACCCGGTGCCGCTGGGCGTCGGCGACGTCGTGTTCCGTCCGCACGGCGGTCCTCACGCGCTCGCCGACAGCCCGACACCCGCGTACGTCGGACCGGCCTGCCGGCCCGACGACGCCCGCCGCCTCCAGCGGTACGCCAACGAGACGATCGGCTCCGGCGGCACCAGCGTCACCGTGACCCTGTGCGGCGCCTACGAGTTCGACCCCGGCGGCGGCCACCCGTTGCTCGACGCGCTGCCCGAGGTCGTGCACCTGCCCGCCCATCTCGGTCGCAACCCCGGCCTACGGTCCACTGTGGACCTGCTCGCCGCGGAGCTGGCGCAGCCCCGCCTCGGCACCGACGCGATCGTGCCCGCGCTGCTCGACACGTTGCTGCTGTACGTGCTGCGCACGTGGTTCGACGCCCAGCCGGTCACCGCCCCGGTCGGTTGGGCGGCGGCGCTGAACGACCCGGTCACCGCGGCGGCGCTGCGGGCCATCCACGGCGACCCGGCCCGGCCGTGGACGGTGGCCGCGCTCGCCGCCGAGGCGGGCCTGTCGCGGGCGCCGTTCGCGCGCAGGTTCTCCGCACAGCTCGGCCAGCCGCCGCTGGCCTACCTGACGTGGTGGCGGATGACCACCGCGGCGCGCCTGCTGCGCGAGTCCGACCAGCCGTTGACCGCGGTGGCGGCGCGGGTCGGGTACGCGTCGGAGTTCGCGTTCTCGGCCGCGTTCAAGCGGAGGTACGGGGTCGCGCCCGGTCGGTTCCGGCGCTCAACGCCCGTCGGCTAGGTCCATGAGGTGACCGAGGACGCGGTCGCCGTCGACGCGGAGTCCATTGTGGAGGTACTCGTTCGTGAGCCAGGCGCGCATGCCGCGCACCTGCGCGACCGTCTCCATCGAGAACCCGCTCGTGACGAACGGGTCGTCGACGTACACCGACGCGGCCACCGGCACCTCGTTGCGCCGCAGGACCTCCGGGTCGTAGAGCGCGGGCCACTCGTGGTCGGCGAGCTGGTTCGCGGCTTCCGTGAACGGGTTCAGCGCGGCGTACTCGTCGAGCATCCAGGGGAACAGGTGCTCGCCGGTGAACAGCGTCTCGTCGTCGCGGAAGTCCTGCGGCATCACGCGGTCGGCCGACCAGCGGGTGGCGGTGCCGTCGGCGTAGCAGGCCTCGTGGATCACCGCGTACAGCGGGTTGCGCGCGAACGGCAGTGACTGCAGCAGGTCGTGGCGGAACGCTGGGCTCCGGGGCGGCAGCTCCAGGAGGTAGTGCAGGTGTTCGGCGCCGCCGTCCATTCCGAGGTGACCGCCCGCGGTGCGCAGCCGCCGCACGGTGAGCGGGTCGCCGTCGGCGAGCGTCAGCCCCGTCGGAAGGTTCCGGACCCGGTCGCGGTCGGCGGGGTAGCGGTCGTAGTAGCGGCGGTTGGCCTCGCGCATGCGGTCGTACGTCGCGGCGTAGATCTCGTCGGGACCGCGGCCGAGCGGCGGGACGCCACCGGTGATGTACGCGGCGGCAAGGCTGTGCGGTGCGAGCGACAGGTAGGTCATCGCGCAGAAGCCGCCGAAGGACTGGCCGAGGATGCTCCACCGGTCGACGCCGAGCGCCTCGCGGACGACCTCGGCGTCGCGCACGATCGAGTCGGCGCGGAAGTGCGTGAGGTGGTCGGCGGTCGCTCCGGGCTCGACCGGCGTGGAGCGGCCGGTGCCGCGCTGGTCGAGCATGAGGACGCGGTACCGGCTCAGGGCCGTGTCGAGCCAGCTCGGCGACGTGGGGTGCCGGGTCGGCCGCGGAGCCTCGAAGCCGGGTCCGCCCTGGAGGTAGACGAGGTAGGGCCGGTCGAGGCCGGCGGGGTCGGCGACCTCGCGGGCGAACACCGTGATGGTCGCGCCGGGGTTCGCGTGGTCGAGGGGGACCTCGAACTCGTGCTCGACGAGCACGAGTCCCTGCGTCCTGATCATCATGAGGCCAGTGTCGCGTACCTGCCGCCGGCGTCGACCAGGGCGGTGTGGGTGCCGGACTCCTCGATGCGGCCATGCCCGATCACCACGATCTCGTCGGCGTCGCGCACCGTCGACAGCCGGTGGGCGATGGTGACCGTCGTGCGACCGGCGGCCAGGGTCGCGAACGCCCGCTGCACCGCCCGTTCGGTGTCGGTGTCGAGGGCGCTGGTCGCCTCGTCGAGCACGAGGATGCGCGGGTCACGCAGCAGCGTGCGCGCGATCGCGATGCGTTGCTTCTCGCCGCCGGAGAACCGGTGTCCGCGCGAGCCGACCACCGTGTCGTACCCCTCGGGCAGCGCCGCGATGTGGTCGTGGATCTGTGCCGCGCGGGCGGCGCGCTCGATCTCGGCGTCAGAGGCGTCGGGACGCGCGTAGCGCAGGTTCTCGCGGATCGTCGTGTGCAGCAGGTACGTCTCCTGGCTGACGACGCCGACGATCGCGGCCAGGTCGTCGAGCCGCAGGTCGCGGATGTCGACGCCGTCGATCGTCACGCGTCCACCCGTGGGGTCGTACAGCCGGGCGATCAGTGCCGCGATCGTGCTCTTGCCCGAGCCGGTCTCGCCGACGAGCGCGAGCGTGTGCCCCGGCGGCACGTCGAGGGTGACGCCGTCGACGGCCGGCGTGTCGCTGCCGGGGTAGCGGAAGCTGACGTTCTCCAACCGGAGGTGGCCTTCCACGTTCCACGGCTCCACCGGGTGCTCCGGGTCGTCGACGTCGACGGGCAGGTCGAGGTACTCGAAGATGCGCGCGAACAGGGCGAGCGAGCTGGTGATCGACACACCGACGCCGAGCAGCCCCATCAGCGGCCGGAACAGCCCGGACTGCAGGGCGGTGAACGCGACGACGGTGCCGATGGTGAGCGCGTTCGACAGGCCCGCGCCGAGGTAGATCACGGCGGGGATCGCCGCGAAGATGACGCTCATCCACGCCATCCGCCAGCGGCCGGCGAGCTCGGAGCGCAGCTCCAGGTCGATGAGCCGGGTCGACGAGCGGGTGAACCGGTCGACCAGGGCCGTGCCGGCGCCCATCGTCTTGCTCAGCTGTACGCCGCTGATCGACAGGCCCTCCTCGATGGTGACGTTGAGGTCGGCCAGTTCGCGCTGGCGCTTGGCGGTGATCTCGCGGCGCATCCGGGCCACCTTGCGGGTGAGGACGACCGCCGGCGGCAGAACCACCAGGGAGACCAGCGACAGCTGCCACGACAGCGCCAGCATCGCCACGATCGTGGCGACCGCGGTGGTGAGGTTCGACGCGATGCCGGTCGCGGTGTTGGTGACCACCGACTGCATGCCGCCGATGTCGTTGGTGATCCGGGACTGGACCTCGCCGGTGCGGGTCCGCGTGAAGAACGCGATCGACTGGCGGTGCAGGTGCCGGAAGACGTCGGTGCGCAGCCGGTGCATGACCCGCTGTCCGACGGTGGTGGAGATCCACGTCTGCACCACGCCGAGCGCCGACGTGGCGGCGGCGACGCCGACCATGCCGACCACCAGCCAGACGAGCAGCCGGAGGTTCTGCTCCGGCAGCGCGACGTCGATGACCTCGCGCAGCAGGAACGGCGACGCCATCGACACGATCGACGACGCCACGATCATCGCGACGACGATCGTGAGCTGGCTCCGGTGCGGGGTGAACAGCCGCCCGATCCGGCGCAGGGAAACGTCCTTGGCCTGCGCCTTCTCGGCGGCCTTCTCTGCGGCGGAGACGGTGTGCGGGCGGCCCTTGCCGCCGCGCTCCATGGGAACTTCGTCCAAGATTTTCTTCTTTCTGTCAGCCTCTCGATAATGCTGAGGTTACCTCATCATGAGGGAACAACAACAGTGGCTGGTACGGTATTCCGCGTGCCGGCCGATGACGACGACCTTGGCGACCTTCCCGGGCTGTTCTGGGCGGTGGCCCGGCGGATGCGGCACGCCTCGAGCGCCGCGCTGGAGAAGTGGGACATCACGCCCGGCCAGGCACGGGCGGTGCGGGTGCTGGCCAAACACGGCGACATGCGCCTGAACCACCTGTCGGAGCACCTGCGCATCGCCCCCCGCTCGACCACCGAGGTGGTCGACGCGCTGGAGGAGCGCGGCCTGGTGGAGCGCCGCCCCGACCCGACCGACCGCCGGGCCACCCTGGTGGCCCTGACCGACCGCGGGGCGGGCGTGGGCCGCGACATCCGCGATGCCGCCTCGGCGGAGACCGACCGTTCGTTCGCCGCCCTCGACCCGGAGGACCGGAGGACGCTCGCGCGCATCCTCCGCACCCTCCGGGACTGACTCCTCCGTCGCGCCTACACCGTCGCGCCTACACCGTCGCGCCTACTCCGGCGGGGTGAACTGGCTCGCGCTGAACGTGGCGCCCCACGGGTCGCGGAGGACCGCCAGGCGGGTCCAGTCGGAGTCTTCCTGCGCCTCGACCGTGCCGCCCAGTCGCTCGGCGGTGGCGACCGTCGCGTCACGGTCGGCCACCGTGAACACCACGTGCCAGCGGGGCGTCTGCCCCGGGCTCTCCGGAACCAGCCAGGCCACGGCGTCGGCGAAGCCGGGCGGGGCGCTGATGCCGTCTTGCCGCTCGTGGATGGTCGGGTCGACCGTGTCGGCGAGATGGTCGCCGTAACCGGGGACGCGGATCATCACGCCGAAGCCGATGTCGTCGAACGACCAGCCGAAGGCGGAGGTGTAGAAGTCGGTTGCCGGGGCCGGCTCCGGCGTGTGGAGGTTGCTGAAGTTCCACGCGCCCGGCTCGTTTGTGGCCTGTGCACCCAGCCGGTGACCGGCCTGCCACAGGCCGAAGGTGGCGCCCTGCGGGTCGGCTACCAGGGCCGAGCGGCCGGCGGGGCCGGCGTCTTCGGGCGCGCGCAGCACCCGGCCGCCGCCGGCGACGACCCGCTCGGCGGCGGCATCGGCGTCGTCGACGGCGACGTACGTCGACCAGCCGGCCGTGCCGGTACCCGGGAGAATTCCGGCCACCTCGCGGCCGGCGAGGCGGGCGATCGTGTAGCCGCCCGGCCGGTCTTCGAAGGTCCAGCCGAACAGGTCGCCGTAGAACGCGCGTGCCGCGCCCGGATCGGGCTGCTCCGTCTCGATCCAGCTCGGCACGCCGTGCGGGTAGGTTCTCGAATCAGCCATGCACCCGACCGTACGCCGGGGCTACGACATATCCGTGTGGCCGCGCACCCGGTCGCACGAACGGCAGCGGAACGCGTGGAAGTCGATGCTCAGGTCGTCGAGGTCGGCCCACATCCACGGTTCGGCGCCCTCGAAGATGGCCAGGAACGCCGCCGCCGGGTCGGCGGGAACGTGCCGGACCACGTCGTCCTGCCTCCACCGTCCGATGTAGACCATCGCGGACCCGCAGCAGAACAGCCAGCGCTCGCCCTGCCACGTCACGTAGTCGGGCGTACGCACCAGTTCCAACAGCACCATCGCCGGGATCTCGACCGACACCCAGCCGTCCTCGTTCGGCTCGCTCAGCGGGAAGCCGTCGGCATGACGGAGATCGGGGACGCCGTGGGTGCGGCCGGCCACGGCGTCCTCCCACCGCACCAGGCCGTACTCGGTGTCGCGGGTGAACGCGACGTGCCCGGCCCGCAGGCAGGGCACGCACACCGCGTCGTCGGGGTCGGACGGCGCCTCCTGCGGCACGAGCCGGCCGCTACCGCGGAGCCGCAACCGTTCGTCCACCTCGGCACCGCACACCACGCACGGCCCGGCGCCGGTGTGACCGGCAGCTTCCGACAGCGGTGCCGCGAACAACGGGAAGGGTTGGCTCACCCTGCCTAGTAAACATCCTTCAGGTAGGCCTCGATGTCGGGCCCGGCCGGGTTCGCGATGACGTGACGGCGCCACGCCGCACCCTCGTGCGCGGCGATCGCGAGCTCGGAGATCCCGCTGATCGCGGCCGTGTCCAGCGGCGCCAGGTCCTGCGGCGCGTCCGGGGGAGCGGCGAACGTGTGCTGGTACAGCTCGTCGGGCCGGACCCACCAGTTGAGCTGTGCCAGCAGGCGGCACTCCGTGAGGTGCACCACCAGGAAGCCGACGCCGAACGCGCCCACCCGGTCGGGCCGCAGCGGCAGCGTCGCCGCCACCGTCCGGCGGGCCGCCGCGAGCATGTGCGACCCGGTCGTCGGGCAGACCCGGTAGGTCTTGATGCGCCAACCGTCGATGTCGGTGGTACCGACGAACCGCGAGGGAAAGACCAGCGGATCGACGGTCACCGCGCTCGCGGAGGCGGGCGCATCGAGCACGGTCACCGCGCGGCCGCCATGCCGTTGTGGCCGTTGTGCCCGTTGTAGACGGGCCGCCGCGAACGGCGCTCGGGCAGGGTGGTGACGACGGGCGGGCTCGTGTACGACCCGTTGGAGTACGAGCCGGCCTGGTACCCGTTCGACAGCGAGCCGAGGTTCATGATTCCGGTGCCGGTCATCGGCAGGTCGCCGGTGAGCGGGTCGTCGTTGAAGTCGGTGCCGAACTCGCGGTACTGCTGCGGCTCGGGCTGCAGGGTGCGGGCGTACGACGCCATGCCGTCGATGAGCTTGGCCACGTCGTCCTCGGGACGCACGACCAGGCGCAGGAACTGGCTGGTCATGCCGAGCTTGTTGCCGCACTCCCGCACGTACACGCCGTGCTGGCTGATGAGGTGGTCGCGCATCGCGACACCGTCCCAGTTGCCCGGCACCTTGATGAGGATGAAGTTGCCCTGCGACGGGTAGACGGTCAGGCCCGGCACGCGCATCAGCGACTCGGCCATGCGCATGCGGTCACGCGACAGCAGGCGCAGGCTCTCGCGGTACTCGGCCTCGTAGTCCTTGAGCATGAAGACGACGGACTCGGCCAACGAGTTCAGGTTCCACTTCGGCAGGGCCTTGCCGATCTTCCCGGTGATGGCCGGGTTGGCGATCATGTAGCCGAACCGGATGCCGTGCAGGCCGAAGTTCTTGCCCAGGCTCTTGAGCACCACCACGTTCGGCCGGATCGTCGCGTCGGGACCGACCGACGGGTACCGCTCGGCGTCGACGAAGTCGATGAACGACTCGTCGATGACCACGAGGTCGAGGTCGCTGAGCTGGTCCATGAACCGCAGCACCTCGCGGCGCGGGATGTAGTTGCCGTCGGGGTTGTTCACGTTGCAGATGACCGCGACGCGCGACCCCCGCTGCCGGATGAACGAGATGTAGTGGTCGAGGTTCAGCGCGAAGTTGTCGCGCTCCTGCAGCGGATACATGTCGACCCGCTTGCCGGTCTCCATCGGCTGGTCGGTCCACCGGCCGAAGGTGGGGATCGGGATCGCCACGCTCTCCTTGATGAGAAGGTGGTCGATCCACGTGATGAGCTCGGTGGACCCGTTGGCCATCGCCACCGTCTGCGGGTGCAGTTTCAGCACCTGGCACAGCTGCTTGGTGATGGTGCCCGAGTCGCTCGGGTAGTACTTCAGGATGTCGACCAGGCTCTCGCTGAGCTTGGCGAACATCTCCGGCGTGGGGAAGTACGGGTTGCAGGGGATGCAGAAGTCGGCGAGCTTCTCCTTGGCATCCGGTCCCATGCTGCGGGAGAGCGCGAAGTACGAGGGGCTGTGCGCGCCCTGCCGCAACAGGCTGGTGTCAACTGAACCGTGGCGCAACAGAAACCTCCATCGATCGATGCCCGCGTCTCCCGCAGTCGGACGGTACGCGTAATCGTTCCCAGAATCCGTCTCGCAATGGTGATTTCGGGCGCACCTAACGCGCGCTAAAGATCGACTCGCGTTCTTCCTGGTGGCGTGGTGGGGTTCTTGTCATCTACGCACTTCGATCCCAGGAGCACTCGATGAGATCAAAGGTGATCGGCGTCTTTGCGGCTCTGCTCGCGGTCCCGTTGCTCGGTCCGTCCCCCGTGAAAGCGGAACCCGCGCCGCCGCCGCAACCCACGACGCTGGCCGCGCCCGCCACTCTCGTGCCGTCGGAACCGAGCCCCGAGCAGGTCGGATCGGCGCTCGCGGCGATCGCGCGGGCGAGTGACGGCCGGGTGCGGCTCGGCGCGATCGGCCGCAGCAACGAGGGGCGCCCGCTGCGGTTGGCCACCGTCGGCCGCGGGCCGACGCGCCTGCTGTATGTGACCCAGCAGCACGGCGACGAGCCGCTCGGCACCCCGGCGGCGATCCAGGCGCTGTGGGTGCTCGGCGTGCCGCGGTCGGCCTGGCACAGGTGGCTGCTCAGCCGGCTGACCATCGACATCGTGGTGCAGGCCAACCCCGACGGCGCGGTGCGCGACCAGCGCTACAACCACGACCCGACC
Source organism: Virgisporangium ochraceum (assembly GCF_016863655.1). Taxonomy (GTDB): domain Bacteria; phylum Actinomycetota; class Actinomycetes; order Mycobacteriales; family Micromonosporaceae; genus Virgisporangium; species Virgisporangium ochraceum. The sequence continues at coordinate 87,484 of NZ_BOPH01000031.1, forward strand.
GCTTCCGGTGAGTACTCGCAGCCCGGCGTCGGCTACGACATCAACCGTTTTCACAATCCACTGACGCCGATCTCCGACAACCCGGTGCCCGAGTCGCGGGCGGTGCTTTCGTGGTGGCGAGCTGTTCGTCCATCGATCGTGGTCGACTACCACATGCAGGGCCGCTACCTGCAGCCCGACGGCCGCGAGACCACCGCGTCGATCCTGTGGCCGACGACGCCGTTGGCAGGCGCCGACGCGGTGAACCGCGGACGGCAGCTGGCGGTGAGCAACTACCAGGCGATGACGTACCTGGCTGGCGCGAACGTCACCCGGTATCCGGGCGGTGACTACGAGGGCATCGCCCGCAACGCGTACGGGGTGCTGGGAAGCGCGTCGCTGCTGGTGGAGCTGTCGAACCTGCCCGCCGAGCAGGTGCCGGCCCAGATCCGGGCCGCGTTCGTCTCGATGCTCGCGACGGCGCAGGGCGCGGCGGACGGCTCGCTGTGGCGGGTCGACCCCGCGGCGGCGGACACGGTACCGGCGAGGGGCCCGTCTCTGCCCGACTGAACCGGCTCGCTGCTGGTCGGGCGGCCCGCTGTCCGCCGGCTTGCTCGCTGTCCGCCGGCTTGCTCGCTGCCCGGCGCGCCCCTCGCTGGCTGCTGGGCCGCCTTGCTGCTCGCCGATCTTGCAGTTGTGGCCCCCACGATAGGCGGACATAACATGAAATAGGTGCGGCCACAACTGCAAGATCGGCGCGGGTTGGGGGTGTGTGCGGGGCGGCGGCGTGGGGCAGAGGCGTGGCCTGGTCAGGGGAGGGGGCGGGCGGCGAGGGAGCGGATCAGGTCCCAGGGCGGCTCTGCCCGTGAGACGTCCTCCGGCCAGGCTTCGACCGTCTGCCTCGCCCACTCGGCCCAGGTCGCTATCGCGTCCCAGTAGCTTGTCAAACAGGCCACCACCAGCGTGGCCTGGGCGACCCGCTCCGGGAAGGGCCCGTCGCCGTCGGCGTACTCGCGGGCCACCTCGATGTTCTGGCGTTGCCGCTCCGCGGCCCACTCCGCCGCCGCCTTCAGGTTGGCCAGCAGGTCGGCCCGGCTGCCGTTCTCGCTGAAGAAGACCTTCAGCAGCAGCTCGAACTCCAGCGCCGGCCCGGCACCGGGCACGCCGACCCACTCCCTGAGGGCGGCCCGGCCGGCCGGCGTGATCTCGTAGACGGTGCTGGTGCGCCGGCCGACGGTACGGGTGCTCGCCGTCGCCAGCCCCTGGGCCACCAGCTTCTTCGGCTCCTCGTACAGCTTGCTCTCGGCCCGGGGCCAGAAGTGGTGCAGGCTGCGGCTCATCTGCTTGGTCAGCTCGTAGCTCGACCACGGCTGGATCGCCAGCAGGCCGAGGATCGCGTGCGAGGTCGTGGTGAGCGCCACCGTCATGGGTCCAGTATTACTCCCAAGGGGAGTGCTAACGCCTGCCTTCCACGAGGCGGAACGTCGCGGCGGCCTGCCCCACGGCGAGCGCCAGCAGGGCACCGCCGAGCGCGAGCTGCGCCGGCCAGTACCGCGCCGCCCATCCCGAACTGCCATATGGGACCGCGCTGAGCACGCCGATCGTGGCGATGGTGACCAGCAGCGTGGTGCCGAGCGCCGGTACGGTACGCCGGATCACGGCGCCGGCGAGCGCGCCGGACGTCACCACGAACGCCGCCAACGCGTACGGCAGCACCCCGTGTACGAGGAAGCGCGGGTCGCCGGGGAGCACCGGCCCGGCGGTGCGCACCGTGCTCAGCGTCACCTGCTGGGCCGCGACCGCGAGCAGCGCGACGCCGACGGCGGCGCCGAGCCGGTACGCGAGCCAGCGGCGGCGCGTGACCGACTGGGTCCATGCGAACTGGTGCGTGCCGAGTTCGAGCTCGCGGCTCACCAGCGGCGCGCCGAGGAGCAACGCGAGGAACAGGAACAGGTACGGCGTGAAGTTGACCGTGATGCCGGAGAACGTGTGCGGCCGCACGTCCTCGAGAACGGCCAGCAGCCCGAACAGCGCGAGGATTCCGGCGACCCCGAGCGCGGTCGCGCGGGTCTGGCGCCAGGCCACCCAGGTCACGATGTCACCAGTTCCAGGGCGGGAAGCGTTGCGGCGTCGGGGTTGCGTAGGTAGGCGAGCACGATCTCCTCCAGGCTCGGTGTGCGGGTGGCCCAGCGCGGGTCGGCGAAGGTCCCGTTCGGGCGCAGCAGCGCGGTCGCCTGCCGGCCGCTGCCGCCCTCCTGGATGACCGTGTGCGGGGTCAGTGCGGCGGCGTGCTCGCGCAGGCCGTCGACGGCCAGGTGCGCGGCGCGCAGGTCGTCGACGTCGCCGGCGAGCTGGACGCGGCCCTGCTGCACCATCACCAGGTGGTCGCAGGAGTCTTCGAGGTCGGCGAGCACGTGCGACGACAGCACCACGGTGAGGCCGTGCTCGGCGGTGGCGGCCATGAGGTCGCGCATGACGTCGTTGCGCCCCAGTGGGTCGAGGTCGGCCATGGGCTCGTCGAGCAGGACCAGCCGGGCGCGCTTGGCCAGGGTGAGCGTGAGCGCCACCTGGGCGCGCTGGCCGCCGGAGAGCCGGCCGACCCGCTGCGCCGACGGGATGTCGAGGCGGCGTAGGCGCTCGCGGGCGAACGGCTCGTCGAAGCGCGGGTTGAGCTCGCGGCAGAAGCGCACGGTGTCGTCGACGGTGAAGCGGGGGTAGAGCGGCTTGCTCTGCGCCAGGAACGCCACGGTGGGCAGGCCCTCGGGCGCCGCCGGGTCGCGGCCGTCAAGTCGCACCTCGCCCTCGGTGGGCCGGAGCAGGCCGGCGAGCACGCGCAGCAGCGTGGTCTTGCCGGCGCCGTTCGGGCCGACCAGCCCGACCACCCGGCCCGGCGGAACGGCGAACGAGCACCGCCGCAGCACCCACCGGCCCTTGAACCGCTGTCCGACGCCGGTCGCGGTGATCGCGTTCATGCGGCTCCCCGTCCGTAGGTGTCTGTGAAGGTCGCCTCGAACAGGGCCCGCACGTCGCCGGGCGCGAGGCCGGCCTGCTGCGCCGCGAGCATCCAGGTGGCGAGGCGGGTGCGTAGGCGCGGGTGCGCGGTGGCGGTCGCGGGCGGCGCCGAGGCGAGCACGAACGTGCCCACGCCGGCCCGCATCTCGACGACACCGGCGTGCTCCAGTTCGCGGTACGCCTTGAGGACGGTGTTGGGATTGATGCCGAGCGCCGCGACGACGCTCTTCGCGGTGGGCAGCTGGTCGCCGGGCACCAGCGTGCCCAGCCGCACGGCCTGCTGCACCTGCTGGATCAGCTGTTGGTAGGGCGGCAGTCCGCCCCGCCGGTCGAGATGGAAGTCGAGCACAGAGCGAACGATAGACAACTAAATAACTAGTTGTCTAGTTCTTTGTCTCGCCGGATGCCGTCGAGGAACGCCAGCGTCCGCTCCCAGCAGAGGACCATGGTGTCGGGGCCGAACGACTGGTGGCCGCCGTCGAGCCAGACCAGGTCGAGCTCCTTGCCGTGCTCGCGCATGCGGCGTTCGAAGTCCTCCATCTGCGTGACCCCGATGCGGCTGTCGTTACGGGCCTGGATCACCAGCGCCGGCGCGGCGAAGTCGGCGACGTACGTGATCGGCGACGAGCGGGCCCACGCCTCGGGGCGCTCCTCCGGGGTCCCTCGCATCCAGCCGCGCATCGCGGCCTTCAGCGCGTCGGACACCTCCGCGTAGCTCGCGACGAGGTCGGCCTCGGCGACGATGCCGACGCCGCCGGCCCACAGGTCGGGCCGCCGGCCGAGCGCGAACAGCGTCAGGTAGCCGCCGTACGAGGCGCCGAACGCGAAGATCCGGTCGGGCCGGGCGATGCCCTCGCGCACGACCCATTCGTGGGCGGCGGCCATGTCGGCCAGCTCCCAGTGGCCCATGTCGCCCCAGATCTTCTCGGTGAAGTCGCGGCCGAAGCCGACCGAACCGCGGTAGTTCACGGAGATCCAGGCGTAGCCGTTGTCGAGGAACGCCTGTGCGCCCGGGTCGTACTTCTCGTACGCGATGTAGTGCGGGCCGCCGTGGGTCTCCAGGATCGTCGGGAACGGGCCGGTGCCCTCGGGGACGGCGACCCAGGCCTGCACGGTCGCGCCGTCGGCGCTCTCGAACGTCACCGATCGCCAGGGACGGCCGGGCGGCGCGGCGCCCGCCGCCAGCAGGACGCGGCGCTGCCGCCCGGTGGCGCCGTCGAGCTCCACGATGGACGGTGCCGCGACCGCGGTCTGTCGCAGGCCGACGATGTTGCCGGCCGGGTCGTACCGGGCACCGCCGGCGATCGGGTCGTGGTAGGTGCCGGGCGGGTGGTCGAGCGCGGTCACCGTCGCGGTGGCGACGTCGTAGCTGTAGAGCCGCTGCGCGCCGGCGAGCCCGCAGAGCAGGATGCGGCCGGCGTCGGGTGACCAGTCCAGCGCGACGACGTCGCCGTCGACGTCGGGCAGGTCGATGTCGGTGCGTTCGCCGGTGCGCGGGTTCCATACCAGCGGGCGGGAGACGCCGGTGCGGGTCGTCGTGGCGACGACGCGGTCGTCGCCGTCCACCTGGCTGAACACCGTGCCGACGATGCTGGTCTCCGGGCCGTCGTCGAGCTCGGCGACGAGGTCGCCGGTGGTGGTGTCGAGGACGAGCAGGGTGTACTGGCGCACGCCCTTCGCCCGGGCCGTCGACCAGCAGGCGGCGAGGTCACCGCGGGCGGAGGCCAGCGCGCCCCAGGTCTCCCAGGTGTCGCGGTACAGCAGGCGCGGTTCGCCGCCCTCGGGGATCGCGTACAACGCGAAGCCGTCGGGGTTCACCGGGTTGATGACCACGAGCGAGCCGTCGCCGTCGAAGCCGACCCCGCGCAGCGTGTACGGGGGCAGGTCGGGGGTGAGGTCCTCGGTGTCGCCGCCGTCGACCGGCACCCGCACCAGGTGGCCGAACTCCGATCCCTGCTCGTCGCGGAGGTGGTGGACGTACCTGCCGGCCGGGTCGATCCAGCCGTCGAGCACGTTCAGCGGGTCGCCGGTGCGGGCGTCGAGCCGGTCGGACGCGGCGTCCCAGACGAACAGTTGCGTGGTCGAGCCGTCCTGGCTGGCGACGACCAGCCACCGGTCGGGGTGGTGGCGGGCGGGGGAGGCCAGCCAGATCTGCGGTGCCCGGAAACGGTCGCGCCAGTCGGTCATGGGGGTGCCCCTCCACTGATTGAGGAAATTCAATCAGTAGCGTAGCGCCGACTACGCGTTCAGGGGGAGGGCGAGCGTGAACGTCGTGCCGACGCCGAGCCGGCTCGACACGCGGAGCTGGCCCTGATGGTCCACGGTGATCTGGCGCGCGATCGTGAGACCCAGCCCGCTGCCGCCGGAGGCCCGGTCGCGCGCGGCGTCGGCCCGCCAGAAGCGCTTGAACACGTGCGGCAGGTCGCCCTCGGCGATGCCGCGCCCGGTGTCGGTGACCTCCACGACGGCCTGCCCGGCCGAGGCGTACGCGTACAACGTCAGTGTGCCGCCCGCCGGGGTGTACCGCACGCCGTTGGTGATGAGGTTGCCCAGGACCTGCCGGATGCGGTCCTGGTCGACCAGCACCGGCAGCGAGTTGTTGGCGTAGGCGGTCAGCGCGACCCCGGCCTCCTCCGCCACCGCGAGGTGCGCCCGGGCGCTCATCGCGACCAGCTCGGCCAGGTCGGTCGGCTCGCGCCGGTAGGCCAGGCTGCCGGCCTCGGCGAGCGCCAGGTCCTGCAGATCGTCGAGGATGCGCCGCTGCAGCAGCACCTCCTCGTACAGCGACCCGAAGAGCTCGGGGCTGGGCCGCACCACCCCGTCCTGGAGCGCCTCCAGGTACCCGCGCAGGTTCGACAGCGGGGTGCGCAGTTCGTGCGCGACGCTGGCCACCAGCCGGCGCTGGTCCTCCTCGGCGTGCTGGATCGCCTCGGCCATCCGGTTGAACGAGTACGACAGCTGTCCCAGCTCGTCGTTGCCGCCTACGGTCACGCGCGCGTCGAAGTCGCCGTCGGTCAACCGGCGGGACGCGGCGGTCAGCGACCGGATGGGCCGGCTCACCTGCCGCGCGATGAGCGCGGTACCGACGAGCGCGAGCAGGGTCACCGCGCCCGCGGCGATGATCAGCGGGGTGCCGAGCAGGTCGGCCGGTTCGCTGTCGATGCCGCCGAGGAACAGCTGCAGCGGCTCGGGACCGACCTGCGCCACCCGGTCGGAGAACTCGCCCTCCAGGCACGCCCGGAACCGTTCGTCGGTGATCGGGCAGGTTTCGAGGCCGGCGGCGTCGGAGGCGACACCCTCGTCGGCCCGGACCGCCGCCTGCTTGTCGCAGTCGATGAAGTCGCGGGAGACGGCGTTGGCGGTCGCGACGCCGTTCTCGCCCTCGATCAGCGGCAGCACCTGCTTGTAGCCGTTCCAGACGCAGGTGGTGAGGTGCACGGTGTACCGGTAGTCGCGCAGGGCCTCCTGCACCCAGTTGCGCGCGAACCGGGCCCGCTCGAACACGACCTTCTCGTTCGCCGGGTCGGCCGGGAACACCCGCTCCGGGATCTTCAGCTTCGGCCGCGGGTCGACCAGGTTCGCGGTGCCGAGCGTCGGACGGGCGGCCCGCTGGGCGAGGTGGTCGCTGTCGACGATCACGTTGCCGTTGATCGTGGCCATCCGGATCCGCACCCGGTACTCGTCGGACAGCTCCCGCACCCGGCCGTCGACGCCCTGCCAGGTACCACGGTCGTGGGCGAAGTCGCCGAGCGTGCGGGTGATCACCGCGGTGTCGCGTTTGCTCGCCGCCACGGCGTCGGACACCCGCTTCGACGCGAGACTGAGCGTGAGCCACGCCGTCGCGCCGATCGCGGTGACCGCGACCAGCATGACCAGCAGGAACACCCGCAGCCGGAACGACACTACTGGTCAGCCATCCGGTACCCCCGCCCGTACACCGTCTGCACGTACCGCGGCGCGGCCGGGTCGGCCTCGATCTTCCGCCGCAGGTTCACCACGTGGGCGTCCACGGTACGCGCGGACACCTCGTAGTCGAACCCGAACGTCCGGTTGATGATCTCACCGCGGGTGTAGACGCGGCCGGGTTCGCTCGCGAGCAGTTCGAGGATGCCGAACTCCTTGGCCGTCAGCTGCACCTGCGCGCCGTCGACCCGCACCTCGAACCGGTCGGCGTCGATCTCCAGCCCGCCGACCCGCAGCACCGGCCTACCACCACCGGAGCTGACCCCGGTGCGGCGCAGCAGCGCGCGCACCCGGGCGGTGAGCTCGCGCGGGCTCACCGGCTTGGCGAGGTAGTCGTCGGCGCCGAGGTCGAGCCCGAGGAGCATGTCCTCCTCGGTGGTCCGGGCGGTCACCAGCAGGATCGCGACGCTCGACTCGGCGCGCAGGATGCGGCACACGTCGAGCCCGTCGACGAGTGGCATCATCACGTCGAGCACCACGAGGTCGGGCCGGCGGGCGCGGCACTGGTCCAGTGCGGCGCGTCCGTTGCCCACCGTGAGGACGTCGTGGCCCTCGCGTTCGAGGTAGAGGCGGATCAGCTCCGCCTGCTTGCGGTCGTCGTCGGCGACCAGGATCCGGGCACCCATCGCCGCACATTGTGACCTGCCGGCGCACCTGACGACGGGGCGATTGTGAGAAACCTGTGAAGATGCTGTGCGAAGCCGTTGTGCCATGATTTCCGGCCGGCTTCTTCATAAGTTTCTGACAGTCGTTTCCCTACCGTCCGTCGCATGTGCGGATTCCTGGTGTTCATCGGCCCGAACGGCGCGGTGGACGTGCGTTTCGCGGAGGCGCTGGAGACGATCCACCACCGCGGTCCCGACGCCTCCGGCATGGAAGCCGTCGACGGCGCGGTGTTCGGCTTCAAGCGACTGTCGATTATCGAGATCGCCGACGGACAGCAGCCGGTCCGGTACGGCCGGTGGACAGTGGTGTTCAACGGCGAGATCTACAACTACCGCGAGCTGCGCGAGGAACTGCTGACGGTGGCGACGGCGCCGATCGTCAGCGAGGCCGACGTGATCGCGGCCGCCTTCGAGCACTGGGGACCGTCGGCGCTGCACCGGTTCCGCGGCATGTTCGCGCTCGTGGCGTGGGACGCCGAGACCGGAACCGGCTACGCCGCCCGCGACCCGTTCGGCATCAAGCCGCTGTACCACGCGCGCACGCCCGAGGGCCTGTACCTCGCGAGCGAGAAGAAGGCGCTGCAGCCGTTCGTCACCACCACCGGCCGGGTGGACCACGACGCGCTGTCGCACTACATGAGCATGCAGTACGTGCCGGAGCCGGCCACGCTCACGCCGCACGTGCGCCGGCTGCAGGCCGGTCACCTCCTCACGGTGCGGGCCGGCGACCCCGAACCGGTCGTCGAGGCGTACTTCCGGCCGTCGTTCCGGCCGGTCGCCGCCTACTCCGGCGGAGGGGAGCGCGCGGCCGTCTCCGTGGTCCGCGACGCGCTGCGCGACTCCGTGCACCGGCACCTGCTCGCCGAGGTGCCCGTGGGCGCGTTCCTGTCGAGCGGGGTCGACTCGACCGCGGTGGTGGCGCTGGCCCGCGAGGTCGTTCCGGACCTCCGCACGTACACGGTCGGGTTCACCGGTGACACGTACTCCGAGGTCGACGTCGCGCAGCGGACCGCCCGGCACCTCGGTGTCGAGCTGACCGCCACGTTCGTCACCCCGCAGGACGTCATCGAGGCGCTGCCCCGCATCGTGTGGCACCTCGACGACCCGGTGGCCGACCCCGCGCTGGTCCCGTTGTACTTCCTCGCCCGGCGCGCGGCGCGCGACGTGACCGTCGTGCTCTCGGGAGAGGGCGCCGACGAACTCTTCGGCGGCTACGAGATCTACCGCGAGCCGGCGTCGCTCGCGGCCGTGGCGGGCCTGCCGCCGTCGCTCAAACGCGGGCTGCGCAAGCTGTCGACCGTGCTGCCGGAGGGCGTGAAGGGCCGCAGCTTCCTCGACCGCGCGACCACGCCGATCGAGGAGCGTTACTGGGGAAACGCCCGCATCTTCACACCGGAGCAGAAGGCGGACCTGTTGCAGGGGCACGTGGTCCCGCTCACCGACGTCACCGGCCCGGTGTACGACCGCGCGGCCGGGCTCGACCCGGTGTCGGCGATGCAGTACGTGGACCTGAACACGTGGCTGCCCGGCGACATCCTCACCAAGGCCGACCGGATGACGATGGCGCACTCGCTCGAACTGCGCGTGCCGTTCCTCGACCGGGTCGTGTACGCGGCGGCGGCGGCGCTGCCGCCGGAGCTGAAGCTGGCCCGCACCACCAAGTACGCGTTGCGTGAAGCGGTGCGCGGCATCGTGCCGGACTTCATCGTCGACCGCCCGAAGCTCGGCTTCCCGACCCCGACGCGGGCGTGGCTGCGCGGTCCGGTGGGCGAGTGGGCCGGCGACGTGTTCGCGGCGTCGGACGCGGGCGACCTCGTCGACCTCGCGTACGTGCAGAGCCTGCTGACCATGCACCGGGTCGGACGGGCCGACCACGCGCGCAAGATCTGGACCGTGCTGATGTTCTGCCTCTGGCACGCTCAGGCCACGGCACCGGCGCCGGCGGTGCCGAGCTTCGCGCGCCCCGCGACCCGCATGGTGCCCGCGCCTGTCTGAGGTCACGACCCGGTACCACCTGAGGGCCGCCCGCTTCCCGCGGGCGGCCCCTTCATGTTCACTCCCTGTCGGGGGGTCGACACCTGGCGAGGCGCTTTTGTTGAGCCCAGCAAAAGTTGGAAACGATTCGGTAGAAGGTCTTTACGGGGCTCACCCAAGCGCCTACAGTTCGGACGCAACAAGCGCGTTACACGGATCACACACCCGCGCAACTGCTCCAACCCCTGCTCCCACCCCCTGCTTCATCTCTGCAGTCGACCGGCTAGGCGGTGCTCCCCCCATGCGTGGCTCCTCATGAGTGACACCGAGGGACCGACCCGTACCCGGCTGCTCCGGCTCCTGCGTGACCGGGGTGCGCTGTCGCGGGCGGAGCTGGCCGACCGGCTGCAGGTGCCCCGTCCCCGGCTGCTCACCGACCTCGACGGCCTGCTGGCCACCGGTCTCATCCAGGAGGCCGGCCCGGCGGCGAGCCGGGGCGGTCGACGCTCGACGCTCGTGGAGCTGAACCCGACCCTGCGGTTCGCCGCCGTCGACCTCGGCGCGTCGTCGATCGACGTCGAGATCACCGACGGCCGGCTGGAACCGGTCGCGGCCGCGACGATGGTCTCCGACATCCGCAGCGGGCCGAAGGAAATACTGCATCAGGTCAACGAGATGCTCGGGAAGTTCCACACCGAGGGCGCGTTCGAGCGGCTCGCCGCCGTGGGCATCGGCGTTCCCGGTCCGGTCAGCTTCCGCGACGGCGTACCGGTCTCGCCGCCGATCATGCCGGGCTGGGACCGGTACCCGGTGCGCGACCTCATCGCCCGCGAGCACGGCTGCCCCGTGGTGGTCGACAACGACGTGAACATCATGAGCATCGGCGAGCGGTACGGCGGTGTCGCCGACTCGGTCGACAACCTGCTGTTCGTGAAGATAGGCACCGGAATCGGGTGCGGCATCTACCTCAACGGCGAGGTGTACCGCGGCACCGACGGGTCCGCCGGCGACATCGGGCACATCCAGGTCGACAGCCACGGCCCGGTGTGCTCGTGCGGCAACGTCGGTTGCCTGGAGGCGTTGTTCGGTGGTGCGGCGCTGGCGCGCGATGCGCTCGCCGCCGCGAAGGCCGGCACCTCGCCGTCGCTCGCGGAGCGCCTGTCGGCCAACCGCACCGTCACCGCGAAGGACGTCGCCGACGGCGCCGCCGAGGGCGACGTGACGTGCATCCGCCTCATCCGCGACGGCGGCCGCCGGGTCGGTGGGGTCCTGGCCGGGCTGGTGAGCTTCATCAACCCCTCGATGATCGTGATCGGTGGCGGGCTGGCCGGTCTCGGCCACATCCTGCTGGCCGAGATCCGCAGCGTCGTCTACCGGCGGTCGTTGCCGTTGGCGACCGGCAACCTGCCGGTCGTGTTGTCGGAACTGGGAACCCGCGCCGGCGTCGTCGGTGCCGCGGTACTCGCCAGCGAGATTGCGTACGGGCAGCCGTCATGACGAATCTTTCCAAGTCCTCGGAACCCGTTGCCCCGCAACGGGAGACCGTCCTCACCCTCACCGACGTCGTGAAGACGTTCCCCGGTGTGCGCGCGCTCGACGGCGTGCAGCTGGAGGTCGCCGCCGGCGAGGTGCACTGCCTGCTCGGCCAGAACGGCGCGGGCAAGTCGACGCTCATCAAGGTGCTCTCCGGCGCGCACCGGCCCGACAGCGGCGAGGTCATGTGGCTCGGCCAGCCGGTGTCGTTCACCAACCCGCAGGCCGCGATGAAGGCCGGCATCGCCACCATCTACCAGGAACTCGACCTGGTCGACGGGTTGAGCGTCGCCGACAACATCTTCCTCGGGCACGAGCCGCGCACCGTCGGGTTCGTCAACCGTCCGCAGGTGCGGCGGCAGGCGAGCGAGATCCTCGCGTCGCTCGGGCATCCGGAGATTCCGGTGCGCCGGGAGGTCGGTAAGTTGCCGGCCGCCGCCAAGCAGGTCGTGTCGATGGGACGCGCGTTGTCGCGCGAGGCGCGACTCATGATCATGGACGAGCCGAGCGCCGTGCTCGCCCACGACGAGGTGGAGAACCTCTTCCGGGTGATCAGGGGCCTGACCGCGCAAGGGATCGCGGTCATCTACATCTCGCACCGGCTCGACGAGATCCGCGAGATCGGCGACCGCGTCACGGTCCTCAAGGACGGCCGCACGACGGCCGCGAACCTCGACGCGAAGACCACGCCCACGACGGAGCTCGTGAGCCGCATGACCGGCCGGAACATCGAGTACGTGTTCCCGCCTCGGCCGGCGGAACCCGTTGCGCCGTCGGAATCCGCACCTCTGCTGATGGTCGAGGGCCTCACCCGGCACGGCGAGTTCGCCGACGTCGACCTGGCCGTCCACAGTGGAGAGATCGTCGGGATCACCGGCCTCGTCGGGTCCGGGCGCTCCGAGCTGATGGAGACCATCTTCGGCGCCCGCCGCGCGCACGGCGGCCGCGTCACGGTCAACGGCAAGGTGCTGCGGCCCGGCAGCGTCACGGCGGCCGTGAAGGCCGGGCTCGGCATGGCGCCCGAGGAGCGCAAGAGCCAGGCGCTGGTGCTCGGCGAACCGGTGTACCGCAACATGACCCTGGCCAACTTCGCCGGCTACGCGAAGGTCGGGTTCACCGATGCCGCGAAGGAGCGGCAGGCCGCCGACGAGGTGGCCGAGCAGCTCGAGCTGCGCCCGCGCGACGTGCGCCGGGTGGTGCGCACGCTGTCGGGCGGCAACCAGCAGAAGGTGGTGGTCGGGCGCTGGCTGCTCGGCGGCACCCGGCTGCTGCTGCTCGACGAGCCCACCCGCGGCGTCGACGTCGGCGCCCGGGCCGAGCTGTACCAGGTGATCCGCAAGCTCGCCGACTCCGGCGTCGGGGTGCTCATGGTCTCCAGCGAGGTGCCCGAGGTGCTCGGGCTCGCCGACCGCGTGGTGGTCATGCGCGAGGGGCGCATCGTTCGGCAGGCACCCGCCGCCGACATCGACGAAGAAACCGTTCTCGACCTCGTCATGGCGGGGTCGTTGCTGGAAGGGAGCCCGGCGGTATGAGCGACCTTCGGGAGCGAATCATCAACTCAGTCACCGGTCATACGATGGCGGAGCGAAGCGGAGCCATGCCATGACAAGCCTCAAGCCCGCCGCCGAGACGACGCCGGACGGTCAGCCGACCGCCGCCGCCGAGCTGACGAAGAAACGGGGCTGGTGGGCCGACGACGCGAGCGAGCCGGTACGCCGGAATCTCGGCCTCGTCGGTGTGCTCGTCGCGATCTGGGTCGTCGGCGCCATCACGGTGCCGCGCATCTTCCTCGACCCGGAACAGCTGTGGAACAACTGGCTGATCATCCTCCAGCAGTCGGCGGCGATCGGGGTCATCGCGATCGGGATGACGTTCGTCATCATCGGCGGCGGCATCGACCTGTCGGTGGGCGCGCTGGTCGCGCTGAGCAGCGTGTGGTGCACCACCGTGGCGACGCAGGAGTTCGGACCGACCGGCATGGTGTTCACCGCGATCGTGGTCGGCACGATCGCCGGCCTGGTCAACGGTTTCCTCATCGCGTACGGACGGGTGGTCGCGTTCATCGCCACGCTCGCGATGCTCGTGTCGGCCCGTGGTCTGGCCCAGCTCATCTCCGGCAAGCGCACCCAGCGGGTCAGTGCCGAGAACGCCGCGATCACCAACATCGCCGAGAACCGCATCCTGGGCATCCCGATCCTGGTGTGGATGCTGCTGGTCGTCGGCGTCATCGGCTGGATCCTGTTGAACCGCACCACGTTCGGCCGGCGCACGTTCGCGGTCGGCGGCAACCCCGAGGCGGCCCGGCTGGCCGGCATCAACCTGCGGCTGCACACCATGCTGCTGTACGGGTTGAGCGGGTTGTGCTGCGGCATCGCCGCCATCATGGTGGTGGCGCAGGCCACCGCCGGCGCACCCGACCACGGCGACCTCTACGAGCTCGACGCGATCGCGGCCGCCATCATCGGCGGCACCGCACTGGCCGGTGGCCGCGGCTCGATCGTGGGCGCCATCCTCGGCGTCCTCGTCTTCAAGGGCATCACGAACCTGTTCATCGTCAACAACCTCGAGCAGGAGTACCAGCTCATCGTGAAGGGTGTCATCATCGTCGGCGCCGTTCTGCTGCAGCAGGTCAACTTCAGCTCGCTGCCGCAACTCCGAAAATCGCCAACCTGACAAACCCCATCCATTTCCCACGGCGGGCACCGCAGACGGCTGTGCCGCCAAGCTCAACACACCCATCCACCGTCCACATTCGACTCATGGAGGTCGAAATGAGTGACTTCTCCCGTCGTCGGCTCCTCCTCGGCGGCTCCGCCGTCGGCGCCGGTCTACTGCTCAGCGCCTGCACGTCCAACGACTCCGGTGAAGCCGACAAGCAGGCCGAAGACCAGACCAAGGTCGCCGCAGGCAAGAACGCCGAACCCGGCAAGAAGATCACGATCGGGTTCTCCGCGCCGGCCGCCGACCACGGCTGGATCGCCGCGATCACCAACAACGCCAAGGCGCAGGCCGGCAAGTACTCCGACGTCACCTTCAACGCGGTGGCGGCCGGCAAGGACGTGCCGGAGCAGCGGGCGGCTCTCGAGACGCTGATCCAGCAGAAGCCCGACGTCATCGTGCTGCTTCCGCACGACGGCGCCCAGATGACCGCCACCGGCCGCAAGGCGATGGACGCCGGCATCCCGGTCATCAACCTCGACCGCGAGTTCTCCGACGCGTTGTCCTACCGGACGCTCGTCAAGGGCGACAACTACGGCATGGGCGTCGCGGCGGGCCGGCTGATCGGCGAGAAGTTCAAGAGCAACCCGAACGCCGTGATCGCCGAGATCGCCGGCATGGACGAGCTTCCGCTCACCCAGGACCGCTCGAAGGGCTTCCGCGACGCGCTGCAGGCCTACGGCCTGAAGGTCGGCCCGCGTCAGGCCGCCCGCTTCACCGTCCAGAGTGGACAGGAGGTCACCGCGAACCTGCTGCAGGCCGCGCCGAAGATCGACGCGATCTGGAACCACGACGACGACCAGGGTGTCGGCGTGCTGGCCGCGATCAAGCAGGCCAACCGCAGCGAGTTCTACATGGTCGGTGGCGCCGGTTCGCTCGACGCGATGGAGATCATCAAGGCCGACAACCAGCCGTTGAAGGCCACGGTCACCTACAGCCCGACGATGGCCTCCTCGGCGATCTCGCTGGCGCGCCTGGTGGCGCAGGGCAAGGGCATGGAGGACCTGGTCGAGCTTCAGGTGCCGAAGCTGGTCATTCTCCAGTCGGAGACGATCACCAAGGAGAATGTCGACCAGTACATGCCGCTCGGCTTCCGTTCCTGACCAGGGACCGGCAGACGGGGCGCGGAGAACGTAAGGAGACCGCCGATGTCCTCATCGGACACCAACGGAGAACTGCGGGTCGGCATGGTCGGCTACGCGTTCATGGGCGCTGCGCACTCCCAGGCGTGGCGCACCGTGAACCGGGCCTTCGACCTGCCGGTGCGCGCCCGGATGACCGCCGTGGCCGGCCGCGACGACGCGAAGGTGCGCGCCGCGGCCGCCCAGCTCGGCTGGGAACGGACCTACACCGACTGGCGCGAGCTGGTGGCCGCTGACGACATCGACGTCGTCGACATCTGTACACCGGGTGACAGCCACTGTGAGATCGCGCTGGCCGCCCTCGCCGCCGGCAAGCACGTCCTGTGCGAGAAGCCGTTGGCGAACACCGTCGAGGAGGCGCGGGCGATGGTCGCGGCCGCCGAGACGGCACGGGCGTCCGGGGTCCGCTCGATGGCGGGCTTCAACTACCGGCGGGTGCCGGCGGTGGCGTACCTGAAGCAGCTCATCGCCGGCGGCCGGCTGGGCACCGTGCGGCACGTGCGCGCGGTGTACCTGCAGGACTGGATCATCGATCCCCAGTTCCCGCTGGTGTGGCGGCTGCAGAAGGAGAAGTCCGGTTCCGGGGCGCTCGGTGACATCGGGTCGCACATCGTCGACCTGACGCAGTACGTCACCGGTCAGTCCATCACCGGGGTGTCGGCGGTCACCGAGACGTTCATCAAGGAGCGTCCGCTGCCCAGCGCGTCGAGCGGGCTCAGCGCCGAAAGTTCGACGGAGACCGGCCAGGTCACGGTCGACGACGCGGCGCTGTTCCTGGCCCGGCTGTCCGGTGGGGCGGTGGCCACCTACGAAGCGACCCGCTTCGCCACCGGACGCAAGAACGGCCTGCGGGTCGAGGTCAACGGGTCGCTCGGCTCCGCCGTGTTCGACCTGGAGCGCCTCAACGAACTGGAGTTCTACGACGCCAACCGCCCCGGCGCCGAGCAGGGCTTCACCCGCATTCTCGTGACCGAGGGCGAGCACCCGTACATGGCGGCATGGTGGCCGCCGGGTCACATCATCGGGTACGAGCACTCGTTCACCCACCAGATGCGCGACTTCCTCGAGGCGGTCGCGGTCGGAAAGGACCCGGAGCCCTCGTTCGCCGACGCCCTGCAGGTTCAGCAGGTGCTCGACGCGGTCGAGAAGAGTGCGTCCGCCGGCTCCGGCTGGACGACGGTTCCGGAGTAACACCCGAAGGCTTCCCGGCCGCGTAGCGAGGTCCACGGCGGCTGCGCCCCGTCCGTGGGGTGCGCGGCCGGGAAGATACACCCCCGTCCCTACAACTCGACAAACCATTGTCGGCGCGGTCGGCGCGCGCCCTCCTGGCTAGACCCCCAGGTCAGGGAAAGGGATTTACGGCAATGCACAAACGGTCCACAGCCGCGGTCATGCTGGCCGCGGCGGCAACCCTCACCGTGACGGCCATCGGCGCACCGCCCGCGCAGGCCCACCCGGTGATCGACCCGGCCGCCTTCCAACAGGTGACGCTCGCCAAGGGCGTCGCCGAGATGGGCGAGCCGATGAGCCTGGCGGTGCTGCCCGACCGCTCGGTGCTGCACACCGCCCGCAACGGCACGCTGCGGCGTACCGACGCGGCCGGCACGACGTCGGTCGTCGCGACCCTCTCCGTCTACAGCCACGACGAGGAGGGGCTGCAGGGCGTCGGCGTCGACCCGAACTTCGCCAGCAACCGGTGGATATACCTGTACTACGCGCCGCCGCTGTCGACCCCGGCCGGCGACGCGCCCACCACCGGCACCGACTTCAGCGCCTGGCGGGGCGTGAACCGGCTGTCTCGGTTCACGGTCACCGCCGGCTGGCAGCTCCAGGCCGGCAGCGAGGTGACCGTGCTCGACGTGCCCGCCGACCGCGGGCTGTGCTGCCACGTGGGCGGCGACATCGACTTCGACGCCGCCGGCAACCTCTACCTGTCCACAGGCGACGACACCAACCCGTTCGAGTCCGACGGGTACGCGCCCATCGACGAGCGCACCAACCGCAACCCGGCCTTCGACGCGCAACGCAGCAGCGGCAACACCAACGACCTGCGCGGCAAGATCCTGCGGATCAAACCGTCGGCGGCGGGCGGGTACACGGTGCCGTCCGGCAACCTGTTCGCGCCGGGAACGGCGAACACGCGTCCCGAGATCTACGCGATGGGTTTCCGCAACCCGTTCCGGATGAGCGTCGACAAGGCGACCGGGGTGGTCTACGTCGGCGACTACGGGCCCGACGCCGGCACCGCCGGCCCGCGCGGCCCGGCCGGGCAGGTGGAGTTCGCCCGCGTGACGGCGCCGGGCAACTACGGCTGGCCGTACTGCACCGGTACGAACACGGCCGCGGAGACCTACGCCGACTACAACTTCGCCACCGGCGCCGTCGGCGCGAAGTTCACCTGCGCCACGGGACCGGCGAACAACTCGCCGCGCAACACCGGCCTGGGTGTGCTTCCGCCGGCGCAGGCGGCCTGGATCCCGTACGACAACTGCTCGCAGCCGGCGTTCGGGTGCGGGTCGGAGTCGCCGATGGCCGGGCCGGTGTACCGGTACAACGCGTCGAGCACGTCGACGGTGAAGTTCCCCGCCGACTTCGACGGGCACGTGTTCCTCGGCGAGTTCGGCCGGCGCTGGATCCGTGTGGCGCACGCCGGGAGCACGCCCGGTGAGATCGCGGCGTTCCCGTGGTCGGGCACGCAGATCATGGACATGGCGTTCGGACCCGACGGCGCGCTGTACGTGCTCGACTACGGCACCGGCTACTTCAACGGCGACGCGAACTCGGCGCTGTACCGCGTCGAGTACATCGCCGGCGGTCCGCGGGCACCGATCGCGGCCGCGTCCGGGACGCCGACCAGTGGACAGGCGCCGCTGACCGTCCAGTTCTCGTCGGCCGGGTCGAGCGACCCGGAGGGCGGCGCGCTCACGTACTCCTGGGCGTTCGGCGACGGCGGCACGTCGACGGCGGCCAACCCGTCGCACACGTACGCGTCCAACGGCACGTTCACCGCGACGCTGACCGTCCGCGACAACCAGAACCTGACCGCGACCGCGAGCGTGCCGATCACCGTCGGGAACACGGCGCCGACGGTGACGCTGCTCGCGCCGCTCGACGGGCAGTTGTTCGGCTTCGGCGGCACCGTACCGTTCCAGGTGCGGGTCACCGACCCGGAGGACGCGACGATCGACTGCTCCCGGGTGAAGGTGCGGTACCTGCTCGGGCACGACTCGCACGCGCACGAGATCACGTCGGCCACCGGGTGCAACGGCACGATCGCGGTGCCCGTCGACGGCGAGCACGACCCGGCGGCGAACATCTTCGGGGTGTTCGACGCCGAGTACACCGACAGCGGCGGCACGACGTCGCACACCCAGCACGTCACCCAGCCGCGGACGCGTCAGGGTGAGCACTTCTCGGCGCAGCAGGGCGTCACCGTCTTCGACAAGGCCGCCGCGCACGGTGGCCGCGCGGTCGGCGACATCCACAATGGAGACTGGATCGCGTTCGACCGGTACAACGTGGCGACCGCGACCGGGTTCTCGGCGCGCGTCGCGTCGGCCGGCGTCGGCGGCACGCTGACGCTGCGGGCCGGCTCGCCGACCGGTCAGGTCGTCGGCACGGCCACGGTTCCGGTGACCGGTGGCTGGGAGACGTTCGTCAGCGTCACCGGTGTGCTGGGTACGGTGCCGTCGGGGACGGTGCGGTTGTATCTTGTGTTCACGGGTGGAACGGGAGCGCTGTTCGACGTCGACGACTTCACGTTCACCTCCGGCGTGGCGGGCCGCGTCACCGGGATCAACGGCAAGTGCATGGACGTGGCCGGTGCCAACACCGCCGACGGCACGCAGATCCAGCTCTATACGTGCAACAACACCTCGGCGCAGTC
Organism: Virgisporangium ochraceum; assembly: GCF_016863655.1. Classification (GTDB taxonomy): domain Bacteria; phylum Actinomycetota; class Actinomycetes; order Mycobacteriales; family Micromonosporaceae; genus Virgisporangium; species Virgisporangium ochraceum. The sequence continues at coordinate 106,356 of NZ_BOPH01000031.1, forward strand.
GTGGACCCGCACCGGGCAGACGATCCGCGCGATGGGCAAGTGTCTCGACATCTCCGGAGGTGCGACAGCCAACGGCGCGAAGGTGCAGTTGTGGACCTGCAACGGGACGGGCGCGCAGAACTGGGTGGTGGAGGCTTCCGGCGCCGTGCGCAACCCGCAGTCGAACCGGTGCCTGGAGGCGCCGGGTGGACAGACCGGCGACGGCACGCCGTTGCGGATCTGGGACTGCGCCGCCGGAACCAATCAACGATGGACGTTCTCATGAACCTGGGGAGGCATACGATGAGAACACTCATGGGACGAATGGCGGTGCTCGCGACCGCACTGGTGACGGTGGTCGCCGGTGTGACGTCGACCGCCTGTGCCGAGACGGCCGCCGTCGACGACCCGTACTCCGTGCTGGTCTTCTCGAAGACCGCGGGGTTCCGGCACGACTCGATCGCGGTGGGCACGCAGGCGATCCGCGACCTCGGCGCGGCCAACGGCTTCTCGGTGACCGCCACCGAGGACGCGGCCGCGTTCACCGCCGCGAACCTCAACCGGTACGACGCGGTGGTGTTCCTCAACACGACCGGCGACGTGCTGAACGCCGCGCAGCAGACGGCGTTCGAGGGCTACATCGCCGCCGGCAACGGATACGTGGGGGTGCACGCGGCGGCCGACACCGAGTACGACTGGCCGTTCTACGGCAGCCTCGTCGGCGCCTACTTCCAGCAGCACCCGGCGATCCAGTCGGCGCGGGTGGTCGTCGAGGACCGGGCGCACCCGGCCACGGCCCACCTGGGTCCACAGTGGACCCGCACCGACGAGTGGTACAGCTTCCGCACCAACCCCCGCTCGACGGCGCACGTGCTCGCGTCGCTGGACGAGTCGTCGTACTCCGGCGGCGGCATGGGCGACCACCCGATCACGTGGTGCAAGAGCGTGAACGGCGGCCGGTCGTTCTACACCGGCTTCGGGCATACCCAGGAGTCGTACGCCGACAACGCCGTACGACAGGTGCTCCTGGGAGGCATCCGCTACGCGGCCGGCCAGGCCAGCGCCGACTGCCGGCCGGAGACCGGGTACACCGCGCTGTACAACGGGTCCACCACCGGGTGGTCGCAGGCCGGTCCCGGATCGTTCACCAACGCCGACGGCACGCTCACGTCGGTCGGTGGCATGGGCATGCTGTGGTACGAGGCGTCGGAGCTCCGTTCGTACTCGCTCAAGGCCGACTGGAAGATGGCCGGCGACGACAACTCCGGCATCTTCATCGGGTTCCCGCCGTCGAGCGACCCGTGGTCGGCGGTGAACAACGGCTACGAGATCCAGATCGACGCGACCGACGCCGCCGACCGCACCACCGGCGCGGTGTACGGGTTCAAGGGCGCCGACACGGCCGCCCGCGACGCGGCCCTCAACCCGCCGGGGGAGTGGAACACGTTCGAGCTGCTCGTCGAGGGCGAGCGGGTGCAGATCTTCCTGAACGGCGTGAAGGTGAACGACTTCACCAACACCGATCCGGTGCGCAGCCTCACGTCGGGCCACATCGGTCTGCAGAACCACGGTGCGGGCGACGACGTGTCGTTCCGGAACGTCCGCGTCAAGGCACTGGGCGGAACGAACCCGCAGCCCGGCCCGGGACCGGTGCGCGGCATCAACGGCAAGTGCATGGACGTCAGCGGCGCCAACACCGCCGACGGCACCCAGATCCAGCTATGGACGTGCAACAACACCAACGCCCAGGTCTGGACCCGCACCGGCCAGACGATCCGCGCGCTCGGCAAGTGCCTCGACGTCTCCGGCGGCGGCACGGCCAACGGCACGCGGGTGCAGCTGTGGACCTGCAACAACTCCGGCGCGCAGAACTGGGTCGTCGAGTCGAACGGGGCGGTGCGCAACCCGCAGTCGAACCGGTGCCTCGAGTCACCGGGCGGCCAGACCGGTGACGGAACGGCCCTGCGGATCTGGGACTGCAACGGCGGCGCCAACCAGCGCTGGGTGTTCCCCACCTAGCGCCCACAGACCCGGGTGAGCGGGGTCGCGACGCCGACCGGCCCCGCTCACCCGGCCAGTTCGCGCAGCACCGCCAGCAGACGCTCGTCCCCGGTCACGCCGGTCGTGCCGAACGAGCCCTCCTCGACGTTGTGCCGGCACGCGCGGCGACGAGCGTGCCGATCAGGCGGACCAGCTCCGTGTAGTCGCCGCGCCAGCCGTGCACCAGGTGGCTGGCCGGGTACAGCGCGTCGAGGCGGGCCTCCGGGTTTGCCGGCGCGCAGCAGCGTGGTGAGCAGCGTGAGGCGGTCGTCGACGCGGTCGCCGAGGCCGTGGTCGATGGCGCGGGCCGGGCCGTCGGCCTCCGGCGCGGCGCGGCCTTCGTCGGCCAGTTCGGAGAGCTCGCGGACGGCGCCGATGAGCGAGTCGGTGCTGAAACCGGCCCTGGCACGGGTCCAGGATCATGCCGGACTTTTGCTGGCCTGATGGACCGCCTAGCATGGGACCCGGTACCGGTCCGGTGCGAAGGGGAGGCGCAGTCCCCGCCGGCTGGCGATTGCATGTCCGTCGCAGGTCTCCTCGCGCCTGATGCTTTGTCACCAACCGTCAGAGGAGCTTTGATGGCGCGTCCGATCACGTTGTTCACCGGCCAGTGGGCCGACCTGCCGTTCGAAGAGGTGTGCCGGCATGCCTCCGAGTGGGGCTACGACGGCCTGGAGATCGCCTGCTGGGGCGACCACTTCGAGGTCGACAAGGCGCTGTCCGACGAGTCCTACGTCGACCGCAAGCTGGAGACGCTCGCGAAGTACAACCTGCACGTCTACGCGATCTCCAACCACCTGGTGGGCCAGGCGGTCTGCGACCACCCGATCGACGAACGGCACCAGGGCATCCTGCCGGCCCGCATCTGGGGCGACGGCGAGCCCGAAGGCGTGCGCCAGCGCGCCGCCGAGGACATCAAGGACACCGCCCGCGCCGCCGCCAAGCTCGGCGTGCGCACCGTGGTGGGCTTCACCGGCTCGTCGATCTGGCACACCGTGGCCATGTTCCCGCCGGTGCCCACGTCGATGATCGACAAGGGCTACGAGGACTTCGCCAACCGGTGGAACCCGATCCTCGACGTGTTCGACGAGGTGGGCGTGCGCTTCGCGCACGAGGTGCACCCGAGCGAGATCGCCTACGACTACTACACCGCCCAGCGCACGCTGGAGGCTATCGGTCACCGCGAGGCGTTCGGGCTCAACTGGGACCCGTCGCACTTCGTGTGGCAGGAGCTCGACCCGGTGAACTTCATCTTCGACTTCGCCGACCGCATCTACCACGTCGACTGCAAGGACGCGAAGGTCCGTACCGGCGACGGCCGCCGCGGCCGGTTGAGCTCGCACCTGCCCTGGGCCGACATGCGCCGCGGCTGGGACTTCGTGTCCACCGGCCACGGCGACGTGCCGTGGGAGGACTGCTTCCGCGCCCTGAACGCGATCGGCTACGACGGCCCGATCTCGATCGAGTGGGAGGACGCCGGCATGGACCGCCTCGTCGGCGCCAAGGAGGCCGTCGAGTTCGTCCGCCGCCTGGCCTTCGACCCGCCGTCGGCCGCGTTCGACGCCGCGTTCTCGTCCAGCTGACCCACCCTGTCGCGCGATCTTGGACTCCCGTACACGCTATAGCGTGCCTGGGAGTCCAAGATCGCGGAGAAGCTAGCGGTGTTCGGGCAGGGTGAAGCGGTAGCCCTGCGCGCGGAGCAGGGGGATTGTCCGTTCTACCGCTTCCACCGTCTGGCTGCGGTCGCCGCCGCCGTCGTGCATCAGGACCACGGCACCGGAAGTGATGCCGTCCATCAGGCGGCGGACCAGCTCGTCGGTGCCCGGGGGCTCCCAGTCGGAGATCGCGAGGCGCCAGCCCAGCGGCTGCATCCCCAGCCCGGCCGCGACCGTCGGGGTCTCACCCCAGCTGCCGTACGGCGCCCGGAAGTACGGGATGTGGGCGCGCGGCACCGCGGCGCGGATCGCGGCGTTCGTGGCGAGCAGGTCGGCCCGGATCTGCTCGGGCGTGGCGGTGCCGAGGTCGTCGTGCTGGAGGCTGTGGTTGCACAACACGTGCCCCTCGGCCACGATGCGGCGCACCAGCGCCGGGTACTCGCGGGCATGGTTGCCCTGCACGCAGAACACGGCCCGTACCCGGTGCGCCTTCAGCACGGCGAGCAGCCGTGGCGTGTCTACGGGGTTGGGGCCGTCGTCGAACGTGTAGCTGACCACGGTGCCGTGGCCGCGGGCGGTGTCGACGATCGTCGGGGTGGGGCGGCCGCCGGCGGAGCCGGGCGTGGCGGTGCCGAGGATCAGGCCGGCGGCGAACAGCGGCGCGGCGAGGTGCCGCAGGCGGACGGTGCGGTGACGGGTGGCGGACACGGGTGGGTCCCTTCAACGGCGGGCGGCCAGGGGGAGGCGTCCGTCGAAAGTTTCAGGCCGCGTTTCGAAACGTGAGGTGACCGTAGGGGCGCGGCCCACCCGCAGTCAAGTGACAGACGTCAATCGCCGGGGAGCAGCGCGAGGAACCGCGCCAGCACCGGCGACGCGTCGTCCGAGCACCACATGGCGGCCGAGACCACCGGCTGGTCGGCGTCGCGCAGGCCGACGTAGGCCAGCCCCTCGGTGCGCAGCATCCGCGTCGACTCCGGCACCAGCGCCACCCCGAGCCCGGCCGCGACCAGCGTCAGCAGCGCGCCGAGCTCACCGGCGTAGCGCACCGTGCGCGGGGCGAACCCGCCGCGCTCGCACATCGCCGCCAGGCTGTCGTGCCAGGACGCGCAGACCTCGCGGCCGAGCATCAGCAGCGTCTGCCCGGCGAGGTCGGACATCGCGACGTCCGCGGCACCGGCCGTCCCGTGGGAGAGCGGCGCCGCCACCACGATCCGTTCCGTGGCGAGCGTGCGCATCGCGAGTGCCGGCTGTCCACAGTCGACCGCGCCGAGCGTGCTGAGGAACGCCACGTCGACCAGGTCGTCGCGCAGCGGCTGGCCCAGAATGCCCATCGGCAGCTCGCGCAGGCTCAGCTCGACCTCCGGCGCGATCCGCTCGAACGCGGCCAACGCCGCGAGGAACGGCTGCGACGACGCCGTCGGGTGGTAGCCGACCCGCAGCCGGCCCTGCTCGCCGCGCCGCGCCCGCTCGGCCACCGACTCGGCCGTGCGCGCCTGCGACAGCGTTCGCCGCGCCTCCACCAGGAAGAGCCGGCCGGCCTCGCTCAGGCTGGTGCGCCGCTTCGACCGCACCAGCAGGTCGACGCCGAGCGCCGACTCCAGCCGCAGGATCTGCTGCGACAGGGCCGGCTGCGCCACGTGGAGCCGCTGCGCCGCGCGTCCGAAATGCAGTTCCTCCGCGACCGCGACGAACGCCTCCAGGTGCCGCAGCTCGAACTTCATGCGTGCACGTTATCAAGTCATCCCGAATGAGTCTTTGATCGTATGAACTGCGGCTCCTAGCGTCGACCGCATGGAACTCACTAACAAGGTCGCGCTGGTCACCGGCTCCACCGGCGGCATCGGCGCCGCGATCGCCCGCGGGCTCGCCGCGGCCGGCGCGGCGGTCGTCGTGGTCGGGCGGCGCGAGGAGGAGGGCGCGGCCGTCGCCAAGGAGCTTCCGCGGGCGACGTTCGTCGCCGCGGACCTGACCCGACGGGACGCGCGTCAGCGCGCCATCGACGCGGCGCTGGACCACTTCGGCGGCCTCGACATCCTCGTCAACAACGCGGCGGCCAACGCGCTCGGCCCAGCGATCCAGGGCACCGAGGAGGACTTCGACCGGCTCGTCGCGCTGAACTACCGGGCCGCGTTCTTCCTGACCCAGGCCGCACTGCCGGCACTGATCGCGAGCGGCGCCGGCCGGGTGGTCAACGTCAGTTCGATCGGCACGATCAAGACGTTCGCCGGCGGGGCGATCTACAACTCGACGAAGGCGGCCCTGGACAACCTGACCCGCACCTGGGCGCAGGAGCACGGCCCCGACGGCGTGCGGGTCAACTCGGTCAACCCGGGCATCGTCGTCGACGGTCCGATGTCGGCACCGGTGCAGGCGTTCCTCGACCTCGAGCGCGACGTGGTCCCCACGATCCCGGCCCGGCGGCCGGCCACCGCCGCCGACGTCGCGGCCGTCGTCACGTTCCTGGCGGGACCGGGTGCGGACTACCTGAACGGCGTGATCCTCCCGCTCGACGGCGGCCTCACGGCGTGAGCCGCGTGAGCCGCGGCCCCGCGTTGGCGGTGCTGTGCGTCGTGCAGTTCATGGTGGTCCTCGACAGCACGATCACCACCGTCGCGCTCGACGCGGTCCGCGCCGACCTCGGCGCCGACGAGCGCACCCTGCAGTACGTCCTGTCCCTGTACGCCGTGACGTTCGGCGGGCTGCTCCTGCTCGCCGGGCGGGTCGGTGACCTCGCCGGCCGGCGGCGCGTGTTCCGCCTCGGCGCCGCCGCGTTCACGGGCGCGTCGCTGCTGTGCGCGGCGGCGCCGACCCTGCCGGTGCTCCTGGCCGGGCGGGCGGCGCAGGGCGCCGGCGCCGCCTTCGCCTCGGCGACGGCGTTCGCCCTGGTGCTGGAGCTGTTCCCGGAACCGGCGGGACGGCACCGGGCCATCGGGGTCTGGTCGGCGCTCGGCGCGTCCGGCGCGGCGGCCGGGCTGATCCTCGGCGGGGTGCTCACCGACCTCGCCGGGTGGCCGCTGGTGTTCGCGGTGAACGGCCCGCCCGGGGCGGTCGCGGTGCTGCTGGCCGGCCGGCTGCTGCCGCCGGGTCGGGCTCAGCGGGTCCCGCTGGATGTTCCCGGCGCGATCACCGCGACGGCCGCGACCGCGACGCTGGTCTTCGCGGTGACCCGCGGCCCGGCCGGCGCCCTCCTCGCGGTGGCCGCGGTGTTGTTCGTGGCGTTCGTGCTGATCGAGGCGCGTGCACCGGACCCGCTGCTGCCGCTGCCGATGATCACCCGGGGACCGTTGCCGGTCGCCGCGGTGGCGCTCGGGTGCCTCGCGGCCGTGATCGGCAGCCAGGGCTTCTTCCTGGTGCTCCACCTGCAGCGGATTCTCGGGTTCGGCCCGGCGGCCACGGGTCTGGCGATCGCGCCGGCCGCGGTGCTGGCGTTCGTCGGGAGCACGGTCGCGGCGCGGCTGGCGGGCCGCGTTCCGGCGCGGGTCCTCGTGGTGACCGGGCTGCTGCTGGTCGCCGTGGCGCAACTGCTGCTCGGCCGGTTGGGGGAGTACGTGCCCGACCTGCTGCCCGGGCTGCTCCTGTTCGGGGTCGGGCTGGGCGTCGCGTTCGTCGGCACGACGGTCCTGGGTACCGCCGAGGTCGCCGATGGACGCGCGTCCGGGGTCCTGAACACCGCCCAGCAGGTGGGGCTGGCGGTGGGCGTGGCGGTGCTGGTGGGCGCGACGACGGTCGCCGGCACCGCGGACCCGGCCGCGCTGGCCCGCGGGTACGGCGCCGGGCTGCGACTGGGCGCGCTCGTCGCCGTGACCGGCGTGGCGGTGGTGCTGCTCAGCGCGGGAGTGCGGACTCCACGGCGCCGACCAGTGCGGGGTCGTCGGGCGTGACGCGCGGGCCGAACCGCGCGGTGACCTGGCCGCCCGGCGCCACGAGGAACTTCTCGAAGTTCCAGCGGACGTCGCCGGTGTAGCCCTCCGCGTCGGGAACCTCGACGAGGCCCTCGTACAGCGGGTGCCGGCCGTCGCCGTTCACCTCGACCTTCTCGGTCATCGGGAACGTGACGCCGTAGGTGGCGCTGCAGAACTCGGCGATCTCCTCGGCGGTTCCCGGCTCCTGGCCCATGAACTGGTTGCAGGGCACGCCCAGGACGGTGAAGCCGCGCTCGGCGTACTGCTTCTGCAGCGCCTCCAGGCCGTGGTACTGCGGCGTCAGCCCGCACTTCGAGGCCACGTTGACGACCAGGACGGCCCGGTCCTGGAGCCCGCCCAGGTCGAACGGCTTGCCCTGCAGGTCGTGGATCGCCACGCCGTAGATGTTCTGTGCCACGCCGGCAAATCTATACCGGCGTGGTCGGCACCGCCCACGAGGTCGCCGGCCGGCAACCCGTCAGCCGACCCTCCGGCGGACCACCCACCAGCCGCACAGGAGGAGCAACGCGCCGGCACCCAGGTACAGGGCCAGTTCCAGCCACTGGAACGTCCAGTAGCGGTCGGTGGGCTGGTACTCGACGTCGAGGTGGAGGTCGAGGGCGCCGAGGCAGGCGGCCGTGTCGCCGAACGTTCCGGTGGCGCCGGCCGGCGCCGGATCGGTGAAGCAGCGGTCGAACTCCGCGCGGCTCAACGGTTCGCCGTCGGCGGTGCGGAGGACACTCGCGTCGGTGACCCACGCCCCGTCGACCGTGACGCCCTTGACCACCGCGGCGCCGGTGATGCTGCCGAGCCCGCGGGCCGCGTTGATGGCCTCGGCCGTCATCGGCATCCGCAGGTGCTCGCCGGGAAGGTAGTGCGGCCGCACCAGGTTCGGCACGGCGAACTGCACGAGGACGACCGCGAGCAGCGTCACCGCCATCGCGGCCAGCGTGCGACGCAGCAGCATGCCGACGACGGCACCGAGCACGACGGCGAACGCCGCGTAGCCGACCGGCGCCAGGTTGCGGGCGCCGAACGGCACCAGTTCGAACCGGTCGGCGCCGACCCGGTCGACCGGACCGGCGGCCCACGTGAGCGCGAGGCTCAGCAGTCCCGCGACGGCCATCGCGGCGGTGGCGACGACGAGCACCTTCACGGTGAGCCAGCGGCGGCGGCCGACGCTCTGGTTCCACACCAGCCGGTGGGTGCCGGTCTCCAGTTCCCGCGCGACCAACGGCGCGCCCCAGAACACCCCGACGAGCACGGGCACGAGCCCGGACGCCCCGGCGAGGTACAGCAGGAGGTTGGTGTAGTCGCCGTGGAACTGGCGCATCGCGGCGGCGCAGTCGCCACCGGCGTCACACCGGCCCCGGTAGGCGTCGTACGCGTCGCGGATGTCGGTGCCGAGGTGGAGCAGGTACGCCAGCGCGACGGCGAGCAGCACCCCGCCGGCGAGCGCGGGCGTGCGGAACTGCCTCAGAGTGAGCCAGATCATGATGCCAACACCCCGAGCACGAGGTCCTCGAGCGAACCGCCGGACGATGCGACGAGGTCGCGGACGTCGCCGGCCATCCGCACCCTCCCTCCACTGAGGACGATGACGTGGTCGCACACCCGCTCGATGTCGCCGAGCAGGTGCGAGGACAGCACCGCGCTCGCGCCGAGTTCGGCGACGAACTCCCGCAGGGTGCGCAGGAAACCCTGACGGGCCAGGGGATCCAGCGCGGCCGCCGGCTCGTCGAGGATGAGGAGGTCGGGTCGCTTCGCGGCGGCGACGGTCAACGCGAGCTGCGCCCGCTGCCCACCGGAGAGCCGGCCGGCCTTCTGCGCCGGGTCGAGCCCGACCTGCGCGACCCGGCGGTTGGCCAGCGACGCGTCCCACGACGGGTTGAGCTTCGCGCCCAGCCGCAGGTGTTCGGCGACGCTCAACCCGGCGTAGACAGGGGTGTCCTGCGCGACGAACCCGACCCGCGCCAACCGGGCCGCGGGCGGCGCACCGAGTACCCGCAGCGTTCCCGACGTCGGTTCGAGGAGCCCGCACGCGAGGTGCAGCAGCGTCGACTTGCCCGCGCCGTTCGGCCCGACCAGCCCGACGACGCGGCCGTGCGGAACCGCGAACGAGCAGTCGGTGAGCGCGTAGCGGCGCCCGAACCGTTTCGTCAGGCCCTCGGCGTGGAGGGCGTCGTGAGGTGGCATGCGCCCATCCTGCGAAGCGGGCGCGGCGCGGGCATCGGTCCGAAGAACGGGGCCACCCGTTCTTTCGACGGGTTCGCGGTGTGCCCCGCTTCTCCTAGCGTGGTGGCATGAACATCGGGCTTGCCCTCCTCTTCGTCCTGGCGGTCGCCGGTGAGGCGGTCGCTGTCGCGCAGAGCTGGGGCGGCGGGTACTGGCTCGTCGGCGGCTGCGCGGCCGTCGTCGCGTGCGGTCTCGCGCTGGCGCGCCGGTGGGACCGGCGGTGGACGGCCGTGGCCGGCCTCACCGTCGCCGCCGGCGCGATCGGGGCGTCCGCGGTCGCCGACCTGCCCGCTGAGCCGGGTCCGGCGCTGGCGTCGGCGCTGGCGGTGCTGGTCGGATCGGCGGTGCGCGTGGTGCGGGCGGGGTGGGCGGTCGCGATCGCCGGTGGCGGTCTCGCGGTGGTGGCGGCCAGCCCGGTCAGCGCGAGCGCGGGGTCGGCGGGTGCGGTGGTCGCGCTCAACGCGGTGGCGTGGGCGGCCGGCGTGACGACCGGGGCGACCCTGCGGCTGCTCGACGCGCGGGCGGCGGCGACGGTCGCGGCCGTGCGGCAGCAGGAACGGCTGGAGCTGGCCCGGGAACTGCACGACGTGGTCGCGCACCACATCACGGGGATGCTGATCCAGGCACAGGCCGCGCAGGTCGTCGCGCGGCGCGACCCGTCGGCGGTGGCCGCGCCGCTGTCCGGCATCGAGGCCGCCGGTGCGGAGGCGTTGTCGGCGATGCGGCGGGTCGTCGGCCTGCTGCGCGACCACGACGACGCGGCGTCGGCGTCGCCCGGTCCGGAGAGCCTGGCCGACCTCGTGACGCGGTTCGAGCGGCAGGGTCCACCGGTGCGGCTGTCCATTGTGGACAGTTCGACGGCGGGTGGCGCCGGATGGCCGCCCGAGGTGACGAGCACCGTGTACCGGGTGGTGCGCGAGGCGCTCACGAACGTGGCGCGGCACGCGCCGGGTGCGCGCTCGGTGCGGGTCAGCGTCGACAGTGGACCGTCGGGGGTGACCGTCGAGGTGGCCGACGACGGTCCGGCGGTGGCGCAGCCGTCGTCGGGCGGGTTCGGCCTCACCGGGATGCGCGAGCGCGTCACGAGCCTCGGCGGCACGGTCGACGCCGGTCCGGGTGAGGGCGGTGGCTGGCGGGTCCGCGCGACGCTTCCCCCGCCGGTGCTCCGGTGACCATCTCCGTGCTGATCGCCGACGACCAGGCGATGGTCCGCGGCGGGCTGCGGTTGATCCTCGAGGACCAGCCCGACATCACCGTGGTCGGCGAGGCGGCCGACGGCGTCGACGCGATCGAGCAGGCGCGGCGGCTGCGCCCCGACGTGTGCCTCGTCGACATCCGCATGCCCCGGGTCGACGGCATCGAGGTGACGCGCGCGCTGGCCGGCCCGGGTGTGGCGAACCCGTTGCGGGTCATCGTGGTCACCACGTTCGACCTCGACGAGTACGTCTACGGCGCCCTGCGGGGCGGCGCCGTCGGCTTCATCCTCAAGGACGCCGGCCCGGCACTGCTGGTCGAGGCGGTGCGGGCGGCGAACAACGGCGACGCGCTGGTGTCGCCCTCGGTCACGGTGCGGCTGCTGCGGCAGCTCACCGCGGTGCGGGCACCGGCGCCGGGCCCGGCGGGGCACCGCCTGTCGGATCGGGAGCTGGAGGTGGTGCGGGAGATCGCGCGCGGGCGCACGAACCAGGAGGTGGGTGCGGAGCTGTTCATCTCGGTGAGCACGGTCAAGAGCCACGTGGCGACGATCCAGACCAAGCTGGGTCTGCGGAACCGCGTGGAGATCGCCGCGTGGGCGTGGGAGAACCGCGTCGCGGAAGGCTCGTAAGCCAGGTGTGCAGGGCCCACCACCACCGGAGGGTCTCCAGGACGGTCAGCCGCTCCTCGGTGCCGGCCGGCAGTCCGGTGAGGTCCTGCAGCCGGCGCAGCCGGTACCGCACGGTGTTGGGGTGCACGTGCAGCGCCGACGCCGTCTGGTCGAGCCGCTGGCCGTGGTCGAGGTAGCTGAGCGCGGTGGAGACGAGCTCGCGGTGGAACGGGTCGCCGGGCCGCAGCCGACCGAGCAGCGAGTCGCGCAGGAGGGCCGCGAGGCCGGGCTGTGCGGCCAGGGCCGCCTCACCGGCCAGGTCGGCGACGGCGTGCACACCCCGCCGACCGAAGCTCTCCGCCGCCTGCCAGGCCGCGACGCACAGCCGGTAGGCGTCGGCGGCGTCGGCCAGCGGCACGGCCGGGCCGAAGACCGTGAGCGTCGCCGCGCCGGTGGGTTTCGGTGGCCGGGCGCTCAGGCCGGCGACCCGTCCGTCGACCGTGCCGAGGAGACCGGCGCAGCGCACCGCCGGCCGGGGTTCCGGGCCGGTCACCAGGCAGTGGTACGGGGTGGCCGGGTTCAGGCCGAACCGGGCCAGCTCGTCGGCGTCGGGCCCGGTTCCCTCGCCGAGGAGCAGCCGGCGTAGCAGGCCGGCGACCGCGTCGGCCCGGTCGTGGGCCAGCCGTCGTTCGGCCGCGTGGTAGCCGTCGATCAGGTGCCGTTCCAGCGCGCTGGCGTACCGGTCGAGCTCCAGCGCGCCGTCCAGCAGGGTCTCGTACGGGATCCCGGCCCGCCGGCCCCGGTCGATCGCGATCTCGAACACGCGCGTGCGGCCGGCGCGGACGCCGCACAGGACGGCGGCGAGCGGAACACCCTGCGCCGCGCGGTCGGCACCCAGCCGCGTGGCGTCGGCGAAGTCGTGGTGGTCGGGGTCGCCGGTACCGTCGAACGCCGCCAGCCCGGCGTCGAGCAGGACAGCGACGTGACGGCGCGTCTCCGCCACCGGCAACCGGGCGATCTCGGGCGCCGCGGTGCGGGCGGCGTCGACCATCGCGTCGACCACCAGGGGATCGGCGCCGAGCGTCCGGACGAGGGGGATCAGCGAACCGGCGGTCACGGCGTGCCTTCCGTTGTCACCCGCGTACAACGTCGCGCTCCGGCGTTGGACCCGGGGTCCTATCGATGGGGACCGATCAGGGGTTTGCTTGTGTTACCGCAGCGTAACTTCGGCGCGCGGTGAGCGGAATCCATCGCCGCCCTTGGAGGGGATCCGTGACCGTCACATCCAGGCGCCTGATCGGCGCATTCCTGGCCTCCGTGCTGCTCGGCGCCGTTCCCGGGCCGGCACCCGTACAGGCCGCGCCTGCTCTGCAGCAGGTGATGTTCGTCGGCAACAACTGGGACGGCACCGTCGACGTCATCCGCCCCAGCGGCACGTACGCCAGGCTGGGCCGGATCAACGTGGTCCCGGACCGCCAGCAGCGGCTGTGGGAGATCTACCTCAACCCGGTGCGGCTGGCGTTCTTCCTCGGCATCCGGCAGGGCCCGGGCGAGGGGCACGACCAGCTCGTCGACGACATGTACGCCACCCCCGACGGCGGCGCGCTGGTGGTGTCGCGGCCGAGCTTCGCCGACGTGGTGTCGGTCGACCTGCGCACCGGCGCGATCAGGTGGCGGTTCCCGGTGTCCGGGTACCGGTCGGACCACATGGCCGTGTCGCCCGACGGCACCCGGGTGGCCGTGTCGGCGTCCACGTCGAACACCGTGCACGTGCTGGACATCGACACGGGCGCGCAGGTGGGCTCGTTCGCGACCGGCGACAAGCCGCACGAGAACGTCTTCACCGGCGGCGGGCGGTACCTGTGGAACATGTCGATCGGCGAGGTGAACACCGACCTCGACGCACCGTGGCTCGACTTCACGAAGGGCGACCGGCGCATCACGGTCGCCGACATGACGACGTTCCAGGTCGTGCGCGTCGTCGACATGCGCCAGCGGCTCGACGCCGCCGGCCGCAGCGACCTGTCCGACGCGGTGCGGCCGGCCGTGTTCACACCCGACGGGTCGAAGCTGTACTTCCAGGTGTCGTTCTTCAACGGGTTCGCCGAGTACGACGTCGCGACGGACCGGATCACGCGGGTCCGGACCCTGCCGAAGAACCCGAACACCAGCGACGACCGCACCACGTGGGTCAACGACTCGCGCCACCACGGCCTGTCGATGAGCACCGACGGCGCGAAGGTGTGCGTCGCCGGCACGATGGACGACTACGTCACGGTGGTCGACCGGGCGACGTTGCAGGAGGGCCCGCTGGTCACGGCCAGCAAGCCGTACTGGGCGACGGTCAGCGGCGACGGTCGGGACTGCGTGATCTCGGAGTCGGGCTCCGACCGGGTGTCGGCGATCAGCTTCGCCACCGGTCAGCGCGTCGCGAGCGTGGCGGTGGGCGACCATCCGCAGCGGGTCCGGGTCGGGCGCGTCCCGGCCGACTGGACCGCACCGTAGCTCTGTTCCCACCTGCCGTGACGCCGGTCCCGCCGCCCCGGGACCGGCGTTACGGTGGGAACGGTGTCCCTCCTGCACGTGATGACGTTCAACCTCCTGTACGCCAGCGTCGACGGGCCGCACCGGTGGGCCGACCGGCGGCCGGTGGTCCACGCGCTGCTCGACGCCGAACGGCCCGACCTGATCGGCACCCAGGAAGGACTCGCCGCCCAGCTCGACGACGTCCGGGCCGACCTCGGCCCCGGGTACGGGTTCGTCGGGACCGGGCGCGACGGCGGCACCGACGGCGAGTTCACGGCGGTCCTGTACCGGGTCGAGCGGCTGACCCCGGTGCGGCACGGGGTGTTCTGGCTGTCGGACACGCCGGACGTGGCCGCCTCCAACACCTGGGGCGCCCGCTGCGTGCGGATGGCGACATGGGTCCGGTTCCTCGACCGGGTGACCGGCCGCGAGCTGTACGCGGTGAACACCCACTTCGACCACATCAGCGAGAACGCCCGGCGACGGTCGGCGGCGCTCATCCGCGACCGGCTCGCCGCGCTCGAACCGGGGCTGCCGGTCGTGCTGACCGGCGACTTCAACGCCGCCGCGGGCACGGAGAGCCCCGCGTACCGGCTGCTGACCCGCGACGTCGGGCTGGTCGACGTGTGGACGGTCGCGGCGCGCCGCGGGCCGGACCACGGCACGTGGCACGGGTTCGGCCCGGTCGCCGACGGCGGGCCGCGCATCGACTGGATCCTGGTGACGCCCGACGTCGCCGTCGAGGCGGCGGCGGTGAACCTGTTCCGGTCGGGCGGCCGGTTCCCGAGCGACCACCTGCCGGTCCAGGCCCACCTGCGGCTGCCGGGGTAGCGCGCGCCGGGCCGTGTCAGAGTGGTGGGGTGAAACGCGCGCTGGCGGCACTGTCGATCGGAGCGTTCCTGACGCTCGTGGTCGACACCGCCGGCTCGCGCGGCTCGTGGCTGGCGGTGGCGCTCGGCGGCTCGTACCTGGTCGTGGCCACGGTCGGATTCCACTACGTGTGGCCGTACGCGCGGCGGTGGCCGGCGTACGCGTACGTGATCCACCTGCTGCTGCACGGATACGCGGTGTTCGTCGCGGTGTCGACGGTCGGGTCGACGCTGCTGCTCGTCGTGCTGGTGAGCCAGAGCGTACTGCTGCTACCGCTGCCGGCCGCCGCCGTGGTCGTCGCGACGGTGCCGTTGTTCCACATCGGCATGTCGCCCCGCGACGGGCTGCGGGAAGGGCTCGGTCTGCTCGCGGCCGCCGCGTTCACCGCGGTGGTCACCAGGCTTTTGGTCCGGGAGCAGCAGGCGCGCGTCGAGATGGCCGAGGCGCACGGTCGGCTGCGGGCGTACGCGCTGCAGGCGGAGACGCTGGCCGCGGCGCAGGAACGCAACCGGGTGGCCCGCGACATCCACGACGGGCTGGGCCACGCGCTCACCGTGGTGCAGATGCAGATCAAGGCCGCCCGGGCGGTCATCGACGACGCGGAGCGCGCCGACACCGTGCTCGCGAAGGCGCAGAACCAGGCGGAGGAGGCGCTGCGGGAGGTGCGCCGGTCGGTGTCGGCGCTGCGGGAGCCGGCCGCGCCGGTCCCGTTGCCGGAGGCCCTGAAAGCGTTGGCGGAGGAGACTTCGGCCGCCGGCGTACCGACCGGGCTCGAGGTGGTCGGAACGGTGCGGTCGCTGCCGGAGCGGGCCCACGAGTCGCTGTTCCGGGCCGCGCAGGAGGGCCTGACGAACGTGCGCCGGCACGCCGGGGCGACGCGCGCCGACCTCACGCTCGACTACACGCGGCCCGCGCTCGTCGTGCTGTCGGTACGCGACGACGGCGTCGGCCGCGCGCCCGACGGGCAGGGCTTCGGCCTGACCGGCATCCGCGAGCGGGCCGCGCTCGCGGGCGGTCGGATGGACCTGGAGTCGGTGCCCGGCAAGGGAACGACGCTGAGCGTGGAGGTTGCCTCGTGAGGGTGCGGGTGCTGCTCGTCGACGACCAGGCGTTGTTCCGCGAGGCGCTCGCCACCCTGCTCAGCGTGCGCGACGACATCGAGGTCGTGGGCGAGGCGGGCAACGGGTCCGACGCCGTGCGGCGGGCCGCCGACCTCGCGCCCGACGTGGTGCTGATGGACCTGCGCATGCCGGTGCTCGACGGGGTGGCGGCCACGCGGCGGCTGCGCGCCGAGCACCCCGCGGTGCGGGTCATCGCGCTGACCACCTTCGACGACGACGAGGACGTGTTCGCGGCGCTGCGCGCCGGCGCGGTCGGCTACCTGCTGAAGGACGTGTCGTCGGCCCGGCTCGTGGAGGCGATCCTGGCGGCGGCCCGCGACGAGTCGGTGCTGCAGCCGTCGGTGGCGGCGAAGGTGGTGGCGAGGCTCGTCGCCTCTTTCGGCGACAAACCAGCTGTTTCAGCACAACTGCCTGTCGACGACGCTCCACCACCGGTGGTGCCGCTGTCGGAGCGCGAGCTCGACGTGCTGCGGCTCCTGGCGGGCGGGCGCAGCAACCGGGAGATCGCGAGGGTACTGCACCTCGCCGAGGGCACGGTGAAGAACCACGTGACGAACGTGCTCGGCAAGCTGGGCGCCCGCGACCGCACGCAGGCCGCGCTGCGCGCCCGGGATCTGGGGCTCTTGTAGCGGGGTCATGACCCCGACCGTGACTTCCGGCACGTCACACCGGGCTGGAACCTCGGCAGGATCTCCCGCATGACGACGTTGAAGCAGACCTCGGGGAGCAGGATGCGGGGACATCTGCGGTTCGCGCTTCACTACCTCGAGATGATCGTGGCGATGTTCGTGGGCATGTTCGCCCTCGCACCGGTGTGGTCGTGGGTGTGGCCGGGCGTGAACGACCGGCCCGACGTGGCGGCGATGGTGATGGCCACCAACATGTCGGTCGGCATGGCGGTCTGGATGGCGATCCGCCGCCATTCGTGGCCGCGGATCGCGGAGATGTGCGCGGCGATGTACGTCCCGTTCCTGGTGATGCTGCCGCCGTACTGGCTCGGGGCGGTCGACGGCCACGCCGTGATGATGGTCGGGCACACGCTGATGTTCCCCGCCATGCTCGCGGTGATGGTGTGGCGCCGCGGGGACTACTACCACCATCACCACTGACGGCGTAGGGCCGGCCCGGACACCCGTCCGGACCGGCCCGCCTCTATGTGGTTGCGCTCAATCGGTGACGGCCGCGTCGTCGCGGCGTCGGGAGACGAGGATCAGTCCGCACCCGGCGGCGACCATGAGGGCGCCGACCGTCGCGGTGAGAGCGGCGTCGGGACCGGTGATCGGCAGGCCGCCCTCGTTGGTGAACTTCACTTCCGCCGTGTTGTTGGCGGTGACGGGGTCGGACGAGCCGCCCCGCGCCACGACCGAACCGGCGGCGGTGACGCTGCTGGCGATCTTCACCGTGAACGTGACGGTGTGCGTCTCGTTCACGGCGAGCGTCCACTTCATGCAGCGGTACACCAGGCGGCCCGGCTGGTTGGTGGTCGTGTCGTACGTGTCGCCGACCTTGCCGTGGCAGTAGATGCCGTCACCCTCGGGGTTCTCGACCTTGGTGACCTCGACGCCGGCCGGGAACGTGACCACGAACGCGGCGTTGTACGGGTTCTCCGGGTTGGAGGTCTCGCTGTCGTACACGCCGTCGATGTAGCCGGGACCCTTGTTCGTCAGACCCACCTTGGCCGTCACGGTGTCGCCGACCGCGCCGGTGACGGTGGCGCCGTTGGCGACGACGTCGGACGGGTTCGCCGGCGTGGTGACGAGCACGTTGCCCTGGTTGTCCTGCATGTCGACGTCGGACGAGCTGGCCTGCGCGCCGCCGTCGACGGGCGCCCAGACGAGGTCGGAGCCGTTGCCGAGCGGCCAGTCGCTCCACTCCCCGGAGGGGTTGTCGACGGTGGCCCACACCTCGGCGCGGTAGTAGGCGAACGTCCGCGCCGGCACGTCGGGGGTGATCTCGACCTTGATGGGCATGGTGACGATGACGGTGCCGCCCGGCTCGATGTTCAGGTCCTTGAACACGCAGACCGCGGAGACGCTCGTCGGTTCGGGCGCGTAGTGGCAGTTGCCGAACCGGTCGGTCAGTTTCGCGAACCGGTCGCCGCCGAGCGTGAGCACGACCGTCTCGGCGGCGCGGTCGCCCTGGTTCCGGAGCAGCGGCTGGAACGTGACGGCGCCGCCCGGTGTGCTCGTCGTCGTGAAGTCGGCCGCCAGCAGGTCGGCGCCGGGCTCGGAGACGACCAGTTCGTGGGTCTGTTCCTGCGCCTGCACGTCGGGCGCGCTCACCGTGATCCTGATCTGGCCGGTGTCGCCGGCCTTCGCGCCGCTCGCGGCCGTGAACACCAGCGAGAAGTCGCCGTCGGGACCGGTGACGTCGTCGGTCTCCTTGGTGCACGTGAACACCGCGCCCGCGACGGTGCAGCCGGGGGTCTCCTCGGCGAGCCTGGCGGAGAGCACGTCGGCGGCCCCGGAGGCGTCGATCTTCACGGTGACCGTGGCGGGCAGCGTGGCACCCTCGACGCTGTAGGCGCCGTACCGGATCGGGACCTCTTTACCGGCGGTGCCGATCGCGACCGCCCGCGCGTCGAAGAACGCGACGAGCCCGACGCGCGGCTCGGCGGCCAGTGCCGGACGGGGCAGACCGATGAGCGCGACGACGGTGACCAGAAGCGCGGCGGCCGTTCCCTTGTACATGCCCTTGTATGTGCCCGTGTATGTGTACCGGCCGGCGACGCGGGAAAGCAACATCGCTCGATCCCCCTACCGAGTCGAAGATGCTCGATAGCTTACGGTTACGGGCGTCCGCGTCGCGACCCGGCAAAGCAGGCAAATCGATAACGCTCTCAGCGGGCGGCCGATACGTCGGCATCGCGTCACAGGTCCCACCCGGCGGTGCGGGCGTCCGCCCGGATCAGGTCGGCGGTCAGGCCGGTGTCGATGGTGTGCGGCGAGGTGACCGACCGGCCCGACACCAGTGCGGCGTACCGGTTCGCGGCCGCCAGCGGCAGTCCCCGCGCGGTGGCGACGACGAGCCCGGCGAGGTGCGCGTCGCCCGCGCCGGCGGTGTTCACGGCGGTGACGGCGGGCGCGGGGGTGTGCGTCAGGTCGTGGCCGTCCCACGCCCAGCTTCCGTACCGGCCGGCGGTCACCACGAGGTGCAGCCCGGGGTTGGCGGCGGTGGCGCGCCCGACCGCGGCGGTCGCGGTCGCGGCGGCGTCCCGGTGCCTGGTGACCGGCGCGAGCGCGGCCGCCTCGTCGAGGTTGACCGCGAGCAGGTCGACCATGCCGAGCAACGGCACCGCCGCCCCGATCTCGGCGGACACGAACGTGGCCACCCGCCGGAACCCCGCGCCGGTGGCGAGGCGGAGCAGTTCCGCCCGCGCCGCGAGCGGCACCTCGGGCAGCGCGACAGCGATGCCCTTCTGTCCACTGTGGACTCTCCGCGCCCACGCCGCCCGGACCAGCTCCGGCGAGACGTCGTCGCTGGCGCTGTTCGCCGTGGTGATGTTGCCGCCGGTGCCGTCGGGGTACTGGAAGCACACCGAGAACAGGGTCGGCCGCGCCGAGACACCCACCGCGGAGACGTCGAGGCCGGCGTCGGCCATGCGCCGGACGGCGTCGCGGCCGGGTGGGTCGTCGCCGACCATGCCGACCGGCACCACGTCGGCGCCGGTGCCCAGCAGCGTGCGCACGTAGTGCAGCACGATGTGCAGCTTCGCGGCGTCGTGCCGGTCGAGCAGGGTGGCGGCGCGGCTCTCCTCGCGGCCGAGCGTGTGGTCGCCGTGCAGGGCGAGGAACATGCCCGACCCGATGCCACCCGTACCGACGATCAGCACTGGAGCTCCCACTCCGGATGTTCGGCGATCGGGTGCCGCGCGGTGTCGACGGTGGCCGTCAGCAGCACGTCGGGGTGCTCCTGCAGCAGGGTCACCGGGTACTCCGGTGTCGGGTCGCCGAACAGCGCCACCCGCAGGGCGGTCTGCTTCCAGGCACCGGTGTCGCTGAAGAGCCGGATCCGTTGCGCCGCCAGGATCTCGGCCATGCCGAGCGTCACCGACATCGGCGGCACGAACTGGTAGGCGCCGCCGAACGTGCGGTGCGCCAACGCGATCACGGTGTCGGGGCTGTTCTCCTGCACCCGCGCGGTCGACTCCCGCAGCTGGGCCACCGACAGCGCGCTGTACGGGTGCCGCCGCGCCTGGTTGTACGCCACGTGCCCGTCCTGGCCCCAGCCGCCGTACACCAGGTCGGCGGGGGTCTGGAGGAGGTCCGCGGTCAGGTCGGCCACGTTCGCCGGTTCCGGCCATCGGCGGTTGTTTTCCGGGACCGCGAGCAGCGGATCGACCGGCGCGTAGAACTCGCGCTCCATGAACCCGCGGAAGCTGTACGGGTGGCGGCGCGGCACCGGACGGCCCTGCCAGTCGAGGCACTCGTCCATGTGGAACACCTCGACGTTCCGGAGGCTCACCCGCTCGGTGTTGACGAGCGTGGTGAACGGTCCGTACCAGGACGACGGTCCACAGGGGACGATCACGCGGAACGTCCCCTCGGTGGCGGTGATCGCGTCGACCAGTTCGCGTGCCATGAGGTGGCCGAGGCGGGCGCTGTCGGCGCACAGCCGCAGCCGCAGCCGCGCGTCGGGGTGGCGGACCAGTGCGTCGGCCGGCACCGAGCACCACCGCAGGAGGTCCGCTGGGTCGACCATGGGTGCCCCGTTCTGAAGGTCTCTTACGTATGTCCCGAAGGGTAGGGCCGTTCAAGCGCCACGGTCAACCGGGTACGTGCGGACCCTTGACAAGATTTTAAAGGAGACCATCATTAGTCCCATGAATCGAGGGGTACGCCGGAGACGGGGCGACGGCCGGGCCGCCGCGCTGTTCCTGGCGCCGGCCGCGATCGGGTTCGCCGTGTTCTACCTGTATCCGAGCGCCAAGGGCGTCTGGTACTCGCTCACGGACTGGAACCTGCTCTCCGACCCGCGGTACGTGGGGGCGGAGAACTACCGCGAGGTGGTCACCGACGCGCAGTTCTGGAACTCGCTGCGGGTCACCGGGCTGTTCGTGGTCTACACGCTCGTCTCGCAGCTGGTGTTCGCGCTGCTGCTCGCGGCGGTGATGCACCGGCTGACCCGCTCGGTGGTGCTGCGGGCGATGCTCGCGGTGCCGTGGCTGGTCCCCAACGTCACCATCGGGCTGCTGTGGCTGTTCATGCTCGACACCAACGTCGGGTTCGTGAACAGCGCGCTCGACGCGATGGGGTTGGGTACGCACGGCTTCCTCACCTCGCCGGGCCTCGCCCTGCCGTCGATCGCCGGCATCACCACGTGGGCCGGCACCGGCTACGTCGCGCTGCTGCTGTACGCGGGGATGCTGCAGATCCCGCAGCAGATCTACGAGACGGCCGGGCTCGACGGGGCCGGCGAGGTGCGGATGTTCCTCCGCATCACGCTGCCGCTGCTGCGGCCGATCCTCGCGCTCGTGCTCGTGGTCTCGGTGATCGGCTCGTTCCAGATCTTCGACGTCGTCGCGGTCACCACCGCCGGACGTCCCCTGAACCTCACGAAGGTCATCTACTACTACATCTACGACGAGGCCTTCCGGCACTTCCGGATGGGCTACGCCTCGGCCATGGCGCTCATGCTCGTGGTGCTGCTGGCCGGGTTCACCTACGTGCAGATGCGGCTGCTGCGCGCGTCCCGGTCGGACCTCGCGTGAGGAGGCGGAGGTGGACGGTCGGCCGCGTCGCCTCGCTCGCGGTGCTCGTGGCGTTCATCGCGGTCACGATCTTCCCGTTCCTCTGGATGGTGCGCACGGCGTTCACCCCGTCGGCGGACCTGTTCACCGACACGCTCTCGCCCGTGCCGAAGCGGCCGACACTGGCCAACTTCGAACGGGTGCTGGGGCTGTCCACTGTGGAGGAGGCGCAGGCGGCCGGCGGCTCCGGCGCCCGCATGAACTTCCTCCTGTACCTGCGCAACTCGGTGATCTACACGGCGGTGACGGTCGCCGGGCAGGTCTTCAGCTGCGCGATGGCCGGCTACGCGTTGACCCGGCTGCGGTTCCGCGGCCGGGGGCTGGTGTTCGGCACGTTCATGGCCGGGCTGATGGTGCCGCCCATCTTCACCCTGCTGCCCAACTTCGCCCTGGTGAAGGACCTCGGGCTGCTCAACACGTTCGGTGGGCTGGTCGCGCCGTCGCTGCTGATGACCCCGTTCACCATCTTCTTCCTGCGCCAGTTCTTCCTGTCGATCCCCACCGAGGTGGAGGAGGCGGCCGTGCTCGACGGCGCCGGCCGGTGGGCGGTGTTCTGGCGGGTCGTCCTGCCGATGAGCCGCGGCCCGCTGCTGACCATCTCGCTGACGCTCGCGGTGTGGACGTGGAAGGACTTCCTGTGGCCGCTGCTGGTCGCGCCCGACGAGGGTACGCGGGTGCTCACCGCCGCCCTGTCGGTGTTCCTGCAGCAGTCACCCAACTCCAGGCCGGACTGGACCGGCCTGATGGCGGCAGCGACGTTGACCGTCGTGCCGGTGCTGGTGCTGCTGGTCGTCTTCGGCCGGCGGCTCGTCGACTCGATCAACTTCTCCGGTGGCAAGTGACCACCCTCGGGCTCGAAGGAGAAAGACCGTGCGGAGATGGAAAGCCCTCTTCGGCGCCGCCGTGCTGCTGGCCGGACTGACCGCCTGCGGCGACGACGACAGCGGTGGCGGCGACGTCACCCTCGACTACACCCTGTGGGTCGACGCGCAGCTACCGGCCTACCAGGCCTGCGCCGACGCCTTCCACGCGAAGAACCCGACCATCACGATCAGAATCACCCAGCTGGCGTGGGACCAGTACTGGACGAACCTCACCACGAAGGTCGTCTCCGGTGAGGCGCCCGACGTGTTCACCGACTCGGTGGCGTACTACCCCCAGTTCCTGCAGAGCAACCAGATCGTCGACCTCGAACCGTTCGTCAAGCGCGACAAGGTCGACCTCAGCCAGTACAGCAACGGCCTCCCCGAGCTGTGGGTACGCGACGGCAAGCGGTACGGGCTGCCGAAGGACTGGGACGCGATCGCCCTGCTGTACAACAGGGACATGGCGGCACAGGCCGGCGTCGACCCGGCGGCGCTGAGGAACCTCACCTGGAACCCGGCCGACGGCGGCACGTTCGAGGACCTCGTCGCGAAGCTCACCGTCGACCAGAACGGAAAGCGCGGCGACGAGCCGGGGTTCGACAAGACGAAGGTGAAGACCTACGGGCTGGTCGCCGACCTCGCCTCCGGCGCCATCGGGCAGACGAGCTGGGGCAACTTCGCGGTGAGCAACGGCTGGTACTACGTCGACAGGAACCCGTGGGGCACGAAGTTCAACTACGCCGACCCGAAGTTCACCGAGACGATCGCCTGGTTCGAGTCGTTGCAGGACAAGGGGTTCAGCCCGAAGTACGAGAAGCAGAGCACGGTGGGCACCGACGCGGTGCTGGAGTCGCAGAAGGCGGCCATGGGCATCACCGGCTCGTGGATGGCCGGCTACTACCTGGGTAGCACGGTCAAGCAGAAGTACGCGTTCGCGCCGCTGCCGACCGGTCCGGCCGGGCGGAAGTCGGCCACCAACGGCCTGTCCGACGCGATCTACGCCGGCACGAAGCACAAGGAGGAGGCGTGGCAGTGGGTCAAGTACCTCGCCTCGTCCGAGTGCCAGGACATCGTCGCGGACAAGGCCGTCGTGTTCCCCGCGATCAGGTCGTCGTCCGACAGGGCGCTGGCCGCGTTCGGCGCCAAGGGCCAGGACGTCACGGTGTTCGTCGACCAGGCGAAGGCGCAGGGCGGTACGTTCCTGCTGCCGATCACCGAGAACAGCGCCCGGGTGGCCGAGGTGGTGCAGGGCGCGCTCGACGCCGTGTGGCTCGGCCAGAAGGACGCCGCCGGCGCGCTCGGTGCCGCCAACACCGAAGTCAACGCGCTCTTCAAGTAACTCCCGTTCAGGAAGGAACCCCATGGCCCGCATCGCGCTGATCGGCGCAGGCAGCGTGACGTTCACCCGGCGACTGCTGTCGGACCTGTTCTCCTACCCGGAACTGGCCGGCACCACCGTGGTGCTGCACGACATCGACGAGCGCCGGCTCGCGACCGCGGAGGCCATGGCGAGGTGGATGGCCGGGAAGCTCGGCGCCGACGTGCGGGTGGAAGCCCACGCCGACCGGCGCCGGGCCCTGGCCGGAGCCGACCACGTCATCAACGAGATCGCCGTCGGCGGGCGGGCGGCGGCACAGCTCGACTTCGACGTCCCGGCCCGGTTCGGCGTGCGGCAGACGATCGCCGACACGCTCGGGATCGGCGGCATCTTCCGCGCGCTGCGCACCATCCCGGTGGTGCGCGCGATCGGCCACGAGCTGGCCGAGCTCGCCCCCGACGCGCTGCTCCTCAACTACACCAACCCGATGACGATGATCCCGCGGGCGGTGTTCGAGGGGACGCCGTTCACGCGCGTCGTCGGGCTGTGCCACTCGGTGCGCGACACCGAGGCGCGGCTCGCGCGGCTGGTCGGCGTGCCGCGCGGGGAGTGCGCGATGGTGACGGCCGGGGTGAACCACCAGGCGTGGGTGCTGCGGTTCGAGCACGACGGGGAGAACCTGTACCCGTTGCTCGACGCGGCGATCGGGGCCGACCCGGAGCTGCGGAGAACGGTGCGGGTGGAGATGTACCGGCGGCTCGGGTACTTCCCGACCGAGTCGAGCGAGCACGGCAGCGAGTACGTGCCGTGGTTCCTGCCGCACGCCGGTGAGGTCGAGCGGTTCCGCATCCCGATCGGCGAGTACCTCACCTGGCTCGACCGCAACGCCGGCGAGTACGAGGAGCACGTACGGGGGCTCGCCGACGGCACCGGTGTCACCATCGAGCCGACGTCGGAGCTGGCGTCGGAGGTGATCCGTGCGATCGAGACGGGCACCCCGCGCGTCGTCTACGGCAACGTGCACAACGACGGGCTGATCGGCAACCTGCCGCCGGAGGCCTGCGTCGAGGTGCCGTGCCACGTCGACCGCGCGGGGGTTCGTCCCCTGCGGATCGGGGCGCTCCCACCGCAGCTCGCCGCTCTCAACCGCACCTTCCTGAACGTCGGCGACCTCACGTTGCGCGCCGCGCTCGACGGGAGGCGCGAGCACGTCTATCACGCGGCGATGCTCGACCCGCACACCGCGGCCCGCCTGACGCTGGCCGAGATCCACGACCTCGTCGACGCGATGTTCGACGCCCACCACGACCTCCTGCCGGAGAACCTGCGCCGCGACCGGCCGGTCCCGAAGGCCGGGGCGGCCGACCTGATGACGGGCATGGTGCCCTCGGAGGAGGCGGCCAGTTCGCATCCCCTGTACGACCTGCCGTTGCGGAGCTGGGAGCCGCGCACCCAGCTCGTCGTACCGGCGAGCGAGGTGCCGACGCCACGGTTTCCCGTGATCGACGCGCACAGCCACCTCGGGCGGTGGCTCACCGACGACGGGTCGTGGATGGTGAAGGACCCGGCCGCGCTGGTCGATCTCATGGACCGCTGCGGCGTCCGCGCGATGGTGAACCTGTGCGGGCGCTTCGGCGCCGAGCTGGCGGAGAACATCGCCCGCTACGACGCGGCGTACCCGGGCCGGTTCGCGACGTTCTGCCACGTCGACTGGGAGGAGCTGTCGGCACCGGGGTTCGGCGAACGGATCGCCGCCGGCCTCGCGGCGTCGGTGGCCGCCGGTGCCCGTGGACTGAAGGTGTGGAAGGACCTCGGGCTGCACCGCCGCGACCACCGCGGAGACCTCGTGCTGCTCGACGACGAGCGGCTCGGCCCACTGTGGGCGGCGGCGGCCGACCTCGACATCCCGGTCGCGGTGCACACCGCCGACCCGAAGGCGTTCTTCGAGCCGGTCGACGCGCACAACGAGCGGTTGGAGCAGCTGCTGCGCTATCCGCAGTGGTCGTTCGCCAGCCCGGAGTTCCCGCCGTTCGAGCGTCTCATCGACGCTTTCGAAGCCGTGGTCGCGGCCAACCCGGGCACCACGTTCGTCGGTGTGCACGGCGGCTGCTACCCGGAGAACCTCGGCCGGGTCGGCGACATGCTCGACCGGTACCCGAACTACCACATCGACATCTCGGCCCGGCTGGCCGAGCTGGGCCGCCAGCCGCGGGCCACACGCGACCTGTTCACCCGCCACCCTGACCGGGTGCTCTTCGGCACCGACACGTTCCCGCCCGACGAACGCTCGTACCACCTGCACTACCGGTTCCTCGAGAGCGGCGACGAGAAGTTCCCGCACGACCCGGACGGTTCACAGCTCATGGGACGCTGGGCGATCGACGGCCTCGACCTCGACGACGACACCCTGCGCGCGGTGTACGCCGGCAACGCCGCCCGGCTCGTCCCCGCGCTGGCCCTATGATTTCGCCGATGGGAGGCGAGGGTTCGGTCGCCGGCGGAGACCTCAACCGGCTCCGCCAGCTCAACGCGCTCAACGTGCTGCAGTCCCTACGGGGCAGCCACCCGTCGACGCTCACCGAGCTGGCCCGCCGCACCGGCCTGTCCCGACCGTCCACAGAGGACGTCGTGCAGGATCTCGTGGCGCAGGAGTGGGTGGCGGAGGTGCTGCCGCTGCCCGGCGCGCTCGGCCGGCCGGCCCGCCGGTACCGGTTCCGCGCCGACGCCGGTCACGTCATCGGCATCGACGTCGGTGGACACAAGGTGCTCGCGATGGTGGCCGACCTCGACGGCCAGGTGATCGCCAGCCGGCGCATCGCGGTGCGCCCCGAGACGTCGCAGGCGAACCGGCTGGCGACCGTCGACGAGGCGGCCCTCGGCGCGATGCGGGCGGCCGGCCTGACCGCCGACGACATCTGGGCGGTCAGCGTGGCCAGCACCGGCCTGGTCGACCGGTCGGGGAAGGTCGCGTACTCGGTGGTGCCCGACTGGACCGGGGTCGACCTCGTCGGGCACCTGGGCCGGACGTTCGCGTGCCCGGTGCGGGCGGAGAACGACTGCCGGCTGGCCGCGCTCGCCGAGCGCTGGCGCGGCGTGGCCACCGACTCCGAGCACATCGTCTACGTGCTCGCCGGATCGCGCACCGGCGCCGGCATCATCATCAACGGCCAGTTGCTGCGTGGCTTCGCCGGCGCGGCGGGCGAGATCGGGGTGCTGCCGGCGGTCGGCTGGGGACGCGCGCAGGAGCACCTGCGCGGCTGGAGCGGCCTGCCCGGCGACGTGCCGGAGGAGGAGGCGGCCACACACGTGTTCGCCGCCGCCCGGGCCGGTGACCCGGGCGCGGTCAAGGCCGTCGAGGAGTACACGAAGGACCTGGCGCTGGGCACCTCGGCGCTGATCCTGGCCGTCGACCCGGAGCTGGTCGTGGTCGGCGGCGGCTTCTCCCGCTCGGCCGACATGCTCCTGGAGCCGCTGCGCAACGAGCTGACCAAGCTGGTGCTGCACCTGCCGCAGGTCCGCACGTCGACGCTCGGTGACGAGGGTTCGGCGCTCGGCGCGGTGCGGCACTCGCTCGACCTCGTCGAACGGCTCGTCTTCGCCCCGTCCGCGGGCCTGGGCCGGCCCGTGCGTCCCGATCGGATGTAAGACACGCGGCAGCGCGGTGTCAGCGGCCGCCGGCACAGTGTTCGCATGGAAATGGGAACCGTACTCGGCATCTGGGCGCATCCGGACGACGAGGCGTACTTGTCCGGCGGGCTGATGGCCCTCGCACGCGACAGCGGGTCGCGGGTCGTCTGTGTCACGGCGACGCGCGGTGAGCTGGGAACCCCCGATCCCGACGAGTGGCCGCCGGAGCGGCTGGCCGCCGAGCGCACCGTCGAGCTCGCCCGCTGCCTCGGCATCCTCGGGGTCACCGAGCACCGGTGGCTGGGCTACGCCGACGGCGGCTGCGCGGCCGCGCCGGCGTCGGAGGCGGTGGGACAGCTGTGCGAGCTGATCGAGGAGGTCCGCCCCGACACGGTGGTGACGTTCGGACCCGACGGGTACACCGGCCACGCCGACCACCGGGCGGTGTCGGGGTGGGCGACGGAGGCGTTCGCGAAGGTCGCGGGACCGGGTGCCCGGCTGCTGTACGCCGCGGCACCGGAGCGGCGCTCCCGCCGGTGGGCGGAACTGCACGAGCGGCTCAGCGTCTTCGAGCCCGGGTACCCGGACATCGTGCCCGACGCCGCGCTCGCGCTGAACCTCGTGCTCGACGAACGGACCCTCGCCCGCAAGGTCGAGGCCCTCAGCGCGCAGACGACCCAGACCGCCGGGCTCATCTCACTGCTCGGCGTCGAGACCTACACCGCGTGGGTGGGCGAGGAGGCGTTCGTGGCGGGCGTGA
This sequence comes from Virgisporangium ochraceum, assembly GCF_016863655.1. Taxonomy (GTDB): domain Bacteria; phylum Actinomycetota; class Actinomycetes; order Mycobacteriales; family Micromonosporaceae; genus Virgisporangium; species Virgisporangium ochraceum. Next base: position 134,808 of record NZ_BOPH01000031.1, read on the forward strand.
TCATGTGAGGTTCCGGGAGATCGCGTCGCGCGCGATCTCCAGGACGGCCGCGCGGCCGGGGCCCTCGGCCGACGGCGCAGCGACGGCCGCACCGGCGACCGCGGGCGCGTCGGGTGCCCGGTCGGCCGCGGCGGTGAGCGCGTCGGCCGGCCCGTCGTCACTGAGCCGGCGGAGCACGGTGGCGAGGTTGCGCAGCGTCGTCCACAGGTGTGTCCAGTTGCCGGTCCGCTCGAAGTAGTCGACGACCTCACGGTAGCCGCGCAGCGCGTCCCGGAACCGCCCCGCGTGGGTGCGGACCGACAGCAGCCCGACGGTCGCGACCCCGACGAGGAACGCGGCCCCCGAGGTGCGGGCGAGGTCGATGGCCTGCTGGTAGTGCACCTCGGCGACGGTGTGGCGGCCGGCGGCGTTGTCGATCTCGCCGGCCACGTAGGCGCCCCACGCCCGCAGCGTCGGCGACGTCGCGCCGGCCCGGCCCCGCTCGTTGAGCGCCCGCGCCTCGTCGGGGCGGCCGGCGTAGGCCGTCGCCAGGGCCGCCAGCCCCAGGTTCTCGCGCGGCACCGTCGCCAGGGCGGCGGCGGCGAGGGAGTGCTCGATGGCGTCCTCCCACGCGCCCCGGGCCAGGTCGGCGTTCGACAGAACGGTCAGGCAGTACCACGAGCCGCCCAGCGCGAGGCCGCGCCGGCACAGGTACTCGGCGAACGGGTAGTCGCCGCGGTGGTACGCCGCCTCGGCCGCCACTCCCAGCACGGCGGACCCGAGCGGGTGGCCGTCGAGGGCCGGGTCGGCGCCCAGTTCCTCGGCCCAGTCGCGGAGCTCGATCAGGTCGCGGTAGCTCATGGGGTCCATCAGCGCGACGACGATCGCGGCGGCCGCGTCGAGGAGCTTGCGGTCGCGGGCGTGCCGCCAGGCCGCGCGCAGGTTGGACAGCTCGCGGCGCAGGGCCGCGTCGGCGTCGGGCTCGCGGGCGGTGGTCATCGTGACCTCGACCCACGCGGTGAGGTCGACCGCCCAGTCCACCAGGTGCCGCGCGGCCTCCTCGGTCTCGCCGGCCGCGTCGAGCCGGTCGAGGCCGTAGGCGCGCAGCGTCTCCAGCATCCGGTAACGGGTGCCCGCGGTGAAGTCGGCGTCGAGCATCGACGCGTCGACGAGCCGGGCCAGCAGCGTGCCCGGGTCGCCGGTGAGGCCCAGCGCCGCGGCCAGCCGTTCCGCGGCGTCGAGCGGCACGCCGTCCACGAAGATCGCGAGGTACCGGAACAGCCGCTGCTCCTCGGCCGACAGCAGCCGGTACGACCACTCCACGGTCGCCCGCAGCGTGCCGTGCCGCGCCTCGCCGCTCGGGCGGCCGGCGAGCAGGTCGAGCGAGCGGTCGAGCCGCTGGTGGAGGTCGGCCAGGGCGAACGTCGACAGCCGGCCGGCGGCGAGCTCGATCGCCAGCGGGACGCCGTCGAGGCGGCGCACGATGTCGGCGACGAGCCGCGGGTCGAGGTCGGAGCCCGGACGGACCCGGCCGGCCCGGTCGCGGAAAACCTCCACGGCGCCCCGGTGCGGGAGCGGGGTCAGCCGGCGCACGTACTCCGCGCCGAGCCCGAGCGGCTCGCGGCTGGTCGCCAGCACCGTCAGGGACGGGCACGTGGCGAGCAGGAGGTTCACCAGGTCCCGGGCCGCGTCGACGAGGTGCTCGCAGTTGTCGACGACGAGCAGGCCGGGCCGGTCGGCGAGCACCGCCAGGCAGGACGGCAGCACGTCACCCCGGGCGACGGCCAGCCCGAGCGCCGCGGCGAGCGCGTGCGGGATCGCGGCCGGGTCGGTCACCGGCGCCAGGCGGAGCACGGTCGTGGCCGGCAGCTCCAGCGCCAGCCGCGTCTTGCCGACGCCGCCCGGCCCGACGAGCGTCACCAGCCGTTCGGTGGCGAGCAGGCGGCGCAGGTCGGCGAGTTCGGCGTCGCGGCCGAACAGCCGGGTCGCCGGCCGGGCCGGCACCTCGGGCGCCCGCCCGACCGGTCCGGAGGCGATCTCGCGGACGACCTCGTCGAGGGCCGGTGACGGGTCGAGGCCCACCTCCTCGGCGAGCCGCTCGCGGTACTCCCGCCCGGTCCGCAGCGCCTCCGACGGCTGCCCGGTGGCGGCCAGCACCCGCATGAGCAGCAACGCCGCGGGTTCCCGCAGCGGGTCGGCCGCCAGCGCCTCGGTGGCCTGGCCCACCACGCTCCCGGCCTCGCCGGCCGCGAGAGCGCAGGCCACCACGGCGTCGGTGACGTCGCGGCGCAGCTGCTCGTAGGTCTCCACGACACTGGCGATCGCGGGGACGTCGACGAGGTCGGCGAGCACGGGCCCGCGCCACAGCGCGTGGGCCTCGCGGGCCGCGGCCAGCGCTTCCCGGGTCTCCCTGCCGGTGCGGGCGGCCGCCAGCAGGCGGCGCGCGCGGACGGCGTCGAGGCCGTCCGCGCCGAGGTCGAGCCGGTAGCCGTCGGGACGGGTCTCCAGGCAGCCGGACGCCGACCCGAGCTGGCCGCGCAGCCGGAACACGTGACTGTGCAGGGCCTGCCGGCCCGACTCCGGTGCCTCGGCGGGCCACAGCGCGTCGACGAGCCGGTCGACGGGCACCGTGCGGCCCTCGGCCAGCGCGAGCATGGCGAGCACGGCCCGCCGCTTCTGGCCCCGGACGTCGACGGGCTGCCCGTCGACGACCAGGCGCAGCGGCCCGAGGACGTCGACGCGTGCGGTCACGCCCGACAGCATGCCTGCCAATGCGTGCCACCGGGAAGCCCGACGGCATGCCTGCCAGCGCGTGCCACCGGGAAGACAGCGCGCGTCAGCGGCGTGCGATCGCGCCGGCCGAGGCTTCTACCGACCTCTTCGAGACAAGGGAGCCTGACATGGACGAGAACAAGGTCAACGAGTTCCTCGGGCAGGTGGTGACCGACCTGGCCGCCACCGAGGCCGCCGGGTCGATCGTGGTCGGCCACCGGCTCGGCCTCTACCGGGCACTGGCGCAGGGACCGGTGACGCCCGCCGGGTTCGCCGAGCGCACCGGCAACGCCGAGCGGTACCTCACCGAGTGGCTGCGCGGCCAGGCGGCCGGCGGCTACGCCGTGTACGACCCGGCGACGGGCGAGTACTCGCTGACCCCTGAGCAGGCCTTCTGCCTGGCCGACGTCGACGGGCCGAACGTGCCCGGGGCGTTCCTGCTCGCGCTGGGCATGCTGCGGGCCGAGCCGCGCGTCACCGAGGCGTTCCGCACCGGTGCCGGCATCGGCTGGCACGAGCAGCACGAGGACGTGTTCGCCGGCTGCGACGCGTTCTACCGGCCGGGGTACGTCGCCGCGCTGGTGCCGGCGTGGATCCCCGCGCTCGACGGTGTCGCGGACAGGCTGGCCGCGGGTGGCCGGGTCGCCGACGTCGGCTGCGGGTTCGGCGCGTCGTCGGTGCTCATGGCCGAGGCGTTCCCGCGCGCGACGGTGGTGGGCTCGGACTACCACGCCGCCTCGGTCGAGGCGGCCCGCAAGCGTGCGGCCGACGCCGGCGTGGGTGACCGGGTGACGTTCGAGGTGGCGACCGCCCAGTCGTTCACCGGCTCCGGCTACGACCTGGTGACCATGTTCGACTGCCTGCACGACCTCGGCGACCCGGTCGGCGCCGCCCGCCGGGTGCGGGAGGCGCTGACGCCCGACGGCACCTGGCTCATCGTCGAGCCGAACGCCGGCACCGTGGGCGAGGTGAACCCGGTCGCGCGCGCCTACTACAGCGGCTCGACGTTCATGTGCGTGCCGAACGCGTTGTCGCAGCCGGGCGGGCAGGCGCTGGGCGCGCAGGCCGGCGAGGCCGCGATCCGGCGGGTGGCCGAGGAGGCCGGCTTCACCCGGTTCCGCCGGATCGCGGAGACGCCGTTCAACCTGGTGTTCGAGGTGCGCCCCTAACCCCTTCCCCGCCGATCTTGGACACTTTTACATCGAATTCGATGCACAAGTGTCCAAGATCGCGGGCGTAGCACCAGGCCGGCCCGGCCTGGTGCTACGCGGTGCCGGAGATGACGAGCATCTCGCAGGGGCCGGTGAAGCCGTCCGGGCCGTCGAACTCGGCCAGGGCGTCGCCGATCTCGCTCCAGGCGGCCGCCCGGCCGGCGTCGTCGAGGCCGGCGAGCATCTGGTGCAGCGCGCCGAACGACTCGCGCTCGAAGCGGACGCACTCGGCCGCGCTCGCCATCCGCAGCGGCGACGGCACGGCGGTCACGGAGACGTCGTGGAAGCCGGCCTCCGCGAGCGCCGCCGTCGCCACGTCGGGCGTGCCGAGGCTGAACGGGCCGGGCTGGCCGGGGAGCGGCGGCGGGAGGGCGGCGCGGCGGCGGATGATCCCGACCGGGATCGAGAAGAACCCGTTGCGGTCGGCGGTGGAGTAGACGACGCACGACACGCGTCCACCGGGTCGCAGGGCGGCGCGCATACCGGCGAGGGCGGCCCGCCGGTCGGGGAAGTAGATGAGCCCGACCCGGGAGATCACCGCGTCGAACGTGCCGTCGGCCACGTCGAGGTGCTCGCCGTCGAGTTCGCGGGTGTCGACGGTGGTCAGCCCGGCGTCGGTGGCGGCCTTGGCGGCGAACTCCAGGATCGCGGGGGAGATGTCGGTGGCCAGCACGTGACCGGTGGGGCCGGCGCGCCGCGCGGCGGCGATGCTCTGTCCACCGGCGCCGGCCGCCACGTCGAGCACCCGGCTGCCGGCGGTGACCCCGGCGGCGTCGAGCATCAGGTCTGTCGCCGGGCCGAGCCAGGCCTCGATCGTGGGTCCCCACCGGTGCCAGGCCTCGGCGGCGTCCTGCCACTGGGCGCGGGTGGTGGTCTTGTACCGCTGCGGGTCGAATGCGCTCGTCATACCCACTACCGCGCCAGAAAGGGTCTGGCACCCGTCAGATATCGGCTGGCACTTTCCGCGCGGACCGCGGGCGGGGCGAGAATGCCGGTATGACCGAGCACGTGTGCGAGGGCACCATTAGGCACAGCCCGCCCGGTCATCACCGGTCGCCGCGAAGCATGGACCCGGCATGACCGAGTTCGTCGGGCGGGCGGAGCCCCTGGCCAGGCTGGTCGCGGCGCACCGGGCGGCCGCCGGGCTGGCGCTCGTCACCGGTGAGGCCGGCATCGGCAAGAGCGCGCTGCTCGCCCGGTTCGGCGCCGAGGTCGCGGCCGCCGGCGCCGTCGTCGTCCACGGGACCTGCTGGGACGGCGACCAGGCGCCGGCCTGGTGGCCCTGGACCCAGGCCCTGCGGGCCCTGCTCGACCGGTGCCCCGGCCTGCGCGCCCACGCCGACCCGCGCCTCGCCGCGGTGGTCCCCGAGCTCGGACCGGGGCCGGCGGGCACGGAGCGGCTGCCGGTGTTCGAGGCGGTCGCGCGGCTGCTGATCCGGGCGGGTGACGCGGGTCCCGTGGTGGTCGTGCTCGACGACCTGCAGTGGGCCGACCGGTCCACCGTGGACCTGATGCGCTTCCTGGTGCGGCACGCTGAGGTCCGCCGGGTGCTGGTCGTCGGCGCGTTCCGGCCGCTGTCCCGGCGTGGTGACCCGGTGGGCGACGCCCGGTTTGGTGACCCGGTGGGCGACGCCCGGTTTGGTGACCCGGTGGGCGACGGCCTTGCCGACCTGGCCGCGGCGGCCGAGCTGGTGGCGTTGCGTGGCCTGCCGCCGGGCGACGTCGGTGAGCTGGTGAGGAGCATCGCGGGAGACGCGGCCGCGGCGCGCTGGGCGGAGTCGGTGTACCGGCGCAGCGGTGGGCATCCGTTCCTGGCCCGGGAGCTGTGCCACCTGATCGCCGGGGGTGGACCGGCCGGCGCCGTGCCCGGAGCGATCCGCGACGCGATCGCCCGCCGGCTGGCCGGCCTGCCCGACCGGTGTGTGGCGGTGCTCGACGCCGCTGCGGTGGCCGGTTCCGCGGTGCAGCCCGACGTGCTCGCCGACGCGTGTGGCGAGCCGCTCGCCGCGGTGGTCGACCTGCTCGGCGTCGCCACCGCCGCCGGGGTGCTGGCACCGTCCGGCGACCGGTTCGCCCACGACCTGTACCGCGAGACGGTCTACACCGGACTGTCGCCGGCCCGCCGGCTCGACCTGCATCACAGGATCGCGGACGCGCTGGTCCGCCGGCACGGGCGGGGCAGCGAGGTGTTCCCGGCCGACCTGGCCCGCCACTTCGCCGCCGCGGTCGCCGTGGCCGGGCCGGAGCCGGCGCTGCGCTGGTCGCGGGCCGCCGCCGAGGCCGACGGCGCCCGGTTCGCATTCGCCGACGCGGCCGGCCACCTCGCGCGGGTGCGGGCGGCGGTCACCGACGCGGGACGCGGGCTGACCACCGGCGACCTGGTCCACCTGCTCGCGGAGGAGGCCGACCTCCGGCTGCGGTCCGGCGACGCGGAGACCGCGCGGGCCCTGCTCGGCACCGCCTGGAAGCGTGCCGACGCGGCCGACCTGCTGGTCACCGTGGCGCTCGGCTTCGACCGGGTCGGTGCCCGGTTCGCGATGCCGCGTACGGAGCTGATCGGCGTGCTCGACGCCGCCCGGACGGCGGTCGACGGGCAGGGCGGCGCGGCGGAGGCGCAGGTGACCGCCGCGCTGGCCCGTCAGTTGCAGCACTCGGTGCCGGCCGACCGGGTGCGGGCCCGGCCCCTGGCCGAGCGGGCCGTGGCCGCCGCCCGCGAGCTGGACGAGGTCACGCTGGCCAGCTGCCTCCTCGCCCAGCACGACGCCCTGTGGACGCCCGGCACGGCCACCGAACGCGAGGCCATCGCCACGGAGATCGCCGCGCTCGCCCGGCGGGCCGGTGAGTCCGAACGGCACGCCCAGGCGGTGCTGCTCACGGCGACCGCGAGACTGGAGAACGGGTCGGCGGGGTTCCGGGCGGCGCTGGCGGAGTACCAGTACCTCACCGAGCGGCTGCGGCAGCCGCGGCACACGTACGTCCTGCGGACCCGGCAGGCGGCGCTGGCCCTGCTCGACGGCGACCTCGCGCTGGGGGAGCGGCTCAGCGCCGAGGCGGCGGCGCTGGGGGAGGCCGTCGGCGACCGGGACACCGGCAACGTCCGCATGTCGCAGCGGCTGGAGATCGTGCGGGCCCGGGCCGACCGGGCGGAGATGCGCGACCTCGCCGCCGAGGCGGTGCGCTGGTGGGTCGGCGCTCCGGCGCACGCCCACGCGGTCGCGGCCGGGTTCGCGGCCCGCGCCGGCGACCTCGACCTGGCCCGCCGCGAGGTCGACACGGTGCTCGCCCTCGACGACTGGCGCGGCGACCGCTCGTACCTGTGGTCGATCTTCGTCGGAGAGCTGGTGGTCGCGGCGATCGCCCTCGGCGACCGGGACCTGTGCGCCAGCCTCCTCGACGACCTGCGGCCGGTCGCCGACACGTGCGCGGTGAACGGCGCGCTCGTGTGTTTCATGGGCGCGCACGCCCACCGGGTGGGCCTGCTGCACGCGGCCCTCGACCGGCCCGACGAGGCGGAGCGGTGGCTGACCCGCGCCCTCGACACCCACCGCAGGCTGGGAGCCCGCGCGTGGGTGGAGGAGACGCGCGGCGCCCTCGCCCGGGTGGAGGAGACGCGCGGCGCCCCCGCCAGGGTGGACACCGCCCCGGTGGAGGCGCACCAGGGCGTCCCCGTGGAGGTGCCCGGGACGACCGCCTCGGCCGCGTTGCGCCGGGTGGGTGACATGTGGGAGGCGCGGTACCGCGACCGGACCGCCTACCTGCGCGACGCGAAGGGGCTGCACGATCTGGCCGCGCTGCTCGCGCGCCCGGGTGTGGACATCGCGGCGCTCGCGCTGGTGGCGCCGTCCGGTGCGGACATGGGGTCGGCCACCGAGCCGGTGCTCGACCGGCGGGCGCTGGCCGGGTACCGGCGCCGCCTCGCCGACCTCGACGGTGACATCACGACCGCGCGCGGGCGGGGTGACGACGGGCGGCTGCGGCTCGCCACCGACGAGCGGGAGCTGGTGCTGGCGGAGCTGCGCCGTGCCACGCGGCCCGGTGGGGCGCCGCGGGCGCTCGGGGCGTCGGCCGCCGAACGGGCCCGGAAAGCGGTCACCGCGCGGATCCGGGACGCGATCCGGCGGATCGGCGCCGCCCATCCGGAGCTCGGCAGCCACCTCGACCGGACCGTCCGGACCGGGACCGTGTGCCGGTACGACCCGTGATCCTCAGAAGCGGCGTCGACCTGCCGATGAGGGGTCCGTGGGCTTTCTCAGGTGGGGTGGATCAGCGGATGCCGCGGCGTCCGGCGTCACTGCCGTGGACGAGGCGCGGGCCAACGTCGCGGCGATTCTGGCGGTCATCAGCGCGGTGAGCGACGCGAGTAGCTCCGAGGAAGCCGCCGAGATCGTGCTGGAACGGGTGCGGGAACACTTCGGCTGGGTGTACGGGTCGTACTGGCGCGTCGACCCGGAAGCGAAGGTGCTGCGCTTCGTCACCGAGTCGGGTGCCGCCACCGAGGAGTTCCGCAACGTCACCCTGCAGGCCACGTTCGCCGAAGGCGTCGGGCTGTCGGGACGCGCGTGGCGCAGCCGCGACCTGGTGTTCGTGCCCGACCTCGGCGCGCTGTCGGACTGCGTGCGCGCGCCCGTCGCGCAGCGGGTCGGCATCCGCAGCGGGGTGTGCTTCCCGCTGTTCGAGGCCGGCAACGTCGTCGGCACGATGGACTTCTTCTCCAACTCGGCGTCGGAACTGTCCGGCGACCGGAAGGAGACGCTGCGGGCGGTCGGCATGCTCGTGTCGCAGTCGCTGGAACGGATCGCGGAAGCCGAACGCCAGGCCGAAGCCGCCCTCGACCTCAGCGCGGTGAACACCGTGCTGCGCGAACTCGCGATCGCGACCACCGAGGAGGACGGGATCCGGCAGGCCCTCGACGCCATCCGGCAGGGCTTCGGCTGGCAGTACGGCTCCTATTGGAAGGTCGTCGACGGCGAGCTGCGCTTCGTGCAGGAGTCCGGCAGCGCGGGCGAGGAGTTCCGCCAGGTGACCCGGTCAGCGTCGTTCAAGGAGGGCGTCGGCCTGGCCGGGCGCGCCTGGAAGGCGCGCGACCTGGTGTTCGTGCCGGACCTCAGCGCCCTGTCGGACTGCGTGCGGGCGCCGGCCGCCGGCCGCGCCGGCGTCAAGGCGGGTGTGTGCCTGCCGCTCATCGTGCACGGCCGGGTCATCGGCACCATGGACTTCTTCTCCACCCGCGCCATGAAGCTCAGCGACAGCCGGCAGGCCGCGCTGCGCAACACCGCACAGCTGATGTCACAGGCGTTGCAGCGACTCGGCGAGTCGAACCGCATGTCGTCGGCGGGTACGGAGCTGGTCGCGTCCATCGAGGAGGTCGAGCGCAACGTCATGAAGGCCACCGAGGTGGCGAACGAGGCGCAGGCGCTCACGCAGAAGGCGAACGAGGCGGTGAACCGGCTCGCCCGGTCGAGCGACGAGATCGGCAAGGTCATCAAGGTGATCAGCGCGATCGCGGAGCAGACCAACCTGCTCGCGTTGAACGCCACCATCGAGGCCGCCCGGGCGGGCAGCGCGGGCAAGGGCTTCGCCGTGGTCGCCAGCGAGGTCAAGGACCTGGCGCAGGGGACCGGCCGCGCCACGGACGACGTCACCAAGCTCATCGACACCATTCAGGGCGACGCCACCTCGGTGGTCGACGTGCTGGCCGCGATCGGCAGCATCGTCGACCGGATCAACGAGACCCAGCAGATGATCGGCGGCGTCCTGACCGAGCAGGCGGCCACGACCCGCCAGATCGTGAACGGCTAGCAGCCCTCGTCAGGGTCCCGGTGACCGCCGCCCCTTCTCCGCC
>NZ_BOPH01000032.1 GCF_016863655.1 Virgisporangium ochraceum
AACGATCAACAGGCAACCGAACCCCCGTGCAGACAGAACGCCCGAACGCACGGTGACACACCACGACTGCATACGAATCAACGACTCAGGGCTACTGCGACGAGGGGACGGAGTAGGTCCAATCGTCGAGGGGAGCGGCGAACGCCTTGGCCTGTGCCGGTGGCACCGCGGCGGCGAACTCCTCGCGGCGTAGCGGCATCGGCTTCTCGGGCGCGATCTCGATGAGCAGCGGGCGGACGTGCGTGCGCCGGTAGGCGGCCAGCTTGTGGTGCCCGTCGACGAGGTAGCGGGGGCCGCCGCCGGGCGCGCGGACCACGACCGCGGCCGGCCGCGCGCCGCCGGAGATCCGGGCCCGGTAGCTCTCGACGGTGGCCTGGTCGCGTGGGGGCCAATGGTCGGTGACGACGAGCGCGTCGCCCTGTGTCGGCCAGTACCACGAGGCGGCGGCGCCCGGTGCCGGGTCGAGCACCGGCAGTTCCTGCCAGCCGGGTGTGCTCAGGGCGAGCGTGTACCGGCCGGGTGCGAGCAGGCGCAGCAGCGGCGCGAGCGGCCCGGCGGGTGGCGGGCGGCGGGGGTTGAGGCCGGGCGCGGCGAGCCAGTCGCGGAGGGCGTCGAGATCGGCGGGACGCACCGCGCCCGGCTCGGCGCGCGCGGCCAGCTGCCCGACGCTGCCGTGACAGTCGTGCGCGTGCAGCACGGCCGGCTGCCCGCCCAGACACAGCAGGCTGGCGAAGTCGTTCCCGAGGACGGCGACGACGCCCAGCCCGTCGGGCACCTCCACGGTCGTCACCGGGCGACGGTAGCAGGGTTGACGTGTGACTGAGTCACACATACGTTGAAGCCATGACCGACCTGAAGACGAAGCTCAAGATCGAGTCGTGGGACGAGAAGCCGTACCGGGAGCTGCCCGACGGCACGAAGTTCACCCGGGCCGAGGTGGCTCTCTCCGGCACCGGCGACGCCATCTCCTCGGCGACGTTCGAGGGGCTGATGTACTACCGCGCCGACGGCACGAGCTCGTACGTCACGCTGATGCGCCTGGAGGCGACGCTCGACGGGCGAACCGGTGCGCTGGTGCTCCGGGGTCCGGGCGCGTTCGACGGGACGACGGCCCGCGGCACCTTCGAGGTCGTGGCCGGCACGGGTGGGCTGGAAGGGGTCACCGGCACGGCCGAGAGCGAGTCGACCCACGCCGACTACCCGTTCATGCCGCTCACGGTCACGTACACAATGGCCTGATGGCCGGCGAACGCGAGGCGAACGTCCTGGGAGCCCTCGCGCAGGCCCTCACCGACCGGACCGCGGCGGCCGTCACCGCCGCCACCGGTCACTCGTCGTCGGCCGCGGCCGCGCTGACCGCCCTCGACCAGTTTCTCGAGCGCCCGACGCTCGACCGGCTGCGGCTGGTGCTGGGGCTCACGCCGTCGGGGGCGGTGCGCCTGGTCGACCGGCTCAGCGCCGCCGGCCTGGTGACCCGCGGCCCCGGCGACGACGGCCGCTCGCGCTCGGTGATGCTCACCGACCGGGGACGGGCCGCGGCCGCGGAGGTGGCCGCCGCCCGCTCCTCGGTACTGCGGAGCCTGCTGGCCGACCTGCCGGCCGGCGAGCTGGCGGTACTGGGCCGCCTGCTCGACAGGTTGATGGCCGGAGTGGTGGCCACCAAGGACGGCGGGGCGTGGATCTGCCGCCAGTGCGACCTGGCGGCGTGCGAACGGGCGGCCGGCCGCTGCCCCGCCGCCACCGCTGCCGCGGCGAGGTACGGCTAGCACGTGTCCGGTTGCGGACCGTCCGCACCACTCGCGCCGCTCGCGCCGCGCCGTGGTCGCGCCGCGCGCCGATCTTGCAG
>NZ_BOPH01000033.1 GCF_016863655.1 Virgisporangium ochraceum
GGCGAGGAAGGGGGCGGCGGCGGAGATGGGAGGATGCGGCCTAGCCCTGCTGGGTGGGGACGACCACCAGCTCGGCCAGGTTCACCCGGCGGGGAGCGGCCGCCGCGTAGGCGATCGCGTCGGCGATGTCCCCGGAGTCGAGGATCTCGAGCGACCCGCGCCACTCGGCGAGCTGGTCGCGCTGGCCGGCGTCGAGCATGCCGTCGCCGAGCTCGGTGCCCACGAAGCCCGGCTCGACGTTCTTCACCCGCACGCCGCGGGGGCCGAGCTCGGCGCGCAGGTTGCGGGTCAGGTGGGCGACGGCGGCCTTGGTGGCCACGTAGACGCCGTAGTTCGGGAACACGGTGTGCCCGCCGATCGAGCCGACGTGCACCAGGTCGGCCCGCTCGCCGGCCGCCGCGGCGGCGAGAAGGTCGTCGACGAACGCGCGGCCGGTGTACAGCAGGCCGTTGAGGTTCGTGGCGATCATCTCGTTCCACTCGGCCGTGTCGGCCTTCTCGAACGGGGCGGCCAGCATCACGCCGGCGTTCGCCACCACCAGGTCGACGCGCCCCAGTTCGGAGCGGATCGTCGTTGCGGCCGCCCGCACCGCGCTCCAGTCGGAGATGTCGGTGGCCACGGGAAGCGCACGCGGTCCAATGCTGGTGGCCAGTTCCTTGAGACGGGCCTCGCGCCGACCGATGAGCGCGACCGACGCGCCCTCCGCGGCGAGGCGCCGGGCGGTCGCGGCGCCGATGCCGCTCGTGGCGCCGGTGACGACAGCGGTGCGTCCGGAAAGGTTGTGTGTCATGGCTCCACCGTCGTCGGGGCGCGCGGGCCCATCCAGGGGGAGGCTTTCCTGGGAGTGACAGGGCCAGGCAACCGCGCCGCCGGCGACCTAGCCTGGTGGGATGCGGACCGAGAACCGGCTGGGCGAGTTCCTCCGGGCGCGGCGGGAGGTCGCCAGGCCCGACGACTTCGGGCTGCCGGAGCCGGGCCGCCGCCGCACACCCGGGCTGCGCCGCGAGGAGGTGGCGCTGCTGGCCGGCATCAGCGCCGACTACTACGTGCGGCTGGAGCAGGGGCGTGACAAGCATCCCTCCGAGCCCGTCATCGGCGCGCTGGCGCGGGTGTTCGCGCTCAACGAGGAGGGCGTCGCGCACCTTCGGGAACTGGCGCGGCCGGTGAGCCGACGGCGCCGCAGGCCGGCCCGGCCCGAGCGGGTGGCACCGGCGCTCGCGCGTCTGCTGGAGGCCTGGCCCGACACCCCGGCGGTCGTGGTCGGCCGGTACCTCGACGTGCTCGCCAACAACCGGCTGGCCGCCGCGGTCAACCACTGTTCGGTGAAGGGCCAGAACCAGGTGCGGGTGATGTTCCTCGACCCCGACGCCCGGCGCGTCTACGCCGACTGGCACCGCGCCGCGGCCGACACCGTGGCGAGCCTGCGCGCGACGGCCGGCGGCGACCTCGACGACCCGCGCCTCACCGACCTCGTGGGGGAGCTGTCGCTGAAGAGCGAGGAGTTCCGGCGGTACTGGGCACGGCACGACATCGCCATGAAGACCTCGGGGGTGAAGCGGTACCGGCACCCGATGGTCGGCGACCTGACGCTGTCGTACGAGACGTTCTCGGTGAACGCGGCGCCGGGGCAGACGCTGCTCGTGTACCACGCCGAGCCGGGCAGCCCGTCGGAGCACGCGCTGCGGCTGCTGGGCGCGGTCGCGGCCGACCTGCCCGCCGAGTCACGCGTTTAGGTGGCGGACGATGGGTCATACATCCGCGACGAACGATCAAGCGGCGGATGCCGGGCCCGGCAACGCTGGTCCGCGTGACCATTACATCAACGGAGACCCGCACGGGGGCCGCGCCGGCGGCGGTCGGGCGCTCCTCGTGGCTCGCGGTCGGCGCGGTCGGGTTCGGCATATTCGCGCTCGTGACGACCGAGTTCCTGCCGGCGAGCCTGCTTCCACGCATCGCCGCCGACATGGGCACCACCGAGGGCGCCGCCGGCCAGGCGGTGACGGCCACGGCCGTGATGGGTGCGCTGACCGCGCCGACGATCGCCGCCCTCGTGCCCCGGCTCGACCGGCGCACCCTGCTCATCCTGCTGACGCTGCTGGGCCTGCTGTCGAACGTGCTCGTCGCGGTGGCGCCGTCGTACTGGCTGCTGCTCGCGTCGCGGGTGCTGCTCGGCGCGGCGCTCGCCGGGTTCTGGGCGATGGCGCTCGCGGTCGTCGGCAGCATCCTGCCCGCCGACCGCATGGGGCGCGGCATGACGATCGTGAACGTCGGCGTCTCCCTGGCGACCGTGGTGGCGGTGCCGGTCGGCACCTACCTCGGCGAGGCGTGGGGCTGGCGGCCGGTGTTCTGGCTCGCGGCGGCGCTGTCGCTCGTGGCGCTGCTCGCACTGGCGGCCTGGCTGCCGCCGGTCGCACCGTCGGGCGCGCCGGGGCTGCGCACGGTGGTCGCGACGGCCCGCACCCGCACGATGGCGGTCGGGCTGGTCGCGGTCGGGCTCGTCGCCGGCGGGCACTTCGCCGCGTTCACGTACGTGCGTCCGGCGGCCGACCTGGTGCCGGAGATGGACCCGGGCCGGCTCGCGTTGCTGCTGACCGTCTTCGGGCTGGGCACGTTCGTCGGGACCGTCCTCAGTGGACAGATCGCCGACCGGCGGCTGCGGCTCGGCATCCTGGTGGCGCCGGTGCTCATCGGCGCGTCGACGGCGGCGTTCGCGGTGCTGTCGGGGTCCTACGGCGCGGTGGTCGGCGCGGTCGCGGTGTGGGGCGCGGCGTTCGGCGGGGTGCCGACCCTCGTGATGACATGGGTCGCGCGCGTCGAGCCCGACCGGCTGGAGCCCGCGGGCAGCCTGACGACCGGCATGTTCCAGGTGGCGATCGCCTCCGGCGCGGCGGTCGGCGGGGTGCTGCTCGACGTGTTCGACGTGCGGGTGGCGCTGGTGGTCGCCGGAGCCGCGGCCGCGGTCGGCGGGGTGCTGTTCGCTAGCGCACGGAAGGTGTGAACGCCCGCGCGTCGGTGTGCCGCCACCGGGCCGGCGGCACACCGGCGTGACGGCGGAAGGCCCGGCTGAACGCGGCCTCCGAGCCGTACCCCAGCCGTACCGCCACCTCCGCGACCGTGGTGCGCTCGCCGAGCAGGTGCTTCGCCTGCTCCATGCGGACCCGGGCCAGGTACCGCGCCGGCGACTCGCCCACCGCGTCGCGGAACCTCTTCGCGAACGCCGACCGTGACGCGAGCGCGATCCGGGCGAGGCTGTCGACCGTCCACTGTGTACCGGGCGCGCCGTGGATCGCGCTGAGCGCGCGGCTGACGTCGCTGTCGTGCAACGGGGTCGTCAGCAGGCGCGCGTCGCCGCAGTCCGACTCGGCCCACGACCGGAGCGCGGCCATCGCGACGGCACCGGCCAGTTGCGAGATCACCGAACCGGAGCCGGGCCGGCCGCTGCCCGCCTCGGCGGCCATGCCCTCGATGAGCGCGCCGACCACCGGCTCGCGGTTGACGATGCAGCAGGCGACGACGGAGGGCGGCATCGCCGCGACGATCGCGTCCGCCTCGGGCGAGGTGACCGCGAACCGGCCGGTGTGCACCACGGTGCCCGGCCCGGTCGCGGTGGCCGTGTGCGGGCCGCCGCGGGGCAGCAGGAGGAAGTCGCCGGCGCGCAGGTCGACCGACAGGTCGTCGCCGTGCCAGGGGCCACCCACGGGGCCACCCACGGGGCCGCGCACGCGGAGGCCGCCGGACTGCACGAAGTGGAACCGGACCCCGGGACCGTCCTCGTGCCGTGATCCGCCGGGGCCCAGGTGGTGCGACCGGTAGTCGGCCACCGTCCAGCGCAGCCGCTCGAAGACGGTCCCGAGATCGTCCATACCGCCGGTCAACGCGCGCCCCGTCGGCGCATTCCCGGTCGCGGTAGGTTGGGTGCGTGAGCGCCACCACATCCGTCGAGTCGCGGCTCGAGGAGTACCGGTCGGAGCTGACCGGTTACTGCTACCGCATGCTGGGCTCGGCGTTCGAGGCGGAAGACGCCGTGCAGGAGACGATGGTCCGCGCCTGGAAGGCGTACGACCGGTTCGAGGGCCGTTCGGCCCTGCGGTCCTGGCTGTACCGGATCGCGACGAACGTCTGTCTCGACATGCTGGGCAGCGTCCAGCGGCGGGCCCGGCCGATGGACCTCGGCCCCGCCGGCGACGGCCACGCCACCCACCCGGGCGAGCCGCTGCCCGAGGAGATCTGGATCGGGCCGGTGCCCGACGAGCGGGTGCTCCCGCAGAACCCGGCGAACGTGGTCGCGGGGCGGGAGTCGATCCGGCTGGCGTTCGTCTCCGCCCTGCAGAACCTGCCGCCGAAGCAGCGCGCCGTGCTGATCCTGCGCGAGGTGCTCGCCTGGTCGGCGCAGGAGGTGGCGGAACTGCTCGACACGTCGGTGCCGAGCGTCAACAGCGCACTGCAGCGGGCCCGCGCCACCCTCGCGTCACCCGCCGCACCCGACGTCCTCAAGCCCCTCGACGACGGGCAGAAGGCTCTGCTGAAGCGCTACGTCGAGGCGTTCGAGGCGTACGACATCACCGCGCTCACCGCGCTGCTGCACGAGGACGCGACGCTGTCGATGCCGCCGCTGCCGCTGTGGCTGCGCGGCCGCGACGACATCGCCGCGTGGATGCTCGGCACGGGCAGCGTGTGCCGCAACTCGCGGCTGGTTCCGTTGGTGGCCAACGGCATGCCGGCGTTCGGCCAGTACCACGACGGCGGCGACGTGCCGTGGGCGGTGATCGTGCTGGAGACCTCAGGCGGGCGGATCACGGGCATCAACAACTTCCTCGACACCGACCGGCTCTTCCCGTTGTTCGGGCTGCCCGAGCGGTTCGGCCAGCCCCAGTAGGCCGATCAGCCCCCGCAGTTGCGGGCCCGCGCCCTCGACCACGAGCGTGCGGCCGTGCCGCCGGGCGGTCAGCCGCAGCCGGGCGAGCGCTTCGACGGTCACCACGTCGGGCCGGGTGACGGCCCGCACGTCACAGACGACCGTGCCCTCTCGCCGGTGGCGCAGCATGTCGGCCAGGTCCGCGCACAGGCCCGGGATGTCGGCCCGCGTGAGGTCGGCGGCGACCCTGATGGAGGTCATCCGGGTAGGACGACGTGGCGGCCGGAAAGTCATCGGCCCGGCCACCGGTGATTTCCGCGGACGCGGAAGGTCGAACGGGTATGACGACCTTCCTGCACCCCGGTGACGCCGGATACGACAACGGCCGCAAGGCCCTCAGGCCCACCCTCGACCCGCGTCCGGCCGTCGTGGTGCCGGCGGAGAGCACCGCCGATGTCCGCGCCGCCGTGGTCGAGGCCCGCCGCCGGTCGCTGCCGTTCGCGGTTCAGGCGACGGGCCATGGGACCCACACAGCACACGACGGCGCGCTGCTGCTGCGCACCGACGCGATGGCCGGCGTGGTCGTGGACCCGCACCGCCGGGTGGCCCGGGTAGGGCCGGGCGCGCGGTGGCGCGACGTGCTGGCCGCGGCCGCGCCGTTCGGGCTGGCGCCGCTGTCGGGGTCCTCGCCGGACGTCGGGGTCACCGGGTACACGCTGGGCGGCGGCCTCGGATGGCTGGCCCGCAGGCACGGGCTCGCGGCCGACAGCGTGCTCGGCGCGCGGGTCGTGCTGGCCGACGGCGGCGTGGTGACCGCCCGCGACGACCTGCTCTGGGCGCTGCGCGGCGGTGGCGGGTCCTTCGGCGTGGTGACCGGGCTGGAGTTCCGGCTGTACGAGATGGCGCCGGTGTACGCGGGCGCGGTCACGTTCGGGCGCGACCGCGCCGCCGAGACGCTGGCCTTCTACCGCGGGTGGGTCGAGCGGGTCCCCGACGACCTGAGCACCGCCGTGCTGCTGCACCGCGACGGGACGATGGCCATCAAGGCCATGTACGCCGGCCCCGCCGACCGCGGCCGGGCCCTGCTCGCTCCACTGTGGACGGTGGCCGGACCCGTCGTCGCCGACGGCATGCGGGTGCTCGACTACGCCGACGCGGCCATGGGTGGCACGTCCGCGGTCACCTTCGACCAGGTGCGCGCGCTCGACGACCGCCTCGTGGACGCGCTGGTGGCCGAGCCCGGCTGCACGGTCGAGGTCCGGCACTGGGGCGGCCGCATCGCCCGCGACACCGGTGCGGCCGCGCACCGCGACGCGCCGCTGTCGGTGATCCTCGACGCGGTACCGACGTCGCCCGAACTGGCCCGGGCCGGCATCGGCAGCAGCTTCCTCAACTTCCTCGGCGATCCGGCGCGCACGCACACCGCGTTCACGCCGGAGAACTGGGCGGCGCTGCGCCGCGTCAAGTCCACCGTGGACCCCGACAACCTGTTCCGCGCCGGGATGGCCGTGCCGCCCGCGTCGGTCGCCGTCGCCGCCTGACGTGTAGGTCGTGTGTAGCCCGGTGCGCCATCGTGGCCCGATGATGCGGGCCGGGGCGGTGGGGATCGCTCTCATGGTGGTGCTGGCCGGGTGCGCGACCTCGTCGGAGGCGCGGTGGATCGGGTCCACCGGGCCCGCCGGGTCCACCGGATCCGCCGGGTCCGCCGGGTCCACGGGGCCGTCGGCCCCGGCCGGTGCCGATGGGCTCGCGGCCGAGAACGGGAACGACGTCTCCGCGTGCTTCGACGGCACGTGCGAGATCGCGGTGACCGGGTCGGTCGCGGTGCCGCTGGACCCGCGGTTCGGCCTACCGGCGCTGGAGGTGACGTTCACCCCGCCCCAGCGCGTGGAGCTCCGCAACGAGGACCCGCAGGGCTATCTGCGCAGCACGGTGACCGGCAGCAGCGGCACCGTACAGATGAACGGCATCCGGGCGGCGGTCCGCACCGTCCGCGACAAGGGCGCGGTGCTGCGCTTCACGCCGGTCCGATAGGGGTCAGACCGGCACCTCGTCGTCGCCGAGCAGGCCCAGCGAGTGTGCCGAGGCCACCGCGCCCGACCGGTTGTGCACCCCCAGCTTGCGGAACAGCCGGGCCTGGATGTTCTCGACCGTCTTCTGCGCGATGCCCAACGTGCGGGCGGTCTGCCGCACCGTGTCGCCGGACGCGATCGACCGCAGGATGTCGTGTTCGCGCGTGGTCAGCTCGGGCAGCGCCCGGTCGGTGTCGCCGGCCCGGGCCCGGACGCCGGCCACCACGCCGTCGGCGAGCGTGGAGCTGACCGTGAGGTGGCCGGTCGCGGTGAGCGTCAGCGCCGGCAGCAGGTTCTGCTCCAGCCGGTCGGCGTCGATGAGCCCGACGACCCCGCGGCCGAGCGCGGCCAGTGCCTCGGCGCGCGACAGCGGACGCGACCCGACCAGGAGCATCGGCACGTCGATCTCGGCGATGGCGTCCCACTGCTCCGGCTCGGGATCGGTGAGCACCGCGACCACGGGGTCCAGCGGGTGGCCGTTCCAGGCGAAGGGCGCGCCGTCGACCCCGGGGTTGAGCATCATCGGGACGTGGCAGTCGAGCAGGGCCATCACGACGCGGCGGCGGGTCGGCGTGTCGGGTCCGAAGACCACCACCCGCAGCGCCGCGCTGGCCCCGACGGCGCCCTCGAACAGCCGCGGCCGCGGCAGCGCCCTGCGGTCGACCAGGCCGAGCGCGGCGGCCCGCGCGATCGCGTGGCTCTGGTTGCTGACCCGCATCTTCTGGTAGATCCGCCGCTTGATGTTCTCGACCGTGCACCGGGTGACCTGCAGCAGGTCGGCGACGCGGTCGACGGTGTGCCCGGCGCTCAGCGCCGCGATGATCTGGCGCTCCTGCTCGGTGAGCCCGTGCTCGTCGGGCGGTGGCGGGTGCGCCCGCAGGGCCTCGGCGTGCCGCCGCAGCAGCGCCCGCAGCGCGTCGAGGCCGTGGGAGTGCGGTACGAGCGCGTCGATGCCGAGCCGGGCCGCGAGCGTGATCCCGGCCCGGGTCAGGTGTTCGTACGTGAGGATCAGGCAGACCGGGCCGTGCCGGCGTCGGAGTTCGGTGAGCAGCCGGGCGCAGGTCGCGATGTCGGCGCCGGCGTCGAACAGCACGATGTCGGGCCGGCGCAGGCGGCACAGGTCGAGCAGGTCCTGCCCGGCCGTGACGTGCCCGACCACGCAGAAGTCGGGCCGCGCGGCCAGGCAGGCCGCCAGCGTGTCGTGGAACATCCGGCGGTCCGAACGGATGGCGATCCGGACGGACCCGGTGTCAGGCTCCGGCATGGTCACACCGGCCTCCCTGGATCCCGGCCTGGACCAGCGATTCGGTGCAAAAGTAGTAACGAGTGTCGTAGCGTCGATCCCGGTTGTAAAGGTTCGGGTCGGCTATGAGCCACGGCTGGCCGGGTCGACCCTGGCGTACCGGAGCAGATCGATCATCCTGAACGTGCCGGGGGTCTGTGCCGGCAGGGTCGGCCGCCAGCCCGGCTGGGCCGCGAGGAAGCTCCGCGGGTCCAGTTGCAGCAGCCCGATGAACACCTCGCCGACGATGCGTCCGCCGACCGGGCCGAGCCGCAGCCCGTCCTGCAGCCGTTCGGCCTCGGCGAGCACGTAGTACCAGAGCGGGGTCTGGTTCTCCAGCGCGACGCCGTAGTGGGCCAGTTCCTGCAGGTGCAGCATCGGCGCGCCCATGTTCTGCGCGATCCGCTGCCCGGCCGGGATCGACCAGGTCAGATGCCGCAGCAGGTTGCGCTGGGCCAGCGAGGTCGGTGGCTGGGCGTTCGCGCCGATCGCGCCGAGCGGCAGGTTGAACAGCGGCGTGGAGAGCTTCGTGTCGATCCGTTTAGGGGGACGCACGTGCTGCGTCATGTCGCCGCCGAAGTCGAAGAACGTCTCCCATCCGATGAACCGGCGGCGGGCGCGGGCGCCACCGCGGAGGTCGACCGGGTCGGCCCGGCCCTCACCGGCGGGGTCGAAGATCATGCCGAAGAAGGCGGGTGCGCCGGTGGCCGGGTTGCCGCCCACGTCGCCCGTGCGGTTGGCGCGGTAGGACGGGCGCACCATGCTGTGCCCGAACCGGTAGGCGGCGCCCTGGAACTCCACCGGGATGAACGCCGGACCCGGCTCGGGGCGGTACCACCGCCGGCCGTTGGCGCGGATGTCCTGCACCATCGACGAGCCGACGATCAGCGGCAGGAACTCGTTGAGGATGATCCACTGGTAGTGCCACGTGACCGTCTGGCGGGCCCGGTCGAACAACTGCGCCTGCGGCACGCCCTGTGCCCGCAGGTCGTCGACGGCGCGGTTGTGCGCGAGGATCATCGCGCACTGCAGGCCCGAGATGATGAGGTTCTCGTCGTTGCGGGGATCGGAGATGATCGCCGACCGGTTGGCGTTGCGCGGCAGGTCCTCGAACAGGCCGCCGGACTCGATCCGCAGCTTGAGCCGGTCGGACTGGTACAGGTTCGGGCTGCCGTTGGGCCCGGCACCGTAGACCGAGTCGAGGTCGAACGCCGGCGTGCGGAGGTTCGGCGTCGCCTCCGGAGCGGTCGGTACGCCGAGCGTCGACGAGTTGTCGAACGTCATGTCGTGGTCGAGGAACTGGCCGAGGAACGTCAGGCCGGCCGTGTGCTCCGGGTTGTTGCGGTTGGTCTCGCTGAGCGACAGGTCGGCGACGAGGGCGACCGGGCCGGCGGCGAGGTTGTCGCGGGCGTCCAGGATCCCGCCGACCTTGCCCATGTCGATGAGCGCGGCCCGGCGGCGGTCGTCGGCGGGGACGAACGGAGGCAGGTCCGGGAAGATCCGGCCGAACCGGTCGGCGGGCGTGGCGAGCAGGCCGGGCTGGGCGGTCGCGCCCTGTGCGGCCGCGCCGGCCTGTGCCGGGTCGGCCAGCGCCTCGCCGCCCAGAGCGACCGCTCCGGCGGCACCGGCGCCCACCGCGCTGATGAACCCGCGGCGGCTGAGGTTGTGGGTGGCTTGGGGACTTGGCTGTGAAGGCATGGCGGACCTCTCACATCGGCCAATTCGGGATCGCAGCGATGGATCTGGATTCTTTGCCCGATTGGCCGCGCCGGGACAGGCCCCCAAGGGATTTCTGTGACGGTTCCAGGAAAGGTGTCGAATATTCGATAACACATCTACGGACGTCTAATCGAATAGAAAGTTTCGGCGGTTCGGTGGGACCGTGGGTACGGCGAATGATACTGTCGTACTCGATCCAGTACACCTGCTCGCTCCAGGGGAGCCGCCGCGATGCCCGTGTCCCGCCTGCTGCCCACGCCCGAGAGCGCCGATCTCATCAAGCTGGTGCGCGACATCGCCGACCGGGAGCTGGCGCCCCGGGTCGACCGGGCCGAGGCGGAGGCCGAGTTCCCCCGCGACGTCTTCCGCACGCTCGGCGCGGCCGGACTGCTGAGCCTGCCGTACCCGGAGCGGTTCGGCGGCGGCTGCCAGCCGTACGAGGTCTACCTGCAGGTACTCGAGGAGATCGGCGCGGTGTGGGCGAGCGTCGGTGTCGGCATGAGCGTCCACGTGCTCAGCTGCTTCGGGCTGGCCGAGTTCGGCACGGAGGAGCGGAAGGCCGAATGGCTGCCCGCCATGCTCGGTGGCGACCTGCTCGGCGCGTACTGCCTCAGCGAGCCGCAGGCCGGCTCCGACCCGGCCGCGATGACCACCCGGGCCGTCCGCGACGGCGACGACTACGTGATCACCGGCGCCAAGGCGTGGACCACCCACGGCGGGTACGCCGACTTCTACCAGGTGATGGCACGCACCTCGGCGGAGCGTACCGGGATCTCCTGCTTCCTGGTGCCGGCCGACGCCGAGGGCCTCGTCGTCGACCCGCCGGAGCGCAAGATGGGGCTCACCGGGTCCGCTACCGCCACCGTGCGTTTCGACGGCGTCCGCGTCCCGACGAACCGGCGCCTGGGCCCGGAGGGCGCCGGTCTGCGCATCGCGCTGACCGCGCTCGACTCCGGCCGTCTCGGCATCGCGGCCGTCGCCACCGGGCTCGCGCAGGGTGCGCTCGACCGCGCCGTCGGCTACGCCCGCGAGCGGGAGACGTTCGGCCGGCCGATCATCGACCACCAGGGGCTCGCGTTCCTGCTCGCCGACATGGACGTGGCGGTGCAGACCGGCCGGGCCACCATGCTGCACGCGGCCCGGCTCAAGGACGCCGGCCTGCCGTTCAGCCGCGAGGCGGCCATCGCGAAACTGGTCGCGACCGACAACGCGATGCGCGTCACCACCGACGCGGTGCAGGTCTACGGTGGCTACGGCTACACCCGGGACTTCCCGATGGAGCGCTTCATGCGCGAGGCCAAGGTCATGCAGATCTTCGAGGGCACCAACCAGATCCAGCGGGTCGTCATCAGCCGGGCACTGGCAGCCAGTCACGAGAGGAAGAACTAGATGCGGGTCGAGGGAACGGCGGCGATCGTCACCGGGGGAGCGTCGGGGCTGGGCGGGGCGACCGCGGCGGCACTCGCCTCGGAGGGGGCCCGGGTGTACGCCGTCGACCTGGCGACGAGCATCAGGTCCGCCCCGGAGGTCGAGGGCATCACCTACGTCGAGGCCGACGTCACCGACCCGGAGCAGGTCCGCGCGGCGGTCGCGGCCGCGTCCGCCGACGCTCCACTTCGGACGGTCGTGAACTGCGCCGGCATCGGCCCGTCGGCCCGCATCCTCGGCCGCAAGGGCGTGCACGACCTGGCCCTGTACGCGAAGGTCATCCAGGTCAACCTGATCGGCACGTTCAACATGCTCGCCCTCGCTGCCGAGGCGATCGCGCAGACCGAACCCGACGGCGACGGCCAGCGCGGCGTCATCGTGAACACCGCGTCGGTCGCGGCGTACGAGGGCCAGGTCGGGCAGGCGGCGTACTCGTCGTCGAAGGGCGGCGTGGTCGGGCTGACCCTGCCGGCGGCGCGGGACCTGGCGCAGTACGGCATCCGGGTCAACACGGTCGCACCGGGGATCGTCGACACCCCGATGCTGGCCACCATCTCCGAGGAGTTCCGGGCCGGTCTCGCCGCCGGGATTCCGTTCCCGAAGCGGCTCGCCACGCCGGCCGAGTTCGCCAGCCTCGTGCTGCTCATCGTCGGTCACGACTACCTGAACGGCGAGACGATCCGCATGGACGGCGCGCTCCGGATGGCACCCCGCTAGGCCTAGGCTGCCCCGGTGAGCTACGCACCACCCGGAAACCCGCCCCCGTACGGCCAGCCTCAGTACGGCCAGCCTCCGTACGGCCCGCCGCCGGGGTCCAACGGCCGGCCGGGCGGTGGTCAGGGGAAGACCATCGCCATGATCGTGGTGGCGGTGGTCGTCGCGCTGGTCGTCTGTGTCGGCGGCGTGATCACGGGCGTCGCGGTGCTCGTCAGCCGCGACGACGAGCAGCCGCGGGCCGCGTCGGCGGGTGACGCCGTGGCGGAGACCGCGCAGCCGGCGCAGGCCGGTCCGGCGCCGGACTGCCGGGCGGTACCCGTCGCCCGCGGCAAGGCCGTCGGCCCGCCGGACTTCAGCCGGGCCACCCGCGCCGGCACGGCGACCATGACGCTGACGACGGACCAGGGTGAGCTCACCATCTCCATGGACCGGGCGAAGACGCCGTGCACGGTGGCGAGCCTCGAACACCTGGCCGCCAAGCGGTTCTTCGACAACACGACGTGCCACCGGCTGACCGTCCAGAGCATCTACGTGCTGCAGTGCGGCGACCCGGTCGGTGACGGCACGGGCGGCCCCGACTACCAGATCGCCGACGAGAACCTCGCGGGCGCGAGGTACACCCGCGGCGTCGTGGCGATGGCCAACGCCGGTCCCGACACGAACGGGAGCCAGTTCTTCATCGTCTACCGCGAGAGCGAGATCCAGGCGGACTACACGGTCTTCGGCACCGTGACGACCGGCCTGGACGTCGTCGACCGGGTCGCCGCGGGCGGCGTGGAACCCGGTGGCAACGGGCCGGGTGACGGTGCGCCGACGCTCGGGGTCACCGTGCGGACGGTCACCGTCCGGTAGCGGCCAGGCTGGTGAGGATCAGGTCGGCGAGGTTGCGGTAGGCGGCCGCCGCGTCCAGTCCCGTGCCGGCCTGGATCTCGCCCCGCTGGATCGCGCCCATCACCTGTGCCACCGCGGCGCCGACGAACGAGGCGTCGACCGGGCGGAGCGCACCGGCCTTGACACCGTCGGTCACCAGCGCCTGCACGCGGTGCGCGGCGAAGCGGGTGTTCTCCTGGTACACGTCGTTGCCGGGGCCGAAGTCGGCGAGGTCGGCGAAGAACTCGGCCGACACCGGCTGCAGCTCCGACGCCACCGCTTCCAGGTACACGGCGAGCTTCTCGAGCGGGTCGTCGGTGGCGGCGACGCGGGCCTCGATGTGCTCGGCGGCGGTGCGGAAGTACGCCCGCACCACGGTGAGCACCAGCTGCTCCTTGCTCGGAGCCAGCGCGTAGAGGGTGGTGCGCGAGCAGCGCAGCCGGTCGGTGAGGTCGCCGATGCTGAACGCGGCGAAACCCTCGGCCAGGAACAGGGCCTGCAGGCGGTCGATGAGGTCCGCCTGGCGCGCGCTCAGCCGTGACGTGGGCATGAACAGCAGCGTATGTCGCCGACCTGCCGGTACGGCCGCGGATCGTCACCCGGCGCCGGGTTCCGTCGACCGCCTTCCTCGTCGACGCCGAGGTCCGGTCCGTAGCGCCCGCTCGTACTGCGAGCGGCTGAACTCGAACGGCCCGAGGGCGCCCAGATCCCAGCCGCGGTTGCTGTTGCGGAAGCCCGACCACGTCACGACGTGCCTGGTCACCGCGACCTTCGCGAGCAACGCCCAGCAGTCGGGGATGCCGCAGGTGCACTGCAGCAGCATCGTCTCGCCCTCGTCGGCGCCGTGCGGCAGGTCGGTGGGCTCGCCCAGAAGGTGCCGGCTCGGCCAGCCGTAGGTGCTCGTCAGGGGCATGTAGTTGCCGGCGAGCTCCGCCGTGAGCGTGCCCGGCGGGTAGTCGGTGAACTCGTCGGCCCGTTCGAGCTCCTCGGCCCGTGCGTAGGGCAGCTCCAGCTCCCGGACCCGGTCGAGGAGCGGAACACCGTCGATCGCGATGTCGAGAACCGGCCACTCACCGGGTCCCCATTCCACGGCAAGCAGGTACGGCCGGAACGTGATCGTGTTCACGTTCGCACGCTACCGTCCCGGTCGTTGCAACCATGTGACCTGCGTCCGGCGTTACGCCAGTGGCGGATGGGTAGGGACAGGTCCATGAGTTTCGCACGCCTGCGGGCACTTGTCGTGATGGGAGCACTCTTCGTGTGCGCCTCGATCGCGCTCACGGTGACCATTCTCCGTGACGGCCAGGACGCCCAGGCGGCAACCGGCTGCGTCGACGGCGCCGTGCCGGCGAACATGACACTGCCCGACGACAACTCGGCCGTGAAGCTCAACGTCTTCAACGCCACCACCTCGCCCGGGCTCGCCGGCCAGGTGGCGAGCGAGTTCCGCAGCAACCGGTTCACGGTGGTCAAGGAGGAGACGGCGCCGCCGCCGGCGTTGAAGTCCATCGCCGAGATCCGGTACGGGCCACAGGCGGTGGGCGCGGCCTGGATCGTGCGCGCCTACTTCCTCAACAAAGCGAAGCTCACGTTCGACATCGACCGCACCGACGACACCGTCGACGTCCTCATCGGCACCGAGTTCCGCGAGCTCGCGTCGTTCACCTCGCAGCGGCAGGCGCTGGGCCAGGCCGGTCGGCCGACGCTGCCGAAGGGCACCTGCGACGCCAGCGCCTAGGGTCCCGAGTGTCCCGAGTCGCTGATTCGTTGGTGCCCGCGGGCCTCCGGGATGATCAACTTCTCTGGAAGAAAGTCCAGCGTGGCTTCACGTTCGTTCCAGGGAAGTTGATCAAGGATGCCGCGCCGCCCGCACGGTGCCACCGTGAGTGACCCTCGCGGCCCGGGTCTGGCGGCCCAACCGCACGGTCCTTCCGCAGATCGCGATCCTGACTCTGAAACAGCGATCGAGGCGGCCGGCGCCGCCGGCACACTGCCGGCCGCGTGACGCAGCGGACCGGATTCCCCCCGCGTTCATAAGGTCATGGACGTGGGGAGACTTCATGGATCCGGATAGCCGGCAGGACTACATCGCGTTCGTCGGTGCGCGGTCGCACGCCCTGTTCCGGACCGCGCTGGCGCTGACCGGTCACCGCCAGCAGGCCGAGGACCTGCTGCAGACCGTGCTGGCGCGGGCCTACCGCCACTGGGGCCGGATCCGGCACGGCAACCCCGAGGCGTACATCCGCAGCGCCCTGTACCGCCAGCGGGTGAGCTGGTGGCGGCGGCCGATGACGGGTCGGGAGGTGGTCACTGACCGGCCTCCCGACCGGCCCGGCGCCGACCCGACCGACCGGGTCGACCTGAACCTGACGCTGCGGCGGTCGCTGATGCTCCTGGCGCCGAAGCAGCGCGCGGTGCTCGTCATGCGCTACCTCGACGACCTCGACGACGACGAGATCGCGCGGATCCTCCGCTGCACCCCGTCGACCGTCCGCAGCCAGGCCGCCCGTGCCCTGGAACGGATCCGCGTGACATGTCCCGAACTCGACGACCGGCAGGAGGCCCACCCGTGACCACCCGACTCGAAGGCGCCGTGCGCGCCGCGCTCGACGACCTCACCGGCGTCGCGCCGCCGCCCGACCTGGCGCAGGGCGCCATCCGCAGGGCCGGCCGCCAGCGGGTGGCGCGCCTGTCGGTCACCGCCGTCGCCGTGGTCGCCGCGGTGTCCGTCGGCGTGCCGCTCGTCGTCGGCGGCACCGGTCCGACAGCCGGTCCGGCGCAGGGACCCGCGGAGAAACCCTTTGTGGTGACCGCGTACAGCGGCATCATCCGGTCCGGTGACCCGGGACCGGCCGACGACGTCTCGCTCCTGCTGGACCCCGCGACCGGTCGGTACGGGGAGGTTCCGTACAACGAGGTCGTGCCCGCCCCGGACGGCGACCCGGTGCTGGTGCACCGGGGCGACAACAGCGTGGCCCACCCGTCGCGGTGGGGGCTGCTCGACCGGGCCACCGGCGAGGTCCGCTGGCTGGACCTGCCGGCACCGGGCTACACGACGCACGGCACCTGGTCGCCCGACGGCCGGCAGCTCCTGTTCACCGTCCGGCCGCGCGGGAGCGGCGGAGGCTTCGTCGTGGTCGACGCGGAGAGCCTGTCCACGCGCCCGGTCGCCCTGCCCGACGACCGCATCCACAACGCCGCCGGCGCGGGCTTCGGCTGGACCCCCGGCGGGGCGGGCGTGATGCTGGTCCGGTCGGCCGGCGGGGGGAGCACGCACGTCGACCGCTACGACCTCCAGGGCCGGGAGACCGGCACCGCCGAGGTGCCGGGCGGGCCGGCCGGTACCGGCGTGGTCTCGCCCGACGGCACCCGGATCGCCCTGGATCCGGTCGAACCCGGCCGGTGCCGGGTCGTGGACCTCACGACCCGGATCGCCGTTCTCCCGCGCGGACTGCCGGACGCCGGCCGGGTGCTGGGCTGGTACGACAACACGCACCTCATGGTGCGGGAAGGCGGCGCGATCCGGCTGACCGGTGAGCTCCGCCGGACCGTGCCGCTGCTACCCGAGGGCGCCAGGGCCCAGGAGGTGCGGGTCGGGTCCTCGGCCGGCCTCACCGGCGACGCCGGGAAGCTCGCTTTCTGACTCTCACGGCCCGAGGTTCCTGGCGGCCCGGTTGGTCCAGTCCGGGTCGCCGAGGAACTCGGGCGCCGGCCCGCGGAACGCCGTCGCCGCAAGGGTGTCGTCCATCAGGTGCCAGCGCAGCCACGCGGCGAGGTAGCCGAGGTAGCCGCCGCCGGTCTGCTGGATCGTGTTGTGGTCGGCGCCGTTCAGCGACGCGCGGGCCACCGCACCCGGGATGCGGTTGTAGTACCCGGTGAGCGTGCGGGGCGGCGAGACCAGCCGGTCGTTGGTTCCGCTGAGTAGCAGCACCGGCACCCGCACGAGCGACACGTCGACCTCGTCGGCGTCGGGGATCCACAGCGGGTCGGGCGGGTTGATCGGCACCACGGTGCGGATCCGGCTCGACGCGAGCGTGGCCCGGGCGGCGCCGCCGGCGCCCTGCGAGTGGCCGGCCGCGGCCACCCGGCTCACGTCGAGCGTGCCGGCGAACGGGCTCGCCGGGTCGTCGTTAGCCGCGACGAGATGGTCGACGGCGGCGAGCAGCTCGACCCCCGAGGCCGTGGTGGTGCTCGTCGACGCGATGACGACGAACCCCCACGACGCCAGGTGGTTCAGCAGGCCCGGGTACCGGTCGGGCGTGGCGTTGGACCCGTTGCCCCACGTGACGACCGGGTGCCGGACACCGCCGGCGCCGAGGTCGGCCGGATGGTGGACGACGAACCGCGTGTCCACAGTGGACACTCTGACGGCCCACGGCCCGGGTGCCGCGTAGGTGTCCTCCACGGTGGCGGACCCGGCACGGGCGGTGGCGCCTGTCAGGGTCACCGCCGCGACCGTGGCGACGGTGACCGTCCATACAGAGCTTGACCGCAAAGGTGTCGATCGCATCAGCGGGCGAGCTTACGCGCGGCCGCGTACCGGTTGGTGGGCGGCAGGAACATCAGCACGATCACCGCGATGCTCAGCGTCGGCGCCGCCGCGGCGGTCGCGACGGTCAGGCCGGGCATCACCTCGGTGTCGATGAGCAGCAGGCCGCTGCCGCCGCACATGTTGAACACCAGCGCGACGGTGAGGCAGATGCGCGCCCAGAGCGCCGCGTTGCGCACGGTGAACGCGAACACGAGCACGCCGAGCGCCACCACGGCCGCGAGCCCGGCCTTGATCACCAGCGTGCTGTAGGCGTCGTCGAGGGCCGCCTGCAGCGCGATGTCCAGCAGCTCGGGGTCGGCGTCCGCGCCGAGGTAGTCGCGCGCCTCGGCGAGGGCGTAGTCGCGGAGCGCGTCCCTGCCGGTCACGATCGCGAACACCGCGCCGAGGAGTGACAGCAGGGCGACGGTGAGTCCGCCCCACATCGACAGGGCGACCGTCACCGGCCGGGTCGGTGCGGGCCGCGGGACGCCGAGCGACGGCGGGGCTCCGTGGTACGTGCTCATGTGGTTGCTCCCAAGGGCTTCGAGGCATGGATCGCAGCCGAGCATGGTGGCTCCACGGACCGGTGACATGAGGGTCCGGCCCGCATATTTGTCCGGGCTCGGTAGCATCCCCGTCGCCACCGAATGGAAGGATGCTGATGTCTTTCGTCTCGCCCGTGCTGGTGGGCCGCGCGGCCGAGGTCGGCGCGCTCGACGCGGCGGTGGCCCGGGCGCGGGCCGGCGTCGGCGGCACGGTCTTCGTGGTCGGCGAGGCGGGCATCGGCAAGTCGCGGCTGGCCGCGACGGCGGGCGGCGCCGGCGTCCGGGTGGTGCGCGGACGGGCCGGGTCGGTACCGCTGCGGGCGGTGTCGGAGGCGGTCCTCGGCGCGCTGCGCGACGGGTCGGTCGACCGCGAGCGGCTGGGCGG
Source organism: Virgisporangium ochraceum (assembly GCF_016863655.1). Classification (GTDB taxonomy): domain Bacteria; phylum Actinomycetota; class Actinomycetes; order Mycobacteriales; family Micromonosporaceae; genus Virgisporangium; species Virgisporangium ochraceum. The sequence continues at coordinate 18,405 of NZ_BOPH01000033.1, forward strand.
GTTCTGGCCGGTGCTGTGGCGGCTGGTGTCCGACCGCACCGAGGCGCTGACCGATCCGCCGCTGGTGCGGGCCGAGGCGGTGCTGCGGCTGCTCGCCCAGCTCGGCACGTGCGTGCTGACGCTGGAGGACCTGCACGACGCCGACGCCGACACCCTGCACGTCGTGGACTACCTGGCCGACAACGTCGGCGACCAGCCGGTGGTCGTGGTCGGTACCGCGCGACCGGATCCGGGGCCGGCGCACGACGTCATCGCGTCGGCGGTGGCCCGGCGCGCGGCCACCGTGCTGCGGCTCGCGCCGCTCGACCGGGCGGCGACCGGCGAGCTGGTGCACCGCTGCCTCGACGGGCCGGTGCCCGACGAGCTGCTCGACCGGGTGCACCGCAACGCCGACGGCGTGCCGTTCGTGGTCGAGGAGATGCTCGGCGCGCTCGTCGACGACGGCACGCTCGTCCGCATGCCCGACGGGTGGCGGCTCACCGGTGACCCCGGCGACCCCGGCGCGCGGGTGCCGGCGACGGTCGCGGCGGCCGTGCAACGGCGGGTCGACCGGCTCGGGCCCGGCGCGACGGAGGTGCTGCGGGCCGCCGCGGTGTTCGGGCGGACGTTCTCGCTGTCGGCCGCGGCGGCCACCGCGGGCATCGACGCCACGGACGCCGTCGGGCACCTGCGGGCGGCCGCGGGCGCCCAACTCGTGGCCGCCGAGCCGGGCGACGACCCGGACCGGTACGCGTTCCGGCACGCGTTGACGGCCGAGGCGGTGCTCGCCGGGCTGCTGCCGGTGGAGCGGGCCGGCCTCGCCCGCACGGCCGCCGCCGTGGTGGAGCCGGTCGACGGGCAGGAGGAGGTCGCCGCGGCGCTGTGGCTCACCGCCGACGAGCCCGGCCGGGCCGCGGAGCTGTTGCGCCGTGCCGGGCGGCGGGCCGCCGCCCGGGGGACGCTCGCCGCGTCGACCGCGCTGCTGGAGCGGGGACTGTCGCTCGTGGACACGCGCGACGGCAGCGAGACGACGGCCGGGCTGCTGGAGGCGCTGGTCCACACGCTCGTCGAGTCCGGTGACATCGAACGGGTCCGCGCGCTCGGGTCCACTCTGGACGGTGCGCTGTCCAGAGTGGACGCGTCACCCGCCCGGCGGGTGGCGGCCCGGCTGACCCGCGCCCGGGCCGGGGGTGCCTCGGGGCTGTGGCGCGACGGGCTGGCCGAGATCGCGGCCGCGCGCGCCCTCGCCGGCGGGGAACCCGCGCTCGTGGCCGAGATCGACGCGGTCGCGTCCCGGTTGGTCTTTCTCAGCGACCACCCCGAGGGCGACACCGAGGCGCGGCGGCTGGCCGAGGCGGCGCTGGCCACCGCCACCGCGGCCGACCTGCCGGAGGTGGCCTGCGAGGCGCTGGAGATCCTGTCGCGGTGCGCGCGGCTCACCGACCTCGCCGCCGCACAGGCCCACCTGGGTCGGGTGGCGGAGCTGGCCGAGCGGCACTCCCTGCCGATCTGGCGGGTCCGCGCGTTCATGGAGATCGCGGCGATCGAGAAGGACCGCACCAACGACGTCAGCGGGCTGCTGGTCATCCGGCAGGCGGTCGAGGACGCGGGCGCGGTCGTCACGGCGGCGTGGGTCGACTTCAACCTCGGCGTCGCCGCGGTCTTCGCCGGCGACCTCGTCGCGGCCGAACGGTACTGCGACCGGGCGTTGGCGACGGCGCGCCGGTTCCGCCGGATCGACCTGGAACGGATCGGGCTGTGCGGCCGGGCCGTGCTCGCCGCGTGCCGGGCCGACCGGGCCGGCATGGAACGGGCGCTGGCCCAGCTCGAGGGCGTCGACCTGTTCGGGTACGGGCCGGAGGTGTGGGGCTACCTGCGGGCGGTGTGCGCGCTGCTGGAGGAGGACCACGACCGGGCGCTGGAGCACTTCGCCGACGCCGACGCGGCGAGCGCCGCGATCGGGCACCGGCGCGGGTTCGGCCACCGCGCCCCGTACCTGTTGCTGCGGGCGGCCGGCGGCCACGCGACGTGGGCCGACCACGACGCGTTGCTCGGCACGAACCTCATGCAGATGTCGCTGCACCGCTCGTACGTGCTGTGGACCCGCGCGGTGCTGTTCGGCCGCGACGGCAAGCCCGACGACGCCGCGCAGGCGGCCGCCGAGGCGATGGAGTCCGGCGCGGCGGTGCCGTTGAACCGGTACCTGGGCACGCGGATCGCCGCGCCGTGCGCGCTCGCCGACGGCTGGGGCGAGCCGCTGACGTGGCTGCGCGACACCGAGGAGTACTTCCACGGGGCCGGCCTCACGCAGCCAGCGGCGGCCTGCCGGGCGCTGCTGCGCGGGGCGGGCGTGGGCGGGCAGCAGCGGCGGGCCGGGTACGGCGCGGTGCCGCCGGTGCTGCGCCGGGCCGGGGTCACCGTGCGGGAGTACGACGTGCTGCGGCTGGTCGGTGAGCGGCTGGGCAACATCGAGATCGCCGAGCGGCTGTTCCTGTCGCCGCGCACCGTGGAGCGGCACGTGGCGAGCCTGCGCCAGCGCACCGGCCAACCCGACCGCGCCCACCTCGTCGAGTACGCGCGTCGTCACGCAAAATAATCCCGTCGGGGTGTCGATCCGGGTCGGGGCCGTTCGTACAGGGGGCGAACGAGTTGCCACGACGGAAGGACGTCAGCGATGCGCACGGTGTCACTCATCGAGTTCCTCACCCTCGACGGGGTCATGCAGAGCTTCGGCTCACCCGACGAGGACCGCGACGGCGGCTTCGAGCACGGCGGCTGGGGCGCCGCGTACGCCGACCGGGCGATGTTCGAGGCGTCGGCCGCGAGCCTGCGCGCCGAGACTGTGTACCTGTTCGGCCGGCGCACGTACCAGAAGATGCAGGCCGGCTGGGAGCACCAGCCCGACGACAACCCGATGGCGGCGCACCTCAACGGCCAGCCGAAGTACGTCGCGACCCGCACGCTCACCGAGGCGACGTGGAACAACACGCGAATTCTCGATGGCGACGCGGTGCCCGCCGTGCGAAAGCTCAAGGACGGGGGCGACGGGTCGATCGTGGTGCTCGGCAGCGGCGCGCTCGCCCAGGACCTGATCGCCAACGACCTCGTCGACGCGTACACCCTGTTCGTGCACCCGTTGCTGCTCGGCACCGGCAAGCGGCTGTTCCGGGAATACCCCCGTCCGCAGCGGCTGCGGATGACCGGCTGCACGCCGTCGGCCACCGGCGTGCTGGTGGTCAACTACGAGGTGGCGGACTAGACCATCGACAGATCTCGATTACGATGCTGATCCATGGCTAAGGTCAGTCGTCGCGTGTTCGTTCTCGGGGGAGTGGCGACGGCGGGGATCGCCGCCGCTCCCCTGCGGAGCGCACAGGCCGCCCCTCCCTACCCCTTCAAGCTCGGGGTCGCCTCCGGCGATCCGGCCGCCGACAGCGTCGTGCTGTGGACGCGGCTCGCCCCCTCGCCGCTCGACGCCGACGGGCAGGGCGGCATGGCCACCGCCGACGTCGCCGTCGACTGGCAGGTGTCGCCGAACGACCGGTTCACCACGCTCGTCGCGTCGGGGACCGTCACGGCGCGGTACGCCGACGCGCACTCCGTCCACGTGGTGGCCGGCGGGCTCGCCCCGGATGCCGAGTACCACTACCGGTTCCGGGCGCAGGGCCACGTGTCGCCGGTCGGCCGCACCCGCACGGCCCCCGCGAACGACACGGTCGGGCGCGACCTCGTGATGGCGTTCGCGTCGTGCGCGCACTACGAGGAGGGCTACTACACCGCCTACCGGCGGATGGCCGAGGACCGGCCCGACCTGGTGCTGCACCTCGGCGACTACATCTACGAGTACGGTCCGACCGCCGGCCGGGTGCGGCTGCACGTCGGCAACGAGATCGTGTCGCTGGCCGACTACCGCCGCCGGTACGCGCTGTACCGGTCCGACCCGGACCTGCAGGCCGCCCACGCCGTCGCGCCCTGGCTCGTGGTGCCCGACGACCACGAGGTGGAGAACAACCACGCCGGCAACGTGCGGGAGAACGACACCCCGACGCTGACCGCGGCACAGTGGACCGCGCGGCGCACCGCCGCCTACCGCGCCTACTACGAGAACATGCCGCTGCGGCCGGCCTCCGCACCGAGCGGCACCTCGATCCCGTTGTACCGCCGGGTCCGCTGGGGTCGGCTGGCCACGTTCCACATGCTCGACACCCGCCAGTTCCGGTCCGACCAGGCCTGCGGTGACGGCTGGAAGGTGTGCGCCGACGCCGACCTGGCGTCGCGGACGCTCACCGGCGCCGCGCAGGAGGCCTGGCTCCTCGACGGGCTCGCCCAGAAGCTGGGCACCTGGGACATCCTCGGGCAGCAGGTGTTCTTCGCCCGGCGGTTCAACGACACCGGCGCCAGCATGGACTCCTGGGACGGCTACCGCGCGTCGCGGCAACGGATCCAGCAGGGCTGGCGCGACCGGGCCGTGCGCAACCCCGTCGTGCTCACCGGCGACGTGCACCGCGCGTGGGCCAACGACCTCAAGGCCGACTACGCCACGCCGAACTCGGCGACGATCGGCACCGAGCTCGTCACCACGTCGATCAGCTCCGGCGGCAACGGCGACGCCACGACGGCGGTGCCCGACCAGTCGAACAACCCGCACCTGAAGTTCTTCTCGAACCGGCGCGGCTACGTGCGCACGACGATCGGTCAGACCCAGCTGCGCGCGGACTTCCGCGCCGTCGATACGATCTCCGAGCACGGCGCGCCCGTGCGGACGGCGGCCTCGTTCGTCGTGCGGGACGGCGTTCCCGGGCTGCAGGCGGTGTGACCGTGCTGAGCCTGCTGATGAGCGTCACGTTGCTCGCGACACCCACCTGGACCACGGCGAACAGCACCGCGACCGGCGACCAGGACACGGCCGCCATCGCCACCAACCGGTCGGGCCACGTGGCCGTGGTGTGGGAGGACGACCGCGACGCCACGGCCGCCGACGACAACGCGCACAGCGACATCCACCTCCGCCTCTACCGCGACGGCGTGTCGCAGTACGAGCTGAAGCTGTCGGCCGGCGGCACGAGCGGGGTCGCCTGGCGCCACCTGAGCCCCGACGTCGGCGTCGACGACAGGGGCAACGCGGTCGTCGTGTGGGCCGACGACCCCGACGGCAACGGCTACTTCAACATCCCGTACCGCGTGGTGTCGCCGACCGGCGCGATCCTCGCGTCGGGACGCGCGAACGCGAACACCGACGGGCAGCAGCTCCGGCCGAAGGTCGCCGTCGACCCGGACGGCACCCCGAACACGCCGTCGGCGGTCGCGTTCACCGTGGTGTGGGAGGACATCCAGGGCACCGCGGCGCCGACGGTGCGCGCGTCGGGGTTCACGAACGTCACCACGAAGGCGTACGAGGTGCAGGCGAACCCGACCGGCCAGCGGCCCGACGTCGGGGTGTCGGCGGCCGGCGACGCGACGGTCGTGTGGGACGCCGCGTCCGGCACCGGCCTGGACATCGGTCTGGTGCGGCTCGCGAAGGCGAACGGCGCGGTGACGCTGTCGCGCCGCCTGGCCAACGGGGTCACCGACGGCGACCAGCGGAACCCCGCCGTGGCAACGGGTTTCGCGGGGGACTTCGCGGTGGCGTGGGAGGGCGCCGGGCAGGTGTGGGCGCGTTCGTTCACCGTGTCCGGCGCCGCCCGGCACGCCGACGCGGCCGTCGGTGCCGGTGCGGGTCCGTCGATCGGCGTCGACGACCAGGGTGCCGTCGTGGTCGGGCGTACCGCCGGTCTCGACGTGTTCGTGCGCGGGTTCAACGCGGACGGGACCGGCACCGGCCGGCTGCCCGACCAGACCATGAGCCAGGTGACCGCGGGACGGCAGGAGCAGGTGGCGATCGCGGTGTCGCCGTGGGGCGAGGTTCCCGTCTGCTACACCGACGACAACGACGGCAACACGTTCGACCAGGTGCTGCTGGGGCTCGGCCTTACGAACTCCGACTGGTAGGCCGGTCGAGGGCCGGCGCGATGACGGCGAACGCGTCGTCGAGCAGGCCGTTCGGGTCCTCGGCGCCGCCGCTGGCGTCCCACCGCTGCAGCACGGCGTCGAGGGCCGCGAGCGCCATGGCGGCGGACAGTTGCGGGTACAGGTGGGTGGCGGGGTCCAGGCCGACGCGGTCGGCCAGGCCGGCGGCGAGCACCGTGCGCCACTCCGCCTGCCGCTCCAGGTGGCGGGCCAGCAGCCCTTCGCGGCGAGCATCAGCAGCGCGGCGTCGGACAGCTCGGTCGAGACGGGCTGGCGCTTGCGCTCGGCCATGCTGACATGGACCTCAGTGGCCGCACCTTCCTCGTCACCGGCGCCAGCAACGGACTCGGCCTCGCCACGACCCGCGCGCTGGTGGGGCGCGGCGCGCACGTGGTCATGGCCGTGCGCGACGAGGCCCGCGGGCGCGCGGCGGCCGCGGACCTTCCCGCCGACCGCACCGAGGTGCGCCGGCTCGACCTGGCCGACCTCGACTCCGTGCGAAGCTTCGCCGACCGGTTCCGCGCCGACCACGGCCACCTCGACGTGCTGGTCAACAACGCCGGCGTGATGGCGCCGCCGCGCACGCTCAGCGCGCAGGGGCACGAGCTGCAGTTCGCGGTGAACCACCTCGGGCACTTCGCGCTCACCGGACTGCTGCTCGACCTGCTCGTCGCCGGCCGCGACCCGCGCGTGGTGACCGTCAGGGAGCTGCACCGGCGCCTGACCGCGGCCGGTAGCCCGGTACGCAGCGTGCTCGCCCACCCCGGCTACGCGCGCACGAACCTGCAGTTCCAGGCGAGCACGCGGATGTGGCGGGTCCTGCTCGGTCGCATCGGCCACCCGACCGCGGCGCGCGGCCGCAGCTGTTCGCGGCCACCGACCCGTCCGTCGAGGGCGGCCAGTTCATCGGACCGGGCGGCGTCGCGGAACTGCGCGGCGACCCGCGACCGGTCAGGTTGTCGGCGGCGGCGACGGACCCGGAGCACGGCCGTCTACTGTGGACGGTGTCGGAGGAGGCGACCGGCGCGCGGTTCGCCCCCTCCCACACGGGGTGACCGGTATCAGCTGGCCGTGCAGCCCGACGCGGCGCTCGGGCCGGTCCCGGTGCCCTGGAAGCCGAACTGCGTCGACTGCCCGGCGTTGACCCGGCCGTTGTAGCCGACGTTGGAGAAGCTGGTACCGCTGCGGGTCGTGCTCCACGTGCTCGTGACGTTCGCCGCCTGCGGGATCGACACCGTCCAGCCGTTGATGGTCGACGATCCGGCGGTGACCGTCACCGTGGCGACGTAGCCGCCGTTCCACTGGTTCAGCGAGATCGACGCCGAGCAGCCGCCCGGCGTGCCCGGGCTCGACGACGAGCTGGAACCGGGGCTCGACGGCGACTGCGACGACGGGCCGGGGCCCGGTCCGCTCTGGTCGAGGCCGAGGAACGCGACCGCCATCGCGGCCATCCCGGCGCGCGGAAGGTCGTGGCCGGCGCCCTGCAGGGAGATGCCCTCGACCGGCGCCTGTACGCCGGTGCCGCCGTAGCGGGTGCGGGTCCATCCCGACTGCGGGGTGTCGGTGAAGCTCGGCGTCTGGCTCACGCCGTGCACGTTGGTCCACTGCTTGATCTGCTCGCCGAAGTTGGGATACCGCAGTGTGGCGTCCGCGGTGCCGTGGAACGTCTGCAGCCGGGGCCGCGTACCGGTGTAGCCCGGGTAGGCGTTGCGCACGAGGTCGCCCCACTGCTGCGGGGTCATGATGCGCTGGCCCTGCGCGCACTGGGAGTTCCAGCCGCTTCCGTCGGTGGTGGCGAAGCAGGCGTGCGGCACGCCCGAGAACGCCGATCCCGCCTTGAACACGTCGGGGTGGGTGGCGAGCAGGACGTTGGTCATCATGGCGCCGGAGGACGCGCCGGTGGCGTAGACGCGGCTCGCGTCACCGTTGCGGTTCGCCACGACCCACCGCACCATCGACACGATGCCGGCCGGGTCGCTGTTGCCGCTGTGGCTCAACGCGGCCGGCGACGACACGTCGAAGCACTGCCCGCTGCGGGTGGCCGACGGGTAGATGACGATGAAGCCGTACTGGTCGGCCAGCGACGCGAACTGCGTGCCGGAGTAGAACGCCGGGCCGGTTCCGGTGCAGTAGTGGTTGGCCACCAGGATCGCGGGGCGGGCCGCGACCCGGTCGGGCACGTACAGGTGCATCCGGAGGTTGGTGGGGTTGTTGCCGAACCCGGTCACCTCGACCAGCGAGGCGGCCGACGCCGGACGGGCGAGCGAGAGCCCGACCGTGGCGAGAACGGCGGCCGCGCCGAGGGTCAGCGCGGCCCTGATCGACTTTCGCATCACAGCTCCTGGGGGTGGGGATGTTGGCGATTGTCGATGTCCTGGGGATCGGCGTCAACGCGTGGTTTCGGCTGGCTTTCGGAAAATGTCCCGACGTTCGTGAACGCCTCTCGAATGCTTTGTGTCCATTCGAGTGGGAATCGAGTGTTCTCGATGCGTTCGATCGCGCTCACGCCGGTCTGATCGTCGAAACAAATTGGGCCGCGCTTTCGGCGCGGACCGGCGCACGGCGGGGTTGTTTACCCTACCCCCCTAGGGTATCTTGATCCGCATACCCGCGGGGGGTATTCCAGACACGACGGAGGCCGCCATGGCAGTCATCGACGCACCGAACGGCACGACCACCTGGCTGCGGCGGGTGTGGCCGGCCGCCTTCGGAGCGGTGTTCGCCGCGTTCAACACGATCGGGCTCGCCGGCGGCGCCGACCTCGCACCGGTGCTCGTCGGGTCGGGCTTCGTGTACCTCGGCGCCGCGGCGCTACGCCGGCGCGGTGCCGCGTGGCCGGTGTTCTGGCTCGTGTTCGTCGTCATCGGCGTCAGCCGCGTGCTCGACGGGCCGGACTCGACCTGGGTCATCCTCGGTGTCGCCGCCGCGTTCGCGGTCTACGGGCTGGCGCGCGGCGCGGCCCGCGACCGGGAAGGCCTGCCGCGGCAGGCGTCGGCGATGGTCGTCGTCGGCGGACTGGCGGCCACCGCGCTGCTCGTCGGTGGCGACCTCGGCGCGTACCTCGTGGCCGGGGGCCTGCTCGCCCACGCGGGCTGGGACGCCTACCACCACCGCACCGGGAAGGTCGTGACGCGGTCGATGACCGAGTTCTGCTTCGTGCTCGACGTCCTCGCCGCGGTCGCGCTCATCGTGGTGGCCGTCACCCGGTAGGAAGTCGAACTTCCGCCCGCGGGTCAGCGGGCCGCGGCGCGGATGTGGTAAACGCAGTGGGTGACCGATCCGAACCTCGGCCGTGACCCGCTCTTCGAAGCGGTGCAGGACGTCAACGCCAGCTACCGCGCGGCAAGGACGAACTACACCAAGCCCGACGAGTACATCGACGACACGATCACCCTGACGAACCTGCGGCCGCATCTCGTCCGGTCGGCCGCGGGATTCTTCCTCGCGAGCACCGCGGGCTTCCTGCTCGCCTGCTGCCTCGGCTGCGTCACGTTCTCCGGCAACGCCGGCGTCGAAGAGGCATTTGACACGTCGGGGTCCACCGCGTTCGGCAGCGGCTTCTACACGTTCTCCGCGATCCTCGGGCTGTCGTACATCGCCTGGATCGTCAGCCTCTTCTTCCGCATCCGCGAACCGATCGCCGAGTACTCGCTGCTGGTCGAGGGACGGGCGACCGCCGCGCCGAACGCGTACGGGTTCGTGCTCCGCGCCGCGCAGGCCCGCTCGACGCCGTTCCCGCTGTACCCCGTGCGGCTCGCCGGCCAGTACATGCTGCGTCTCGGCGACGACCGGCTCCAGTCGCTGGTCGTGGTGCAGACCTACGGCACCGACCTGTTCGTCGGCTGGACGATGTGGCGGTCGCGGTCGACGATCGTCGTCATCTGGCACATCGTGCGTGACCTGTTCCGGGTGTTCGCCGGCGGCACCGCGTACCGGTCGGCGCTGCAGAACACGCACGCCCGGGCGCTGCGGGAGATCACGCACAGCCTCACCCGGCTCGGCATCCAGGCCGCGGTGCTCAACGTCACCGCGCCGCCGGAGGTCGTGCACCTCGTCAACCAGGTCGCCGAGGTGTCGCTCGACCAGGTGGCCGCGATGGCGCCGCCGCCGATCCAGCCGCCGACGCAGACGATCCCGACCGGGGTCGCACCGGCCAGCGCGCCACCGGCCGCCGGGCCGTACGGGAACTACGGACAGCCGCCCGTGAGCGGTCCGCCGGCGAGCGCCCCGCCGGGCCAGCCGCCGGTGAGCGGGCCGCCCGGGCAGCAGTACCCGCCGCAGTACCCGCAGCAGCCGCCCTACCAGCCGCCCGGTCCGTTCGGTCCGCCGCCCGGTCAATGACGGTCACGCCGCACTCTCCACAAGGGACACCCGCGCCGTACGTGTCCGTGGGCGCCGACCGCGTCTGGTGCTGGGTGGCGTACCGGATCACCGCGGCCGTCGACGTGTCGCTGCGCTCGGGCTACGCCACCCTGGAGGCCGAGCAGCGGCTGGCGCGCGCCGTCGGCGAACAGGCCGAGTACGTCGGGCACCTGCTCGGCCTGCCCGAGTCCACGGTGGTCGCGCTGCGGCTGCTGCACCGTGAGCCCGGGCTCCTCGACGCCTACCTCGTCGCGCGGGTCGAGGCGGTCACGCATCCGCAGGCGCTCGCCGCCGCCCGGTCGGCCGCCGCCACGCTCGCGACGGTGCCCGACCACGTGCGGCTCACGCCGCTCGCCGAGCCGACCGAGGTGGCCGCGGTGCTCGCACCGTTCACCCCGGCGGCCGGCGGGCTCGCGCAGATCCACAAGCGCGTCCGCGTCGCGCGGCCGTCGCGCCCCGACGCCCGGGTCGCGAGCTACGTCGCGGTCGAGCCGTTCGGGCGGCGGCCCGCACGGTGGGACGCGTTACTGGACGCGCTGCGCCTGCACCCGACACCCCTGGCGCTCTCGGTCGAGCTGATGGCGGGGCAGGTGCCGCCGCAGGTGCGGCGGATGCTGGAGGTCGAGGCCACCCGCTACAGCCGGCTGGCCAAGCCCGTCGAGCAGGCCAGCGACGTCGGCGGAACGCTGCGCCTGGGCGCCGACGCCGGCGCGATGACGATCGAACCGTTCTACCTCGACGCGTTGCGCCGCTGCGACGCGCGGGCGTTCCGGTTCGCGGTGACCCTCGCCGCGCCCGACCCGCTGCCCGACGCGCTGACCGCGCTGCTCGGTGCCACGGTCAGCCCGCCGGCACAGGCCACCCCGAACCGCGACGACCCGACGACCGTCCCCAGTGGACACCTGGTGGCCCGGCCCGCCTCGCAGGCCGAGCACGACACGGTGGCCGCCGCGTTCACCACGCTCCAGCCCACCACGTGGGGCGCGGCCGACCTCGCCACGATGCTGCACGCCGATCCGCAGCCGTCGTCGCGTGACGCGTTGCGGTTGCTGCGCCTGCTCGTCGACCGCGGCGAGGCGGCGAGCCTGTTCCGCCTGCCGCTCGCGGTGGAGGGCCACGTTCCCGGGATCGCGGTGGCGCGGCCGCGCGACCTCACCCGCGTCGTGGCGCAGCCCACCGGTCCGGCACTGCTGCTCGGTGACCAGGGTGGGGCCGACTCGTCGGTGTCGTTCGCCGTTGCCGACCTGCCCCGGCACGGGTTCGTCGTCGGCACACCGGGATCCGGCAAGACCAACACCGCGCTGCACCTGTGCCGGCAGTTCCACGCGCACGGCGTCCCGTTCGCGGTCGTCGAACCGGTGAACGCGCAACTGAACGACTACCGCTGGCTCGCGACGCTGCCCGAGTTCGACGGCCTCCTCGTCTTCACCGTCGGCGACGACGAGGTGGCGCCGTTCCGCCTCAACCCGTTCCAGGTTCCCGACGGGGCCACCGTCACGTCGCACGTGTCCAACCTGCTGGCGTGTTTCGAGGCCGCGTTCGGGCTGTGGGATCCGCTGCCGTTCCTGTACCGGCGGGCCCTGGTGGAGACGTACCGCCGGCGCGGGCTGCACGCCGCCGACCGGGCCGGCCCCGCCGACGGCGACCGGTGGCCCGTGCTTCCCGAGTTCGTCGCCGCGTTGACGGAGGTGGTCGGGAAGCTGGGCTACGCCGGCGAGGTGCACGCCAACATCGACGCGGCCGCGCGGCTGCGCGCCGAGGCTCTCGTGGAGGGCGCCTGCGGCACCACCCTGAACTGCCGGCGGTCGTACGACATCGGCGCGCTGATGCGGCGTCCCGTGGTCTTCGAACTGGCCGGAGTCGGCGACAACGCGAAGGAGCAGTCGCTGATCACGCTGCTCCTGATCACCGCGATGCGCGGCTGGTACCGGCAGCACCGGCGCTCCACCGACAAGCCGCACGTCCTGCTGCTGGAGGAGGCGCACCGGGTCTTCCCCCGCGCCGCTCCGGTGTCCACAGGGGACTCCAAGGAGGGCAACGCCCAGGCCCTCGCCGCGGAACGGATCGCGCAGGGGCTGGCGGAGGACCGCAAGTACGGCCAGTCCTACTTCCTGATCGACCAGCAGGTCGGCAAGGTGGCCGAGGAGGCATACAAGATCACGAACCTGAAGGTGATGCACCGCACCTCCGCCGAGGACGACCGGCGCCTCCTCGGGCAGACCATGGGCCTGACCCCCGACCAGGAGCAGGCGGCCGCCGGCCTCAAGCCCTTCGAGGCGCTGGTGTCGCACAACGCGCTGGAACAGGCCGTGCACATCACGGTCCCGAATGTTCGTGCCCTGGACGCCCGCACGCGCGGCATGGCCGACGCGCCGCTGGCCGAGGACTACGACCTGGCCGCGCGCTACGCGCGGTGGCGCGCCTCGGAGCCGACCGTCGACGCGGCGCTGGCGCCGCACCCGGAGTGCGAGCCGTGCCGGCACCGGTGCGCGTTCCGCCGCCACGCCGAGTCCCTTGTGGACGATCGCCTGGTGGCCGCCCTCTTCGACGACGACTCCTTCGACTCCGACCGTTGGTGGGACGCGCTACCGACCCGGCTACCCGAACTGGTGGGCGATCCGCCACCGATGCTGCCGGGCACGGACCACACCGGATGGGCGGCCGACTACCACACGTGCGCGTTCCTGCACGCCCAGCGGCGGCGGTATCCGCCGGAGAACTGGAGCGCGAACGGCCGCGCGGCGGCGGTGGCGTGGGTGGCAAACGTGCGGCGGTCACTGTCCTCTGTGGACGAAGGCAGTGCCTGAACGGGAACCGGGGGAAGCCCGGGTGCCGGAGCCTCCGCGCGAGGGTGGGTCGTCGACGGGCTCTCCGGGCGGTGAGGGGCTCTCCGCTGGGGGAAGGCCGTCCGAGCCGTCGCCGCCGCGGGGTGGTGGCGGCGAGGCGCTCCGGGACGGTGGCGGCGAGCCGTCGCAGGGCGGTGGTGAGAGGGCGCGGGGAAGCGAGCCGTCGCCGCCCCGCGGCGGGGAGCGGGTGGGCCTTCGCGAAGGCGAGCCGTCGCCTCCGTCGCGGAGATCGCAGCAGACCGAGCCGTCGATGCCGCGCGGTTCGGAACGACCGCCGCCGACGGAGCAGCCGTCCGCTCGGGAGCCGCGCAACGAAGGCACGTGAGTGCCTCCACACCGCGGCACAACCCACGAACGGTCCGGTGGCGCGTTTCATGATCGAAAGTGGTGGCGACCTTTCGCGGATTTCACTGAGCCGGAACAGCAAAAGGTCGCCAACACTGTCGATCTCGGTCGACACCTCCACCTGTGGGGAGGGCGCTATCGTCGACGTGATGGACCCGATCGAGGAACGGCACCTTCGCGCCGCCGCGGCCACCGGCGACGCCGCCGCGATGAACGATCTGGCCGTGTTCCTGCGCCGGTCGTCCCGTAGCGGCGAAGCCGAACAGTGGTACCGGCGCGCGATCGACGCCGGCAGCGCCGCGGCCGCCTACAACCTGGCGCTCCTGCTGCGCGGCACCGGACGGGTCGACGAGGCCCGCGACCTGTTCTGGCGGGCCGCGGACGCCGGCATCGACGCGGCCGCCGACGAACTGCGCGGGCTCACCGCCGAAAGCTCACCGCGGGCGGCGCCCGCACCCGACGACGTCGACGGCCACCTCGAAGCCGGGCTGAGCGGCCGTCCCGACGAGGCCGAGGAGCACTTCCTCCGGGCGCTCGCGGCCGCGGATGGCCGGCCCGGCACCGGATTCGGCGACGCGTCGTACCACCTGGCCGCCCTGCTGTCCGCCCGGGGTCGCGCCGCCGAGGCCCTGCGCTACGCCGAACAGGGCCACGAGGCCGGAAACCCCTTCTCCGCCAACATCGCCGGCCTCGTCGACGCGCGCGCCGCCGAGGCCTGGTTCCGTCGCGGCGTCGAGGCCGGCGACACCGCGGCCATGGACAACCTCGCGCTTCTTGCGGAAAAGCAAGGGGACCGGGGGGGAGCGCGCCGTTTACGCGACCGGGCCACCCGCGTGCGCGACGAGGTGGCGCTCGGCGAGGGCGCGTTGCACCGCGCGGCCGGCCGGAACGACAAGGCGGAACGGGTGCTCCGGCGCACCGCCCACCGGGGCGACACCGACGCGATGGCCGTGCTGGGCCTGGTGTTCAAGGACCGGGGTGACGTGGCGACCGCGGAGCGGTGGCTGCGGCGCGCCGCCGACGCCGGCAACCGGGCGGTGATGAGTGATCTCGGGCTGCTGTACAAGCAGACCGGCCGCCTCGACGAGGCCGAGCGGTGGTACCGGCGGGCAGCGGCCGGCGAGAGCCGTGACGCGATGCACAACCTCGCGATCCTGCTGGCCCGCACAGGCCGGGAGGACGAGTCGGAGGAGTGGTACCGGAAGGCGGCCGCCGCCGGTCATCGTGACTCCATGTACAACCTCGGGATGAAGTTCCTCCGCGCCGAGCGGTGGTCCGACGCCGAGACGTGGTTCCGGCAGGGCGCCCTGACCGGCGACACCGGTGCGATGGGCAACCTCGCGCACGTCCTCGAGCGGCTCGGGCGCACCGAAGAGGCGCAGTCGTGGCTGCGCCGGTCCAGCCGGTGACCTGCGGTTACATCCACCGCCAGATCGACGGATGCGACGTTGGCGCGGTGCCTGTCTAGGATGGTGGCTGGATAGACGTAGGGGTCTGCCCACCGCGCGGCAACCACAACGGGGGACACCACGACCATGAGTGAGGCGACCGGTCACGTCCGCGCCGTGGCGCGCGTCGGCAGCACGCCTCCACCTCCGCCGAGCCCGGTGATGCTGTTCCGCCGCCGCCAGCCCGGACACATCGGACTGCTGAGCATCACGCAGCTACTGGTGGCCGAGGCACTGCTCGTCGGCGTGCTCGCGGCGGCCGGCGCGGGATGGATCGTGCTCGTCGTCGCCGCGCTGGTGTTCGCGGCGGCGATGTGGGGACTGTTCTGGCGGCGGCGCGGCCGCTGGTGGACCGAGCGGCTGCTGCTCGCCCGCAGCCTGAACCGCCGGAAAGACACCGCCATGAGCCGGAACCCCGACCCGCGGCTGGCGGCACTGCACATGCTCGTCCCCGGGCTGGCCGTGAGCACGTACGAGGCCACCGACGGTGAGCGGGTCGGCGTCGGGCGTGACGAGTCCGGCTGGTTCGGCGCCGCCGCCGTCGTGCAGCCCCAGTTCGGCCGGTCGGGTTCGTTCGGCCGGCTGCCGATCGACCGGCTCGCGCAGGCGGTGCGCGAGATGGGCCAGCCCGGTGCGGTGGTGCAGCTCGTCATGCAGAGCGTGCCGGCGCCCACCAGCGACATCGACGCGCGCAACCGGTGCGTGGAGTCCTACCGGGAACTGCTCGGCCAGCACGGACGGGTGCCGGCCGACCGCATCGTGTGGGTGTCGGTGCGTCTGGACGAGCGGCGGTTCCTCGACGCGTGGGTCACCGAGTCCGATCCCATCGACCAGGCACCGGCCGTGGTGGCCGCGCTCGTGCGGCGGATGGGGCGGGTCATCCGCCGCGACGGGGTCAGCTACCAGGCCCTCGACACCGACGGCCTGCTCGACGCGCTGGTCCGCTCGCTCGACCTGGAGCGCAGTCCGACCGCGGAACCGCCCAAGGAGACGTGGGAGAACTGGCAGTCGAGCCACCTCACCCACGCCACGTTCTGGATCAGTCGCTGGCCCGAGCCCGACCGGGCCGCGGCGATGCTCGAACAGCTCGCCGCCGTGCCCGCCGCGTCGACCACGCTGAGCATCAGCCTCGATCCCCACGAGGAGTTCACCGACTTCCGGTGCCTGGTGCGGGTCTCCACCAAGGAGTACGGCCTCGAACCGGCGGGCAACGCCATCCGCGAGATCGTGCACCAGTTCGGCGGATCGGTCCTCCGCCTCGACGGCGAACAGGTCCCGGCCGCCTACGCGTCGGCCCCCACCGGCGGCGGTGCGTAGTGACGATCAACGGACCCCACCGCCGCCCCGACGACCAACGGCCGCCCCCGCCCCCACCACCCCCGTCGGACGACAACGACGACGAGGGTGCCCCGGTCCGCATCGGCGGAGGTGGTCCACCGACCAGCCTCTACCCGCACCCGTCGCCCCCCATCTACCGGCCGCCCACGGACGGACGGCCGCCCGCGGACGGACGCGCGTCGGTGCCACCGGCCCAGGCGCGTACACCGGTTCCCGGCCAGGTACAGCCGCCAGCGGGTGCGGTGCCGGGTGCGGCGCCGCAGCCGGGTCAGCAGCCGGGTGCGCAGCCCGTGGGTCAGCAGCCGGTGGGATATGTGCCGCCGGCGCGGCATCCGGGGCAGGCCGGGTATCCGGTGACGGGTCCGGCGGGTGTGGCGCCCGGCACGCTGCACGGCGGTGGTGGACGCCCGCCGGCGGGCTATCCGCCGGGGTCGCCTCCGCCGCCCGGTGCGCAGCCGCCCGGTGCGCAGCCGCAGCCGGGGGTGCCGCAGCCCGGGGGGCACCCGTCCGGTGGGCAGCACCAGGGTGGGCCGCAGCCGTCCGGTGCGGCGCGGGTGATGCCGCATCCGGGGACGATCGGCCATGCCGCCGCGGTGGCGCCTCCCGCGGCTCGGCCGGCCCCACCGCCGCAGCAGGGCGTTCCGCAACCGGGAATGCCGCACCAGGGCGTTCCCCAGCAGGGAGTTCCCCAACCGGGCGTGCCGCAGCAAGGTGTGCCGCAGCAGGGCGTTCCGCAACAGCCCGTTCCGCAGCAGGGCGTTCCGCAGCAGGGCGTTCCGCAACAGCCCGTTCCGCAGCAGGGCGTTCCGCAGCAGGGCGTGCCGCAGCAGGGCGTGCCGCAACAGCCCGTTCCGCAGCCGGGTGTGCCTCAGTACGGGGGGCCGCCGGCGGCGGTGCCGCGTCAGCCGGGCACCGTGGTGCAGGCCGCACACAGCGTGGCCGCGCAGCCGGTCGCGCCGGCTGGCACCGTGGTTCAGCAGCCGCCGCGGGTGGTGCAGCCGGCCCGGCCCGTCGCGCAACCCGGACCGGTCGACGGCGAGACCACGCAGGGCACCGGCGCGGTGGACACCGCGGCGACGTCGCGGATCGGGGCACCCGCCGTCGTCGGCAGCCGCACGGCCGGCCAGTCGGCGCAGGCGGCGGCTGCGGCCGCGGCGACATCCGCGTCGACGCTGCCGGCCACGGCGCCACGGCCGACCAGGACACCGCCGACCCCACCCACGCACGGCACCATCTACGGCGGAACCGGGGCGAACGGTGCGACCGGTGACGGGCGGCTGCGGTCGCGCCGGCACCTGCCCAGCCTGCGGGTCGGCGCACACACGGCGTCAGACGGCGCCCTGGCGCTGCTCGGCGTGCCGCTGCCCGGCGCCGGCATGGTGCTCGGGTACGACATCGACGCGGCGACAGCCTCGATCCGGTTGTTCCGGCCCGAACCGACCCGGGTGGCACTCGTCGGCGGCGAGTGGGCCTTCCACGTGCTCGCGCTGCGCGCCCTCGCGCTCGGCGCCCGCGTGGCGGTGTTCACCGCGACACCGGAACGCTGGGAAGGATTCGGGGAATGGGCCACCGGCCGCGCCGGCCGGGTCGCGACGTTCCCGCCCGACCAGGCGGTGATCGTGCCCGCCAGCGCGCACGAACCGGCGCTGCTCCTCTACGACGTCGGGCTCACCGGCGCACCGTCGATGACGCCGCTCGGGCCGTGGCAGACCCGGCTCACCGTGCTGCGCCAGCTCACCACGTACGGCGTGCCGACCCTGCAGGAGTCGAGCGTGGTCATGGCGCAGCGGCTGTCGAAGGCCGAAGCCGACCTCATCTCGTCGACGATGCGGCTGAGCTCCGAGGCCGGCGCCTGGATGCAGACGCTCACCGACGACGGGCTCGCCGTGCTCGTCGGTGGTGAGGAGCGGTTCGTCCGGCTCACCCTGGCCGACGTCGAGAAGCAGCTCGGCTCACCGCAGCGCTGACAGGCCGCGCTCCCCCCGGTCCACCCGAAGCTTCGAGCGGGGCGGCAATGCCGCCCCGCTCTTGCTTTTGATCTTTGTGTGGACCGGCGGAGGCGTCACCCGTTGCCGATGGTCGGCCTCGGCGCCTCCTCCTGACGGGCCGGCGTACTGCCGACCACCGGACCACCCGGCGTCTGCATCGTGAACGCCGCCTCCTCGCCGGGCCGCGTCTCCGGCTGCTGCTGCTCCTCGCGCGAACGGCGCGTGAGCTCGGCCTCCGACGGCGACGACGCCGCCCGGCCACGACCGCCCTGCGCGCCCGCGCCCTGGCGGGTGCCCGGCGCCTGCCGGATGACCGGCGAGTTCGCACCCGGTGCCGACGGCATCATCGGCGGCAGCCCGCCCAGCGCCGGATCAGGGACCATCTGGTTGCGCAGCACCGGAGCCGTGGACGGCGCGGCGTCCTGCGTGGTCTCGGCCAACCAGTCGGGGTTGCCGACCAGGTTCGTCGCCGGCTGGCTCGTGTAACGACCCGCCCCGCGGCCCCGTCCCGCCGCGAAGCCACCCGGCGGAACCGCCATGCCTCCGGACGCCAGCCCGCCGGCTGCGCTGCCATCCGCCGCACGGCGGCGGCTGCGCTGCGGCGGAATACCGGCCGGTGGCGGAAGCGCGCTGCCGCCGGCCCGCGACTGCGCGTTGAGGACCGGTGGCGTGGCGCTCGGCGGCGCGAACTCACCGCGGTCGCCGATCTGCGGACCGGTGTAGACGCCGTGCGGATCCGACTGACCGCGCCGACTCTGCCGGCCGAGCACCGGGGCGACCGGCGGCGGCAGCGAGCCTCCCCCGAACGCCTCGGGTACGCCGACCGGACCCGCTACCCGGCCGCCCGCCGCACCCGGACCCTGCCGGCGACCGGTGTTGACACCCGGCGGCACGACACCCGGGTTGCCACCCCGGGCGCCGGTGCCGGTGTAGCCCGAGGCGGGGGAGCGCTGCGTCTGCTCCCGCCGGAACGTGCCGTTGCGCTTGCTGAAAGCCGCACCCGGTGGCGGCAGGGCGCCCGGGGTCGAACCCTGCCGGCCGAGCACGCCGCGGGTGATGCCACGTCCGACGCCCGGCGGCGGAAGGGCACCCGGGCCGGCACCGGGACCGGTGACGCCCGTACCGGCGCCCGGGACAGTGTTGAGGTTCGGAGCGTTGAACGCGTTGGGAACCGTGCGCGCGCCGGGCCCGAGGCCCGGCGGCAGGGGCGGCAGGACCGGAGCGCCGGGCGGGGTGGCGACCGTGGGCGGGGTGACCTGGGGACCGCCCGGGAGGTTGGTCAGGTTGGGCCCGGTCGGCACGTTCTGCAGGGTGGGCGCCGTGACGTTCGGGAGGGTGTTGGTCAGCGCCTGCACGTTCGGTGGGGCGATCGCCGGCGGCGTCGGCGGGGTCGCGACGTTCGGGGCACTGACGTTCGGTGCGCTCACGCTGGGCGCGCTGACATTCGGAATGGTCGGCCACTGCTCACCGGGCGTCGACATGATGACGTTCGGTGGGGTGTACGGGCTGCCGACACCGTCGCGCATCTGGTTGAACTCGTCCTTGTACGCGGCGGCCAGAACCCTGACGATCTCGCGTGCTGCCGCGTGGAACTCCTGCCGCTTGGCCTCTTTCCGCGCCT
Organism: Virgisporangium ochraceum; assembly: GCF_016863655.1. Taxonomy (GTDB): domain Bacteria; phylum Actinomycetota; class Actinomycetes; order Mycobacteriales; family Micromonosporaceae; genus Virgisporangium; species Virgisporangium ochraceum. The sequence continues at coordinate 38,338 of NZ_BOPH01000033.1, forward strand.
CCATCTCCTCGTCGAGCCGGGCGAAGGCCTGACTGTCGCCGTACCCGGCGGCCAGGCTGGCGCCGACCGTGTCCATGGTGGACGGCTCGCCCTCTTTGTTCACCTCGGGCTCGTAGCGCCTCATCAGGTCGTTGATGGCCTTCTGCGCAGTCTGGATCGGATCGACCAGGTCGTACAGCGCGTCGGCGGTCACGGCCTGACTGGCTATCCAGTTCTCGAGGTACGCCAGCACCCGGCCCGGCCCGCGCGACATGAAGTTGGCGCGGGCGTCCGCCTTGGTCCAGTGTTCGGCGAACAGCGTCATGCTGTGGGCGCGGACGTTCCGCTGGAGTTCCCGGAGCAGCTGCGCGGCGCGGAGGAACATGTCACCGAGGGCGTGGACGTGCCCCGGCTTCTGGTTGTTGACCCACATGTGGAGGATCTGGAGGGTCTCGTTCGTCGGCTGCCACTCGCTGTTGAACCACTTGGGCGGCTCCTCGGCGCCCCACAGCCTGTTGGCGCCCGTAGACGGGTCGACCTTGGCGTCGAAGCTCGGGTCCGGTCCGGAGTCCTGCCCGTGCCCGGGCGGCCAGGGAGGTGCCATCGGTTCGGCTCCTTTCGCTCAGCCGGGCTGGGGAAGCTGCCCCATCCGCTCCTTGTACAGCGGGTCTTCCCGCGGGTCGGGCAGCGGCACGTCGGGAAGTTCGGCACCCACGGCCACCGTCTGGTTCGTGGTGGTCGAGTTGGTCTGCTCACCCTTGTCGTTGTAGGTGTACGACGTCGTCTCGGTGTCGGTGACCGTCGTGGTGGTCGCCCCCGAACCCTGCACCCGCCACGTCTCGGTCGACTCACTGGTGACCCGGTCGCGCTGGTGGTTGCCGTCTTTGTCGTAGTAGCTCGAGGTGACCTGGGTGGTCGTGCTGTAACCGTTGGACGTGGTCGACGTGACCGTCTGCACCTTGCCGTTCATCTTGACGGTCGTGACGACACCCGAGTAGCCCGCCGGGGTGGTCCACACCCGCTGTGTCGTCTCCATCACGATGGGCGGGCCGCCGGCCTGCGGGATCACCACCTTGGTGGTCGTGGTGTCGCCGTTCGTGACGGGCACCCCGCCGATCGGCGTGACACCCGGACCCATCTGCGCGGCGACCTCGGGGTGGTCCTTCTGGAACTCCTCCCAGGTGGGCACGTTGTCGAGCACGTACTGCGGCACGCTGTCGGGCGCCGCCTTCCGGTTGCCGAACGCGAAGTCGATCGCCTGGAGGTTGGCCGCGGACCCCGCGTCGGTGTCGCCGAAGACGTTGGCCACGGTCTGTGCGGCGTAGGCCACGTTCATGACGCCGATGGAGATGTTCTTGTTGAAGTCCATGAGCTGGCCTATGTTGTGGCCGATCAGGCTGGCCATGGCCGTGGCCCACGGCAGGCCCTGACCCGGGGTGCCGAACGCGCCGAGGGCCATGTCCTTCATCGGGCCGACAAGGGTGCCCGCCATCCCGTTGAAGTTCTGGTGGATCTGGTAGACCTTCTGGCTGTAGCCCTGCAGGCCCTCGAGGTTGACCTGGACGCCGCCACCCATGATCGGGTTGCCCTTGTCGTCCTTCAGCCAGCCTTCGTCGGTGTTGATGTCATGCGCAGGGTCGTAGTCGTACCCGTCGGGCGGCCCGTCGGCCATGGCGACTCCCCGTAGTCGGATGGCATGAGTGTTCGTCGTTACGAGCTTAGCCGATCTCCGCACCCCGGCACCTCGGACGACGTTTGCGGTTTCGCCGGCTCGACCTGCGAGGTTAGATTGATACATCGACCTGGCGATCTGACTGACGGGGGAGGGCCGCGATGGATCGACCTGACTGGGGCATCCTGCGCAGCATGGTGGACGACCTGCAGAAGGCCCGCCAGAACGTGGTCGAGTCGCAACAGAGGATGCTGGCCATCCGCGGCGAGGCCCGGTCGGACGACCGGCTGATCCGGGTGGTCGTCGGCCCGCGGGGTCAACTCGTCGACCTCGAACTGGATCCGCGCGTTTTCCGTAATCCGGATTCGAAGGCACTCGCCGCGGCGATCATGGCCACCGCCCGTGACGCGATCGAAGACTGTCAGCGCCAGGCCCGCGAGCTCCGCGACGAGCTGCTGCCGAAGGACCTGCGCTCGATGGCCGAGCAGTTGAAGGGCGGGCCCGACCTGTTCAGCGCCCACGACGCCGACCTGGAGGGCAGGAAGGATGCCTAACTACATCGTCTTCCGCGACGTCGGAAGTGTCCTCGCCGCCGGCAACACGCTCGTGTCGCAGGGCGGAGCGCTCAACCGCGCGGTCGCGGGCTCCGCGGGGTCGCTGCGGGCGGCGTCGGTGTTCACGAGGAAAGACGGCTACTCGCAGGACTTCTGGACCGACAACTACGCCGCGGTCCTCGAAGGCGCCGACGGCCCACGACACGAGGACCTCCTGGAAATGGGCAGGACCTGGGCCACCGACGCCGAGACGATCGGCAACAACGTCGTGACGGCGACGACCACCATCCTCTGGCAGGACGCCATCGCCGCTGCGGAGCTCGCGAGCGCGCGGGCGACGTGAGGTCGCGTCCGCCGTCGATGACAACGGCAGTCGGGTCGTGCCCGGCTGCCGTTTCGTCGTGCGTCCGGCGGGTGTGACGACATGCCGTTCAACGTCAGTTACCACAACGAGGCGATCGAGGTTCTCCTCACCCTCGACGACTGGTTCTTCAACATCTCCGAGTGGATCCCACCCGCTCCGGGTTGGGTGAGCGACCTTCTCTTCGGACGACTGCCCGAGGACAACTACGCCGACGTCTACCCGTTCGCCGAGCAGTGGCTGAGGTACAGCGAGCACTTCGGTGACTTCCTCGACGGGTCCGTCGACGCCGGTCAGAAGATCTCGTCGGACTGGTCGGGTGACGGCACGGCGGCGCAGTTCGGCCTCGCCTTCCACGGCCTCACCATGGCGATCGCCGACCTGCAGATGGCCACCGCTCAGATGTCGATGGACATCTCCATGTACGGCCTTCAACTGGAGATCGGGTCGTACGCGTTCGTCCTGAACATCATCCTGCTCGCCATCATGCTGATCGTCGACATCATCATGATCGCGCTGTGGGGGATCGGTCTCGTCACGGCGCTCGGCCGTTTCGCGGCGACCCGCCTCGCGCAGACGGCGGTGATGCGCTCGATCATCGCCGCGATCAAGGGCATCATCCCCAGGGCTGTCGGCGCGGCGCTCCGAGCGGCACCGAGGCGGGCGCTCGGAGCGCTCCCACGCCCGATGTACAGGGGGCTCGTCAAGCTCGGCCGGCCGGGCGCCACCCGCGCCGGCGGACGCGTCGCCGCCGGTGGCACGGTGCGTGGCGTCGGCAACGTGGGTGCGCGCGGGATGCCGGTACTGGCTCGGGGCGCGGTGCGCGGAACGGTGGGCACGCGCGGAAGCATCGCGGGCATGCCGTTGCGGGCGCTGGGCCGGGGCGTGGTCCGCACCATCGCGCGGGCCACCGCACGGCACCGCGCGTCCGGCCTGGCGCGCGTCGCACTGGGCCGGCTGGCCGCGGGCGGAACGACGAGGCTCGCCGGCCGTGGCGCGCAACTGGCCGAGCGGGCGCTGCAACGGCAGATCACGAACGCCGTCCGCGACGCGATCGCCCGCAAGATCGTCGCGAGATTCAGCACGCGGATGGCCGACGCGTTGTTCCGCGAGGGAGCCGAGACGATCGGCCAGCGGGTCGCCGGTCGCCTGGCTGTCGAAGGGCTGGAACGGGCCGGCGTCAACGGTGCGCGCGACATCACCGGCAGGGTGGTTTCGACCGCCGTCCGGGAGGGCATGGAACTCGGGCGCGGTCAGGTCATCAAGCGGATGGCCCTCGAATGGGCCAAGGGCATACCGATGCGGGCCGCGGCGGGCTTCGTGCTCGGCGGAGGCATCAACCTCGGCGCGCAGGTCTGGGCACTGAACGCCGGCGAAGGCCCGCGGTTCAGCGACGTCGGCATCGACGTGAGCCAGGTCCTGACGAGCGCCGCGCACACCGCCGCGTTCCTGGGCATCATGGGCGGCAAGGGCATCGTGATGCACACCTTCACCGGCTCTGTCGCCGGTGCCGTCACCGCGACCGCCGACCAGGTCGCGAGTTGGGCCCAGGGCAAGGGATTCGACCTCGGCAAGGTCGGCGAGGGAGCGGTGCACGGTGCGGCCATCGGCGCCGCGTTCGGTGCCTACAACAAGACGTTCGCGCCGACCCGGGCCGAGGTCTTCCAGACCGCCAAGCACTGGATGGCCAAGAACCCCACGTTCGCGAAGGTGTTCGGGCAGGCGCATGTGCCGATGGACATCCGCCTCCCGGGCGAGGTGCGCATCTTCGAGATGCGCGGTCCCGAGGGACAGGTCAACACCGGGGTGCGGTACGAGGGCGCCCGCGGCATCGCCGAGTACGACGCCCGTGGCGGCACCTGGCAGTCGGGCCAACGCACGACCGCGTTCGTCGCCGGCGAGGGCGGCCGGCCCGCGGCCGAGTACACCGAGACGGTCCGCGGCGACCGGCACATGCTCAACATCGGCAAGGACCTCGGCAGCATGCTGCTGCGCGAGCCGGAGATGCGCATCCCCAGCGAGGCCCCGGGCGGCGGCGGGGGTGGCGGCGGCTCGGGCACGCGCGTGTTCGAAGGACCGGTCCGTGGCGGTGACGGCACGGCGCTGCGTGGTGGTGGTGTCGAGATTCCGGCGCAGCGCGGTCCGGTGGACGGCCCGGCGCCGCGTGGTGGTGGTCCCGAGATTCCGGCGCAGCGCGGCCCGGTGGACGGCCCGGCGCCGCGTGGTGGTGGCCC